>JBBSAQ010000073.1:0-22337 GCA_038252065.1 Chitinophagales bacterium
GAGTAACGAGTAACGAATGAATAACGAATGCCGAAAAACGAAAGAGTAACGAATAAATAATAAAGATTAAGGAGATCGGTTGTAGAGACGTCGATTTACGGTTGGTGAGTTGTAGCACCAGGTTGAGTAAAGCAGATCGAACCATCGCGTCTCATGGCACAACACGAATAACGAATAACGAGTAACGAGTAACGAATGACGAATGACGAATGACGAATGACGAATGACGATTAAGGAGATCGGTTGTAGAGACGTCGATTTATCGCGTCTCATGGCTCAACCTACGAATGCCGAAAAACGAAAGAGTAACGAATAAATAATAAAGATTAAGGAGATCGGTTGTAGAGACGTCGATTTTGTTGCTGAGCTGCAGCACAAGGAAGAAGGAAAGCAAGTCGAAGTATCGCGTCTCATGGCTCAACCCACGAATATCGAATAACGAGTTACGAATTTAGATGGTTGATGCCCTGGGATTGTTGAACTGCAGCATGAGGTTGAGAAATGCAGGGGATGCACTTAGGATAGTTGAATGTGTCGAAGCATGAGCTTTAGATTTATTGCCATCCCCAAAATCAATACGCTCTAATCATTACTCACAAATTGTCCAATACCTATTGCAAATTGCCTATTGCTTATTGCTTATTGCTCATTGCCTTTTGAAATTGTACTTTTGTGCCTCAGTATTAAACCATAGAACATATGCCATTGCTAGAAGGAAAAGTTGCTATTGTCACAGGAGGTTCCAGAGGGATCGGGAAAGCTATTGTAGATGCCTTTGCTGCAGAAGGAGCTTCAGTGGCGTTCACATATCTTTCATCACGGGAAAAAGCTGAGGCTATTGCTGCTGAATGGCAAGCCAAAGGATCAAATGTGATCGCCTGTTATTCAGATGCCAGTTCGTATGTACATGCGGAGTCGCTTGTTCCTTCTGTCCTCGAGCAATTCGGCCGTATCGATATCCTGGTCAATAATGCGGGCATTACAAATGATACGCTCATGCTCAGAATGGATGAAGATCAATGGGATAGTGTGATTGAAACGAATCTCAAATCTGTATTTAATATGACGAAACAATGTATCAAGGTGATGCTTCGTCAAAAATCAGGTTCATTGATCCACATGAGTTCTGTTGTTGGTATTTTCGGCAATGCGGGTCAGGCCAATTATGCGGCTTCAAAAGCAGGTATCATTGGTTTTAGTAAATCAATAGCGAAAGAAGTTGGCTCACGCAATATCAGAAGTAATGTCATCGCACCCGGATTCATCGAATCGGATATGACTGAGGAATTGGATGAAAATATGCGCAAGACTTTTTTAGCCAATGTGCCTCTAAAAAGATTTGGTCAGGCGAATGAAGTGGCCAACCTGGCTGTATTTCTCGCTTCTGAAATGTCAAGCTATATCACCGGTCAAACAATAAGTGTCTGTGGCGGATTGAATACCTGAATATGAAAAATATCTCCGTCCTTCTCATTTCAGTTTCTTTTTTGCTATCGTGCAGCCCGAAATTGCAGATGAGATTAGCCGATCAGGCAGATGTTCAACTCCTACCCCGACCAGCAAAGCCTGAACCTAAAATCAGTTCCTGCTACGAACCTTTGTCGTATGTCGCTCATCCCGAGTTGATGCCAATGAAATATATCAGGGTCAATTTTCATTTTATGAATTCTACTGATGGCCGGTACAATATGCCAAAAGAAGAAGTGACCCGCTATGCTTATGAATGGATAAGCGTGGTGAACAGCAATCTTGAACATAATATGAAAATGTTTTTACCAGCCGGCAATCACACACCTGCTCTTCCTATACCCTACCGCTATGTTATTTCACCTGATGTGACAGTGCCGGGAGACAGTGGTGTTTATTACCATATTAATGATACACTTTGCTATGCTGTCAAGACAGGACGCGAAAGAAACATAAGTGACAAAAGAGTCATTCAGCGATATGCGATCAGAGATGATTCAGTGATGAATATTTTTATACTCACACATCAACTTGATAGTATTAAATCTCCTACGTATCGGCCTGATGCTTCCGGAATTTCTTTAGGAAGCTCTGTGAAGATATTTGGCCGCTGGTTCGAACGCCCAAATGTTTGGGGACTACGCGCTATAACAAATCATGAATTAGGCCATTCATTGGGCTTATCGCATACATGGTTGGGATTCGATGGATGCGATGACACCCCTGAGCATCCGAATTGCTGGAACAAAACTGATCATCCACCTTGTGATACCCTTTATTCTAACAACATGATGGACTACAATGCACATATGGCTGCATTGACGCCCTGCCAGATAGGAAAGATCCTGCTTAATATGGCCAGGATCGGATCTATTCAGCGTAGTGTACTTGATCCCCGGTGGTGTCAACTGGATACCTCCGCCACGATCACGATAATGGATAGTATAAGATGGGAAGGCAGTGCTGATCTACAAGGAAGTGTGGTCATCAATTCAGGTGCGACACTTGAAATTGGTTGTCGTATATCACTACCGGCAGGAGCTACCATTAAAATAAATCCGGGTGGCAAACTCGTCGTGTTGTCAACTGGCAAAATTCACAATGCATGTGGTGACACATGGGGTGGAATAATGCTGGTGAAAGAAAAAAAGAATTCAGGAGCACTATATCTTATGGAAGGTGCAGTGATTGAAAACACACCTGAACCACTTGCGACCACACCATGAAATGGACGAGATATGTCTTCTTCATTTTGTGGGTAGTGACCCTGCTCTCATTTATTCCATCGATTGGAGCCGGCTTTGTTTATGATTTTTTAGGCTGGCAAAAAGAATATAACCGCGGATCATTTGGTGACATCATCAATTGTTTCGGATATCATGGCAACCACCAGTTTCTACATTTAGTATTCTATAGTTTTTATAAACTATTTGCCACAGCAGGTCTTCCATGGTACCTCTTCTTTTGTACACTGCATGCTATCAATGGCTATCTGTTTTATTTGTTGACTTTACGAATTTTACGACAGTGGGGAGGAACTGTATCTCCTATATTAGCCGTGTTGGGTGCATTAGCATTTTTACTCCACCCATACAGTGTCGAACCTGTGGTGTGGAGGGTGTGTGTTCATTATATGCTTTCCAGCATAGAGATCATGCTCATCTTTATTTCATTTTTGCGATATATGGAATCGGGCGAAAGGAAAATGATACTCTTTGGAGGCCTCATCTTTACGCTCTCTTTATTTACGCTTGAACTTTCATTGATTACGCCGTTGGCAGTTACATTTTGTGGTCTTATTACTTATATACTTACGGAGGATAAAAAGAAAGAATTGATACGTGGATTAAGGTACGTCGCGATGTTATGGAGCCTTACGATTTGTTATCTGATATTGAACATGCTGACATTGGGCAGTATTGTAGGACATTATGGAGTAAAGATACATTTACACTTTGATCTGATTTCGATTGTATCCACCGAAATGAAATATCTGTTTAAGCACATTTTTTATGCAAGATTCTATTCGTATAAAACTAAAGCTGTACTATTTGATCAGTTCCTTACCTATCCTGAAGTCACTTTCTTTTTCCTGACCGTCTTGCTATCTGTCTTCATACTCTATTTTATGAAAGCAAGTCGACTTGCAGCAAAATGGAGTGTTGCTTTCTTTGGTCTCTTTGCTTCATTCCTTTATGTTTTACCGGTTGCAAACATTTATTTTTTCCACCTTCAGATCGGCATGAATGACAGGTATAGTTATATACCCATGGCCTTTTTGATTCTGGCCTTTGTGGCTATCGTATCAAAATTTCCACGATGGCTGAGTTATTCATTGTTCGGTATCATGCTTGTGGTTAATATTTATTTTCAACAAAAAACCTTAAAATACTGGCATGAATCCACTGAGGTTCTGACAGCTTTGAAAAAGAATTTTGTATGGAATGATGCACCGTATGTATTTATCCTCAATAGTCCGGACAACATGGGAGGCATCGTGATGACATCGATCATCAACGAACCATCGGGGATTGCAGAATTAATAAATTACCAGACGCCACATCCTTTTACCGGAAAGATGTTTGATATATTTCAGTACAACATGACAACACCTGATGATGGTGTAAAAGTGGAACAGGTGGGGCCTATGCAATTGAAGGTGACGTTTAGTCAGTGGGGCAATTGGTGGCATAGGAATGGAATAGGTGCAGGAAGTTATGAGAACGAATATTATAAAGCGGATTTGCTTGATTATCCTTATCAGGTGACCTTTAAACAATTGCCGGAAGGGAGTATCATTTTATATCAGTCTGGGAAAGAATGGAAGGAGTTTAAAATGGAAAAAGGTTAAAAGATTAAACGGTTAGTGGGTTAATGGAATTTACCTTGAATTGAAATTGTGAAAATTCACCCAACCTATACAACTATTTACAACGTCTGTGGTGGGATACTGCCCGTAACCAATATTTTCAGAGGCCTTGCGTTTCTATTAAAATCCTGTAATCGCGGTAATTGCCTATTTTTCAATTGGAATATGTATATTTAATTTCTCATTAATAATGACAATATGAAGACTTCCTACCTGTTTCCGGTCATCCTCTTTGCATTAGTTTGTTTGTTGCCTTCTTGTGAAAGTGACAAAGTAGTCACCACCACAGAATTCTACTCTCCGGCGGAATATGAACTATTATCGCAGACATTAAATCTGCCATCCACTCCTTATTCATATAATCAATTCACTTCTGAGAATAGTAATTCTGATGCAATAGCTACGCTCGGACGCGTATTATTTTATGACAAAAATTTGTCCAGCGACAATTCTGTTTCCTGTGCTTCTTGTCATAAGCAGCAACTGGGCTTTGCTGATAACAGATCATTCAGTAAGGGTATTGAAAACCGCAGTACGGCCAGGAATGCACTTTCATTGGGCGCTTTCAAAAGTTTTGGTGATTATAGCGCTGATCCTCAAACCAGTTTGTTCTGGGACGGCAGGGTAAAAACACTTCATGATCAAATGATCCAGACCATCAGGAATCCAAACGAAATGGGTCTTGAAATGAGTGATGTGGTGGCTAAAATAAAGGATCTCGATTATTACAAAATACTATCCCAAAAAGCATTTTTCAATGAAAACCTGAATGAAGAACTTGTTCTATTTGCACTTGAGGGCTTCATGACATCCATCAGTTCACAACAGTCAAAGTTTGACGTCATAAGTAGTAATAATCCTTTTGGAATAGATGGGCCTGCGTGGCCAGGATTCAATGATCAGGAAAATCTGGGTAAGAGTTTATTTGTCACGAATTGCCTGACTTGTCATAATCAGGGTATCAGTCAGGTCTTCTCAAATACCCTATTGCGTAGCGCCAATAATGGTCTTGATCTTGTATATGCCGACAAAGGAGAGGGGACGGTAAATCCTGCGCCCGAAGCGTTGGCAATCTTTAAAATACCCGGTCTACGCAATATTGCCCTGACAGCACCTTATATGCATGATGGACGATTTGCCTCGCTCGAACAAGTTGTTGATTTTTATAGTACCGGTATTCAGGATCATCCCAATCTTAATCCACTGCTGAAAGATGCAGATGGTCATGCGAAGAAATTCAATTTCACTTCTGGTGAAAAGGATGCCTTGGTTCAGTTCCTCAATACGCTTACGGATAATACGATGAGGAATGAAGTGAAGTGGTCGGATCCGTTCTTTTAGTGAATTGTGAATAGTGAATAGTGAATAGTGAATCGATTCACTATTCACTATTCACTATTGACTACTCACTATTCACTCATCAGATGAACTCCCAATACACTCGCGGAATCCTCGCCACCAGCCTTGCTGCTATTGTATGGAGCACAGGTGGCGTATTGGTGAAATTGATTTCTCTTGATGCTTTCACTATTCTCTTCTATCGTAGCTTGTATGCCGGAATATTTTTCTTAATTGTTTTTCGCAGTGAAGCCATTAAGTTTGACAGGAGTGCTTTGATCGTGAGTCTTTGTTATGCACCTCTTTTGATTTGTTTCGTGAGTGCGACGAAGATGACGACGGCGGCTAATGCCATTTTTCTTCAATACATTTCACCGGCTGTTGTATTGATTGTCGAACCGCGATTGTTGAAAACGAAAATGCTCAACTATAATATCCTCACTGTTATCGTTTGCACAGTCGGTCTTTCGTTTTTCCTGTTTGGACAAAATGGGGTTCATCATTGGTTGGGGGATGGATTGGCCCTATTATCGGGTTTCTTTTCTGCCGCTCTTATACTATCACTTAGGGTAAGTAACAGGTCACAACAGATGAGTGGGATCCTGCTTGGGAATATTTGGGTTGTTGTGCTAACAATACCATGGTTTTTAAAATCAATACATCCATCGATGGATGAAAATCTAATGATGGCTTTTCTCGGATTTATTCAAATCGGTTTAGGGTATTTATTGTTCACTTACGGCCAACGCAGAATACCGGCTATTGAAAGTTCATTGATTGCACTTCTTGAACCAATACTGAATCCGATATGGGTGCTGATCGGATATCATGAAATTCCTTCTGTCTGGTCATGGATTGGAGGAAGTATAATTATATTTACATTATTGACCAGAATGCTTTATATAAGATTTTCATCCAGGGAATTCTTGTTATAGATCAATAATCAGGAGACAATTAAATAATATAACTTTCTGGATAATTCGAAAATGGTTTAATTTTTAGCTGTTAATGATTAGAAAATATTTAGCCTCTGCATTACGAAAACTTGGATTAGCCGGTGCATCTGATCGGCTCAGATATCGATTGATGCGACTGATCAACCAAAAGAAAAACAAAGAATTTAGAAAACTCCATCCTTTAGTATCCCTGCCACCAGATTACCTTATGTATGAATCATTCCAAATGAATTATCATAAGTACTATTCCGGAGGCTTTGAGGATGCACAATGGATTATTTCATTGGCCAAACCCTATGCAAACCTCCATGAAATAAAACTATTAGACTGGGGATGCGGACCAGCAAGAATACTACGTCATTTTCCTTCACTTCTGGGCTCTGAAAATAAATATTACGGAACTGATTATAATACAGCCACAATCCAATGGTGCCGGGAGAACATTTCAGGAGTTAGCTTCTCGCTGAATAATCTTTATCCCCCACTTCCTTATCCTGAACAATCTTTCAGTTTCATTTATGGCATTTCTGTCCTCACTCACCTTTCAAAAGAGGGTCAGAAATTGTGGAGTGAAGAATTATACAGAGTTTCAACTCATCAGGGCATAGTCATTCTGACCACGCATGGTGATGCTTTTATTGAAAAATTATCAACCCATGAAACCACTTTGTACCAAAAACAAGAACTGATATCAAGGAGTTATGGCCAGGAAGGACATAGAACATATGGGACATTTCATCCTCCCTCATTCATAAAAAAAGTTTTTGAAAATGTGGGATTTAATATTGTTCAGCATATCCCGGGTGCTAAAATCAATGAAAATTATATTTCTCAGGATGTATGGATACTTCGAAAATAACGAAATTCAGATAAGTCTCCAGTCTTATAAAATCCAATATCCTATCTTACTTCGTATATAAAGTTCAAACTCAGCACAATGAAAAAAAGCATCATTTATGGCCTATTGTTTATACTCCTCGGGGCGGCAATAGCTTTCATCATCATCCGAAGCGAAACAAAGGAAGATGAACTGCTTCCATTAAAGGAAAGAACCGGCGTCCTTGCTACGAGTGAAGAATATAAAGCCACCAAACAAAAAGCAGATGATCTCCTGGCCAAAGTAAAATCCGAACCGGATAATATCAAACCTAAATTAGAATTGGCATCCCTTTATATCCAGGAGGGTCGTATTACAGGTGATCACGTATACTATGATGCAGCAGCCTTGAAACTGGCGAATGCTGTGTTGAAAACGGATTCTACAAATTTCGAGGCGAATGTATTCAAAGGCACGATTTATCTTTCCCAGCATCATTTTGCAGATGGATTGGCTGTTGCGGAGAAGATCAGGAAGTTAAATCCAAATAATGCATTCGTCTATGGAATGCTCGTGGATGCTGATGTCGAACTCGGTAAATATGATGACGCTGTGGCCAATTCGGATAAAATGATCTCGATCCGGCCTGATATTCGATCCTATTCGCGCGTGTCTTATCTCAGGGAGATTTTTGGGGATTATCCAGGTGCCATAGAAGCGATGAAGCTGGCTGTCAGTGCAGGTCCTCAGGGAGATGAAGGAACAGAGTGGGCAAGAGTACATCTCGGTCAGCTGTACGAAAACACAGGTGATTTACAAACCGCAGAGATGCAATACACGATTGCATCACAAGAGCGTCCGAACTATGCTTATGCGTTGGCTGGTCTGGGCAGAATAGCCAGAGAAACCGGATATTATGATGAAGCCATAAAGTACTATCAACAGGCGGATTCCCTTGTCAATGATTACACCCTGAAGGATGAGCTGACAGATTTATATGCTTTGAATGGACAAAAGCAAAAATCTGAGGCGAGTGCAAAGCAGGTTGTAGAGATGCTGACAAAGGATGCACAAAGTGGAATAACAGATCAGAATATAGGTCACTATGCCGATCGTGAACTGGCATATGCTTATCTGAAAACGAATCAAAAAGACAAAGCGCTTGAACATGCGATGATGGAATACAATCGTCGGCCCGACAATATCGATGTCAATGAAACACTGGCGTGGGTATATTACAAACAAGATGATCTCAATTACGCAAAGAAATACATTGACGTAGCATTGAAAACAGGCAGTAAAAATCCAACTCTTCTCTGCAGGGCAGGATTGATCTATGGCAAGAGTGGTGATACTGCCAAAGGAAAAGAACTGATCACAGCTGCGCTTGAGAAAAATCCGGGTATCAATGAACAATTGAAGCGCGAAGCGCAGAAATTTGTGGACAGCAAATAAGTCTTAATTCTGCCTCGTCGATATCTGCGAAATCTCTCCCCTATGCTTCAACACATTCGACTAACGCTCAGTGCGACGCTTGCTCTACTCAGCCTTTTTCTAGAGCTCAGCAACCAGGGGGTTTAAGAATCAATTTCACTACTATTTTTAGTCAATATGCAGTTATGGATTTTAAAAGATTTTTTCTGTTTTTTAATATTCACAGAATAGGCGTTTTACAAATTCTATTGTTTTGTGCCTTTTTCATATTTAATAATTCCGCATCCGCGCATGCTATTAATTTTCGTCTCGAAAATGCACCTGTGAATGATGTGGTGATGTTTTATTTGAAGCTGGGGTACAAGCATATACTGCCGGATGGGTTTGATCATATTTTGTTTGTGGTTGGATTGTGTTTATTAAGCACACGCATTAAGACAATTCTTTGGCAGGCTACGGCATTTACGGTGGCACATTCGATTACACTTGCGCTTTCGATGAAGAGTATCATTGTGGCTCCGAGTTCAGTAGTCGAGCCGATCATCGCGCTTTCGATTCTTTTTGTGGCCATTGAAAATATAGTGATCAGTGAGTTGAAGTCTTGGCGCATTGTGATTGTATTTTTATTTGGGCTAATACATGGGATGGGTTTCGCGAGTGCGCTGAATGAGATTGGTTTGCCGAGGAATGCATTTCTGACATCGATACTTTCTTTTAATGTGGGTGTCGAACTTGGACAGATATCCGTGATCCTCATTGTGTTTGCTACGGTGATCCATTTTTTCGGAGACAAACCCTGGTATAGGAAGAGAGTTGTTTATCCTTTGTCCATTATGATTGCGTGTATAGCGGCGTATTGGACGATACAGAGGGTTTTTCTATGAAACAAAGAGTAACGAATAACAAGTAACAAGTAATGAGCGCCGTATGACGTCAAATGTGAGAATACGTTTTAGCGAAAATTAGCGCAATTAGCGGCAAAAAAAAGGAACGCAGAACGTCATGATCATCATGATCAGTCATGATAAATTTTTAATTCAGTTAGTCCTTTTCCTTTTAGGACGCAGACGGTTGTTCATCTGTGGTTATTCAGCTGTGGTTACTGAACTGTAGTTTCTGAGCAGTGGATGTTAAGATTTGCAAATTCTGCTATCCGACTCGCTCACCTCTTTTTACTCGTCACTCTCAGTTTTCTCTTCACTATTCACTCTTCACTCTTCACTCACTCGTTATTCGTTATTCGTTATTCGTTACTAGTTATTGTTTGTCTTGTTTTGAAAAGACTTTTCTCAAAAGATCAGTTGTACGTTGTGACTGATCGCCACGGATTTTTGCTTCTTTGACCTGGATTAGACTAAATAAGCCATCAAGCGCTTTTTGATTGACGTGATCATCGAGAGCAGGATTTGCCTTTTTCACGAATGGAATATTGTTGTATGCGGTGATGACTGATCTCCAGTATGTACGCGCATTGACTTCATCGAGGGCGGATTGGATGACGGGTAAAAAGGCATTGTAAAGATTGGTACGTGTTGTTGTTTCGAGATAGCGGGTGGCTGCATCTTTTTCACCGAGGAGGATGTTCATCGCATCTTTGATCGTGAGGGACTTGATGGCATCCACGAATATAGGAGTTGCTTTTTTAGCGGCAAGTTCAGCGGCTTTGTTCATTTTGTCAATGAGCTGCTTATCCACATCCTGAAAACCAGGGACCATTTTTACTTTGTCAATAATCGCCTGTGCTTCTTCCGGAACGAGGATCTTATAAGGACTCTCGAGATAGCCTTTGTCGGCTGAGAGCTTGTCTACAGCTTCATTGACACCAAATTCCAAGGCTTGCTTCAAACCTGAACCGACCTCATCATCGGGAGAGGAAATGACGCCCTGAGCTTTCTTAAGTAAGTCTTTGAATTGAGCATGACCTGAAGTGGGCACAATCATCAAGGTGAGTAGTAAAATGCTGCCCAAGAGCAAGCTTTGGATCTTTGACATATTCATCATGCAGCTAATAACGTAAAAAATGAGGTTTCGGCACAGTCGGGGGGCGAAATTAACGGGATCTTAACCACCGAGTTTGCCCTCCTCATGACATCGTGGCACGACTAGTCGTGCCACGATGGTCTAACTACCTGATAATACACGTAGTTATAAGTGGTGGGGTGGTCCATTCAAATGAACATTTAACAGCCCCATTGACAGGTCAACTTCAACGACTTTTATTCAGGAAGACCTGCTCACAGGACTTATGAAATCAGGTTATTAAAAGCAGGATTTTTAATTATTTTCTCAAAACCCTATCAGCGTAACATCAAAGATCAGGACCGAATTCGCCGGTATGCCTGGTTTTGAAGTTCCACCATAGCCGAGGCCGGAAGGAATATAAAATGTTCCTACTCCCCCCTTCCCAAGAAGAGAAATGCCTTCTTTCATGCCTTCGATCAGGTTACCTAAAGGGAATGTGGCTGAAGGATTAGAATCAAATACATTGCCATTGAGCAAGTATCCTGTGTAACTGATATGGACAGTATTTGATGATGAAGGATGCTCGCTGCTGCCGGGGAGTGTGATGATGTAATAAAGTCCTGATGATGTTTTTTCGGCCTGAAGGTTATTGTCCATCAGATATGTCTTTATCAACATTTCATCCTGAGCCCCCTGGTCATCCTTATTACATGACAGCATTAAAGTACAAAGTGATAAAAGAAGTATGGTCGTATGTATAAATTTCATTTTCATGTTTATGTTAACGAACGAAGGTAGTGGAAGGCGTCCTTTGAAATTTAATCTCCTTAGGTTTGCGACAAGATAGCATCAGATAAATCGTTTTGGATAGAATTTCTTCATAGTATCTTGATCAATTCCATTTAATATTATTTCCTTCACCATCCTCCCTGTCGCCGGTGCAAGACTCAATCCCATCATCGCATGTCCTGTAGCTAATATAATCGATGAGTCCTGTGACAATCGCCCGATGTAAGGCATTCCATCCGGTGTGCAAGGCCTGTATCCATACCAAACAGGACCAGGGTCAGCAATTATTAACTCAGGATAATAATTCGAAGCTGCACTTAGAATAGATTTTACTTTATGGGGATTATTTTTTTCATCACGACCACTTATTTCAAGAGTGCCTGCTACCCGAAGCTTTTCTCCCATGGGCGTAATGGCCACGCGGGCCTCAGTCAGAATAGCAGGAATAGTCGGCATACCCTCAGACTGATGTATAGTCATCGAATATCCTTTACCATCCTGCATCGGAAGTTTGATTCCGGATTTTCTCATCAATATTCCTGACCATGTACCTGTTGCGACGACCAGATGTTTTGCTTTTATTTTTTCACCATTCTTTAAAGAAATAATGGCTCCATCTATTCCCTGATCATCAATTTTAATGACCTCACTATTCCCAATAAATTCAGCACCTGCTTTCCGAAGTGAAGCTATCATTTGTTGCATCAACACATGTGGTGCCAGATGTGCATCTCCAGGATAATGAACGGCCCCTCGCACATTCATGCTAATGCCCGGATCCAAAATTTCTATACCCCCTGGTGATAAAATATTCGCTTCAATACCCAACTCATGCGCCATCTCAGCTGTCTCTGCTTCTTCATGTTGGCCGGCAGCAGTCTGATACATCATGAGTATTCCCTTTCGATCAAAATGAAAATTGAATCCAGGTTTTGAATTCAATAGCTGATAAAATTCGCGGCTTTCGATATGCATGTCCCGAAGAAGTGGAGCACATTCAGCAACATGTTTTTTAGAAGCAGATCTGTAAAACTGCCAAAGCCATTGCGCCAATTCGAGATTCAATCGTGGCCGGATATAAAACGGACTTCCTTTACGCATCATCCATCTCAATCCTTTACCGATCATACCCGGTGATGCCAATGGAATAAAATGACTCGGCACCATCATACCTGAATTTCCAAAAGAGCATCCTTCAGAGAAATCACCTTTGTCAACAATAGTGACGTGCATGCCTGCTTCATGAAGATGCCATGCGCAGCATAGTCCGACGATGCCTCCTCCAACAATCACGACATCTTTCATATCACCTGGAATCCATGTGCATATGGATCATCGTCATCATCGATGATGATCGTATTGTAACCGGTGATGCGCGCCCAACCTTCAATCGATGGAATGATACCGCTGAAATGACCGACACTTGCATCCGCTTCGACGACACCCGTAAACTTGCTCCCGATTATACTTTCATGGATGAAGGAATCACCCACATTTAATTTTCCTTTCGCGTACCACTGCGCCATACGTGCAGATGTACCGGTGCCACATGGAGACCTGTCAATTGCTTTTTCACCATAAATCACTGCGCCTCTTGCTGTAGACATCTCATCTATCACTTTTCCTGTCCATAAAATATGGGAGCAACCTCGAATAACTTCATTTTCCGGATGAATGAATTCGTATCGATCATTGATATTATCACGCAAAGCCCTACCCCATGCAATTAATTTATCCGCAGGGAAATGCTCTAATCCAGTAAAGTTGTGTTGCTCATCAACAATGGCATAAAAATTTCCACCATAAGCCACATCCACTTTCAATTCGCCGAGATCAGGGCACATGGCCGTGAGATCAGATGCAGCGAGATAAGAAGGGATGTTAGTGAGCTTAACGGATTTTACTTTATGATTTTCTTCGTTATACGAAACATGAATAATTCCTGCCGGAACCTCAAGGATCAACTGCCCGGGGATTTTAGGAATGATTAATTTCTCTTCGATCGCAATAGTGACGGTACCGATTGTACCATGACCACACATCGGGAGACAACCACTCGTCTCGATAAATAAGACTGCAGCATCATGTGCAGGATTCTGTGGGGGATATAGAAAACTACCACTCATCATATCATGACCTCGAGGCTCAAACATCAGACCTGTCCTGATCCAGTCAAATTCGCGAAGGAAGTGCAGGCGTTTTTCATGAATGGAATCACCTGCCAGTTGTGGCTTACCTGCTTTCACTACCCGGACAGGATTACCACAGGTATGGGCATCAATACATTCGAAAACACTTCTCATTGGAGAGACAAATGTAAATCAATGATTCACAGAGAGACAAAATTCCTTTTTGTTATCCGGATTTATTTAAAAAAGTCCCCTGGTTGCTGATCAGTCGTAAAAGGATGAGGTAGGCTTGTCGAACCAAAGGAATGGATGCTGAGCTATAGCACCAGGTTGACTGAAGCAGGTTGAAGCATAGGGGCAGAAATTAAAAAGCCAATGTGCGACCATCTGAGAACGACACATTGGCGGGGTACTATGCAATAACCTGATGCTACATTTTGACGCCGGCTGAAACGATAAGGCTTCCTCAATCTGAATTCCACACATCCGAACACGTATTGAATGACGACCTTTTTATAAAATATTATTTATATACAATGCTTTTAATACTGCTTCCAATGTAAAATGATCAATACGGCCACTTCCTGACCATGAATTAAAGACTGTAGTAACTGTCAAGACTATAGGTGGAAATGTTCAGGTCATTTATCCTTAGCATTTAATGCTCTAAGATAACCCTGAAAGACTGGAGCTCTTTCATATTGAGATTAGAAAGTCCTTAGAATATTGCAAATGGAATCTACAAGAAATGACCTCAAAAACCATTGTATAGAATCTGATAATCAATTAGTTATGGCCTAGTTGCCGCTGGAAACAGAGATTCGATAAATCGTCCTCTCTATGACCGGATGAAAGTTTATTCGTTTTTTAATGTTTCGGGATGAAAGATCCTCCAGCTATGCCAGTATTCCTGATAGACTTGCAGTGGCTCGAGATTTTTTATGGTGTCCTGATATGGATGTCCTGATAAATTGTAGGTGATCAAGCCATCTGAAAGTGTATCATTACTGATGGAGAATAACCGCGATGCTGAAATTCTTTTAAAGGCAAACAAACTTTTATTGTCGGCTGCAAGAAACAGTAGCACAGGTTGAGCAGCAATGACATCATTGATAATTTTCTTTTCCATGAGCGCATTCCAATCATAAGCCTTGCTGGTATTATCCACAGTGAGTCCTGCTATCCATGATTTATTTTGCCAGGAAAGGGTATCATGCCTTGTCAGGCGCCCGGTTCTTTTACCGCCTTCATAATTAGCGAGGGAATCATACTCTGTTTGAAATGTCGTATCCGGTTGCATGATCAGGCTATTTGGATGTAGTGCGAGCCAAGTACCCAAAGTTGATTGTGTGGATGGAAATTCAGGGAGCACATTTCCTTTTAATGCACCTGCTACGGACTCACCACTTTCCTGACGCCACCAGCTCCCAGTTGTCTTGTCTTCGAACATGGCATTGTAATGATCCATACCCACAAGTCTGAACGTCTCTTCTTCTCCATTCACAATAGGCTCGAACACTCTGCCTGTGCGACATACAGTACAATACGTCACCATAATGGGTTTGCCTCCGATGGAGTCGCGAACCTGATGATGGAAACCAAGAAACTGTATCGGATAAGCCTTTGCTTCAGTGTTGTATGCAATACCGATGATGAGCTTGTCAATATCTACTTTATTAGCGCTTGCATTTAAAAGTGTCAATTGATTTGGCTGATAGAACATATGATCGGCCACCATTTTAAAATTGATAATGTACACTACTACTCCTATCAAAGCAAGAGAGATAAGTACAGGAACTTTCGATGCTTTCCATGACGACCTTAATCCGGACAGAATAATCAGACCAAAAGCTATACGGAAGATCCATTGATGAGCATGAAGGAAATAGGCTAATGAAATGCTGTTCATCTCCTGGCTGCCCGGGATGGGCATGATGAAATAGACGTTAGCTATTTCAAAAAGAATCAATCCGAATACGCCGAGATAGAAAAGCTTCTTCATTTAGTCAGTTGTGAATTGTGAATGCTTTTGCTCAACCTATTTCGTGAGACGTAAGACGTGAATGAAGAAAAACAAAAACTTTCCCATTAATCGGTCTTTAGTAGCGCTTAGAAAGCAAAATTGATCTCAACCTCTTACGCTCTTACATCTTGAATCTATATGAAAATCCTACAGCAACATATCTTTCCGGGGCATTATCACTGAGACCAATGCCACCAGATACATCGACTACGACATCATTGGAGACCATGTACGTGAGGCCGCCATCAAGCCGGTGCTGAAATTCATTTTCACGCTGTTGAGGGACATTGCCATAGGCTTCAATATAGGCTCCGAGTCTACGAAACATATTGAGCTGGAGTGAAAATGTATAAAGGAAATCTGGTCTTGCATCTTCCCCATTCCATTCTGCGCCTACATTGTATGCAATTGAAAAAATATTTGAAACCTCGTGCTCAAATGCTAATCTCATGGAAGGGGCAAAATAGGTTGTCTGAAATTGTTTAGATGCAATACCGGGCAGAGACAGAAAACCAATGGCTGCCGCTTTGGGAATCATACCATGCTGATTGAAAAGTTTTGTTTTGAAGCCAACCTGTATCGGCAGCAGGCCATCAATGTTCGCTTGCCCATTATGGGTAATATTGATGTATTCGGTAAGTACTCTGAATTCAAAAGATTCGCTCACCCCTATTTTCCAAAGTGTAGATGGATAGGTATACACGAAACCGGGTTTGATGTCTTCAATGGAGGCTCCATTTTCCATTTGAAAATATCCTTTAGGCAGTATGGTAGCACCATCGGATTGATTTGGTCTGTCAGCTACAATAGGGTCCACCACCATTGCAGTATCCTTAACCGTCTGAGCATGAAGTGCTGATGTCAGTATGCCGGCAAAAAATAATATTCCTGTCAGAAGTTTGTAAATAGTGCGTTGTTTCATTTCATTCGTTTAAGCATGATACTCAATAAGAGTGCATAGATAAAACCTTGGCTTCAAATATCTACAATTTCAATTCAATAAGTTATTAGAAAAATCTAAGGATTGGAAGTCATCATTGCTTATAAAAGGTTTATACGCTTATAGGTTTATTCAATTTATCTAAACCAGTATCCAATCAGGAAGGATCTCTTGCGGAAAATTCTGAAATGTCACCGGCCTCAACCATCTCCGGATAGCACTATGTCCAACTGCTGTAAAACGACTGTCCGTACTCGCAGGATAAGGGCCACCGTGTGTCATGGCGGCTGAAACTTCAACACCTGTCGGCACCCCGTTGAAAATAATGCGACCTGCCTTTTCGATCAGGACATCGGTCAATTGTTGAGCTAAGTTGAGTTCATCCTGCGCCGCATGTACTGTAGCCGTGAGCTGACCATCAAGGGATTGAGCTACTTCCATCATCTGTGCAAAATCATGACAAAGAACCATAAGCGAAAAAGGGCCAAACACTTCCTGATGCAATTGAGTGTTAGCGATGAAGCTATCTGCATTTACAGATGCCAAAAGTGCACTACCAAGGATCGCATCATCATTTGAATTTGATTCTGAAATGCTGACAGAAGATTCAGCACGAACGACTGAAACACCTTTATGAAAATTGTGCGCAATATTTTCATTGAGCATTACGGCCGGAGGGATTTGTGCCAGTGCGGCTTCAAGCAATGAAATAAGCTGGTGCGTTTCGACATTATCTATCGCTACAAGTATCCCGGGTTTCGTGCAAAATTGGCCTGCTGAAATTGTAATCGATTCAACCAACTGTGTGGAAATTTTTTTTGTATCCTGAGCCACTTTTTGTGGTAATAAAAAAACAGGATTTGTACTGCCCATTTCTGCAAAAACAGGTATGGGTCTTTCACGTTTGTTGCCCAGATCAAATAAAGCTCTTCCTCCTTTTAGCGAACCTGTAAAACCAACGCCTGCAGCCAAAGGATGCATGACGAGTTGCTGTCCAGTTTCAATTCCGTCTCCATTGAGCGATGAAAAAACACCATCAGGCATTCCGGTCATCTTCGCCGCAATCATGATTACTTCTGCTACAAGTGCATTTGTACCCAGATGTGATTCGTGTGCTTTCACGATGACGGGACATCCGGCAGCGAGAGCTGATGCTGTATCACCTCCTGCAGTTGAATAGGCTAATGGAAAATTGCTGGCTGCAAAAACAATCACGGGTCCGATAGCCATATTTATTTTCCTGAGATCAGGTCGTGGTGCGGGAATGCGTTCAGGTAATGCTTCATCAATTGTAACATCCCGCCAGACTTCTTTTTCAATGATCTCCACAAACATTCTGAGTTGAGCGCATGTGCGTCGCCGTTCAACTAAAACTCTCGCCTCCGTGTAGCCGGTTTCTTCCACCATTCTTTTCACCAAAATATCTCCGAGATTTTCTATGCCTTCTGCGATGGTAGCAAGAAATAGGGCTTTCTTTTTTGATTCCACATTTCTAAAGATGCGCCATGCAGCATGTGCTTTCTCAAGCGCCCTATCCACTTCATCTTTTGTGGCCGGTGAAAAATCACCTGGCAAATTTCTTTGATGAGCAGGATCTATTGCATAAATTTTTCCAGATGCCTCTGCAGACAATTCAAATCCAATAATATTGTGTGTAATCATAGTATTCACTTATTAAACTAAATAACCGGAAAGGTCCGGACGCAGGGCAATAGCAGCTTCAACAATGGTCACAATAAGCTCCCGATGTGTTCCGCTCAACATCTTTCTTGGTGAACGCACATATTCTGTACCTGTGCCGGAAATACTTTCTGCCAATTTAATATTCTGAACAAGCTGAGGACTGATATCAAGTTCGAACAGGGGAAGGAACCATTTGTTTATCTCTAATGCTCTCTCTATCTGACCTGCTTTGATCAATCTGAAAATGGCTACTGTCTCTGCAGGGAATGCATTGACAAGGCCGGCCACCCATCCATCAGCACCCATGATGATAGATTCTGTTGCGATGGTATCGACACCTGTCAAAATTTTCAACCTATCTCCGAACCAATTTCTAAGTCTTGTGATATTGGCTGTGTCACGTGTGCTTTCTTTTACAGCCTGAATGGTGTCATGCTTCAGCAGCAACTCAAACATCAATGGTGTGATTTCAATTTTATAATCCACCGGATTGTTGTAGACAAGAATTGGCAGATTTGTACTCGAAGCAATGTCAGCGAAAAAATTAACCACTTCTGCATCGGTGGCTTTATACATCATCGGCGGTAATACCATGAGTCCATCTGCACCTGCATCTTCTGCACGCCTAGCCAAAGTAACAGCATTAAGCGTTGATCCTTCTGCTATGTTAATCAGAAGCGGAATCTTCTGTTTGAATTCAGATCGGACAGTATATAACATCTCCATTCGTTCGTCATGACTGATCGTACTGCTTTCACCGAGTGAACCTCCGATGATGATGGCGTTGATGCCTGCCTCAACCTGTATCCTTAAATTGCGCAGAAAGGCTTCCGGATCAAGGACTCCATCCTTATCAAATTTGGTGGTAACAGCAGAATAGACACCGGACCAGGGCAATGACTTCATAATTTTGGATTTTCGATTTTCGATTTTCGATTTTCGATTTTTAAAAATAGCAGTTAATGTTCTTCCTGATTTACTTTGATTAATATCTGAGAAACCATCATATTCGATTCTTAAAAATCATATTGTAATGATAAGTAAATACAATCATACTCACGCTAAAAAATGATAATCGAAAATCGAATATTCAGGATGAGTATTATCTTTAAGTTTCAATTCATATAACCGATGGAGTTTACTGCAAAGCTGGACAATTTCAACACAAAGCTTTGGACCTATCATATCAAAGTGCCAAATCCTATAGCGTTGCATTTTCTGGGGCAGGGTGACAAACGGGTGGTATGTACACTCAATGAAACTGTCAGTGTACAATGTGCCATCATGCCTGCCGGAGATGATGTTTACTTTATTAATATCAACAAAAAACTCAGGGATCAGTTGAAATTGAAAGAAGGGAGTAAAGTAAATGTCTCGCTTGTAAAAGATAAAAGTGAATATGGCCTGCCCTTTCCTGAAGAATTAAAAGAATTATTGGATCAGGATGCTGCGGGAAATAAATGGTTTCATGCTTTACCTCCAGGCAAACAAAGGAATATTATTTATTATGTAGGACAAGTGAAAAATTCCGATCTCCGCATTCATCGTGGGATGGTATTCCTTGAGCATCTTAAAAGGAATAAAGGAAAATTAAATTTCAGGGAGATACTTGATGATTTTCAAATGAAGAAGTGAGCGGAATGAGAAGCGATAAATCGACGTCTCTACAACCGATCTGCTTATTCGTTATTCGTCACTCGTTATTCGATATTTATAAATATGATAGAAAGACACATGATTAGTTTCGGTGGTCTTTGGTCCATGGTCGTCTACTATTTCTTCTTTCCCTTTTTCTTCTTCTTCTCCGTCTTATCCGTAGATTCGGATTCGAGATTAAGTTTCTTTAATTTCTTGCCATCAATTGATTTTATTTTTTTTGATTTACCGGAATTGGCTTTATTTTTTTTAGCCTCCCGCTTAGATTTTTCTTTGGCTTTTTTTGCTGCCTTCTCAGCCTTTTCTTTAGCCTTCTTACCCTCTTTTATTGCTTGTTTTTTCTCTGATTTCTTTACGATTTTTGCGTCTATCTGGGTGCCTCTGCAATCCGGTGACCCGCAGAAGCAGGCATATTCCTTTTTGACGTCTTCTGTGATTTTTCCATCCACGACAAGGTGATAATCGTAGGTCAGTTCCTGTCCCTGAGGAATGGCTCTCAGTGATTCGATAAAAACTTTATCACCATACTGGACAGCCTCGCAATTCGGATCGCAACTATGATTGATAAATCTGGCATCACCGCCTGTATTACCATTGATGACTCTTTTATCATCAACCGTGAATAACATTGTGTGCGAATGACCCTGATCATCCTGCTGAACACCGATTTTATCTGCTTCTTTAACAGAGATGATATCACCTGTGTATTCAATGACTTTAGTGCCTTTGCGAATGGGTCTTTTTGCAAATACGCCCTTGCCGTGAATTTTTGAATTACGGACAATGTGGTATGGTTGTGTTTTCATTTATTAAAATATTAGGGCGACAAAGATGGACATAACTGTCAATTAAATTACATTAATTTAACATTTAGGCCCTGAAAATCAAAAATTTTACATTGATATTCAGGCCATTACCCGTTTTATTCTTAAAAAATCGAATTTAGAAGCAAATTCTGTGTAAACAAATTAAATAAAATAATCATGTGAAAAGCGGCATTCCAACACCAAAACAAATACGATGGAAAAGCCTGTATCCCTTTCTCAGAGCTTACTTATCTTTAGCGATCTGCATGAAAAACCAGCTTTACGTCACACTTATTTTTGCGCTCATCCTTACATGCCTCGGCAGTTCGTTTGGCCAGGGAATTGACAGTATGTTGGTCATACTACGAAGGACACATACCCTGCCTTCATCTCCAAAAAAAGATTCGGCGCTAATCTATCAATACAGCTATCTCGCTGAAGGTTATAGCGGACAGAAGGACAGTCTCGCCCTACTGTATATTGATTCCATCAAACAGAAACTGTCCAATTCTGAATGGAATAAAACAGAAGGACTGTATCTACGGGCGATTGGAAAATATCATGATCGCCGGGGTGAATTTAAAGAAGCGCTCAATTATTACACGCAGGCCATTGAATCTCTTGAAAAAAACGGAGATCATACTGAACTGGTAGCCTATGCCTACATCCTGAAAGCTTTTGTGTTGAATAATAATGGCCTCATCGATGAATGCAATAAAACCCTCGAGCAGATCAGGCCACTGGCTGAAAGACTGGAAAATAAAAATTATCTCGCCTGGATATTAGATGCGTATGGCGATCATCTCTTTTATTCTGCATTTGGCCACCAGGATTTTCAGAAAGCGCTGGAATATTATCAGCAGGTTGAAGCTCTTCTTCCTCAGGTAAAAAGTATACAGATCAAGGCAGACAATGCACATGGCATCGGCGGATGCTATATGCGATTGGGCAATGAAGAAAAAGCTCTTGAATACAATAACCTTGCCCTTGACATTGCAAAGAAAAATAATCTTAAAGCGGTGATCTTTTCTGTGTATGGTGATCTGGCGGATGTGTATGAAGAAAAAGGCAATTATAATGAAGCTATCCGGTACAGGCTATCAAGTCTCGACTATGCCAAACAATCAAAATGGATTGAATTCGAAGGCCGTGCTGAACGAAATGCAGCCTACACCTATAAAAATGCAGGCGATTATAAAAATGCATTGATTCATTTTGAAAAAATGAATTCGATCGAGGATAGCCTTGCACGATTTGAAGTGCAGTCGCGATATCACGAACTCGAATTAAAATATGAGTCCGGAAAAAAAGATCTTGAGATCCAGCAATTGAAGGGAGAAAACTTAGAGATTATTTTATACGTATTGGGTGCATTGTTGATCGGCGGACTTCTCTTTTTAAATTACTATCGGAAAACAAATAAAAAACTACTTCAGCATAATGCGGCCCTTTTTCAAAAAAATCTTGA
>JBBSAQ010000074.1:0-21550 GCA_038252065.1 Chitinophagales bacterium
CTTGCGGTTGCCTTTGTTATAACTTACATGACAACACTTTTGGAGTAAGAACCGAGAGGAGCAAGCCATTTTCAGGTAAGAACCAGACAGGGTCGAGCCCTGACAATAAAAAACAAAAAAAACTATTGGCTCCCCTTGCGGTTGCCTTTGTTATAACCTACATGACAAAACTTCTGGAGAAAGACCCGAGAGGAGCAAGCAATTTTGAGGTAAGCACCAGACAGGGGCAAGCCCTGTGTAATCCGTAAATAACAATGTAGGTATTTCGGTAAATAAGAACGTCTCTGGTCCTCCGGGTTCCATCACCTATGATTGGGACTACAGTGAGACGCCGTACAATGATGATTATGATCTACCTCCAAGCAGGCAGGTGACGATCAGGACATCAACAACCTGAGTCCTGGAAATTATATAGCGACTATTAGTATCACTGATGACCTCAATTTTCCATCCTACGTTTGTTCAAAAGATTTCTCATTTCATCTCACTTATGCAAATTCATGGAAAGGAATAATCAGCAACGAATGGGAAAACGTAGTTAACTGGACGACCAACTCAGTGCCAGATGCATTTACGGATGTCACTATTCCCTTTCCCGGCAATTTCACCCGGAGGTACATTCAAATGCAGTATGCTCGAAACTCGTGATACAACCCGGAGCAACCGTAAACGTAATATCAGGATATCAATTGAATGTTTTAAAATGAAACTATCTACATAAACACAATTAATCTCTGATCCAGTTAAAACTACTTCCCTTATCATCATATATTGTATGCTCTTTCCGGGAGGCGAGTTCAAATAAGCGATTTTCTTCTGTCTTATATTTCCCTTCATTATATCTGTACATTACATATTTATCATCATCTATCCACATCAGCGGTCCGCCAATGCTGATTTTATCTTCGAGTAAAATATCGGTTGACCTATCGCTAATATTATACATCACCAAATCGTACAGGGAGTCAGCTCTGACATACGCCAGCCGATCATCATCCGGTGAAAAAGCAATGGATGACACATTGAATGCAGATGTGACAACAATCCCTTTCAATCCTGTTCCATCCGGGTGGATTAAATATATATCATAGCTGTCACGGAAGGCAATCCATGCAGAGGTATAAGACCATGATTGCTCACGTACATTTCTTCCAAAATGAGAAGTTAAATCCCGGAATTGATCCGTTACGATATCATACACTATTAAATGTTGAAGACTATCTGAAGCACCCTGACATGTACATGAAAACATTCGCGAATCTTTAGACCAGGCAACATACATGTACTTTGTGATACAATCCCTCGAATTGAGCTTTCCTACCTGAAGATCTTCTGCAATGGAAAAAATAAAGATGGAGTCCGCCCTTTCCACCACCACTGATTTCCCATCCGGGGACAAATACATTGATGGATAAAAGAAAGAGGAAATACGACTTTGGCCGGTATTGTATAAATACGTGTCGTTTAATCCTATTGAATCCATCACATGAATATTATTACTTGTTTGATCATGGGACAAAAACAAGATCTTTTTTCCGCCTGGCAACCATTGTGGATAAATTTTATCATGCTGCGAAATTGTAATCTGCCGAGCCCTGTCACCGTCCAAAATGAAAACCTGATATTTTGATTGATCTCTTTTAGTATATACAAATTTTCCCCTAAATCCGTGATAAATGGAATATCCATCGTTGTTTTCACAGGACATCAGGGCGAACAGAGATAAAAGGATAAAAATTATTTTCATTTCAGATGAATAATATTCTTAAGAAAAATAGGGCCTGATAAATTTATGATTTTTCATGAATGTTTTCGTGTACTTTTTGTGTTAATAATTTTTGGTATAATTTCTACGTAATCTGCGGTAAGAAAAAATTGACCACATAGACACATAGTCAACATAGAAATTCACATAGTAAGCTTCCCTGGGCTCCCGTCCTCCGTCCTTCGTCCATTTTAATCTATCGTTGTACAAACGTCCCTCCTTCTGACTCCCATTCATATTCTCCATGCTCACCGGCAGAACCTTTTAGATAAAAATGCCATGTCCCTTGAGATAAGTCATCGACACGGATACGTATTTCCTGTTGGCTATAATTCCATTGAAGTGGTATACTGAATGGAAGATAGGTCTCTTTAACCAACGTAGTATCAATTTTCTGATTTATGATTTTTTCAAATATTATTTTCGGAATCGCAGTCATTTGAGGATTATTTTTTAAATAATAAATCCACAAATTCAAAGAATGGATAGATGAATCATAAGATATACTAGCAAGACTCATGAGTATATTTTTCTTATTTCCACTTATAGCCTCCCACTCCTTTTCCCCACAATTTTTATTTAAAAAAGTGCCTAATTCAGTTCTCATATTGGAAGCCTCAAATTTGCTGGCCTGGTATAGTGATTTCAATTCAGGCATTTTAAGTAAGGTGACGGGGTAAAGATTACGTTCATCCATCGGATCACTTAAATTCCGGATCACTTTAAAAGCAAAATAATTCATATCCGGATTATAAAGAAGCGGCATGATTTTGTCTAAAAGAAAAGATCTTAACCTGGGATTTCTATCGTAGCAAATATTTGGATATTTATGCACTGAACATTTATATAATCCCAAAACAGCATCTTCCATAAAAGCTAATGCCTGATTTCGTTCAACCATCGGAAGCCGGTGATCTAATGCCTTTCTTAATAAAAATTGAATATTCTTTTCCGATCGAAACTTATTCCTACCGCCATAAAAAACATCACTTTCACACCAGGGTGAAGAACCCTGAAGACAATTGATCCTGCGAAACATCTTGCTGGCACTCCAGGCATCTTCAATAATGCCCGAATCCGCTATCCATTGCAATACCTGACTTTCAATCCAGCCCCATCCGCAATCATCATAGAGGCCACAATCCATATCATATGTCTTAAGAGAGGTTTCAAGCCACTCCAATAATGCTTTATTTCTATGCCTGGAATTCGGAGAATTTTTCAATTTGAATAATGGAGCAAATCTGTTTTTAATATCAATTGTTCGTTGTATAAACCCCTTCCATGAAACAGTATCAGGTATCTTAAAAAAAGACCACTTGTCCCCAAATTCGAGATAAGATATGACATAGACTTTGTCATGAACTCCCATAAATAATCCCTCAACCATACCACTCGTATCATCAATAAAAAGAAGAAATTCCTTACTGTTCTTTATATCAAATGACACAGTATCCTTAAATGTCGTATTTGTGATGCGGTGAATGGCTTGTACATTGCTTATTGTTGTAAATGTATCTTTATACACATCATTCGACCCAAGCTCCTTTGTCAAAAATGTACAACTATACATCGTATTCTCCAGATATATAGCCTGCACAATTTTTTTGGAATGAGCCACCAAAAATGTGAGTGGAATGATTGCTCTATCCTCAGCTTTGATACCTTGCAGTGAGGTCAGGAAGAACAGGATCGGGAGGAATCTCGAGATAGTCATAAGCAGCTTTATGGCATCCGATGTGAAATATCTTAGGTATTGTCTTTGCACATTTATCACGCTGATTTCATGATTTTTGTCAGGGCATAACAACACTTTACGTGCGCGTGTGCGTAAATATAACGCTCCTACGGAGCTCAACATTTTTCCATTTTCCTTTTCCTACAGATATTTCGCTCCGATGGAGCTTATAAATTTACAGATTCTATGCATCTCTATGAAATTTTCCTTCGTCCAATTTTTCCTTTTATTAGCCCAATTAGCATTGAAAAAATATTTCGTCCTGATGTCATATTGCCCTTCTTCTTCCACCCGGTTGCGGAGCTGCGGTTGGTGAGCTGTAGTACAAGGATGCGCAATAGCATGTCGAACCATAGCACAAGGATGAGAGAAAGCAAGTCGAAGCATCTGCCTCTTCCGCCCCTTCTGCCTCTTCCGCCTTTTTTGTCTCTTCCGCCCTTTCTGCCTCTTCCGCCCTTTCTTCCTCTTCCGCCTTTTGTAACCTCCCCGTCAATTATCAACCTTCCCGCCACCGATTCTTCTATTTCTCCCAAAGCCTGCTTACCTTAGACCACCAACATCAAAACACCCGATGGCTTGCACAATATTCAAAGACTAATGACTACAATATTGAAAAACCAAAAATTAATCTTCATTCTCCTTTCCCTCGTAGGCTTCCTGCTTTCTTTCAGGCTTCTCAATCCTCCCCCACCCGCAAATGATGCATGCAGCAGCGCCACCGTCATCAGCCTCACCGGAGGCGGATACGACTATGGTGCCTACACCTCTTCCACGTCAGATATGACGCAGGCTACTGCACAGACAGGAGAGTTTTTTCAATTCGCCCCTAATCATGTCAAATCAGTCTGGTTCACCTTCAGCATTCCCACACGGCGAAGTGCAAAGATTGAAATGGCGGTCTCACCCGGAAGCGTCATCAATAGTCCGGGCGATGCCGGCGTCACCGTTTATCTTTCACCCACCTGTGTACCCAATAGCGGAAGCAAACTCGGAGCCTTCATCAGCTCAGGCGATGTCACCAATCCCTGTCTCGAACCAGGTAACTATCTGATACAGGTCACGGGCACTGCCGCTATGAATGCCACGATTTTTTTAAAAGTCGATCTGGGTTGTCCTGATCATCCGATCGATTCAAAGTTTGATTGCCCCACGGATGCATATGTCTATAATGGTGGATTGCCGATCGGTGCATCTGCCGTATCCGACCCGCATAACATAGAATGCCAGAGCATAGAAGATCCCAGCGAATACAATTGCCTGCCATTTGCCAATAAAGCGCTGTATGTGAAAAGCACCTGGTATGTTTTCACCACAGGAGCCAATGTCGATCTCATGGACTTCTCTTTTCCAATGAACGTCAGTTCAGATGTCGCTGGGTACAGATTGCTTGAGGGCAATGTCAGAAATACAGTTCCATCCGCATTGACACTGATAGATTGTGGTGTCACAAAAGCCCGATTCACCACCAGGTTTATTGAATTCCCCTGCATTCTAAAACCTAATACTACGTACAGTCTGAACATCGTGTTTCATCGCGATTTTTCATACAGTGATATCAAGATCAATGTAAGACAACGCTATGAAACAAATAGCGGATGGTCATTACCCATACTTCCGCCTGATTCTCCTTCAAATCAATTGGGGATATTAGCCGCAACACCTGCACCTGGACTCGTCACGACGTGGTCAGACAGGTTTAACTGCAATTCATTCATTATTGATAATATTTGCCCACCGGCCAATCCGGCCAGTGGTAGTATTACAGCAGGCGGAGGCACTTTTGATTTGACCACCTGGGCTACATTTACCCTCAATGACGATTCGAATGTAGATTTCAGATTTGTGGCCTACGAACCCGGAGGCGCTTTTTATACGCGCATTTTCAGAAAGACCCTGGGCAGTACATGTCCTTCTCCAAATCCTGCCGGTGATCTATATCTTGAATTCCCTTCAATAGCTCATCTTGAGAAATGTATGCCTGCAGGCGATTATTCCATTCAGATATTGTCAAGTTCTGAATATGCATTCGCTCCACACGCTTATTATGATAATATCTGGACAAATGGCACCCTGGGGACAACGTTCACATTATCGTTTAATGTCGTATCACTTCCTGACGTAGGTTTGTTTAGAATTGATGCCCCCGGAAACGTGGACTCCATCAACAATTTAAATCCTTTACAAAATAATATCACGTACAATGCAACACCTGCAGTGTTTATCTGCGCCAACACAGTAATGCCGGGTGTGGATCCCTGTACTGCAGCAAGACAGAAAGCTATCTACCGTGAGATCAATATCGGTGATGCAGATGGTGATGGTATCCCTGATGATGGATTGCTATGCATGGCTGATCTTCGCGTTGACTTAAAAGCTGCTCCTCCGATTTTTTATTCATTTCTCAAAGGTGATGCAAATCAGAAAGCCACAGCTGCAGGCACACATGCAGCAGGTCAGACCATTCCTGGTCTAACAGATTATGCCGGATTTTGCATCAATGTAGATGATGACACACTCACGTTGAAAGGACTTCCAAATTTTTGTTCGTGCGTGACATCAGGTATCTATACACTAGCCAGCTATGGTGATGTAGATAATGTAAGCAAAGGTGATGCGCCTTTATTCAAATTCAATGTATATAACACACTGCACGATAGCAGGCCAAAAGCAGAAGAGATCATATTAGGACCATCACCTGGTGTATACTCAAGTAGTGAAGATGTTTTCTCATGCAAAGACAATCTGGGTCTGATGCCTCCATGTGGCGGTGCAAAGAAATTGATTTACCGTGAATTTTTTCTGGCTCAACCTACAGTAGTCATCATCACTGAAACAGGTACTGCGAATAATTCACTCAGCCTATTTACAGGCAGAGCTTCTGATTTAGCAGCCACACTTACTTTACATACAGATTGCTTTACAAATGTCCTTCTTTATGATTATTGCACCCCATTGGAAGCAGGATGGTATACTGTTGTTTCGTATGGTAGCGGCCCAAACTACACGAACACAAAAGTATGGAACCAGATAGGCGATCCGGTTGATGTAGGAAAAACTACTCAGGTCAGTATTCGATTACTTCCGGTGATTACGCCCAATTATAATTTATCCAACAGAGCTTACCAGGCCGGAATCACAGATTGGTTCACACCTCCTCCCGCATTTCCGAATGCACTGACTCGTGTGATCTATCAGTTTCCGAATGATACGTTTTGCGATCCGGATTTTCCATTTATTCCTGATACGGTGGCACCATGCGCCCCTGGCTATAACAGGATATCGATGTATGTATTTGAAATCACCAAACCTTCGTTTGTCCAGATCCGGAATCTGGCGCAATCATATTATACTGCGGTATATCCTTTTGATATCCATACGTCCCCACTTTCAATGCTGACCATTCCACCTGTCTATCCATGTATAAGTATCTGGAGAGACAATCGACAAATTTGTGACTTACCTCCCGGAAAATATACAATTGCAATTTTTGCAAATGACACACATAAAGGCCTTGTGATCTCTCCGGCGATCTATGTCGATGAAGCTGCTGAATCACGTTTTGATCATGCATGGCGCGCATATGATTTTGATCTTGTCCCGACCACCAATACTTTCGTTGACGGAAAACTATTGGACACACATCCTACATTACCAGGACAGGCACCCAGTCGCGATGTGTTCTATTGCACTACCGGTGCAACAGTAATCGATCCGACTGAGACACAGTGTGATGGCCAGTTTAATGACCTCATATATGCTCAACCTCCGGGTGTACCTAAACCAATTTTTCTACAAAATGATCCTCCACCTCCTGCCACTCAACCCTGGAGAAATCTCTGGTATACATTTAAACTATCCGGTTCCGGAATATGTACACTGAGAACTTCAGTGCTTATGGGACCCATATACAAACCACTCATCGCCGTATATGAAAGCACTGAAGATGGCACTATACCCTGGAGTACGCTGCAAACCACTTTGATGGATCCGGCTAATGTCGTCATCCCGGGATTGAAGCTCATCAAAAGTCATGTATCACCGGGATGCGACTCCTACAATTTTGATCTGGTTTTTACAAAGAGTGGTTGCGTACGTGATCAGGTCCGCTACTATGTACTGGCAAGTTTTGATACCCAATTCACCAACATTCCACCAAACCTGCCCAACCAGGCTATTTCCCTTGCCATAAAATATGACCCCAGGCCGACATTCAATGTTGACTACGATGAACGAAATACAGCTAATGTCATCAATGGACTTTTGGAGGCTACACCGCCTTACACAACCGTAAAACTTACACCCGGAGATTCATTTACGGGTGTTGATTTCTCATTGTTGTGTTACACAAAAAATGTAACCGATCCACCAGGTTGTGATACGATGAAGACGGGCAAGTCAGCATGGTTTAGATTCGAAGCATCCTCTACAGGACATTTTTATGGCGCACTTCAGGAGATCGGTATTGCAAATGGATGGTTTGCAAATGTAGAGGATATGACCCTCTATACAGAAACATCACCGGGCGGACCATTAATGCAAATAGCAATGGATTCTATCAATACCGGTGGACATGAATGGATAGATGGATGTATTGACCGGGGTGTATATTATTTGCTTATACGCCATTGTTTGCGTATCGATACGATTCAACCCTATCGCCTAGTCATTAAACTGGAAGATTCTCCCGGAGATTTTTGCAGCAATGCCATACTAATTAATGTGGTCAACAACAATCCTGTCATAGGTTCAACACTGATTGACTGCCATACGATAGGTACAGATGTAGGTGAGTTTCTTCCCGATGGCAATTCGTGTTTTTTCGTGCCGGGAAGAAAAACAACCTGGTTTCACGCTGTTGTCAATGCAGGTCCTATGGTGGATCTCAATTTTGAGTTGGGTGAAAATTTTCAGGGGAGTGCAATCAATCTCAGCGACCTGTCCTACCGGATACTTTCCGGCTCGTGCGGTGCCATGACACCGATCGTATGCAGCGCTTCGGGTACTAATATCATCACACTCAATTGTCTGGCACCTGGTGAATATTATGTTCAGGTATCAATGCCTGAAAGAACCGGACCTTCAAATAATAGTCCCGAGCTAAAAGGCCTGCTGATGCTGACGATCACAGCCACACCGTCTGACCCGTTGACCTGCTCTAATCCTTTTGACCCTAATCAGGTTCTTGCCGACTTTGCCTTGAACACGGGTTGTGATTCGGTATCATTTCAAAACCTGTCCACTGCCGGAACTGATATTACATATTTATGGGAATTTCCAAACGGTACGAGTACAGATGCGAATCCTGTATGGACACCACCAGGTCCGGGCACATATTCCATCACACTCACTGTGACCAATGTGCTCTCAAATTCTTCCGCTATAAAAACATTGACAGTGGATATCATAAATCCATTTGCCAATTATGTTCCACTAGCTGATGATATATTGTGCAATCATGCAGGAAATGTCCTATTGGATGCAACTGTTATCGGTGCTACATATGAATGGAATGACGGATCTACGTTACCTACCCGGATTGTAGTTGTTCCCGGAACGTATAAAGTGATTATAAGAAAAGATGGTTGTGAAAAACATGATACAGTTGTAGTAACAGCGATTGATGCAATTAAAACACTCTCGTTTAAGATTTGTCCTGAAGATAATATTGTCGTGCATGGGCAGGTTTTTGACAAATCTAATCCGGCAGGAGTAGTTACAGTTCCAAATGCAGATCCCAGTGGTTGTGATAGCTTGTTGAATGTAAATCTTCAATTCTATCCTGTGGCCAATACGCTCTTAACGGAATCTATTTGCTTCGGTGAAAGTTACACATTTGCAAATCAGAATCTGATACAATCCGGAACATACACGAATATGCTGTCCGGTATTAATGGTTGTGATAGTCTGGTCACACTTGATCTGACAGTCAAATCTCTTGTGATAGGAGATTATTTTGTGACTAGTTGCGCCGGAGCTTCTGTTACACTGCAGGCGGGAGATATAGGTGCTTCATACCTTTGGAATACGGGTGCTACAACTGATTCTATCATTGTAAATATGGATGGTTCATATGTTGTGAGTATCAGTGATATTGACAATTGTGTCATTGAAGAAGGCTTCTTCGATGTCACTTTTGGCCAACTTGCAGTGCCAGCATATGTATTGCCTGCATTCCTTTGTCCGGGCAGTGATATCCTGCTTACAGCTACAGGTTCTTCCGGTTCGTATCAATGGTTTGATGATGCCGGCGGACAGCATTTAGTGGGTACAGGATCAACATATTTATTGCCGCATGTTACACACGATGACACATTGTATGTAATGGCTTATGATCCTTCCATCGATCATTGCGAGAGTAATCTGGTGCCTGTTGAAGTCTCATTAGAAGCTGAACCTGCGCATGCTACTCAGGATGAGATCATTTGTGCAGGTAGTACGTTAATACTTCCATGGGGTGAAAGTGTGACACCGACATCAGATGACAGCTATGCATATGCATGGCAAAATAGTGTGAGTGGTTGTGATAGTTTGGATCTGACAGTCAATGTGGCGCTCATTCATTTACCACCTGTAGAACTTCCTTCTTCATTCACATTGCAATATGGTGATAGCGTGTTGCTCGTGCCACAGATTGATTTCATGGTGGACTCTCTGCGTTGGACACCTGCAGCCGGATTGAGTTGTACAGATTGCGTTCAGCCATGGGCAAGCCCTGAAGAATCCATTGATTATACATTGACGATCTGGTCTGAAGATGGATGTGTGACGACCGCAGTGATTAGTATTGAAATCACGCGTGATGTGAATATTTATATTCCAAATGTGTTTACACCTGACGGTGATGGCATCAATGACATCTTTACAGCGTTTGGTAATCGGGAAGTAAAACAAGTAAGAAGATTGATGATCTATGACCGTTGGGGTAATGGTGTTTGGCAGGGTGAAAATTTTCCGGCAGACGGTTCTTTTGGTTGGGATGGTTTGTTCAGAGGCAAGAAGATGCAGCCGGGTGTCATGGCATGGGTTTGTATAGTTGAATTAGCGAATGGAGACATTAAAACATTTGCGGGAGATGTTACACTTGTGAGATAGCAAAGAGCAAAACGCAAAAATTTAATTTGCGTTAATCTGTGCAATTTACGGCAAGCTAGATGAGAACGCAGATTTTCATGATCATCATTATTTTTCATGATTGACCTCGAAGCTTTTGCTTATTTATTTTAACATTAATTCTACATCATTAGTGTTAAAAAAAGAGGACGCGGATCAAATAAGAAATTTAAGGATCGTTTTTCGAATTTCAGACATGTTTCATTGGTAGCCTAATTTGCGATGCGTCATTAGCGGTGAAAAAATAAATCTTTTACTGCTTTATCACAGCCTTTATATACGTCCTGTTTTCCATTTCAGCCCGAAGAAAATAAACGCCCGGCTCATATTGACTCATCTGAACAGACCTAACAGATTCTGAATTCCGGGTAGACCACAACAACTTTCCACATGTATTAAAAAGTGAGAGACGAAGAGGCTTAGAATTATTTTCACTAAAATCAATTGTGAGCAGATCATGTACAGGATTTGGATAAAGATTGAATTCAGGCGCAGTAAGAATAACTTCATATGAAGAGATCTCACTCATGATCGTTAAGGATGCTGTCGTAAAACTGGTATTGCCGCAATCATCAATAACTGTGAATATCCCAACATAACTTAAGGTCGTATCACAATCATCCACTACAGTCGGAAAATCAACTACCCACATAACATTCCCGCAATTATCGTAAGCATTTGCCCCTCCATGCTGATCAAGCCATTGTTGAATGATCATATCCTGATTTGGTGAACCACATGCTATTGTTGTATCCCTTGCTTCCATATCAATCACAGGAGGAATTTGATCAATCAAAGATATGGTCGCACTTGTCGTAGAGCCATTACCACATTCATCTGAGGCCGTAAAAATCACGGTCGCACTACCGGTTCTCCCGCATTCATCACTGAGCCATTGATAATCATTCGTCCATCTTACCATTCCACAAAAATCACTTGCCTCAGCTCCTCCATGCATTTCAATCCAACTTTGGATAATTCCTTCCGGATTGAATAAACCACAGAAAATCGTATCATCCTGTGCCGGTTTTTGGATGACTGGTGCAAGATGATCAGTGGTACTCAGCATTGCCGAAGTAACACGACTATTGCCACAATCATCCATGGCTGTGAATGTAACGATCACACTTCCTGAGGAACCACATGTATGATTTAATGACGTATAATCATGGCTCCAATGAACCATACCACATAAATCCGTTGCCTGAGCTCCTCCATGATTTTCAAGCCATTGATTAATATCCTGTTCATTTAAAGTGTCGCACTCCAATATCAGATCTTGTGAATTGCTGCTTATCTCAGGCGCCGCATGATCAGCAATGGTGAAACTAGCTGTAGATGAAGCACTATTCCCACATTCATCAGTGGCAATAAATGAAACAATAGATGAACCTGTCGCACCACATTGTTGCAGAAAGGGTGAAAAGTCATTTGTCCATACGACATTGCCGCAAGCATCAGCAGCATGAGCTCCTCCATGATTCGCAAGCCATGCATTCAGATCAGGTAAATTACCATGCCCATCACATTCTACAACTTTACGCATGGGAGGTATGTCAATCACCGGTGGTGTCAAATCAATAATATACGCTGAAGCAACGCTATATGTGCTGCCGCATTCGTCAGTCGCTGTGAACATCACTATTGCATCACCGGTATTTCCACAATTATTTGATAAAAGAAAAAAATCATTTGTCCAGATCAGTTGTCCGCAATGGTTTGTAACCAAAGCTCCACCATGGTCATCAAGCCATGATTGCAATTCTACCTCCTGAGTACCTTCATTACACGCTATGATGATATCAACGGCGGGTGCATCAAGAAAAGGTGGCGATGTATTCGGGACGATGGAGAAATCCATACTTATAGCGAGATAATCCTGATCCTGATTATCCTGGATGATGCGTACCCTGCCCTGTGATGTCGCCAGTGAAGGGACATGCCATGTATAACTTAATGAGTCCAGAGGAATATCTATCTGGATAGGCACCCAATTGTCTCCTCCATCGGATGAATAATAAAGATCCCAGTTCAACGTCGCATGCTGTGCAACAATGTGCCATCTTATGGTTACGGTCTGTCCTTCAATGAATGTCTCACCGCCTAATGGATAATCTAAAGCCACATGTGCTTTACTGCTTTGGGTACAACCCAGCATTAAGGACAAGAATAAAATTTTTAAAACAGAAGCCTGCATTAAATTTAGTTTCTGGTTATTAGATTATGGACTGATTATCAATTGTAGGAATCTGAATATGATGCAAGGTATTATTTTTACCAGTTCCATAGTGATGTATGAAGTTCGAAATATCGTGAGTCACACATACCAGAAACCAAAACCCGTCAACCATTGCACAATATTTTCCCGAATGTCAAAAACAAGCCCGGATTCATTTAAATTCTTAATAATTATATAATAATTTCTCAGAATTATATAAGAATCTCAGCATTTATTCTCCTCACCTTTGGCCTTTAAAATGCTTTAAACTAAACCTATTTAAACATGGCAAAGAAACCAATCAAAAGTCCTAAGTCTCCAATGGCGGACAAAAAAACAAATGAAGATTTCAATGGCAAAAAGCCGATCTCAAAAGAGCAGATCCTTGATGAATCTAACGCAGCAGATGATGAGGACAGAGAGGATGTAGATACTGCAGAAGAGGACAGGGATACAGATGATTCATACGACGAGTCCGATGATATGGATGATCAGGATGGCTTGGATGATGAAAGAAATTATGATTATGACGCGGATGATGCCGACAATGAAGATGACCGGTAATGAATCCGATAATTAATTAACCGGCAGGTTTTCACTTTTACCCCTTATTCCCATAATCAAAACGAAATAAAATGAACAAATCAATTATCACTTCAGTCATGGTTCTTCTTTTCATTTCTATGATCATGAGTTCGTGCGCAGCCATAGAAGGAATATTCAATGCGGGCGTTGGAGTTGGTATTTTCATTGTGCTATTCATTATGGCGATCGTCGTCTTCCTGGTCATGAAAGGCAGGAAAGGATCCTAAATTCAAATCCCACATATCCATCCTTTAAGTAGAGATCAGATACATCGGTCTCTGCTTTTTTTTTGATGCAGACGTTTCATCAGATCTTGACAGGATAAATGCTGTATTCCGGGCGTCGACATTTTATTAAGATCAATGAAATAAAATAGATTTTGGAGGTACATCTTCAGAATATCAAAAACATATCCCGACCTTTACCGGATGCTCCGCACGGTCACTGTCACCCGATATATCACGCCCCTTCGCGAAGGTGGCTCATTACCGGCTATCGTTGAGGCTGACGACGAATTCATGTATGTTCTCAAGTTCAAAGGTGCAGGGCAAGGGACAAAAGCACTGATCGCCGAATTGTTAGGAGGTGAGATAGCACGAGCATTGGGCATGCGTGTACCCGAGATCGTATTTGCTAATCTTGATGAAGGCTTTGGCCGCATGGAGCGTGATGAAGAAATTCAGGACTTGTTGAAATTCAGCGTAGGACTTAATCTTGGATTGCATTATTTGTCAGGTGCGATCAGCTATGATCCTACTGTCAATAAAATAGAACCCTCTATGGCTTCATTGATTGTCTGGATGGACTGTTTCCTGATGAATGTAGACCGTACGGCAAAGAATACCAACATGCTCTACTGGCACAAACAGCTATGGATGATCGATCATGGCGCTTCACTTTATTTTCACCATGGTTCGGGCGATTGGCAGGAAAAGGCTAAGCAACCATTTACATTAATTAAAGATCATGTGTTGCTGAAGCAGGCTACACAACTGGATGATGCTGATAAAAAAGCACAATCATTGCTCACTCCGGACATAATAAATGAAATCGTGTCGTGGATTCCCGATGTATGGCTGGCAGATAATAGTTCGAAAGACGAACAAAGAGCCCGGTATTCTCAATATTTTGCAACCCGCTTAGCCCATGCTGCGATTTTTATAAACGAAGCAAACCATGCAAGAGAAGCACTTATTTGAATATGCCGTCATTCGTGTCGTCCCCCAGGTCGAACGGGAAGAGTTTATCAATGTAGGTGTCATCCTGTATTGCTCCAGACTAAATTTCCTCGATGCCAAATGGATGCTGGATGAAACATTGATGGCTCAATTCGCGCCAAAACTCGATCTGACCGAATTGAAACAAAATCTATGCGCCTTTGATATCATCAGCAAGGGTGGCTCTGAAGGCGGCACCATCGGCATGATGGATATGCCGGGGCGTTTTCGTTGGCTTACGGCTACACGCAGCACGATCCTTCAACCATCGAGCGTACACCCGGGATTTACAGATGATCCGGAGGGGATGCTCGAGAGATTGTATGAGCAGTTAGTCATCAGAGGAGAACAATAGACAATTGCTTATTGCCTATTGACATCGACTTTCTCCACGACCACTTCCTTCCCTTCCTTATTCATCAAACGGATCACATAAGTTCCATTTCCAATATTGTCATTCAAAGACAATGTGATCAGGTCATTTGAAGAATTGTCAACTTTCCCTTGTTGAACATTTCTGCCCGGAAGATCGAATACAGCATAGTCTGTGGCATTAATTTCACGACCGAATATTTTGATGTTGATTTCACCACTATTGGTTGGATTAGGAAATACTAATGTCGAAAAATCAACATTGGGCAAATCTTTACTACCCGTTGTCAGATCACTCATATTGATAAAAGCATCAGTAAGCGTCGTGTATGAAGCATCAGCACCATAAAAGAAACCGGCGAGGTAAGGATAACTACCATTACCCTTCCTGTTGAATCGATAGAAGTATGTCTCATTTGTATGTTGTCCCTGGGCAACTCCGAAAGCACCAAGTAGAAAAGGAGATGCCGGAGCTCCACCGAGATAAAAGCTGTCTACATTGTATTCATGCACTTTGTCCATCAATACATCGTACTCAATACTCGGACCACTGCTTGTATGAACCCGCATCTTTCCCCACCCAACGATGGTATCACTTCTCACCGTCGTGTATACATGTTGTCCTGGCGTATGATTCAAACCAAAAGCCGAAACCGTAAGGTTAAAATCAGCAAACCGTCGAGTAGAGCTATGCCATCCACTTCCAATAGTAAAAGGAAATTCCATGATCGTCTTATCCGAAGCAAAGATTTGTTTCTGTGCAGGTATGATCATGCTGTCGAGTGTGTTTCCGGTAAAGGCTAACAGTGAAAAAGCAGCCGCGTCAATATTTAAGCCCACTTCATAAACACCGCTTGGAAGAAAAGAAATTTCCGAATTAAGAAAATAGCCAAGTGTTGATGTCAGACCTTTAAAGGTCATAATGTGAATTTGAACTCCATTGGAGGTGAAAAACGGATCTGTCTCAGGTACAAAGAGTGCGGTGGTCAGTGTATCACCGAAATAGGGGGAATAATTCCATTGCTGATCATTGCCAGCTATCGGATTACCCGCGTTGGTCCCATAGAGGTTATCAAAGTTGACAATCGGTGCCGGAAGAGGCACATCACCGGCATTAATTGTAATGGCCTGGCTGAAACTCACAATGGAGATCCCCATAGCAAAGAAAAAAGTACAGAATTTTTTCATAATAGAGGTTTGAAGGAGCATGAAATAAAATGATAGTTTGATCGAAGAATTGATACCTAAATGTAAAAAATATTATCCTTTAGGCATGGTATTACGTGGCTTCTTCAGGCATTTCTGATATTTTCCTGAAGACCAAAGTGACGAAAACGTAATAACAGATTGAATTAATCAGAAAGTGAAGCAACTTGACGCCAAAAAAAAGCTCTATCCTCCGCAATTTGCGGCAATAGAACAAAGACCATCCACGGCGTTCACGTTCAACAAAAAAAAAGCCGACTTGTCTGCTAAAGAAGTAAATGAAGATTTCTAATCCAGACTTTCCCCTGTAATTTAAGCGTCCCAGCTTATGGATTGATTTTTGATATATTCACTTATTTCCCCTATTTTCATCAACGCATATCAGCATTATAAACCCACATATCATGAAATCAATACTTTACATATTTGCATTTTTAATTCCGATGGGAATTAACGCAGAAGACCTGGTCATGAAAATCACAAATCCACATGTTAGTGGCAACCAGGTTGTCTATGATGTAGTCACAGATCATTTCACCGATCTGATCTCTATTCAGTACAGCGTAAGTTATGACACGAATAAGCTGACATTTGCAGGAATTCAAAACATCAACCTGCCACAACTCACAGAAGACAATTTTTATGGTGGTATTCCGGGTGTGATTACTTCACTCTGGTATGATCCGACATTGCAGGGAACTTCGGTATCCGATGGTACAATATTGTATCAAATCGCGTTCAGTATGAAAAACGGAACTTATGGTAATGTTTGTTTTTCAGAGAAACCTCTTGAAAGTGAATTTGCAGATGTTGACAATGTACTTACCTCATATTATATCATTGATGATTGCCATGCTGATCCATTCGAAGTTAACCTGACTACAAGTACGCAGGAAATCGCTGATCGTTTTGGTCTCAATGTATTCACAACAGCACAAGATCAAAAAATCGTATTCGCATTGACACAACCACAATCGATCAAGTTCCACGTATTTGATCTGAACGGACAAATGATTTCAACTTTTCCAAAACAAGAATATACAACCGGGCAGCATTCATTGAATTTGAACAGATCACTTGTTCCGGGTATTTATATTCTCAATACCGAAATTGATCATCTGACTGCGGCGTTTAAAATCTTCTATCAATAGCAATAACAAAAGTGTCACACAGAACTCCGTTTTAATTAAAATCCAATTAATTCGCAAAACGGAGTTTTACTGACGCTTAGGCTTAGCCTAAGCTTAACAATTTATATTTTTAATACAAGGTCTCTTGCATTAATGATGACAAGCAGCGTTACATCTAAAATATAGATCTTACATGGGTAAATAACCCGCGAATTGAAAACACTACCCATTCTATTCTTCTCATTACTCCTCTGGTCCTGCGCCTTTGCAAACCATTGGAACATCGGTCCGACGCGCACCTATACCCTACCCAGTCAAATCAAAAACCTGGTTCAGGATGGAGACACGATTTATCTGGATGCAGGTACCTATCTCAATGATGCCACAAAATGGACGAAAAATAAGCTGAGCTTTATTGGTCTGGGCAGTGGCGCAGTATTACAATACTCGGGCGACATTCCAAATGGCAAAGGAATCTGGGTCTTCGAATCCCCTGGCGCTTCAGATAATGTATATATTGAAAACATAATCTTCGATGGCGCGAGAGTTTCGGATGGTGATGGAGCTAATGGCGCAGGTATCCGCTACCAGGCAAATAATATCACAGTTAAGAACTGCAAGTTCATGAACTGTCAAAATGGTATACTCGAAGGCCACGGAAGTGTCAGCACAAGTAATGTCGTGATCCTCAATTCTGAGTTTTTTAACAATGGCTATGAACTCCCAAACGATCCAAACTATTCGGGATATGAACACAACATTTATATCAGTGCCAGTGCAGATACATTGCTGGTGATGAATTGTTACTTCCACCATCCCCGGGGTCAAGGAAATTCGCTAAAGACAAGAGCGCAACGTAGTTTTATTCTGTACAATCTCATTGACGAAGAAGATAATGGATATGGTAGTTGGGAATTAAACATAGCTCAGGGCGGGCTAAATATCATCATGGGCAATATCATCATACAAGGTCCTGCAGGCGCCAATCACGGTATCATCAGCTATGACGCAGCAACGAATACTCTTGAAGACTTTTATTTTGTCAACAACACGGTCATCAATAAATATGGTGGCAATGCTCGGTTTTTCAATATATCTCCTGCTTCAGGTATCAACACATTTAAAGTGTACAATAATATTTTTGCTTCGGTGCCGGGGGCAAGCAATTCAATGTTTTCCGCCAACATACCTGCATCACTTGATACATCACATAATATATGGGGTGTCGATTACATGGCATTCGGGTTTACGGATCCATCGATTGGTGATTATTCATTGACTGAAAACGCTTTACAGGCAATTAATGCGGGAACAAATGCAGGGTTTACCAATACGGGTTATGCATTGACTCCGGTGAGCATGTATCAGTCTTATACTTCAGATTTAAAATTACGATCCATCATTGGAGGAGTGATTGATATAGGTGCTTATGAATATGGTACAACGACAGGTATATATGAAAATCAGCAACTGTCTGATATTTCCATTTTTCCGAATCCATTTCATTCAACTTTTGAAATTGGCCTACGGAAACAGCTTTGGAAAGATGTTGAATTGTCAATCATGGACAGTAATGGTCGTTTAGTTTTAAAAAAAATTGATCATGACCTTAAGGACGCCTACAATACCGCAATTGATGTACATCAATTCCCTTCCGGTATTTATTTCATAGCTATAAAAGTAGATGGCTATCATATGGTAAAAAAGATTGTGAAGGAGTAATTGAAGGTTATGCTTGATATCGTCAATGCTAAAGACATAAAAAGACTAACAAGTCAGCATGAGATCTTTTCTTCTATCTATGAGAAGTATGGTTCACCGCCAAACTGGTCAAGACCACAGGGCTTTGTTTCTTTAAGCAAAACCATATTAGAACAACAGGTAAGCTTAGCTTCTGCAAATGCACATTTTCAAAAGCTGAATGGGTATATAAAAGAATTCACACCAGTTGAAATCCTTAGGCTAACGGATGAAGAAATGAGAGCTTGCCAGATAAGCCGACAGAAAACAAAATATCTCCGTGAGCTTTCGACAGCCATCCTTGAGCGAAAATTAAATCTTAACGAATTGTCTAATCTTGATGAGTCTGACGTGCGTGCACAGCTCACGGCTATCAAAGGAATTGGCACCTGGACTTCCGATATCTATCTTATGTTTTGTCTTCAGTCCAGGGATATTTTTCCATTGGGTGATATTGCAGTGATCAATACCGTAAAGGAACTTACCGGAATACACGCTAAAGAAGAGATCATAATCTTATCAGCGAAATGGAAACCATTGAGATCGCTTGCTGCCTATTTTTGCTGGCATCATTATCTGAGCAAGAGAAATAAGAATAGTATACCATGATCGAAACCTTAGTATTCATATTGGGTCAGATATTAATAAATACTATGATCAGAAAGATCAATATACCCAAAGTGTCATATATTTTTTCTGCTTTTTCAGTTACGTTTTTTACAATTTTAATGATGCTCTATCCAATCGTGAGTTGGCGTATCACATTCGCTTTAGATCCACCATATTCATCGTTCATTTGTGGTAGTGCTTATTTGGGCCCTGTCCTATTTCAATGGGTCTTTGGCATCCCAATAGTGATTATAGTCCAGATTTATTTCAATAGACGTGTACACCATTTGTCTATGTTGATAGACCGGTATGAAAAACAAAAACATTAGGCGTTAAGGCAAACAAACAACCTCAATGGATTCACGAGCCCGTAGAAATATCTTAAGTTTACAGATCTATTTTATTCAAAAAAGTAACTCAAAAATGTTCCAAAAAACCATCCTCTTCTTCATTCTGCTGCTACCCTTTTTAGGTTGCAATAAAAAAGCGGTTTTGGCGGATTCAGGTTCGAAAACTTCAATGGATACCAATCATCCCGGCAATCCATACTACTCACGTACCGACACCACCGTGCTCCATGTCTCTGATGCTGAATGGAAAAAAGTTTTGCCGGACAGCGTTTACCAGGTAGCACGCAACAAAGAGACTGAAGAAGCATTCACAGGTAAATTCTGGAATGCGACAGGGATCGGTACGTACTATTGTGCTGCATGTGGAAATGCGCTATTCAGATCAGATTCGAAATTTGCGAGCACCTGCGGATGGCCTAGTTTTTTTGAAACGATACGACCAAAATCTGTTGAATATACAGATGATCATTCATATAACATGGAGCGTACAGAAGTTCTATGCGGACGATGTGGTGCGCACCTCGGACATTTATTTGATGATGGCCCGCCTCCTACCGGGAAAAGATATTGTATGAATTCTATTGTATTAGATTTCGAACCAGATGAAAAATAGTAACGAGTAATGAGTAACGAATGATGAGTAACGAGTAACGAGTAATGAGTAATGAGTAATGAGTAATGAGTAACGAATAACGAATAACGAATAACGAATAACGAATTTTGTAGTTAACGAAGCAGTTCAAAATTCATTTGTGGGAAAGGTCGCCCCGGGGTTTGCGCGTATAGGTAGAGCGATGGGCAACACAGGGGATGGGGGCAGCGAAAGAAAAAAGGTTTACCACTTAGGCACTTAAGATCACTGAGGAAGCCACTTAGATTAACGAATAACGAATAACGAATAACGAATTTTGAAGCTAACGAAGCAGTTCAAAATTCATTTGTGGGAAAGGTCGCCCCGGGGTTTGCGCGTATAGGCAGAGCGATGGGCAACACAGGGGATGGGGGCAGCGAAAGGAAATAGGTTTACCACTTAGGCACTTAAGCGGACCCGATGACTAAGAGGTAAATAGTGCTTATTAATGGATTCATTAGTTATCTAATAAATTACGTTAATCATCCTTAAAATTGATTGATGATGAAGGTGACAATATTATGCATAGTGTTTTGTTGGGCGCTGGGCAAAGATGTCCAGGCCCAGGGAAATACGATCAATAGGACTTATAGTTTTTTGCCTTATAGGACTTCTATTTTCAATAGCATTGTTGTCACAGACAGTTGTTATTATATAACCGGAATTGTTGCAGATAGTGTTTGGCCGTACAATGCGGGTGCCCTTTTCGTGAAGACAGATTTAGATGGTAATCCATTAATCATTAAAGGACTTACGGATTCAGTTAACAGCTATGAAACATGGTTTCAAAGTCTGAGCCTGGATAGTGAAGGTAACCTGGTTACCCACGGCTATAATTATGCGCAAGATACGAATGTGTTGTTTTTTATAAAGTATGAC
>JBBSAQ010000075.1:0-20804 GCA_038252065.1 Chitinophagales bacterium
ACAGGGGTTTGTTATTATATGTTTTTTACACGTGGATGACCATCGGGGCACGACTTGTCGTGGCACGACTTGTCGTGCCACGATGGTTTAACAGTTTGATAATCTGATAGTTAGAATAGGTTTTTGGATCCCTTAAAGTGGCCACTTAAGGGGTCCCAATGTAGCTCTGATTCTACTGGAAAATGAGGAACATCACCCCCGTCGCAATCAATATAATCCCGGAAATCAATCCCGAACTATGCTCAAGTTTATGCCAGTCAAAACGCTTGAGACCCTGCAGCGCAAGCCAGGCAAATAATGTCATGCCCAGTGCAGAGGTGACCGTATAGATAGCAGCTACAATCAGTGTGGTGTGCATTCCATCTGTCCCTGCCACCAGAAAAAGTGCGCCTACTTCAAGACACGGTGACAAAAACATCGCCAGCAAAAGCGAACCAAGGATATAGCCCATTTTCGGATGTGCTTCTACTTTCAGTTCGCGAAGATGAAAATGCATATGGTGCTGATGCCGCCAGACAAATAATAACCCAAGGATAACAAGTATTCCTGCTGCTATGAACCGAAAGTAGGGTAGGATACCACTCAACGTCAATCCACCAAGCGCAAGCAGAATGCCTATAATCACCGTGCTCAGTGAATGGGCCAGGGCTGCCAACATGGTGATACCGGCTGTCTTTCTTGCCGTCCATCCTAGCTGTCTTGATATCGCGACTACAGGCAACCAATGGTTTGGTAAAATGGCATGAAGAATACTGATCGACAAGACACTAATGAAAAGCTGAAAGGAATTGTGCAACATCTAAACTAGGTTGTTCGTATTTGGTTGTAGGAAGTTAGACAAGTTATTGGTTATTGGATATTTGTAAAGTTATTGGTTATTCGTTGTCGAAACGTGGACTGGTCAATAGTTTAAGGTGTTTGAGTCAAATACAAACCCAATTCTTAAAAGTAAACAACTTGTCTGCTTTCTAACAACCAACAACTAAAAACTAATTTTTGCATTATTGTTCTTTAAAATTCCAAATTATGAATTCATTACACAATAAAACAGCTTTCATCACGGGCGGTACCAAGGGGATCGGTCTGGGTATTGCAGAGCGCATGGCAGCCGAAGGGATGCGCATCGCCATTACAGGTCGAAATGCTGCAGAAGCGAAAATAGAAGCCAGCAAGCTTATCAAATTGGGTGCATCAGATGCTTTAGGTTTGATATGTGATGTTCGGGATGCGAAAAGCCAGGAATCCTGCATGAAAGAGATCATGGCAACCTGGGGCCAACTGGATGTCGTGATCGCTAATGCCGGCGTAGGTCATTTCGATCCTATTGAATCCATGTCACTCGAAAAATGGAATGAAGTGATCGATACCAATCTCACCGGTGTATTTAATACAGTCAAAGCCACCGTTGAAGCGCTCAAAGCAAGCAAAGGATATCTCATCACCATGGCCAGTCTCGCGGGCACAAACTTTTTCGCCAATGGTGCTGCTTATAATGCAAGCAAATTCGGACTCGTGGGATTTACGCAGGCGGTCATGCTTGATTTACGGAAATATGGAATCAAAGTGACGACCATCATGCCTGGTTCGGTGGCCACGTACTTCAATGGTCATGTTCCAAATGAAAAAGATGACTGGAAAATTCAACCTGAGGATATCGGCGATATGGTTGTCGATTTATTAAAATTAAATCCTAGGACGTTGCCGAGTAAGATAGAAGTGAGGCCGAGTATGCCGCAGTAGGGAAGTAGGGAAGAAGTGTGCTTCGACTGAGGAACTGAAAGGGGAGAGAAAGATTTTCGGATTTTCATTTTTTTGAGTGTATAGGAAGGAACTATAAATTTGGTGAGAACACCGCGACCTATTCTGCTGTTTGTGAATTAATTTATACCTTGACATCATCTGAAATATGGTTAATGAAAAATTTCCCTGAAAAATTATACGGATGTTTCTTTTTCTTCCTTTTGTTGCATGGGGTCGTTCATGGGCAAATAACTTTTCAAAAAACATTTGGGGGGTCCAGGCATGATTTTGGTTTGTCCGTAGAGCAGACATCAGATGGTGGATATATTCTTTTTGGTGAAACTGAAAGTTTTGGACAAGGGGCATGGGATTTCTACCTGGTGAAGACGGATCAACATGGACAAAAACTCTGGGATAAAACCTTCGGCAGAGAAAATTATGATCTTGGCCTTTCTGTTCAACAAACTCGGGATGGCGGCTACATCTTATGTGGTGCGTTTTCCGGATTCGGTAATGATTCCGTAGCCTTAATAAAAACGGATGCGCAGGGTAGTGAACTATGGACTAAACTATATAGAGGTTCTGTCATCAGGGATGTAGGCCGTTTTGTTCAACAAACTGCTGACGATGGATTCATTATCGCCGGATTTAATGGAGGACATCCTGAAGAAAACGTTTTGCTTATAAAAACGGATTCTGATGGAAATGAAGAATGGATAAAAACATACGAGCGAATAGGAGCGCAGTTCGGCAATGGAGTTAAACAAACTTCCGATGGCGGCTATATCATAGTCGGACAGACCAATCACAGAACCCTCACAGGAAGTGATGTGTATCTACTTCGTATTGATCCGGCCGGTGATACACTTTGGACAAAAACATATGGCACGACTGATGCTCAATCGGGAAGAAGCATATGTATCGCACCGGATGGGGGGTTCGTAATCCTTGGGGATAATCAATCCAATGTCCAGGATCTCTTAATGATCAAAACTGATGATTCAGGTCATGAAGAGTGGAGCAAAAATTTTGGTGGTGATGGTCAGGATATCGGCTATTGCATTCAGCCCACCAGTGATGGAGGTTATATATTGAGTGGAACGAAATATGACATTGATAATCATTCCGCAGATATGTATGCCGTAAAAACAAACTCAGAAGGTGAGATGGAGTGGGACAATGTCTATCCAAAAAACCAAATAAGTGATGGAGTTTCAGTTCAACAGACTACTGATCATGGATTCGTCATTCTGGGGACCACAACCAGAATAATAGGTAATGATTCAGAAAGTGACTTATATCTTGTTAAGACAGATTCACTCGGAGTGACCTCATCTGCGCCGAATCCAGGGCCTGGAATATTGATTTCAGCATTCCCAAATCCGTTTACGGAATTTACATTAATCCAGTTTGAAAATTCCGCTCATGTGGCGTATACCCTTGTGTTGTTTGATACACAAAGCAGATTAATTAGAAAAATTGAGAACGTAACAGATAGCGAGATCCGGATAGATAAAGAGAACCTTGTGCCCGGCATGTATATTTTTCAATTGGAAAAGGATAAAAAAATAGTGGCTACGGGTAAATTGATTTTTGATTGATAATCTGTGTATTTTAGTCCTGTTCTCCTTTTCAATTCAATCTGCTATCATGCGCATACGAACCTGTTTTGCTCTTTTTTTTTCTTTAGTATCTTTTTTAAGTTTTTCCCAGAATCGTGAAATCATCACCCTTCAATCCAATTGGAAATTTGCATTAGGAGAAATTCCGAATGCGTTTCAGAAAGACTTTGATGACGCTAAGTGGCAGACCGTATCGATCCCGCATGACTGGGCAATCGCAGGTCCTTTCAATATCAATGGCGACGGAAATACTGGAAAACTTCCATGGAAAGGAGAAGGGTGGTATCGGTATAAATTAAATGTACCCTCTGCTTATTCAGGAAAACGGATCATTTTAGTATTCGATGGTGTGATGGCATTTCCCCAGATTTATGTCAACGGTGTGCTGGCAGGAAAATGGGACTACGGTTACAACTCATTTTTTATTGATATCACCGATTTAGTGAAAGTGAATGGCGACAATATGCTTGCAGTGCATGCCGACACCAGATCACATGATAGCCGCTGGTATCCGGGGGCAGGTATTTACAGGAAAGTTCAGTTGGTAGTTGTTGAGCCTGTTCATGCTGAAATATGGGGAACACAAATCACAACACCTATCATTAAATCAAATTATGCCAGCGTCAATGTGATCACTTCCGTAGTCAATCAATCTCCGAATACCGAAGATGAGATTTTTGTAAAACAAATTATCATCAGCCCGCATGGAAAGGAAATTTCAACGAAAGAAACAAAAGGAAAAATAGGGGCCGGACTCCACAATAATTTCGAAACGAATTTCACATTGACGAATCCTGAAAAATGGGAAGTGAATAATGGCGTTTTGTATACACTGAAAACCATCGTCAGAAAGGTGATAAAATCCTGGATACGAACAATACAACTTTTGGAGTTCGTTCCATCCGCTTCACTGCAGATGACGGCTTTTATCTCAATGATAAACGCGTGCAACTAAAAGGTGTCTGTCTCCATCATGATCAGGGCCCTCTTGGTGCTGCATTTTATCCAAGAGCTATGGAACGACAGTTGCAATTACTGCAAGGTATGGGCTGTAATGCTATCCGCACAAGCCATAATGTCCCGGCACCTGAACTTCTTGAGCTCTGTGATAAAATGGGCATCTTGGTCCTCGATGAAATATTTGACAAGTATGATCAGAAAGCAGATATACTTCCCGAAACAGATTTTCAGGAATTTTCGCAGCGTAATGTTAAAAATTTTGTGACACGTGATCGCAATCATCCCTGTATTTTTCTGTGGAGTGTTGGAAATGAAATAGGCGATGTGCAATGGAATATCAATGGTGGCTTTGATAAATTGCGCACGATGGTCAATAATGTCAAACGATATGATGCTACTCGACCGGTCACCCTAGTCTGTGATAGCCGCAACAGCGCACGTCTCCGTCATTTTGATTATTATGATGTACATAGTTGGAACTATGGACGTCGCTATGATCTCGCACGACAACTTGAACCTAATAAAGCAGTGATTATATCGGAGTCTGCATCTACTGTCAGCACAAGAGGTTTCTATGAATTCCCCTTACCGGAAAAGAAAACAGATTTTACAAAATCGCTACAGGTAAGTTCCTATGATCTCAATGCGCCTGACTGGGCTGAAATCCCCGATGATGATTTTATGTGGCAACAGGAAGAAAATTATGTGGCCGGTGAATTTGTGTGGACTGGATTTGATTATCTCGGTGAGCCTACGCCTTATGAAAATAATGCTGTCAAAAAAATGGGGATGACGGATGCCGAAGCTTCCGTGAGTTCATATTTTGGGATTTTTGATCTTGTCGGTTTGCCAAAAGACAGATATTATTTGTATAAAAGTTATTGGAAGCCGGATGAAGTGACGGTGCATATTTTACCTCATTGGAATTGGCCTGGCATGGAAGGAAAAACAATCCCTGTTTTTGTGTACACCAATGGAGATTGTGCTGAACTTTTTCTCAATGGACGATCACTGGGCACGAAATGTAAAGTTCCGGATTCGCAGAATTCAAAAGAACGTTTCAGACTCATGTGGAATGATGTGACATTCGAACCGGGTGAATTAAAAGCCATTGCTTACAAGGAAGGGGAGAAAATAGGGGAAGAAAGTATAAAGACTGCAGGTGAACCCTATGAGCTAAGACTTATATCTGACAGAGATACGGTAGATGCGCACGGTATGTCTTTGATTTACATCACCATTGAAGCTGTAGACAATACTGGATATCCATGTCCATTAGCAAATAATCTTGTGAAATTTAATATTGTGGGTAATGGCAGCATCGCAGGTTTGGGTAACGGAAATCCCCAATCCAACGAATCATTTCAATCCGACCATGTTTCATTATTTTATGGGAAAGCGGTGATCATGATTAAGACAGGCGATACCCCGGGTAATATCCAAATACAGGCTTATTCAGCAGGTTTAAGGTCAGGATCTGTGACCATTTTCAAAGATGAATGATGCCTACCAAACTGGTGGAATTATTATTCAGACATCTTCTGCTTCGATATATGTATCGTTTGCTCACGATCATTGAGACGCGATAAATCGACGTCTCTACGACCATTTAAATAAGATTCTTGAATAATAATTCATAGTATTTTCCAGGTTGTAGAGACGTCGATTTATCGCGTCTCCCATTTGTGGAAGAATATCATCTCAGCCCCCATCTTTCCCTAACTTTTCTTATTTTACAACACCATTCAATCACTATCAAATGAAAACATCGAGACTCCCTTTATTTTCCTATCAATTTTTCCTCGTTTCAGCACTCATTTTGTTGGGCACCAGGGCGAATGCACAATCGTGTCAGGATGCAAGCGTAGAACTGAGTGCAGTCGTTCAGTCTTCCCCTCCGCGTATCACATTAACCTGGACACCTAATGCCGGAGCAACACAACATTATGTATACCGTAAACTAAAAGCTGGTACGGCATGGGGCGCTGTCATTTCTACTTTACCCGGGAGCGCCACAGAATTTACTGACTCTACAGTAGTGAAAGGTATTTCTTATGAATACCAGGTATTGCGAACATCAGCCTCCTACACGGGTTATGGATACATCAATGCAGGAATCGAAATTCCGGCTATCGAAAACAGAGGTGTGATTATTCTTTTGGTAGACGATTCATTTTCTGATTCTCTTGTTTTTGAAATCACAAGGTTGACGGATGATCTGATTGGAGATGGATGGCGAGTGGTCCAGCACAATGTGTCCCGCACTGCTGCGGTACCTGATGTAAAAGGATTTGTTATTTCCACATACAACAAAGCTCCTTCCGTCACAAAAGCAATTTTAATATTAGGGCATGTACCGATTCCATATAGTGGTGAGATCAATGTGGATGGACATGGTGATCATACCGGAGCTTATCCGGCAGATGTTTTTTATGGAGATGTGAATGGCATGTGGACAGATGTGGCAGTAAATAATATCACTGCCGGAGATCCACGCAATCACAATGTTCCTGGCGATGGAAAATATGATCAGGGTTTCATACCCAGTGATCTTGAATTGCAGGTAGGCAGAGTTGATTTTAATGACATGCCTTCATTCGCTTCTTCAGAATTGCAATTGCTGAGAAATTATCTCAATAAGGATCATGATTATAGAAAGAAAAATTTCACTGCCATACATCGTGGCGTGGTGGATGACAATTTTGGATATTTCGGGGCAGAAGCATTTGCGGCCAGCGGATGGAAAAATTTTGGCCCGCTGGTTGGACATGACAATGTAAAAGCTGATGATTACTTTGCCACAATGGCTGATAGCAGTTATCTGTGGTCATATGGTTGTGGTGGTGGATGGTATCAGGGAGCCGGTGGGATAGGGAATACTACTGATTTTGCAAACGCTAATCTGCAAGGTGTCTTTACAATGTTGTTTGGCAGCTATTTTGGCGATTGGGATTCACAGGATAATTTTCTGAGAGCTCCACTGGCGCAGGGTAAGACATTAACGAATGTGTGGAGTGGAAGGCCTCATTGGCAATTTCATCATATGGGTCTTGGTGAAAATATTGGATATGATGTCCGTCTTTCTCAAAACAATAATGGATTGTATTTTTCAAATTTTGGTGCGCGTGTTGTGCACATGGCGTTCATGGGTGATCCTTCCCTGAGAAATGATGTCATTGCTCCGGTTTCAAAAGTGGATGTCGCGCTGAATGGAAATAATGCTGATATTTCATGGACAGCTTCTGTCGATCCGGTCCTGGGGTATAATGTGTATATAAAGACAGATCAGATGGAAGATTTTATTCGCCTTAATAAATCAGTTGTTACAGGTACATCATTTACTGACACATGTTTGATTACGTCGGGCATGTATACCTATATGGTACGTGCATTGAATCTGCAATTATCACCCAGTGGTACCTATTACAACATGAGTGAAGGGATCAGGGATTCAGTATTCAATGATCAGGATCTGGAAGTACATGCAGGTGGTGATTTTGTGTATAATGGCTATGAAGTATTTTTTCTGAATTCATCAACAAATGCTGCGAGTTATCTCTGGTTATTTGATGATGGCGACACCAGTACATTGGAAAATCCGGTTCATATTTATCCTGATGGTGTCTGGATAGCCACGCTGATCGCAAGTAATGAATGTGATGCAGATACAATATATATCACGGTGTCGACACTAACAGGAATTGAAGATATAAAACCAGATCCTGTCATGACGGTTTATCCTAATCCTTCTGACGGGAACTTTGCAGTGTTGTTTACAGGACATATTGATGAATCCTCAAGGATAAAAATCTATTCAGCGACCGGCGAATTGGTATTTGAAAAGAATATGACAACAAAGAAGGAAATCATTGATTTGGGACACCAGCCTGATGGACTTTATATCGTATCCATCACTGGAAATATTAGGAATTACTTCCAAAAAATTGTCATTCGAAACGAATAAAGGTCCCTTTATTGGCTTCCTAAAAGAGAAATGGTATATTTATTTTTTTATGCCAGCTAGCAACTCCTTTGATGGTAAGTTGTCTCCATTTGGCACCCTTTCGTATTCATTCACATCCTTAATTCCATAGGTATGCTTTTCAAAAGCACGACACTGGTTCCCTTTCTGGTCTTTCTTTTTTTTATATCTGTGACTAACATGCATGCACAGCCCGCCAATGATAATCCCTGCGGTGCTATTGTACTTTCAGTAGGTGGCGGTAGTCAATGCACTCCTTCTAATCCTTACACCTGGACCAATGCCACAGCTACACCAGGTTTCCCCAATCCGGGATGTGCTGATTATTCCACAGGAGATATTTGGTTCAAATTTACGATCGCTCAGCCTTCAGACATTTTCATTACATCACTTGAAGGAACCGGACCTGATGCCATTAAAGATGGTGCCATGGCCTTATATTACAATGATCAGAATTGCACTGATGCCTTTCATTTTTTAGAATGTGATGATGATGATGGGGCTGCTAATATGCCACAACTTCAATTGTCTGCTCAGGCGGCAGGCACATATTACATTCGTTTTTGGGATTATAATGATCAGACTTCGGGCAATATCGCAGGAATCTGTGTTGCTGCCAGTCCTTCGCTATCGGGTACCGCCAATGATGATCCATGCTCAGCGATACTACTGAATGTCATCAATGGAGCAACCTGTACACCTTCTGTTCCTGTAAGCTGGACGAATGCAACGGCAACCGGTGGTATTGATTTGCCTGGCTGTGGAAGTTACACGACCGGAGATATTTGGTTTTCATTTGTATTGACAGATACTTCAGATATATCTATTTCAACAATAGAAGGTAGCGGCGCAGAAGCGATCACTGACGGCGCATTCTCATTATATAGTTCGGACGCGTGTGACGGGACATTTACTGAGATTTATTGTGCAGATGACCAGGGCTCAGATCTTATGCCCAAACTTGATGTAGCATCCCAATTGCCCGGAAAATATTTCATAAGGTTTTTCGATAATGATGATCAACGCTCTGGAAATATCGGCGGTATCTGTGTTGCAGCACAGCCTGTCATTTTATTTCAGGAACAAAATGATGACCCATGTAATGCTATAGCACTTATTGTCGTAAGTGATACAACCTGTATGCCGGATCATCCGTACTTCTGGACTAATGCTACTGCTACTTCAGGCATTGAAGATCCGCCTTGCGCCAGTTATACAACAGGTGATGTGTGGTTTAAATTTACACTCACAGAAGCTTCGGATATTACGATCAGGACAGCCGAAGGGACAGGACCGAATACATTCAAAGATGCTGCAATGGCATTGTATAAAGCTGATGCTTGTGATGGGCCATACTACTTTCTTTTCTGTGATGATGATGCAGGTCCGGGTACAATGCCACAAATCGAACAGTTGGCCATGCCTGTCGGTGATTATCTGATCAGAGTTTGGGACTATGCGGATGGTGTGACCGGAAATATCGGCGGCATCTGTGTATCTGCTTTGCCGACGATCTCAACTTCACCAAACGATATTTGCATTACTGCACTTCCTTTTCCTGACATACCTGTTGATGGTAATTGTGCTAGTGTTTCAGTCAATACTGAAGGAGCTACAGGAAGTCTCCTCGATGTGTGTGATGGAAAAGCAGATGATGATGTGTGGTTTAGTTTTATCGTACCTGTTGGTATATCAAAGATTGCATATCAAATTACGGCTAATGGTGAACCTGCTTCACAGATTATTCAACTCTTTCGCGGTACGTGTGATGATCAGTTTGCAGTAGGATGTTTTACAAGTGATCAGGGTATATTTCCAAATCTGACTGCGGGACAGATTTATTTTATACGCACGTTTACACCAGGCGAGGCTACTTCAGCGCAATATGATATTTGTCTTCGTGTATTGATGTCACCGTCCAATGATGATCCATGCGGAGCCATCACTCTTGTTCCAGTCAACAATGCTAATGAATGCACGCCGGATGATCCTATTGCATGGGCATTTGCCAGTGCATCGAATATTGCTACTGATCCCGGTTGCGGATCATATACAACCGGTGATGTTTGGTACAAATTTGACATCACCTACAAAGCTGATCTCGTCATCAGGTCTTCTGCAGGTTCCGGTAATTATGCAGTGAAGGATGGGGCTATGGCATTGTATAGAAAAGTGAGTGATTGTAATCAGCTTGATCTGATCGGTTGCAATGATGATGCTACTTCGTCTGATAAGATGCCTGAGATCATCGATTTCGCATTGCCTCCCGGCAGTTATTATATCCGCTTTTGGGATCATGATGATAAAATCTCCGGCAATATCGGTGGAATATGTGTGGCCATCACGCCGACGATTTCTATGAAAGTAAATGATCAATGTGAAGATGCACTTTCATTTCCGGTGATACCAACTGATGGAACCTGCGCAACTGTACAGGTTAATACTGCTGGAGCTACCGGTTCTATAAATGCGCCATTGCCGGGATATAATGATGATGATCTCTGGTATTATTTCGTTGTGCCTCCGGGTGCAGATCGATTGTTGTATGAAATCACTACGAATAGCGGCAATACGCAGCATGTCGTTTGTCTGTATGATGGTTGTGGATCACATGCCAGCTATCTCTGTTCTGATGTGCCTTCCGAGTCCGGCCAGTTTAATAACCTCGTAGAAGGGTTTGGATATCTTTTGGATGTTTATACTGCAGATATTGGAGTGTCTTCTGACTTTAATATTTGTTTGAAAACTCCACCACCTCCTCCATCCAATGACGAATGTAGTGGAGCCATTTCTTTTCCACTGATTCCAACAGATGGTTCATGTTCGTCAGTATCCGTCAATACAACATGGGCTACTGATTCAGGTATTTTAGGTTGTGGTAATCCGGTCAATGATCTATGGTATACATTCGTCGTGCCTGATGGTGAGACAGAATTGCTTGCTGATTTTATTTCTGAAAACAGTCATCATTTGGAAGGATTCGAATTGTTCGAAGGTGATTGCGCTAATCTCATTTCGAAACATTGTGTGAGTGATTATAATTTTCAGTCATTGCGCCTTTTTGATCTGACATCTGGACAAACATATTTTCTTCGCGTATTTACTCATGATCAAAATTCATTTAAGTTTGATATGTGTTTGAAAGTACCGCCACTGCATCCCATCAATGATCTTTGTTCAGGTGCATTGGCATTTCCGGATATACCTACAGATGGATCATGTGCAACAATGGTAGCGAACACAACGGGTGCTACAGGCACACTCATATCATCTAATGTCTTTATTTATGATGATGAGGTTTGGTTCAGTTTCGTCATGCCTGCAGGTCAGTCTGGAATCATAGTGAAGACAACACCCATTACATTAAACATACCTGTAGGTGTGGCGCTGTATGAAGGTGATTGTGATCATCTCACATTTTTTGGTCATCAGGAGAACAGGCCGGCTGCATTTTATGGACTTACTGAAGGAGAGACGTACTATTTGAAAGCTTATACTTTGTCCCCGAATCAGGAAGCGAGTTTTGAAATATGTCTTGCAGTTCCACCTTCATCTCCTGATAATGATGACTGCGATGCCGCTCAGATATTTCCGGTTATACCGGTCAATGGCGATTGGGTCAGTGTCGAAGGCTCTACGCTCTCAGGTACGGATTCAGGTCTCAAAGCTTGTATTGGTTATGCAGATGATGATGTGTGGTTGAGTTTTGTAGTGCCATTTGGACATGACCGTGTATTATTCAGACATAATGATGATGCTGATCTCGTGCTGGAGTTATACGAAGGCGATTGTGGTAATCTTTCTTTTCTGGATTGCTTTGGAAGTACTAATAGTTCAGATATGTTCATGGACCTTATTGAAGGTGAAACATATTTCATTCGCGTTTATAATGCGACACAATTTGAATATTCTTCTTACAAGGTTGAACTGAGCTTGCCTCAACCTGTCAATAATGATTTTTGTGCTCAGGCTATTTCATTTCTGCCGTTAACTGAAGGAAGTATTTGTTTGCAAGTTTTATCAAGTACTACCTTAGCCACAACATCAGGAATATCATCATGTGTTGGGAATGCAGATGATGATGTGTGGTTCAAATTTGAAGTGCCTGACAATCATACATCAGTTCTGTTCGATTTGGAACGCACACTGGGTAGTAGTTTAGGTATGCAGGTTTTTCGTGGTGATTGCAATGATTTAATCTTACAGGAGTGTTTTGATTCACCTTGGATTGATGACATTTCTGGCCTTGAGGCTGGACAAACTTATTGGCTTCAGGTGTATACTCTGGACAATAATGCTGCTGCTGATTTTTCACTCTGTCTTAAAGCAGGGCCATCACAACCGGTCAATGATGATTGTGTCAATGCAACTTCCATCACAAGCTATCCCGGTTATTTTGTTGATCCCGGTCCTCAATCAACTGCAGGTGCTACGAATTCGGGTGTGCGGTTGTGTTATCCATTTGATGAGAAGACTCCCGACTATGCATATGATGTGTGGTATAGTTTTGTCACTGATTACACGGGAGGTGATGCGACAGTGACAATTCATTTTAATGATCCTCCTGCCAATGAGTATGAATATTTAAATTTTCATTTGCAGGGCTTTGAAGGACAATGCGATAACTTAACTACGCTCTCCTGTCTTCAGAATGATGTAGATAAATCAGGTTTTAATGAATCCTTGATTGCAATGAATCTCTATGGATTGAAACCGGCTACCACATATTACTTCAGAGTTGTTCCTACAAGTGATTCGCGAAATTACGCACCTGTTGATTTTACTGTATTTGCAGAGGGTACTGCTTTGGAAGGAACAGTGGGAATTGAAGATCATGGAATCGGACGTCAGGGTTTAGCGATCACACGTTATTATCCATCACCGACGCACAATGTATTGAACATTGATTATGTCGCTGGCGATTATACCCGATCGCAACTTTATATGACCGATCTTTTAGGACATGTTATTCAGCAAAAAGAATTGTTGACACGACAAGGAGAAAATCATGAACTCCTGCATTTTGATCAGGTGCCTTCCGGATTGTATTTCATCTTTATTGAAAATGAAAAAGGAAGGAGCCAGACGAAACGATTTGTGGTGGAATAAAGCAATAAACAAAATACAATAGGCAAAAGAAGTAGAAATTAAATCATGACAGATCATGATCATCATGACGATCTGCGTTCAAAAATCAATACTTTTTTAAGAGGGAGATGCGGTGGTTCGAGAATGAGATGCGATGGTTCGAGATGGAGACGCGATGGTTCGAGATGGAGACGCGATAAATCGCCGTCTCTACGACCAATTAAAAGATTCGATGTATTATTTATTGCGAGCCTTCAACCAACACATTGGCAAATTGTCACATTGGCACATTAAATTCGTCCCACCAAAACCTGTAAAGCTTCCTCTTCATGAAACTCTCCCTCTCTCAACGCGCCCTTGTCAGCACATTCAAAGGTGTAAATAAAGTAATCGCCTGGCACCGCCTGCCTAAATGGATCGGCATACTTAATCTACTGTCCTTCAGGCATGAACTGAGGTCAAAAAACCTTCATGACACCTATCCGTCTCCTGAGTATCAGGGAGATCTGAAGAAGTGCCCTTTCCCGGATGCCAAGTATTATTCGATCCGCAATTCGGATGGGAAGTTCAATGATACCAAGATGCCGCTGATGGGTTGTGCAGGTATGCGTCTCGGGCGCAACATGCCCAGGGAAGCCACTGCCGCGCCGACGATGGAGGAGCTACTGACACCGAATCCAAGGCTGATCAGTGAAAAGCTCATGAAGCGTACAGAGTTCAAACCTGCGACCATCGTCAATCTGCTGGCTGCGCCCTGGATACAGTTTATGGTGCATGATTGGTTTGGCCATTTTGATAATGATGAAGAACATATTGATGTTCCACTCGCGGAGGGGGATACATGGTCGGAGGATAAAATGAAAATACACCGGACCATGGCCGATACGCCATTGAATGAAATAGACCGTAAGTATCCGGCGTATCGCAACAAAAACACACATTGGTGGGATGGCTCACAGATCTATGGATCGACAGAAGAGCAGACGCATCTTCTCCGGGGCAATGCGATCGATGGTAAGTTATACATAGATGCAGATGGGTCTGGCCATTTTCTGCCGCGCGATTATCGTGGCATTCCGATATCCGGGTTTACAGATAATTGGTGGTTGGGGCTGGAATTATTACACACCTTATTTGCGCTGGAGCACAACGCGATATGTGATCATCTCAAGCGGGAGTTTCCGGAATGGAGTAGTGATCAGCTTTTTGATACGGCGCGATTAGTGAATTGTGCGCTTATGGCGAAGATCCATACGGTGGAATGGACGCCTGCTATATTGCCACATCCTGCATTGCAGATCGCGATGCATGCTAACTGGTGGGGATTGCTGGGTGAGAAATTGTATAAAATGTGGGGACGTATCGGTGAAGGAGAAGTGATGAGTGGTATTCCGGGATCGCCGGTAGAGCATCATGATGCCCCATTTTCATTGACGGAAGAGTTTGTATCGGTGTATCGGCTTCATACCTTATTGCCTGATAATATTCCATTTTACAATCTGAAGAGTGGGGCGTATAATTACACGGCTGACATGAATGATGTGATCTTTGAAAGAGCGCGCAAGCCGATGGAAAAGGGCCTTTCATTTCAGGATATTTTTTACTCTTTTGGCATTACGTATCCCGGTGCGATCACGATCCACAACTTTCCGAATTTTCTGCGTGATGTGACGACGCCTGATGGAAAGCATCTTGATATGGCTACAGTGGATATACTCAAAGACAGGGAAAGGGGAGTGCCGAGATATAATACATTTCGCCGGCACATCCATATGAAACCTGCAAAGGATTTCGAGCAACTTACAGGTGGCAATAAGGAACTGGCGAAAGAGATAAGCGATATCTATGGCGGGGATATTGAGAAAGTGGATTTGCAGGTGGGGATGTTGAGTGAGCCGCTTCCGAAGGGTTTTGGATTCAGTGATACAGCTTTCCGGATATTTATTCTGATGGCTTCACGCAGATTGAAGAGTGACAGATTTTTATCCTCTGATTTTAAACCATTGATTTACACACAGCCGGGGATGGATTGGGTGCAGAACATGACGATGAAAGATGTGCTGATCCGGCATTTTCCGGATTTAAGAGCGCCTATGAGGGAGGTGAAGAATGCGTTTCATCCATGGGCGAAAGTTTGATAGGATTTTGGATTTTTTAAATTCTGAGTAATATTTAGATAACGTCTATCCAGGCTCGCCCACAGTCCAGGAATGGCCGAAATTTGTAAATAAGAGCCGGTTTATTGACACGCTAAGTTTATCCTATGATATCAGGGACTCGATCCCGCAAACTGACTTTTATATGAAAATTATCATGAGGCTTTAGATACTTTTGGTCTGGACGGTTTTGAAGTTTATGCTGACTACAATTCATCTTTTCAAAATTATTGTATTCGCAAGCAGCTTTTAAAAATTGTTATTTCCCGGTGTATTTGGTTAATCAAACACCAAATACAAAGCTTCTTTTGGGTAAGGACGATTATATATTTGCGATACAAGAAGCACAGGATGGAGAGGGTATTGGCGGCCGATAGAGCACGTAGGTTTTGATTTTTGTGGGAATGGCCAGTGGGCTTTAAAAGTTCATAAAGATGAATTTGTTACGATCCTGTTTCCGAAATATGAAGGATCATTTAAAACTAAAATGAGCGTGAGAATTGAGAATCGTAATATTATTTATGTCTCAAGTCCTTTCGGATTTCAATATTCGTTGATCGATATTCGATATTCATTTCGGGCTTCCGGCGCCTCGTGCCAAAGATTTTCCTGATAAAATAAAATTAATTACTTATCTTTGACGTTAGTAACGCTGTTCGACTGTAAATGATAAAGTCCTTTGCTGATCCTGAATCAGAAAAAATATGGTATGGAAACAGATCCGGTAAGTTGCCATTAGCTATTCAACAGGTAGCAAGAAGAAAGCTTAGGATGCTAAACAATGCCCAGGACCTAAACGATCTCAGGGTGCCACCGGCTAATCATCTTGAAAAGCTATCAGGAAAGTTCAATGGGTTTCACAGCATCAGGATCAACCAGCAATGGAGAATCATTTTTAACTGGAATGATGGCAATGCCAACAATGTAAAGATTTTTGACTATCACTAAACAAAAAGGCATGCGTAGACTAAAAAATATCCACCCCGGTGAAGTACTCAAAGAAGATTTTCTTGAACCCCTCGGTATAACGGCATACCGCCTGTCTAAGGATACGTTTATTCCACAAACCCGCATCAGTGAAATACTCAAAGGGAAAAGAAGGATCACCGCTGATAGTGCATTGCGATTCGCGAGGTTTTTTGGCACTTCGGCTAAATTTTGGCTTGGCCTGCAGGATGATTACGATTTGGAGGAGGAAGGAATTAACAAAAAAAGTGAGCTGGACGAAATTGTAAAAGTTAATATCAACGCTGCATAGCATAAGCTTCTAATTAAAACTGTACCCTTAGCAGATAGCGATAGATGTAGTTTTTTCTTTTTGTAACTGCTTCGGTACGGAGGTAATTTTACACATCATTTCTGTTTATTATCTTGAAACAGAATAAGGTTACCTGGAAGATTTGCGCATTGAGCCACCACTTCCCTGAGTTTTGATCGTCAGTTTCAATTTTGCCGCGATGACCAGACAGATTTAATCCGCTATTCTTTCTCGTAAAAAGGCGGCACCTGAAAAAAGACAGTATCCATAAACTGCAATGCCCCGTCTTCCCTGAGGACATTTATGTAAATTTATTACTTTCCTCATAATATTCTGATCAGGAAAATATTGTGTACCATGCGCGCCTGTGTCCCTGTAAAGATTTCATTGTTTGTGTTATTAAGTTGTTGCACGAATGCACAGACCTGGTCGAATATGTCGAACCACACGCTTCTCGTTTCATTTCACTACTATCTATTGGTTACTCCTTATAAAGCTGCATATTTCTCAAATTAACGCTAATTAAACCCGCGACTGACGCCGGTAACTGGTCTGTGCCACTCTGATCAGGTCTCACATTTCTCACATTTCACATCTCACATCTCATCTCTCACATCTCATCGCTCATATCCCATATCTCACGCCTTCATTGATCCACTCTTCAAAAATTTACCTAAATATCCCGTCATTTATTATTTTAGTATCACAAAACAAAACATCAATTCTCCCTCAACTTCAAAACCAACTACCCAATGAAAATTGTACTCCGCATCCTCAAATGGACAGCCATTGTATTGATTGTCCTCTTCGTCGGTCTGGCCATCGCCTCCAACATGATGTACGACCGAAAGTATGACGCCCCCTATCCGGATATCAAAGCCTCTTCCGACAGCGCCATTATAGCGCATGGACAACACCTGGTTCTCGCGACGGCCCATTGTGCTGAGTGTCATTTCAAACCGGATGATTCTACAAAAGTTAAGAACGGTGAAGACTTCGAGCTTGCAGGCGGTGGTTTCCCTTTTCTATTTCCGGGCGGCACTTTTTACTCAAGAAATATAAGCAGTGACAAAGAGACTGGAATTGGGAACCTGAAAGACGGGGAGATCGCAAGAGCTTTACGTTATGGCGTCAAACATGATGGCACTGTACTTATCCCCGCTATGGAATTTCAAAATCTAAGCGATGAGGATCTTACAGCGATTATTTCTTATCTCAGGACTTTACCTGCCGTGAACTATAAAGTGCCTGACAATGATTTTAATCTATTGGGTAAAGCTATTCTGGCATTTTTAATCCGACCTGAAAATCCTGTTAAAACCCCGCCTGCAACAATGACGCCGGACACTACTGTTCAATACGGAGAATATTTAGCCTTGTACCTAAGTGGATGCCGTGGTTGTCATACCGAACGAGACCCGAACACCGGTGCCTATATAGGCAAGGAATTTGCAGGCGGTCCATTTGAGCAAGTCAAGGGCGATCCGCCCAGAATGCTTTATACCGCCAATCTTACACCGGATCCAACAGGGGTCCTTCATGACTGGACTTTCGAAAAATTCAGAGAACGATTCCATCAGGGCACTTCGATTAAGGAATCTGTCATGCCCTGGGCAACTTTCAAAAAATTAAATGACACAGAATTACTGGCCTTATGGAAATATCTGCATTCCATTCCACCTGTTCAACACGATATTGGATCTTATGTACACTTAATCAAATAGCAATGATTGAGCATCAGAAAGCAATAGGCAATAAGCAATAGTCAATACGTAAAAACACAGAATAAGGAATAAGGAATAAAGAGCTTTGAGGTTGATAGGTAGAAATTCGAAATTTTTCGATACCTGCTCTCTGCTCCCTGTTCTCTGCTCTTTTCCCTCTGCTCTCCGCTAATCACTTGCTTTTTTGCTCCCACAGTATTATACTTGCATTGTGATTTATATTGCATTATTGACCAAAGCATGTTCATGGCTCCCTCAGCAAACTTTACGTAGTTTTGCGGCCGATTAATTGATATAAACCAGTAGAAAATGTGTTTCTCAACTACAGCAAGTGTTGGCGCAGGTGTCGCCTTGGGTATTTTAGGCGTGATTTCAGTTAAAAAGGCCAAAGAACCCTCAGAATATGTACTTGCTGCGCTTCCTTTACTTTTTAGCGTCCAACAATTTACGGAAGGTGCAGTCTGGATGTCCCTGACCCATAACAGTTGGGAAGGGTTACGTACAGCAGCTACCATTGGATTTTTGGTCATCGCCCAGGCATTGTGGCCTTTATTTCTTCCAATCGCCATTTTACGATATGAAAAAGATCCATTGCGTAAAAAAGTCATCAGACTCTTTTTAGGCGCAGGAGTCCTTGTGGCCTGTTACTTTTTGTATTGCATGTTCACATTCGGTATCAACGCAAGTATTATCAATGATCATATTTTTTACAAGCTTGATTATCCACACAGCCTGATTCCCATCGCTGCCGGATTTTATCTGACCGCCACGATTGGACCACCATTGGCATCAAAGAATTTCAAAGTGCAGATGATGGGCATCCTGATCTTAATCTCGTATGTCATCACCCGTTTATTTTTCCAACCTGCACTCGTATCGGTATGGTGCTTTTTCGGCACCGCGATAGGTATCCTCATCTATGTTGTCCTGAGTGAAAAACAAACGTCTAAACGCAACTACGCCATGGCGATGAATGAAAAGAACAGCGATAAACAAATACCGGATTGATCTTTTTACATCTAACTGCTAAAGACGCAGAAATTATTTCAAAAATAATTAACGCTAAAGGTATTGGGAGATAATCATTAAGATCAGTGTTTATATTTTTTGCCGCAAATTTCGCAAATTCACGCAAATTATATCCAATAGCAGATGCTTCCCAATTACCGAGAATTGATCTTAAATTTTCTTATTTGATGCTGCGACCCACTTTCTCAACCATGTGCTTCAGCTCAACAACCATCTGCGTCCTCTTTTTATTTCACCGCTAATGACGCAGAATTATTTTCAAAATTATTAACGCGAATTGTATCTCTGGTTGGATTAATTTGCGGTGAAAAGAATGCTGTTGTTATACTTTTCTCCAACGACCTGCGTGGAATATACCTTGGAAAAATGGTCGTAGAGACGCGATTATTAGCGTCTCCCTAAATCGCGTCTCTATGAACGTTCAATCTCTTTGTAAATAACAAACCAATCGGTTCGCAATTTTTCATTTCCCATTATCAATAGGGCATTTGCCGGTATTGTGATATGAATAGGTTTACCAAAATTTAGGATAACGGTTATTTTTTCATTGGTATAAATCCGTGTAAATAAAATCCGATCATCTTTTAATTCCAATTTATCATACGCACCATATTGCAATGTCTTCTCCTTGTTTCTTAGTTCAATGAGTGCATGATAAACATTCCATATCGAGTGATCATCCTTCTGCTGAACTTCTACATTCACGCTGTGATAATTCTCATTTATTTTAATCCAGGGCATATGTGTGGAAAAGCCTGCATATTCATCAGCATTCCATTGCATCGGACTACGTGATTTATCCCGGTTATGTTTATTGCCTTTTTGAAGTGCTTCTTCTATTGAGTTGCCAGCATCAAGGGCAAGGTTATATTGAGTTTTTCCTTGTATATCTATGATCTCATCCGCATGGGAGGCATAGATGTTCTGCATTCCGATTTCTTCCCCATAATAAATAAATGGCACTCCTTTAGCCATCAGCACAAGTGCAGCCAGAGTACAGGCTCTGTCACCATTTCCATCCGCAAGCCGTTCGATCATCCTGGGCATATCATGACTACCAAAAAATAATGTCGGATAATCGCTCAGGAAGGAATCCATTTTTTGAATTTCCTGAAATATTTTTTCCACCGAAAAAGTTTCGATACTTCCAAAATTGAAATTGAATACAACATCCATCAGATCAGGCGCCTGGTATTGATGCAATACCTCGAGTTTGTCACTTCCTATTTCACCAACGACAAATCG
>JBBSAQ010000076.1:0-19905 GCA_038252065.1 Chitinophagales bacterium
ATGCTTGTGGACAAAGCCACAGGCAGGGAAGCATGGTCATCTCTGGATTTAAGTCAAGGAGATTAATTTTGTTAGGGATATGGGGATAATTGCTTTGTAAATTTACCAACATACCCACTAAAAACAGCGTAGAACCAAAAAATATGATGATGCCAATACCTTCTTACATAAAGCACTTAAAATTTCAAAAGAAATAGGCGCAAAGGAATCTATACGAGATACCTATAAGGCTTTATCTTCAGTAGACAGTGAAACCAACAACTGGCGTGGTGCGTATGAAAATCATAGCCTGTACATTCTTTACAGAGATAGTTTAATCAACGAAGAAAACACCAAAAAAACAGTTCAAACCCAAATGAATTATGAGTTTGATAAAAAAGAACAAGCTACACAATTAGTCCAGGAGAAAAAGGATGCACTTGCCAAACAAGAAATGCAAAAACAAGCATTGATCAGAAATGGATTTGTAGGTGGATTTGCAATCGTTTTGTTATTTTCAATAGTCGTTATTTTGCAAAGAAATAAAGTAAGAAAAGAAAAAGCCAGGAGTGAAGCATTGCTGTTAAATATTCTCCCTTCAGAAGTTGCCGAAGAACTAAAAGAAAAAGGAAGCGCTGAAGCGAAATTAATTAATGAGGTAACCGTTTTATTTACCGATTTCAAGGGCTTTACGGAATACTCCGAAAAGCTGACACCGGAAAATTTAGTAAAAGATATTCATGAATGTTTTTCTGCTTTTGATACCATCATGGAAAAGCACGGTATGGAAAAAATTAAGACCATTGGTGATTCGTATATGGCAGCCGGAGGTCTCCCCTCCCCAAACCAAACGCATGCAACTGATGCTGTGCAAGCAGCCATAGAAATTGTAAATTTTATTGAGGAGCGAAAGACGAGAAAAATGACAGATGGTTTACCTTTTATTGAAATAAGAATTGGAATTCACACAGGCCAGGTTGTAGCCGGCATCGTAGGTATTAAAAAATATTCGTATGATATTTGGGGAGATACGGTGAATACAGCCTCGCGGATAGAGAGCAGTGGCGAAGCTGGCAAAATAAACATCAGCGAAACCACCTATGCGCTGGTAAAAACAAAATTCAGGTGTGAGCACAGAGGAAAAATAACAGCTAAGAATAAAGGAGAGATTGATATGTATTTTGTGGAGGGTTGAGATCATAAAATAATCACCAGGTGTAATAACGGTCATTGAAAAAGACAGTTATAAGCCATAGTCAATAATAAACAACAGAACTATATGAGATAAATAATTTCTTTTATGCACATGTCGCTCGATGATTTTGTAGCAGGACTGAGCGGATAAATGGACTGGATTAGAGTCGCTGACAGCAGTTGTGCACATAAAGCGAATTCAGCTTATAAGAATTGAGACTATGATAGCAAACATTTACTTATTATTGTTTAATTAAAAACAAATTGTATGGGACTTAAATTAATAGGTGCCGGACTAGGTCGAACAGGCACAGAATCACTGAAAATGGCCCTCGAACATCTGGGATACGCCAAATGCTATCATATGTTTGAATTGATGAAACATGGTGAAATGGTCACGGAGTGGGAGAAATTTCGAAATGGCAGTTCCCCCGACTACGCAATACTCTTTAAGGATTATCAATCAACCGTAGATTTTCCGGCGGCTATATATTACAGAGAGTTCATGCAACAATATCCTGACGCCAAAGTGATTCTTACGGTTAGAAATGCCGATAAATGGTATGACAGCGCCAAAAAGACAATTTTTAAAGGAATGCCAAAGCTGCTGTATTACGCTTTCAAATTCATAGGGAACTTTAATAGAAAAGGGCGTCTCATGCTACAGGCGTTTGATTATGCCCAGGAAGTTGTACACAAGGAATTTTTCCATGACCGCATTAAGGATAGAGAATACTGCAAGCATATTTTTAACGAATGGAATGAGGAAGTAAAAAGAACCGTTCCGGCCGATCGTCTGCTTGTATTCGAAGTCAGAGAGGGATGGGAGCCCTTGTGCAAGTTTCTGGACGTACCGGTTCCTGATATGCCTTTTCCAAAATCAAATGATAGCGACAACTTCCAGAAAAACATTCGAGGGAGAATAAAAGAAAATTTATCATCGGAATCCACACGCAAAAATTGAAATCTATAATTCCATGGGGCAATCCGTGATTCCAAAAATGCGAAATGTAAAGACTGTTGCAATATTGCCTTGACAAAGCCTCCTGTCCACAAGACATACTCTCCTCCGCAAAGGCTTAGGTGAATATAGTCATTGGGAAACCGGAAGAAATAACAAGCCTTCATCCATAAAATAAAAATTCTGCTAAAATGATAAATAGACAAAGACGTATCCACATCAAACTAATATTCGCGGGAATGAGTCTATTCTATTCCATTTGTCCAATCAAAGGGCAAAACAGTACCGGGGCCGAAATAATCACGAAGGAGAGCTTCTTATACGGAAGATTTGAAGTGGTCATGCAATCTGCTGAAAGCGATGGCATCGTGTCATCTTTCTTTTTATACAATATTGAAGCCGGCAACAGCTGCCATTGGCCAGCAGAAAACAATGAAATAGATGTTGAAATGACCGGAAATAATCAACAAATCTATTTTACAACTCACCATCCGGCACCGGTTCAACCCTGGTACTACGGGGAAAATTTTTATGCCGGATTCAGTCCACATGATACATTGCATACATACATTATAGAATGGGAGCCAGGCGTGGTCAGATGGCTAGTGGATGATCAATTGTTATATGTACAGAATGATTCTGTTACAAATGATCTGCATTATCCAATGGCCATCTTTATGAACCTGTGGGCTTCTGACGCTATAGATTGGGTGGGTGTCTGGGATCCTTCGGTGATGCCTCGTCAATCCAAATATGATTACGTCAAATATTATAAGTATACACCCGGGAATGGAAATATCGGAACCAATAATAATTTTACGTTTGAATGGGAAGACCCTTTCACCTCCCTGGATACCGCCCGTTGGGACATCAGCGATTTTACTAAGTTAGGTAATCTGACTACGTTCAGGAAAAGCAATGTGGACGTTGAGAATGGCTATCTTAAGTTCACCTTAGATGAGCCACAGCCCAATACGGAATTTATCCCGGTTACTTTTTCCGTCAATATGAATGAATATAACTTACTGCCTTCAGATATTGTATATCTGAACGGGAGCTTTAACAATTGGTGTGGAAACTGTAAACCAATGACAAATCATGATGGAATTTGGAGTGTAACCCTAAATCTTCATCCGGAAAAATATGAATTTCTTTTTACCATCAATGTTTGGCAAACCATTGGATATGCCCCCCTCGGAAGTGCCTGTGACTATAAGCCCTGTGATGAATTTGCCAATTACGGGCTCTATGTTCCTGCGGGTAGCGCGGCGATTGTACTGGATACCTACTGCTGGGAACAATGCTCGAATTGCCAGAGCACAAGTGTTACCCAAATACTACAGACTAAAGAAAAGAAATTAATAAATATCTACGACATACTCGGTCGGGCTGTAAAGGAAGAAAATGGTCAGATCCTTTTTTATTTATATGATGATGGCAGTGTTGAAAAGAAGATCATATCAAACGAAAAATGATCCCCTTCAGAATATAAATAATAAGTCTGGCCAATCAAAATGTTGAACAGCCCTACCCTCATGCGTTTGAAGTTATATTCGGAAAATTGGGAAAGACTTCATGAAGACAAAACAGAAGACAACCAATAGAACATATAATGCACTTGAAAAAGCTTACGGGTAGTCATCCCATGCGTAAACTGATATTTGATACTTCCCTGTAAACGATTGTCCGAAATTCAGCATTTGTCCTATGTCGTAAATTTAGTGTTAAAACTATTGCCCTACGACAAGCCGCAATCTGTTATTCGCAACTTTGCAACAATAAACTCTGCGCGCTACTTAAATGATTAATATGAAAACAATTATTGGTACAGGAGCAAACAGCGGAATTGGATTATGGACTTCAAAAAATCTTCTAGATGTAGATTACTCCATTATTATATCTTATCGAGATATCATAAAAGCTCAAAAATCTAATTAGAACTCAAAAGTCAGTTCTTAAGGATTATCGAGACCTTGCAGACGATCGCATTGAGCCGCCAATGCTTTTTACCTCGGTAAGTCAACGCTGTTGTCAATCGCATGATTAAGCATTACTTTCATCTTTCAAATGATGTTGTATGTTCCATTCCTCAGTTCAAACCATGTGATAAATCAGGTTTTACTTACTATTGGGCTGCTATTTGGTTTTATCTACCCTATCCATGGTCAACTTATTCATGATTACGAACTTAACGGCTCTTACATAGACGCTTTAGGAGGAAATCCCATGGTTCCAAATGGGGGCACGTTGAGCGCAACAGAGTATGTATTTGGCCCGGATCAGGGGCCCAATGTCAGTGGCGTCATTGATCCGGAAACGTATTGCATTGAGATGAGATTCACCCCTTTATTCATTACAGGATGGCGAAAAATTCTTGATTTCAAAAACCTGGGGTCCGACAAAGGCTTATATATTTTAAACGGCACGCTCCAATTCTATCCTTACCCACCCGGCGCTAATGTTGTATTTACACCCGGGGTGCCCGTATCCGTAGTATTTAACAGAGATGCATCAACTCAAAAAATGAAAGGATATGTCAATGGTGTGCTGCAATGGACCATTACAGATTCAGGTAACGATGCCACCTTCTCAGGTCCGAATAACATTATTCAAATTCTTATTGATGATCTGGTTGTTTCCGGTGAATTTTCTTCCGGCTCATTGGATTACTTTAAAATTTCGAATATTGGAGCCATTCCTCTTGATCTCGGCGACGATGTCTATGCATGTTCCTCCTATGAAATAGTGCCTAATGTTAATGGCACTATTTATGCGTGGAGCACCGGAGAGACAACACCAACGATTACTGTGACATCATCCGGTGTTTATGCTTTAACCGTCAGCGATGTTTGTAACCAGGGTGTTGATTCTATTGAAGTGACGTTTGGTGGCAATTATCCACCTGTTGATCTTGGCCCCACACAAGTCACCATTTGCAACGGCGATGCATATCTTATTTCTCTTGATCCTACTCTTTCTGCATATACATGGAATGATGGCTCAAATGGCCCTCTATATTCCATCACCACATCAGGAACCTATTCAGTGACACTTGATGACGGATGCCTTGCGACGTATGATGCTATTGATGTAATTGTACTTGATCCTCCCGCTCCTTTCGATCTGGGGGATGATGCATTCCTATGTACAGGAGACCAAATCGAAATTTCCTTAGATCCGAACCTCGGCAATTTCATGTGGCAGGATGGCAGCACATCATCTGATTACATCATTGATAACGGTGGTGATTATAGTCTTACCATCAGCAACATGTGCGGTTCTGTAAGTGATGATATAGTAGTGAATGAAATTGAAGCCCCTGAAGTTGAAATAGGTCCGGATACTCAAACGCTTTGCGCGGGTGACATTCTTGAAATTGATATTGATGAAAACCTGGGTGACATCTTATGGAATGATGGCAGCACAGATCCCCATTATGAAATAACAACGCCAGGAATTTATACCGTTTCAGTAACCAATCAATGTGGCACCGGAAGCGACCAGGTTTCCGTATCGGTGGTGGATCCGCCAATAGTGAATCTTGGGCCTGATATCAACCTATGTGGAAATCAAACCATCATCCTCACTACAAATGCTGTCGCAGGTAATTATCTCTGGCAGGATAATTCAACTGCGGATACGCTCCTGGTCACCTCACCCGGTCTGTATTCACTTTCCATTACAAACTTCTGCGGGACTGAAACTGACGAAGTAAATATTGATTACACTCCGTTAGTTACAACGCCGGGCTTTGGTCCTGATGTCAGTCTCTGCCCGGGTGATCAGGTTATCTTATATGCGAATAACCCCGGTGCAAATTATGTATGGCAGGATTTATCTACCGCAGATTCACTTCTTGTCACCAGTGCGGGTACTTATTACGTCCAGGTGTCGAATGCATGCAACCAGGTTGCAGACACAATTGTCGTCACTGGGAATAACAGTGCACCACAGATAAACTTACCTGATCAGATCAGTCTGTGCGACGGTGACACACTGACATTAGATGCGGTCATCGGTAGCGTAACTTATTTATGGAACGACAACTCGCAGAATCAACAATTGCTTGTCACCACTCCTGGTACGTACACGCTTACGGTGACCAATTCATGCGGCATGGATACGGATACAACGGTCGTCGTGGATGGCGGACCTGCTCCATTTGTTGACCTTGGGCAAGATATTGATCTGTGTCCGGGTACTATGGTAACACTTACACCTGTCTCTGCTGATGTTAATTCATGGCTATGGAATGACGGATCCACTTCCCCTGATCTTGTGATTAACTCAGGTGGTGTTGTTTCTGTACAGGTCAGCAATACATGCGGCACTTCGTATGACACGCTGCAGGTACATTTACTTCCTGCCACACCTCCACTCTATCTTGGTGCTGATACTTCGCTTTGCTCCGGCGAATCGTTATTGCTTTCTATCAATCTCCCGGGAGTGAATATCCTATGGCCCGATGGATCAACAGATACTGAATATACTTTCAATTCCACCGGTGAAGTCTATGCAGCGATCAGTAATAGTTGTGGTCAATCATTTGATACGCTACAAGTCAATTCTCTACCGGATGTACCCATACTAAATCTCGGTGTTGATCAATCACTTTGTCCCGGTGAAATGATTGTCCTCAATCCGGGTATCGCAAATGTAAATTATCTGTGGCAAGATGGCTCGACAGGAAATACATTTCAAACTACGCAAGCAGGAACGATCATCCTCAGTATCTCGAATGAATGCGGTATTTCTACTGACACCATTGAGATCATTGAAAACACACAAGGACCAATAGTTGACCTTGGTGCAGATATCCGGGTTTGTGAAGGAGAAGTCGTAACGATTCAATCGGGTATTTCGGGTGTGAATTATATGTGGCAGGATGGATCTACTGATTCAGATTATACAACTACACAATCCGGCGAATTTATCCTGAATGTCAGTAATAGTTGCGGCAGTGATGCAGATACTTTAGTAGTGGATATATCTGGTGTTCCTCCTGTGGCTGCATTAGGATCCGACACGACTTTGTGTGAAGGTGTTCGTTTGAATTTAATTTCTAATGCCGATGCAGAGACCACCATTGAATGGCAGGATGGATCTTCAGCTCATTCTTTTTTAGTTTCTTCTGCAGGTATGTATACACTTTCTGAATCCAATCGATGTGGTGCTGCAGCCGATACAATTAATATTGATTATCTCGACTTACCGGATCCATTTTCATTTGGACCCGATACTATTCTTTGTCCCGGCGAGTCGATCCTTCTTTCGTCTCCTTCTACTGCATTTGGAATACGCTGGCAGGATGGCAGCAATCAACCCAACTTCATAGCTGATGTGGCCAATACATATTCATTACAATTGAGCAATGATTGTGGTGTTGTCATCGATACTATTCAGGTTGATTTTGATAACCGTGTGCCTATACTCGCTCTGGATTCAATCTTCCCCTGGTGCGCCGGTGATACCATCACATTAGATGTCACGCAATCTTTTATGGCCAGCTACTTGTGGAGTAATGGATCAATTTCTCCATCTATCCAGGTAAATTCAACAGGACAATACAGCGTAAATGTCAGCACACCTTGCAATAGTATTTCACAAAATGCAGATGTTATTCCGGGTACGGATTGCTTTATACCTGTATTGCATGAGGGTATCTATGTGCCGAATGCTTTCTCTCCGAATGGCGACGGGATCAATGATGTATTTACGGTGAGTTTCGGCAGCGACCTTCAACTCATTCGTATGGATGGTTCAATTTATGATCGTTGGGGAAATCTTGTCTATACCTCCTCAGCTATTCCCTTTATTTGGGATGGATATTTTGCCGGCGAAAATTTGATGCCAGGTACTTATGTGTACATTATTAAAGTGAAATACATGGAAGGTTTTATAGAAAGAGATAAAGTTTGGAAAGGGGATGTGACTTTAATTAAGTGAAAAACGAAAAGTGAATAGTGAAAAGTGAAAAGTGCGTATAATAATTTCTCATTTATGAGATGTAGCGAATCTGGACGTCATATCTCATATCTCATATCTCACAGCTCACATCTCGTTGTTCATATCTCGTAACTGACGATCGAGCGTTTCTGGCCTCGAAAATGGAGAGTTAATTCCTGATTTCAACTTTCTTTATCTTTGGACAAAAGAAGATGTATGGGAGCAATTGTTATAAAGGCAGATAGCCGTAGCAGTAAGATTTTCAAAGAATTAGCAGAACACTTAGGAGCGAGTGTAACCAATATCAAAGAAGACCAATACGAAGACTTTCTATTGGGCGAATTAATGAATGGTGAAAAGACCGGAAAATTAGTTTCAAGAAAAATCATTATAAAGAAGCTAAAGTCCAAATGAACGTAGAGTTTGATAAGTCATTTCACAAATGGTAATTCCTATGGGCCTGACAGACATAAAAAAGGAACTAAAAAAACTCGACAAGGATAAACTCGTTGAACTTGTTGCTGACTTGTATAAAAAGAACAAATCAGTGAAAGAGTTTTTTGACTTTTATGTAAATCCCAACGAGAGGGAACTTTTTGAAAAATATCGTGAAAAAGTATTTGAAGCATTCTATCCCAAACGAGGCTATAAGCTCAAACTCAAAGAAGGCAAACAAGCCATCAGCGATTTTAAAAAACTTGGACCATCTGCTGACTTACTTGCTGACCTCATGCTTTTTTATGTTGAAACAGGTGTAAAATTCACAAATGACTTTGGTGACATTGACGAAGCTTTCTATTCAAGTATTGAAACTACATATGTTGCTGCATTGACTCTGATGAGGAAAGAAAATATACTTGATACATTCGCTGACCGGGCTGGCAAAGTTGTTAGCGACACCAAAGGAATTGGTTGGGGGTTTCATGATTATTTAGGAGATGTTCATGCTGATTTCTATGTTGACATTCCGGAAGACTAAGATGGTGGGGCCGAAGAAAAAGAGCTTAGTGAATACTTTAAGAATAAGAAATCAAATCGTAAGCCTCCCATAAAGAAAGTAAATCAGAAATCGGATAAGAAAATAAAAGTTAACGCATAGGAAGAAATGAACCCGGTGTATGTGATGTTGATTTATATAAATCTAAACCTAAATGAACACATTGAAAGTCATAAAATCGATAGAACAATATCATGAATATTGTGACGAATTGGAAAGATTAAATTCGCTCATTCCCATTGCAACTGAGAATGAAGACAGGATTGATCTTCTTCTTGTTCTTATTGAGAAATGGGATGATGAACATGATACATCGGAGGATATCCATCCGGTTGAAATGTTAAAACAATTGATGGAGATGCATGATTTAAGTGCCTCTGAATTATCAAAAAATACGGATATAAACAAAACGGTACTTTCTAAAATCCTAAATTATAAAAAAGGATTTTCAAAGGACATCATCAGAGTTTTATCAGATTATTTTAAAGTTAATCAGGAAGCATTTAATAAACCTTATGCTTTGAGTGAATCAGATGAAAAAGTGCCTGCAAAATTGAAAAGCACTCTTAAGAAAAAATCGGCAATTGCCAATCTCCCTCCCCGAAGTTTGCGCCTTCGCTAAAACAATGGCGACTCAAAGTTAGTGGAAGAGCGTTATTCCATCAAATCTCCAATTTCAAGATAGAGTAATTTTACTTAATTTAGTTGTTATGAATTATTCAGAATATATAACAATCGATCCGAACATTCGCTTTGGAAAGCCCTGTATCATTGGAACTCGTATAACAGTTTACGATGTCCTGGGCTGGTTAGCCTCTGGAATGTCAGTAGAAGAGATCCTGGATGACTATCCTGAACTGACCGACACTAATGTAATGGCATGCCTCGCTTATGCTGCTGACAAAGTGCATAAATCTCCTGCTTAAGCCGACCATCGTTAATAACAATGAACATCCGGTTCATTTCCTATATTTGTAATATGACAACGCTGACACACATAAAAGAAACGCTTTACATCAATAAAGATCACCTTAGAATCAAATATGGAGTGAGCCTGATTGCCATTTTTGGAAGTTATAGCCGCGGTCAACAAACTAAGGATAGTGATGTCGATATCCTGGTAGACTTTAAACGGCCCATTGGCATAGAATTTATTGATTTAGCTGATGAACTTGAGCATTTACTTAAAACTAAAGTAGATCTGGTTTCAAAGAATGGCATCAGACAAGACTATTTTAAGCAAATTGAAAGTGAATTGAATTATGTCTAAACGCGATCCGAAACTTTTACTTTCAGATATACTTGCCTCAATTCAGAAAATTATTGCTTACACCAGTGACCACACCTTTCATACTTTTATTGAAGACTCTAAGACAATTGACGCAGTTATCAGAAATTTCGAAATAATTGGTGAAGCTGCTAACCGGTTTCCTGAAGATTTCAAAGATGCTCATGATGAAATTTATTGGTTTCGGTTAAGAGGCTTTAGGAATAGAATTGTTCACGACTACATGGGCATTGATTTACAGATCGTCTGGACAATCATAGAAAAGGATCTGGATCAACTTGCATTAGACATTGCAGCTATCCTTGAAGAGTCATAAACAAATACCAATACCATGCGCCTGCTCCAGGTGAAACTAACATGTAAATTGTGCATATCGTTTCTAAAAATGGTTATTCTGGCTGACAGATCAACATTGAATAATGTTTTATGAAAAGGGATAAAAAAGAATTAAATGTTGATTATATAGGAGGTGAGGCTCCAATGACTTTGGATGAAGAAAAAGAGCTTAGTTAATACTTTAAGAAGAAGAAATCAAATCGTAAGAATCCAATAAAGAAAGTAAATAAGAAATCGGATAAGAAAATAAAAGTTAACTCATGATCAACGAAGGGATTGAACCAGACAGGGCATAGGAACTGGCCCGCCTGATGCAAAAAGGAAAGATCATCATGCTCGGATTCCACCAGGTAGATGGTGATTATGTCCATTCTGATCATGACGATTCCGTAGCTAACAATATGCTTGAGATGTTTAAGAGTAATGAGACATGGAGGTGGTGATAGCGACTTTCCCTGGATATCGGTAACTTGCAACTCTTACAACTTAACCATGGAAGGCACTATTCAAATCCACATAGAAAAATTACCGGAAGGTTTGTACCTGGCTACGTCTGATGATGTTCAGGGATTGGTGGCACAAGGCCGAACAATTGCCGAAACGTTGGAGATCGCTCGTGATGTGGTGAAAAAAATGTTGGACGCTCAGTCCAACGATGGGAATCAGATTCAATAATTGGATGATAGGTTGAAAAAAAAATACAATATGATTGACGCTATTAAAAAAGCTTTTGAAGAGATCGAAAAACTTCCTGAAAAGAAGCAGCAGGAACTTGCTCAACTAATCCAGGATGAACTGAGTTGGGAAAATACGTTTTTACAATACCAAGGTCAACTCTCTCAAATGGCTAATGAAGCCTTGAACGAATATAAAGCTGGTAAGGCCTTGGAAAAGGAATGGTAATGACCGTAATGTTCCATTCAGTGTTGCTGCAAACAATTAAAAAAGTACTAAATTTGTCAAATGAAAATTCCTATTCAATACCTAAACGATCAGGAGGGGAACGTCAGTGCAGTCCAGCTTCCTTACAATGAGTGGAAGAAGTTGATGGAAAAATTAAAGAAATATGAGCAAGCCTTACATATCAAGTCTGAACTTAAGCAAGCTTTAGAGGAGGCGACCAGGTTGTCAAAAAGCAAGAAGCGGAAACAAACGCTCAATGAATTTTTGAATGAAGTTTGACGTAATTCCGACTGAAAATTTTAAGCGGGCAGCTAAAAAGCTAATACAAAAATTTCCGTCACTTAAAGATGAACTCAAAGAACTAAGCGCCATCCTCGCGCAGGAACCTGAAACTGGTGTCTCACTGGGATTTAATGTTTACAAAATCAGGATTTCAATAAAAAGCAAAGGCAAAGGTAAGAGAGGTGGAGGAAGAGTAATTACATACATTGTTTCTTCTAAAAGTGAAATTTACCTTCTGGCCATTTACGATAAATCTGAATTTGATACGATTGACAACAAGAGACTTAAAACAATCATCAACAGTCTACTCTCCGGAAAATAAAAAGCGCATAACGTGGGCCATCAGTTTTTCCACCATAACTTTGGAGGAGGTGGATAGGGATTTTAACTTTGACAATGAATAACCTTAACTTTGAAGACAGCTGCCAGGTAGAAGACTTAGATGTCCGTGTCCTTCCGTCGGGTAGCCCTGATCTTCGATAGCACTAATTAAATGAAAGGAAATATGAAGAAATTCCTGATCATAACTACTGCAGTATTATTTACTAATCTTACGGCAAAAGGGCAGAACTTATTTTTAATTGGCGAGAAGAGTTACCCCTGTACAGACACGATTACCTTAGAGTCAAATGCTGATGACGGTTATGACCTGAATGTATTTATCTGTAAGGATGGTAAAACAGGACTTATTGGAGTCAGTACAAATTCCATAATAGGCGAAGAGTTTACCGGCGAACTCATTATCCTTCTTAAAGACGGGACTGTTTTGACTTGCAATGAAAGTGATGCATCTGAAGTAGTAGATGATCGCGCTATAGCTTCATACTATTTAACAGATGATCAATTGAATAAATTGAAATCCAGCAATATCCATACGGTGAAATACACGATGGCCTGGCTAACCGCACAGACATATTCAGCTTCAAATAAAGGAGTCGAAACCAGTACTTTAATAAGTGAGTTCTTTAAAGAATAAATTGATGCTAAAACAGAATTCAGACCATGACCTGTTCAACATCCACCCGCAAAAAGAACGGACAAAGGAACTGGCCCGCCTGATGCAAAAAGGAAAAATCATTGTTCCCGGACTCCATCAGGTCGACGGTAATTATATCCGTTCTGATCTTGACGATTCCGAAACGAATAATATGCTTGAGATGTTTAAGAGTAATGAGATGAGGGAGGTGGTGGTGAAGGATAAATAAGCGTGAAAGTCCGGAAGTATCAGAATGGTCCGTAATGGAGAATGGGAAATATCCGAAGATCATTGAATGAACTGTCGTTAGCTACTACCTTATATAACGACACAACTACATTAACAAACTGACGGCTAAAAATATATTCAAAACTGGCTAAGAAATAGAAATACCATTGAATTGTTAGGTTTTTGGGAGTCAATGTATAATCCTAATTTTAAACCCCTCGAATTCGAGGGGTTTAAAAAACAAGCGGGGCTCAACAGCTTTGTACTTACACCAAAAAAGTGGATAGAAACTACTAGTGCCATCGGCATTATTTCAAAATCCGGCAGGTATGGCGGTACTTTAATGCCCCAGCCGCCGTCGGAGTTGCCTTCGATGTGATCACAGATTATATGCAGGAGCTAAAACGCCTGAATCAACTCCCTGCACAGACCGAACTGGACAAAGATTTCCAGGGACAAACATATCATGTCATCGTGCACATCGATCTGTATGAATTCCGCATGGCTGTAGATACATCGGGCTTGCCTTATAGCATCCTGAAGATCACGGGTACGATTGATGCTACACCATTGGCTGATCCGGGCGCGACGCCGATTGAATTGCCGCTTGATGCTGATCTTAAACTTACCGTCATCCTCATTCCCGGTGCCGGAGTACCGGTGGTAGGATTTCGTTACGATGGTGTGGATGGAACACCCTCCTTTCCTGTGGCAGCTGCTGATATCGATACGTTTATTCGCCAACCGCAAATATTGGATTTGATCAATGGCATACAGATCGCCATAGCCGAAGATTTAATTGACGGTGTCAGTGCGAGTTTGTTTCCGGATCCCGGCACAAGACCTGTTCCCGCTGACTGGAGTGTTGCACTGACGCTGACGCCGGCTTCTTCAGATACTGTTGATGCATTTGTTATTTCGACTGCTCCGCCCGGAATAGATGCCAGCCTGAACATCACCGAAAGTCACATGGCGGCCAATATGGGTATTTCCATTGCATTCAACAGGACATTTCTTGACCCGCTGATCAGTGCCAGTGCGGCTGCAAAGGTGGGCACCAAAACGGATGGCGTTATTACTGTATCGCTGGAAATGATCATGGCCGACACGGGCATCAGTATAGACGGACATGTCGTCAGGCCTGTCAAAGTATTGCCGGATGTCGATGTTTACTTTAATGGTATCGCCATTCCCAGGCTTATCCGTGGTACGACAAGTATGACGATGGACACCTCGGGCATCAATGTCGATGTTGATGACAGTGATGAGGTTTTTTATTTCATCCTGAAATGGTTTCTGACACTGGGTGCGATGGCGCTGCTCTTCACGGGAGTGGGATCCCTTACGTTCCTGGGCATTGCGTTGTGGGCTTCGGTGGTACAGTTCGCGTGGAAAGGCGCTGCACAACTTGATGATGCTCCGCATATACTTCGCGATTCATTGGGCGATGCATTGGCAGGACCGTTAAGCAAATTGGCGGATTCGCTGGGCAATGATTATCCCGCAGGTTCATTAGTGGTGGATGCTACGCCTGATTCCTGTATCGTGGTCAATGGCCATATCATTCTATATGCGCAGGTGATCATCTCACAGATCATGTCCAGAATGCGCTCGGCAGAATATTCACATCATCTCCGCAGGTTTGTCATCTTTGAACTCAACAATCGTCGGAGATTCAGGGCACAGGAATTGGCCCGGCTGATGCAAAAAGGAAAAATCATTGTGCCCGGTTTCCACCAGGTAGACGGTGATTATATCCGTTCTGATCATGACGATTCCGAAGCGAACAATATGCTTGAGATGTTTAAGAGTAATGAGACGAAGGAGGTGGTGGTGAGGAATAGGTAAGAGGGCATAATCGGGGGTATCAACATGAAGTTTAATGGATAGTGATGGACTAGGCTATGGGTGAAATGGTAACTTTAGGGCAGGTATCTTGATTAAATTTGATAGAATGGCGGCATTAATATAGCTTTAGTGCGAGTATAAACAAGTCTTATGTAATCAATTGTAATCACGTTTAATATGGGTAAAAAAATCTGGTACAGCACCCCATTGAAATTCTTTTGGAATGATCTTTATGGTATGCAAAAAAAACAAACGCCTGAATTTACTGATGAACAGATTTTCAGGGTATTGAGGCAAAATTTAATTACTGCCCCTATAAAAGCAGATGAAACTCAAGAATCAAGAGAACTAATTGTGTCTGGTTTAGAATTATGGAAAGAGGATAATGATGGTAAATTTTTGCACATTTTCTTCTTAGAAAAGCAATTACGAGATTTTCTAGAAGAAACACCTCTGTCGGACCTAGATGGTATAAGGCAATATCTATATCAGAATGGTAAAAATAAAGAGATTCTATACTTTAATACGAATAGTAAAAGCAACTGTGTATTATATACTTTCGGATTGCATATTCCCTATGAAAACGATGGCTATGCTTTTTCACTGAGTCTATTTGAAGATAACACAATAGAGCTATATTATTCCCGGGGAATATATAGTGGCCGTGTATCAGATAAATTCTATAAGGACCTGAATAGAAAAAAGGATAACATATCACTTGTATTATCTAAGGTCTTTAGACTTGCCATTAATACAATAGCATATATGAAATGTTTTCCTGAATGTGTAACTGAAGGAGTGCCGAAAATCACAAAAGAAAGAGATGAAGATAGATCTGAGATGAATATCATCTTTCAAATGTCTGAGAAAATCGTTGACTTAGGAATAACACAACGCTCTAAGACACCTCATTTTAGGAAAGGATTTTTCAAAATGCTACGATCAGATTATTACACCCATAAAAAGGGGCAAATTATATATGTTACTGAAACTATGGTAAAAGGAAAAGCAAAGACAGTTTCTACATCAGAGCGAATTGAGGAATTTGAAAGTAATACTGAAAGAGAAAGCAAAAAAATATAAATCTAACCGAAATGACTGAACATAAGATTGACTACTCGTGAGTAGGGCTTATCACGGTGACGATGATTACTTTAACTTTGAAGACAACTGCCAGGACGAAAATTTCTATTACAGTTCTGCCATAATTAGCTCTGATTGGTTAGGTATAAGCTCAAAAAAACATTGCATTCATAGACAAATATTTAAAGTAGTATAAATGAAATTACCAGAACCAATAAGTAGAACTTTTACAGGACTAATTGCAGATATTGAAAAAGGACAAATTAAAATCCCTCAATTTCAAAGAGAATTCGTCTGGGATATAAAAAAATCATCCAAATTATTAGACAGTATTATTAAAGGTTATCCAATCGGTACTTTTATATTTTGGAAAACAAAAGAGCGTTTACGTTCAGTAAGAAATTTAGGGAATGCAAAATTACCTGACCCGATTGATGGGGATTTCACAGATTTTGTATTAGACGGGCAACAAAGATTAACAAGTTTATTCGCAACATTGAAGGGATTGAAAATAGAAAGAGAAATAGGTAAAATTGAACATTATGATGAGATGTTTATTAATCTGGACGCTTCTGAAGACGAAGAAATAGTTGTAATTAGCAGGGAAAATCTAGCTGAAACGTCACTTATTAGACTAACTGACCTTATTTATGGTCCATTGACTTTGCTATTTAATTTTGATGAGAGGTATCATTCTAAACTTCAAGATTACAAGACAAGAATTGAAGCATACAATTATTCAATTATCTTAATTAGAGATGCTCCATTAGACATTGCAACTGAAATTTTCACAAGGATTAACGAAGGAGGCAAACCTTTAACTGTTTTTGAAATAATGGTTGCAAAAACATTTGATGCAGATAGAGATTTTGACCTGGCGGAAAAGTACAAAGAACTTATCGAAAATTTAGCAGAAATGGACTATGAAACTATTTCTGACGCTACCGTTTTACAAATAGTTTCTATTCTTCTAGAAAAGGAGTGTACTAAAAAAGTAATTCTAAAGCTAAGCAAAAAGAAATTTATTGACATTTGGAACGATGCAGTTGATGCAATTGAAAGGACAGTCGACTACTTTAAAAGTTATTATCGTATTCCTGTTTCACAACTTCTTCCATATAATACATTGGTTGTCCCCTTTGCATATTTCTTCTATCAACATAAGGATAAACCTACTGGTGAAAAACAAAAATATTTACAAGATTTTTTTTGGCGTGTATCCCTTGGAACTCGGTATTCATCCGGTGTTGAAAGTAAACTTTCTCAAGACATTAAAAGAATTGATAGCATCTTAAAATTAAAGCTACCAAAATACGATTGGGCGATTAATACATCTGCAGAATTTATCAAAGACCATGGATGGTTTAGTGCTGGCAGAAGTTATATAAAATCTTTACTCTGCATTTATGCACATCATGAACCAAAGTCCTTTATTGACGGCTCAAAAGTAAATATAAATAATGGTTGGCTAAAAATAGCAAGCAGCAGAAACTATCACCATTTTTTTCCAAAAGCATATTTGGAAAAGAAAATTAGTGATTGGGATAATAGATATTTTTGGGCCAACCATATTTTAAATATTACAATTGTTGATGACTATTTAAACAAAAGAGAAATAGGAGCAAAAGCTCCATCTGCTTACATGAGTAAATTTCAGAAGCATAATCCTGAATTAGATGAAACAATGAAAACTCATTTAATTAATGATCTGGAGGCTTTTGGTATTTGGGACGATGATTATGAAAAATTTATAAATAGTAGAGCTAAAGCATTAAGTAAGGAAATTAGAAAGAGAATAATTGCTCAAGACGTTGATAGGACCATGGAAGCAGAAATATCTCATGATGACGAGGAAAATGAATTATCGTGACAAAGCCAAACGCCCTAACAGGGTATTCATTTTATTTATCGGAGCATCAGGGCTCAAACCCTTAAAGAGATTTCTGGTTTGTAACCCAAAAGGTGTGGAGAAATTGTAGAGTATTCAGTAAATCGTAAATATTTCCTATATTCGTCTTCCGGTCATCAACCAATCTTTCATCATCGACCGGATTAGATTATTTGTGTTGTTATAATAAGCTCGACAATGAGAACCACCTTCCTATTTATAATCTGTGTGCAGGCATTATTGGCTTGCCACAAAGATGAAAATCCCGGACCTGTTGTACTGGGCGATCTCCATCTGACATGGTCGCTTGATTCGATACCTGTTGATGCTTTGTCAGGTCATCGTATGGCAGTATTTGTCAATGACAGCGGAGTGGAAAGAAAGCTTACGATCACATATCAATCCGGGCAAGATTCATTGTTTCTGGATACGCTTCCTTACAAGGGTGACTGGATAGACATCACCTATACGGATCCATTGGATGCACACTTGTATCTCCAGATTCACACTTCTATAATCTATAAAGCACTTGATAAGCCTGATGAAATATTATACATCAGAAATGCGAATACGTATAGTGGGCAAAATGTCAGAATATACTTCGATCATGGGAAGTATGAAGCGTTCAACCGGTTTTTTGAGGAGCTTTTAATCACGGGGACTATATTCCACAAAGTTCATGGCAATAAACCAGAGACATTCGTGAATGATGACAGAGAAGTTTTTTATACCAGTGCTGAGGGAGTGGTTGGATTTCGTGAGGCGGATGGGGTGTTGTGGGGGTGGAAGAGGTGGGAGTGAAGGGTGCAGTAGTTCTGCTAAAATGGATGGATAAGGAGGAATTAAAGCGTAGTAAAAAACAGTAATTAACAATACCATACACTATTTGAATATTTCTTAACTGACTAAATCTAGAAGATGACATCAAAGCTGATATTGGATAAGCTGACAAAAAACCGTAATGACCTTGAGTTAATCCGAACTAATCCTACCGATCTACCAGAGGGGATATTGCGTTCAATTGTCAATAGTGTCGAAGAACGAGCCCCTTACAAAGCAGGCGAATTGTTTAAAATATTTAATGCATTGCATTGGACAAATAAGTTTCCTGAAAATAATATCAATTTGGATGAGGTGATTAAGATATTTCAAGAAAGAGGCGATGAAATCGATAATTCAATTGAAATGGCTAAGGCTGATAAAGACCTTATGTTTTTACCACACCCCAATTTAGATGCAATAAAAGTGGTTGACATATTGATTTCACAGATGTTGTCAAATGCGGAAGAGGCAACGTTTGAATTGCAAATTGATGCGTTGATTAAAAATAAATTTGGTTGAATTGACTAATTAACATATGCTGATATTTACACCTTCCGCGTGTAGGATTCTGATAAGTTTAACCTTGCATATGGCCAAAAAGTTGTTGACAATAAAATAAGTTGTAAAATGATTGATGAAAAGGTTTTACTAGACAATAAAATTTACCCTTGGTCCGTATTCAGAAGCAAATTGAATAAACCTGATCTTTTACTTGGGAATGGATTTACATTACAATTTTCAAGCAAACTCTCATATGACAGTTTATTTAAAATATTTTTAACAAAGTGCAACCCAGCTTTTATTGATCTATTCAATAGCTTTGGGACAACTAATTTTGAATTAATTTTAAAATATTTGACCACTACATCTAAAATAAACAGTATTCTTTCTATTAAATCTGATAAAATTAATGATGCAATAAATGAGTTAAAAGAAGGATTGATCAAGTCAATCGAACAAATTCATCCACGAAATTCGGAAATTGATTTTACTAAATTGAAAATTATTGCTGAACAACTTGATTATTTTGGAGACATTTATACAACAAATTATGATTTATATTTGTATCATATTTTAATGCTTTCAATTGATATTAGTAAAACTAGGAGATTTATTGCATATCAAGATTACTTTTGGGGTAACCAAGCTCCAGAAGGATTTAATCAATTTATGG
>JBBSAQ010000077.1:0-18572 GCA_038252065.1 Chitinophagales bacterium
CTAGTGGGCCAGATTTTTTAATTTTTTTAGTCCGCCACTTAAAAGTGGCAGCAATTCAAAAGTGGCGGCAACTCAAGCAAGAATCTGAGACCCAAATAATGTTTCTTGAGTTACCACTAGTTTCAACTAGTGGGCCAGAATTTTTAATTTTTTTAGTCCGCCACTTAAAAGTGGCGGCAATTCAAAAGTGGCGGCAATTCAAAAGTGGCGGCAACTCAAACAAGAATCTGAGACCCAAATAAGGTTTCTTGAGTTACCACTAGTTTCAACTAGTGGGCCAGATTTATTAATTTTTTTAGTCCGCCACTTAAAAGTGGCGGCAATTCAAAAGTGGCGGCAACTCAAGCAAGAATCTGAGACCTAAATCAGGTTTCTTGAGTTACCACTAGTTTCAACTAGTGGGCCGACGCGATCCATTTTTTTTTGAATTACCATTAGTTTCAACTATTGGATTGAAGCTGTTAGATATTAATCTTCTCCTTTGAGTATTGACTCTAAAAAATTAATTCCTCTTCTGCCTCTTCTGCCTCTTCTGCCTCTTCTGCCTCTTCTGCCTCTTCTGCCTCTTCTGCCTCTTCTGCCTCTTCCACCTCTTCTGCCCATCTCAAGAAGACATCAAATATTCAAGGACTTTTTCCCATCCTGCCCATCCATCAATCTCACTCAATGATGAATTGTGCCAAAGAAACACTAACTCACTATTATGTTTTTTCACCTGGTCGATGATTTTTTGAGAGAGAGCAATGCTTTCTTCGATTGAATATTTTTTATACATCTTAAAGGAGACATCCATGATCAGCAATGGTCTCTCCATCAATGGCAATTCATTTCTTTCGATAATATCAAACACCGGAAATGGTTTGCTTGTACCACACCTGAATCCGGGTTCAGCCGCATAGCCAAGTGTACTGTCTGTTTTTATTCCGGCTTCAGATAAACAACGCCATGTATCAGGCACTTCAAAACGGAGGTAATGCTGACGCGAGGATGAAATCACTAATCCACTACTTTTCGATATCGCTTCGATTTCGTTTTTCATCATTGAGATATCTTTGAAAGATGCATAACTTGGATGTGCACCGATCCGATGTACTCTGTTGCTCATCTCCTGCATCAGCGTTTTGATCTGCTCATCTCCGATATCATAATGTCCTTCGTAGCGAGTGTGCCCACCACCGATCATATTGAATTCAAATCGGTTGTTTGCTTTTTCTGCCAATGTCATCAGGTAGTCAAACTGATCGTAGGGATCTTTCTGGTGACCACGTTTGACAGCTTTGGATTGTTTGATATTTTTTAAGAAATGCAAGGGATGTCGAAATCCTCCGGCTATTATTTTCCACTTTGGTCTGCTCTGCCAGTAATAAGGAATATCAACATCAGACGTCGGCACGACTTTATATTCAGTCGTATCGGCTTTCAGCGGATATCCAAGCGTGAGCAGCCAGTAGCGCAGCAATGATGTGTATTCATCAACTACAGGTCGAAGTATTTGTCCTGATTTAACAATTAATGCTTTAGCCGCCGGGAACCTGCCATGTGAATCTTTATCTTTTATTACAGACTCTTCCCACCGCGTCAACATAAAGAATGCTCCTGCAAATAAATCTACATGACATATAATTTTGTCACGCGTTATTTCCAGACGCTCATCACCATAGAGAAGGAGGATATGATCCAATCCCGGAGATTGTGTGGAAATCATATTTTGAGGAATATTTTCCTGCAATAAATAATTCTTTCCGTCAGAATATTTTCCAAAAAAATGATCGCTGATGATAATCTTTTTTTCCGCCCAGACAATTGTATAATCTGAATGATGCGCCGAAGGAATAATCTCAATTTCAGCCTTACAATAATGTGCCAATAAAGTCCTTACCGCATAAGTGCGTTCCGGAATAAAATTGTCAGGTATAAAAACTTTAATCAATTTGAATTTACTTCTTTATTGTATTGGCGGGGCTTGCCCCCGCCTTGCCATAAACTCGCTTGCCCCTGCCTTGCCTTATAAGATTCCATGTCTCCGCCTACCCCTTAAAAAACGCCTTAATATGCCCACATATAAACCCAATCTGCTCCTCCGTCAGATCAGGATGCATCGGCAATGAAAGTACCTCTCTGCAAACTCGTTCAGTATTAAGCAAGGGCACGCGACGACGTACGATTTTATTAAATGCAGGCTGCTCGTGCATCGGCACCGGATAATAAATCATCGACGGAACTTTCTTCTCTGCGAGATAAGCCTGTAATTCATTTCTTACATCGCGATGAACACGAATCGTATATTGATGAAATACATGTTCTGACCATGCTACACGTTCCGGTATGATGATGTCTCCCATCGGGCCTAGTAATCGGTCATACTGATCTGCCACACCACGTCGGAGCTTGTTGTATTCATCAAGATGTGGAAGTTTAGCATTGAGGACAGCTGCCTGGAGCGAGTCAAGACGACTATTGACACCGATGATATCATGGTAGTATCTTTTCTGCATACCATGATTGGCGACCATTTTAATTTTGTGAGCCAACGTTTCATCACTTGTCATCATTGCACCCCCGTCACCATAGCAACCAAGATTCTTCGATGGATAAAATGAAGTGCATCCGATGTGGCCGATCGTTCCCGACTGCTGCCATTGATCTTCGCCCATGAGACATCTTGCACCGATAGATTGCGCGTTGTCTTCGATGATGTAGAGATCACGCGTTTTCGCCAGCGCGGTCAATGCTTTCATATTGACACACTGACCGAAAAGATGAACAGGTATGATAGCTCTTGTTCTTGGCGAAAGCGAATCAACGATATTCTCAAGTTTCATCAGATATGTCTTGTCATCGATATCCACCACAATCGGTTTTAAACCCAGCAATGCAATGACTTCAACGCTGGCCACGAATGTAAACGAAGGAACAATCACCTCATCACCCGGTTGAAGCTCAAGGGCCATCAATGCAATTTGCAATGCATCAGTACCATTCGCCACGGAGATGACGTGTGTATCACCGAGGTATTTACTCAATCCGGCTTCAAAGGTTGTCACTTCTGGACCATGAATAAATGCGGCACTTTCAATTGTAGAAAGAATACGACGGTCAATTTCAGTTTTTACCTGACTGTATTGACTCTGAAGATCCACCATCTGGATATTCTTCATAGATGTTATTTATTTTGAATGTTTTCTCGTCCGATGCTTGAATAAAAAAATCCCAGTTCAGGAATGTCATCAAGATCATAAATATTGCGCCCATCAAAAATGGCAGGCGTCTTCATGAGGGATTTTATTTTTTGAAAATCAGGTGTCCTGAATTCATTCCACTCCGTCACGATGGCCAGCGCATCTGCACCTTCAAGAACATCATACATATCCACGGTATACGAAACATCTCCTTTGAAAAACTGACTGAAATTTGGAATCGCTTCAGGGTCTGTTGCTACTACTTCAGCACCGGCAGATAACAAGTCATTGATAATATCGATGGCCGGAGCTTCACGCACATCATCTGTATTGGGTTTGAAGGCAAGACCCCAGATCGCGATACGTCGGCCTTTGACATTGCCATCGAAGTGATCGATTATTTTTTTGGCCAGAATATGTTTCTGACGATTGTTGACATCCATCACCGCATCGAGTATTCTGAAATCGTAGCCATGTTCTTTTGAAGTGAGATGAAGAGCCTGCACATCTTTTGGAAAGCAACTGCCGCCATAACCTACACCGGGAAATAAAAATCGTTTTCCGATACGGGTATCACTGCCAATTCCTCTACGTACATCATCGACATTTGCGCCGGTTCGTTCGCACAGATTAGCGATCTCATTCATAAATGAAATCCTTGTGGCGAGATATGAATTCGCCGCATATTTTGTCATCTCTGCACTACGCTCATCCATGAAGAGGATGGGATTACCCTGTCGTACAAACGGTTTGTACAAACGCTCCATGACCTGATGCGCACGATCCGAAGACAGGCCGATCACGACTCGATCGGGTTTCATAAAGTCATCTACGGCTACACCTTCGCGCAGAAATTCAGGATTGGAGACGACATCAAAAAGATCAGGTGAGAGATTCTTAAGCATCAATTCTCTGACCTTTTCAGCGGTCCCGACGGGTACAGTGCTTTTGTCAACGATGACTTTGTATGAAGTGATAAGATGGCTCAATTCTTCGGCTACACCCAGGATATAAGAAAGATCTGCAGATCCATCTGATCCCGGAGGCGTCGGCAGGGCAAGGAAAATGATCTGTGCATCCTTGATGCCATCTGCCAGTGACGAAGTGAAATGTAAGCGGTCCTGCTCTATGTTTCGATCAAACAGGACATCCAGTCCAGGCTCGTATATCGTGATTTTGCCGGCCTGCAGACTGGCGATTTTGTCGGTATTGATATCGATGCAGGTGACATCATTGCCCGTCTCGGCAAAGCAGGTGCCTGTGACTAAACCTACGTATCCCGTGCCAACGACTGCTATTTTCATAAGGGGTCAAAGATAGCGGAAAAAGGCAGGGAGCAGGGAGCAGGGGGCGAGTGAAAGATGTTTCATTCTGGAGAGTATTGGCAGTGGCTTGCCACTGCCTCAGTTGAGAATTCAAACTCCCCGACTTTTTTGATTTTTCTAAACGCAGGGGTAAACCCTGCATCTACGATGAAACAGCTTTTACCAAGTATAGCCTTTTCTTAAGACTAGAAAAATGCAGTATTGGCAGTGGCTTGCTCCTGCCTTCCCTACACTAAGCGGCTTGCCCCTGCCTCAGTTGAGAATTCAAACTCCCCGACTTTTTTGATTTTTCTAAACGCAGGGGTAAACCCTGCGTCTACGATGAAACAGCTGTTAACAAGTTTAGCCTTTTCTTAAGACTAGAAAAATGCAGTATTGGCAGTGGCTTGCTCCAGCCTTCCCTACACTAAGTGGCTTGCCCCTGCCTCAGTTGAGAATTCAAACTCCCCGACTTTTTTGATTTTTCTAAACGCAGGGGTAAACCCTGCATCTACGATGAAATAGCTGTTACCAAGTATAGCCTTTTCTAAAGACTAGAAAAATTCAGTATTGACAGCGGCTTGCTCCTGCCTAGCCTAAAATCAAACCGAGGCGGAGACGCGATACTTCGACTTGCTTTGTCTCTTCCTCGTGCTCCAGCTCAGCAACAAAATCGACCTCTCTTCGACCGATTCGTTACTCGTTACTCGTTACTCAGTCATTCGTTACTCGTTACTCGTTACTCAGTCATTCGTTACTCGTCATTCGTTACTCGTTATTTCTTTTCCCTTATCTTTCCTTCATGAAACACATTTTCCTTTTCTGCCTTTTCTGCCTCTCCTCCCTTTTCAGCCATTCTTTATTTGCTCAAACCAAAAGCTTCTACGACTTCTCCGCCACCGACATTGATGGCCATAAAGTGAGCCTGAGCCAGTACAAAGGAAAAAAAGTACTCGTCGTCAATGTCGCCTCCGAATGCGGCAATACCCCACAGTACGCCAAGCTCCAGGAACTGTATGAAAAATATGGCGGCGAAAAATTTACTATCATCGGTTTTCCAGCCAATAACTTCGGCGAACAGGAGCCCGGATCAAATGCCGAGATCAAGAAATTCTGCACAGGCCAGTATCACGTCACTTTCCCAATGATGGCGAAGATCTCCGTCAAAGGGGATGACATCGATCCGCTCTATACCTGGCTCACCACGAAATCAGAGAATGGTGTCCTCGATGCCCCCGTCACCTGGAATTTCCAAAAATTCATGATTGATGAGAGTGGGCATTTGGTTGGATCGGTGAAGCCAAAGACAGGTCCGGATACGGAGGAGATATTGGAATGGATTAAAGGGAAATGAAGATTTTATTCTCCTCAGTCGGAGGGTCGGATGAGGACGCAACGAACTTAACTTTCTCCGTTACCATGCTCAAGTTCAGACAATCGTTAGAAAAACTTCCGGAGGAAAAAAACCAGTCCTTACAGTTGAGGAACCTTTAACTTTATGCCTCTGTTAGAAATCTTTTAGTACCTAAAAGTTTTATGTCTAAGAAAACCAATCATGTTATTCCCGCGAAGGGAGGAGAGTGGGCAGTTAAAAAATCCGGATCCACCAGGGCTTCACAGACGTTCGATAGAAAGGAGGATGCCATTAAATACGCCCGGGAAATAAGCCGAAAAGAAAGTGCAGATCTTTTTATCCACAAAAAGGATGGCACCGTACAGGAAAGAAATTCCTATGGAAAGAGTCCACATCCGGCAATGGGATAGAGTTTGGCTATGAAAAAACATGCCAACTATTCTAATAATGTCTTCATTAATTGTCCTTTTGATGATGATTATTATGAATTAAGGAAGATCCTGATTTTTACAATTTCCTACCTTGGCTTTACTCCTCGTATAAGTTTGGAAATATCCGATTCCGGAGAAATCAGATTAGATAAGATCACCCGGCTAATTAAGGAATCAAAGTACAGTGTTCATGATTTATCAAGACTTCAGTCAAAGTCAATTGATGAATTTTACCGATTGAATATGCCGTTCGAACTTGGGCTCGACTATGGATTAAGAAAATTCAATCCCTCTTTTCGTGACAAACGGATGCTCATCCTTGAGAAAAGCAGGTTTGATTACATGAAAGCCATTTCTGACATCAACGGAATGGATATTAAAAACCATGACAATGATTCAGAGACATTGGTTAAAAAAGTGCGAGCTTGGTTTTCAGAAACTACCGGATCGGGGGATTTAATGAGTGCCGGCAAAGTATTTTCAGATTATTTTGAATTCCAAAAGGATCTTTTCCTTGACAAAATGAACCGATATAGAACTAAGTACAAGTCAACTGAAACTCAAGCAGAAAATTTTGCAAAAAATGAAATCGAAGAAATGACGATTCCTGAATTGATCAGAGAAATAAAAATCTGGAGAAATAAAAACAAATAACTTGTTTTTCCTATCAACGCAAGCTGATTAAATCGCATCTGGAAGAAAAAGGTTAGTCCTTCAAACCATTACTAAGAATTTCGTGCGTTATGCCCGTGGCCTCTGTTTTCGCAGTACCGGATTAATCTCACCGCACTCACGACCATCCAATTGTACGTTGAGTATGAGTTGTCCTCCCAGTCCTTCGCGAATAATTCTCATCAGTGTAGAAAGGCGGATATCATTCGCATCATTTTCTACACGAGAGATATAATTTTTGGTAGTACTACTTTTAATCGCCAGCTCTTCCTGGGTCATGTTTTGTTGTTTCCGTGCTTCCTGTATCAATACACCGATCCTGAAAGTTTCGAATGATTCTTCATATTTTTTCCTCTTGGGTGTACCTGCTGTTCCATACTTCTTGTCCAGGTGATCGTCCCATGAGACCAATTTATGTTTTGGTTTGTTTGTCATAATACATTTGTTTTAATCGCGCAACTCTTCCCCCTAAATCCCCCAAGGAGGACCTATTTACAGCATCGATATATTGAGCTCCATAGGAGCGATATATCTGTAAAAAAAGAGACTACAAGTTTTTTTCAAGCTCCATAGGAGCGACATATTTTGGTGGTTAGAATCTTATTCCATATAGTTATTCCCGATTCGTTCATTTGGATTCAACTAGCCTTACATAAAGTTACCTACTTAGATATCATCACTCAAACGGCGAAAAAAGATTAATTAGAGATTCAAGCACTCTTCTATATTCTTCAGGGTTTTACAGGATACTTGAAAAACGATTAAAATTCATGAATAATGATTAAATATTTAATGTTTTTATGAAAAACACTCAAGACAATGAGAAAGCATGCCGTTATGCGACCACAAGACATCCCCATCCAGATTAAGCTTTTCATCATTCAGGACGGTCCATGGATGATGAAAGATCTATCTCATTCACTTTACCTCAGCAATTCAGAGATATCAGAATCGCTGCATAGAAATAAGTATGCAGGACTGATAGATGATCAAAAGAAAAAACTGTTAGTGTTGAATTTCCTTGATTTCCTTTTTTATGGGGGTTCAATATGTTTTTCCCCAACAGCCAGGTCCAATTGTTCGAGGAATGGCTACAGCTCATTCACATCCTTCTATGCAACATACGTTTATCAGTGATGTGAAATTTGTCTGGCCGTATGAAAATGGAACAGAAATAGGTCAGGCGATAGAACCCTTCTATGAAAAACAAATAAAATCCAGCCTCGAAGATGACCAACTTTATTTGCTTTTGGCCTTGATCGATATGATTTGGATTGGTCGGGCGAGAGAGGTTCGGTTAGCGAAAGAGAATTTAAAAAAAATATTTACGGTGTGAGTGAAAGTTTAAATGTAGTACGAATTAAATCTGTATACAAAGCCCTGGATGATCTGAAAGAGAAGGTTGTTTTTGTGGGTGGTGCTATCGTTTCCCTGCACAGACTGGATAAAATTATTTTTTAATAGCCATTACGTTAAATTGCTTTAGGTAGCAATTGCCGTTTTGGTTTGCCACGACCTTTGCTGTATTTGTACTGCCAAATGCATGCATCGTGGCATGGAAAGCAGATAAAACTTTATCCTGAAATTTCTGGTTAGTTTCAAGTGATTCAATTTTTAATCCAATCTCTTTCGCTTTATCAATTGAAATATGCTTACCGTGCGTTTTGAAATTAGCATGGTTGGATAAGTATTCCGCTATTTGATTTGGGATTTCCGGACTTTCTCCTCCAAACATAAACGCCTTAAGCCAATTACCCACTAATTCCTTACCGAAATCAATCTGATCCTGACATCTGACAAGTAATGCCGGACCATATTGGCTCAGCATTGGAAGCCATGAATTCAGGTTTTTCGGATTTATGCTACAATCTTCCTGGGCTTTTTTAAATTGTTCCAATATGGCATGTGCTGGAATAGCCTGCAGCCCAACAGAAGTTTGTAAAATAAATTGAGGATCAATCGGGCCAATGGAAGATTGTTTTCCCATTACGATCACATTTGCTGAGCAAGCAAGCATGGTGCCCGCACTCATAGCAGCTTGGGGAATTATTATTCTGATATGTTTGAATTTCTGTCTGAGATAGGAAACAATAGCATCTGTTGCCTCAGCAGATCCGCCACCCGTATGAAGGATTAGGTCAAGCTGATCTCATTGCAGGCCTGCTATGGCTTCCATGAAGGCTTGAATGTCTTCATCAGTGATCGAGACTAAATTGGGAGGGGCATCTCCGGATGTCCATCGGGTAGCATATATGATGGTGTTTCTTCCTGTAAAGTCGTATAAGTCATTGAGATACTTATTTCGAATGGTATCAAAAGCTTGTTGATCACCATTCGAAATTTGTTGCTTTATTTCTCCAGGTATCTGTCCCCAGGTAGGCATTAATGAAATGAGATTTGATTGCCCGATGTTTCCTGTGGAGTCTGCATAGTCAGATTAAGATAATCCTGCAGTTCCGTGGTCTGGGCAGTCATGTTATTCAACGTAGTTAAAATAAGATCAATATCCGGGTATAAGAATCTTGCTTTTTCAGCAAGTTCTTCATACTCTTTTATAAGAAGGGCTTTTTTTTCTTCGCCGGTTTCCATTCTCATACAAAATTTCAAACAAAGTTAAGGGTCTTTGGGTGAAGAAACAAGCAAATCAGGGGCTTCAATTGAAATATTGGATCAGGTACAGATCCTTTTTGACTTTATGTGCTAGCTATACTTACCTCCAATGCCTGGTAGTAAATGCAAAGCTGAAGAACGGATCCGGTTTCCGTATTTCTTGCGAGGTTAGTATCGATGACTTCGTATGACCTGTTACTTATCCTATTTGCTGAAGGACATCAGCATCTGGATTAAAATAGTCAGGTTTTTCAGGAATACCTCCAATGACACTTAGATTCAATTGAGTGAGGGGGTCACAATAGTCCGGAATTGGGTCCAGGATGAAACGCAATGTTTATTTAAATTCGTCCTCGATGCCCCCATCACCTGGAATTTCCAGAAATTCATGATCGATGAGAGTGGACATGTAGTCGGATCGGTGAAACCCAAGACAGGTCCGGATACGGAGGAGATATTGGAGTGGATTAAAGGGAAGAGGGAATAATTGAGTTCTCGTGATGTTCTAATCATAATTATCTGGAAAAAGCAACTTGATGGTATGAAACCAATAAAAGAGTGCTTCTCCTCCAGAAACAAATTTCAAACGCTTATTAAGGAAGTTGTAATCCACTTTGGGAATTAAATAGTTAGTTAGTGGAATTTCTGCATTGAACTTCTTTAGTTCTTCTTTGTCATCAGTAAGAATAACAGCAGCCAGGTAAGCTGCCTTAGCGCTTGCAACCTGGACTTCTAACATTTCAAACTTTCCCACAAAGACAAAGTGCCTGAATTGATTGATGCCTCCATCAGGTTGGGGTCCTTACTATATTTTTTTCTTTTCTCAACAATCCATTCTGCTGAAAGTGATTTCAGGTCAATCATTCAAAATACTTTTTGGAATATCAGTTTTAGTGGATAAAAATTCTACAAGATCAGTTTCTTTGCCTCTTCTCTTAGCATAATTAAAAAGTTTTGTAAAATCAATAGCGTAGCGACTATACGCGTTGTTGATAATGTGAACCAATTCGCTTCCCTGAAAAGCTGCAAAAAGTTTTTTATCACAATACAAATCCACGATCAGTTTTTCGAGTGTTGTGGTAGTTACCTTTTTAACTTTTTGAGTAGGAGATTTTGATATTAGCGTTTTCAAAATAATGGCGGTCTCGCTTTCATAAATATAGCGTTCAATTTCTTTTTCTTCCGGCTGAATAAAAATATCCCGGAAATTTTGTTCTCTGAGAAATCTATATACGGGTTCAATCGCCCCCTTTTCTATTTGTAAAATTAAAATGAATTTGCCTGGAATATGGAGCATAAATTCATTGACTATTTTTGTTGACCAGATGCAGGATTTGAGTGATGGAAATTGCTTTTCTATCGTATTAAAAATTCTTCTTTCCTTTTCATCAACCTCGGGTTTGAAAACCGGCTTGTAGGAAAGGGTGAAATGTCTTCTTGAAGTGGGAGTAATGATGTGTTTACGTTTTAAATTGAAAACTCTCCATCTGAAAGTTGGTTCTTTCAAATCTGGTTCAAACTGCCTGTAAAGGTTATAGAGTTCTTCTCTGGAAAATGATTCTCTTCCCTTGAATTCCCTTTTAAGTTGTTCTGTTATGAAGTCTTTTGCCAAGTTTTTTTTGATTTTACTTTACAAAGATAATCAATATAACAAACAAAAGACAGTAAATTCATATTAGTGTCAAATGTTTGAAATCAAACAGAAGACATTTAAAGAGCTTTGCTGGCAAATATTTGAAATTAACTATAACTAATAATTCAAAGTGATGGCAATCTTGGCCTTCTGTCCTGAGGTCAAAATGCATTGGAAAGAGATAAGGAGGCTAATGGCAATTGATTCTTAAGGGGGTCACAATGGCGAGGAATTGGATCCAGGATGAAATGCAATGATTATTTAAATTCGTCCTCGATGCCCCTGTCACCTGGAATTTCCAGAAATTCATGATCGATGAGAGTGGACATGTGGTGGGGTCGGTGAAGCCTAAGACAGGACCGGATACAGAGGAGATATTGAAGTGGAATAAAGGGGGGAAGAAGTAAAGGTGGTCATTCAAGGATCAAATTTGATTGTAAACTAGATCGATTTTATACCAAGATTTTTAAGATAAGTATATGTGTGATTATAAAATTCAGGCCTTCTCGTTTGATCATTTTCATCTCCTTCAGGTAAAACTATTACCATTCCCTGTCTCGCTCTTGTTAATAGTACACGATAAGCATTGAGTAGATACTTTTTCCTTTCTTGATTATGAATGTTTTGCCATTTGGTACCAACAAACGAATACGATTTCCACCCCTCTTGAGTGTAACGCAAGTCACCATCCCAAGTAATACAGGCCCAGTCCAATTCTAATCCCTGAACATGAAATTCTGTAGCCACTTGCTCTAGATAGAATGAAGATCGAACATCATCCTTTCCTTCGAGAAACCAATTAACGGGATTCATGGGAGATTTAACATCAATGGCAAGTGGTTTTAATCTTTGAGCTTCGGAAGATACAATCAAGCCATAGCGTTCTGTTCCTCTAGCTTGTTGTTTCAGCCAGGCTTTAGCTTTTGAAAGATCTCTGGTTAAGACAATTGGATAATTTTTTGAAATGTTTTTAAGTGTTTCCCTGCCTTCGTCGAGGTTAATGTCTAATAGTGACTTCACGAATGAAGAAACTTTTTCTGCCCTAAATGATCTCATTGAGACAGAAAGATGCAGTTTCTCGTTGAAAGTAACTATGCCTTTAGCATTGAGTCTATTAATTGCATCTACGGCAGAATATTCTTTATCAACAAGATTTGGTGAAATACTCACCTGCCATTTATCGAAAGTATTATTTATGGCATTCAACCATTCAGAAATACCCGCCTCTCCTGTATTAATTTCTTGGCCGCCACCAACTAAGCAAACCACAACAGCCCAATCTTTATGCCGATCAAGACACGAAATCAAAAATTCAGGTTCTGAATATGCGAAGCTGGGTTGATTTTTCTTTTGTCGCATAAACTTGACAGTCTGCTCTTTATTCCAAGCTCGTTGAGCCTCATCAAAAATTGCAACATGATCATAAGGTGGATTCTGATCAACTAAATAAGCATCTCTATAATGATGAATAATTTGAATAAAAGCTTTTACACCTTCTTTAGCCCTGATTTTTGTAAGTCTATTTCCTATTAATTTTTCCTTAAGAACTTTGTCTCTGGTTAGGGCTTCCTGAAGAATTGCAACCAAAGGCGCATTACCGGAAAGGTAAACACTTGTGTTTCCTTTCTCTTTATTTAAATGCGCTGTTGCAACATTTAATCCAACTAGAGTTTTGCCAGCACCTGGGACTCCTGTTACAAAACATATTATTTTTTTTGAATTGGCCTTTGCATTTTCAATGATTTCTGATATGGCAGAACTGGTTTTTGTCAGATTTACTGCTTTTGCATCGCTTCTAGTAATTTCCTTAACTGAATGATTATTGTAAAGTGATACAGCCGCTTCTATGATTGTTGGTGTAGGAGAATAACTTCCTTTCTCATATTCATCTGCATCAATGTTTGGTGTATGATCTAAAAAATTTAAGACGATTTTTATAGCCTCTCCCAGATCATGTTGGTTTGTTTTTATGGGATGTGCTAACAGATCATTATGAGCTGAGAATACCACATCAAGTTGAGAGTTCTTAGCCTCGCTAGCCACAAGGATGGGTACCAAAACGACCAGATGGCTAGGTTGATGAAAGTTTTTTAAATCCAGGGCGTAGTCCCAAACCTGATCAAGATCATAATTTAAATATTTGTGTTCACCAACTTTAAACTCTATTACGAAAACTACATTTTTAATTATCACTAGACAATCTACTCGCTTCCCTAATCTCGGGATTGAAAATTCAAAATAGATCTTACCTGATTGATCTATTAGGGTTGCTTTTAATATCCGGATTTGCTGTTCCCAAGCCCTATTCTGTGTAAGGATTTGATCAAATTGATTTGCTAATGAAATCAATCCAATGATCTCTTCAGTACTTTGTTTTAAAAATGATTCGATCGAATCGCTATAATAATAATTTAGCATTAGTCGTAAAATAAGATTTTTTCATTATTAATTACATCGTAAAAAAGCATCACCTCGTTATTAATGTGTATTATTCAATTTCTTCTTCAATATAAAATATATGCTGACAATCAATATTATGACAGAGGTGTAATTGTGTATTTTGTTCGTTCAGGGATTCAAATAATATTTCAGTCCTTGAACCACATTTAGGGCATGTGGTTGGTTGATCTGAATAGAGATATATATCCATAAGTTTTTTGTTTAAAATTACTAAGTATTCGAATTTCCCCTAATTTTTTATATCTAATGTATCCTCTCCTCACAATACGGACATACAATCCACAACTTCTCCAACCGTCTAAAACATTTCTTACACAACACAATTTTTTGTTCCAGCGATTTAATTGGTTCTCCGGTTTTGACTGTATAGGTTTCAGGAATCTCTTTCAAAAAACTTGACTCATTCCCTTTTCCGTTATAAGATCCTCATCTTTTCCAACGTAGATCACGAATGTGTGTCAAGTAAGAAGGGCATTACTTGTAATCTTTGAATTCATCCAAACACTCATCAAAATCCTCCGCCATTTCAATTTTCCCTTTTGCAAACCCATATTCTCTGGTCTTAAGTTTAGGTCTGCCCATAGCCCTTCTTTTTAATGTTGCAACAAAATTAGCTACCTCATCCCTTAACTCTTTTGGCAAGGAATTGATTTCTATTTTTAAAGATGTATTTGTCATTTTGTAAAATTAGGAGTTTTCCTGATGCCCCACAACCTTCATGAAGACATTCAAAGTTTAAAACCCTTCCACACCCATCTGCCCTTCAACCCACTCAAATAATCGCCGATCCTTAAACTCAAACCACCTCTTGCGGTTATCTCCTGAGTTATCAATGACGAACTTAAAATTTCGAAAAGGTTTTGATTTTTGAAGCGCCTGAGCCAACTTGTACCTGAGTGAATTATCTTCTACCGTAATGATAAAATCAGACATCATATTGAAAGAATCTCCGGATTCCATTCTTTCTATTTTCCAATACTCTTGATCACTTTCTAAAAATTCGATCTCATCCTTCCACATCTCTTCATCCATCAAATCAAAGCTGTCAAAGTCAGGTATAAATTTTAATTCTTCAGTTTTTTTATGGATAAATCACCTGAAACCAGCGTCAAGTTGTCCGGCAATTTCTTTTATGATTTCGTTCGTCATGACGGGATTCAAAATTAAAAATTATCATGAAACCCAAACCACTGGGTTTGATTCATGTCTGAATGAACGATTGTAGAGACGCGATTAATCGCGTCTCTATCGTTGTTTGTTCTTATTATCCGGGGGAAGGAATAAAATGTGACTCATTTAATATAGAAATTGGGCTGCATTTCTAGGATACAGCACAAATCAGTGTTTTTGGGTTGGGTTATGATCTAAATGTTACATGCCATTTCAGGAAGTTGTACGAACCATTTTTCACAGAAATCCATTAATTTTGGTATCATGAAATCAGCCAAATTTAATATTGATTTAAGGTTTGAGCAGATTTTGGACCTTGTGAAACAACTCCCTAAAAAAGATAAGTTTCGACTTTCAAAAGAACTGGAAAAAGAGATTATTGAGACAAAACTTTCTTCACTTTTAAAGGCCTTCAAGACGGACGGGCTTGACCAGGATACCATTAACAGGGAGGTAGAAGGCGTGAGGACAGAATTATATGCCGGGTCTAAAGCCAGGTGAGGTCATTATCGACACCAACCTTTTAGAAACAATCAGAGACTTACCCCTTTAACTTCGATCAGTTCCATACCTAATCGTTCACTAAGCTTTTCAATTGTATCAATCGTGAAATTTTCATGCCCCTTTACCCACTTATTGATGATTTGAGGACTGACGCCCATCTCCTCTGCCAGTTTTTTTTGAGTCCAGTTCAATTGATCCAGGCGTTCTAATATAGCTAAAGCAATTTGCTGTGAAATCCTTGTGTATCCCCGCCTGGCAATCCTGACTTTTGCCCGAGACACTGTTTTGGTTGACTCTTTTGAAACCAACGTTATGATTTTTTCTTTATTCGTCATTTTATTGTCTATTGAATAATTCAAAAAATGAATCTGCATCACCAATGCCATTTTCTTTCAAATAAGACCTTGCCCTTTCTAACTTGTGTAGTTCTTCCTGGGTGTGCGCCCTCTCTTCCATCAATTGAGTCAACTTAATTGCACCACCTGTAATGACAAAACAATCTTCATCTATTTTTATAGCATACATTCTCAATACGTTTTCCCGACCTTTTTGCTTAGACAATAGTTTCGTCTGATATTCCTGATTGTGCAATGGTCTGAAAAATGTTGTCAGTTTTAGTCCGCTATCCTTTGTTAAGGTGACCAGGGTGTTATCAATTACATCACTGTCTTCAATGATCGATGTGGCCATATCATTGATCTGTTTTCCTTTTGGTAAATCTTTCTGATTTGCCTTCAGAAAATTTCGCAAATATTCAGTATCCGTCCACAAATCCATTAGCCGGTCATATTCATTATCTATCTCTCCGGTATAGTGGAAAGCAAATAATCGTCCTGCAAAGATATTAACTATTTTCATGAAAATCAACCTATAAGTTTATTTATTACCATAATAATATTGCGGAATGCACAAAGGGATTGACAACCTATTTCGAATTCAAGACACTCTCTTCTAACAACAAAAAGAGGACGCGGATCTATTAAGAAAAGTTATGATTAATTAAGATTTGATCTAAACGAAACTTAGAATGTGTTCCATACAAATTTCTCACTTGGGGGAAGTAAAACCGAGCTTTTGAAACGATTTCTCCCCTGCAAAATAACTCGTTACTCCTTACTCCTTATTCGTTACTCCTTCGTTACTCGTTACTCCGTTACTCGCTACTCGTTATACGTCACGTCTTCTTCCCTCCTCTCTTCCCCGGATCCAACTTCGTCAAATGCCATCCACTTGTATGCGGACATTTATATGGATAAAGCCTGATTCGTTTTTCTTTCAACATTCGATTTGCCAACACTTCTGCTTCCTGCCTTGTGGAATACAAATCCTTTTGAAATAGCGAACTATCCGTACAGAAGTGACATAGCTTCGATGCAGACACCGGTATGAGATGCCAATATCCACATGTACGACATACTTGCGGTGTGAGATCATGACCGAACTCATTTTTCGCTCGTTCAGCTCCAATGCGTGCAGCAACTTCGCTGTGATACTCTTCGCGATATTGGCCGTTAGATCCTTTGCAGGTAGTGCTTCTCATTTTATGTATTCAGAAATACGTGGTCAATTGAATGTCCTGAAATTGAGCTTTATTTTGTTTGCAGCTCATAGTTTGATCAAATAAAGCTCAAAACATGGTAAAATGAGCTTTGTTGTTAAGTGAAATGAGCTATAATTTCTTGTTTTATTAAGGCATCTACCAGAATTGCTACCGCTTTGGATGGTTACCAGGTTCTGGAAAGGTTTAAAAATGCAATTCCCCCTACTCAGGGGGCAGGGGGTAAATCGTACGAGTAACCGTATTTTTAATCGTATGATTACAGCCAATGACCTCAAAACCAAGGGAGTAAAAGCTATCGAAGAAGGGTTGTCTCAGGATAACCGATTAGGTGTGTCTGTCCGGGGTAAAGTGAAATATGTAATCCTGAAAGCAGAGGATTATGAAAGTCTTCGATTGGCCGAACTGGAAATTGCCTATCAGGCTTCATTAAAAGATATTGAACAAGGGCAATTTAAATTGGAAACTGCCGACGAACACCTTGAGCGGCTTTGGAAGAAACCATCAAAGTCTTCCAAATAAATCTTCAGATGCCTAAACTCATCTCCACTGTTACGTATGAACGCCAGCTTGTAAAGATTATCGGAAAGCATCCCAATCTGCGGGAACATTACGCAAAAACTTTACGACTGCTGGAAGTAAATCTACATCATCCATTTCTCCGATTGCATCAACTCCAAGTTAAATTAGCCAGCTATTATTCCGTATCCATTAATATGAAATACAGGATCATGATCGATTTTATTTTCAAGGATGATCATATACTTCTGATATCAATTGGCAGCCATCAGGATCAGGGAATTTAGCTGTAGAGACACAACTGAACGTCTGTATTCTTGCAAATTATTTTATTCTTAAAGTTCCCACTCGGGGGAACAGGATTCGCAGAATCCAAGGGGGAATAGCCGCAAATTTCCCCAAATTATTATTTCACTGATCACCCGATCACTGATCACTCGATCACAGATCTTATAGCCCCACGTTCGTCCTGAACATCTGTATCGCTATCGCCAGCAAAAGAATTCCAAATACTTTCCGCATCGCTTCCGTCGCCGGCTTCGGTAATTTCTTTTCAAGAAACGGTGTGCTTTTCAACACCAGAAATATAACGGCAAGATTGAGCACAATACCTGCAATGATTTCTATCGTATCAAATGTTGATTTTAAAGATAATATCGTAGTCAACGTACCGGCACCTGCAAGCAATGGAAATGCAATAGGTACGATACTGCCGGATGATGCACCATCACTACTATCCCCTCTGAAGAAATGAATCCCCAATACCATCTCAAGACCGATGAAAAATATAATCAGCGAACCTGCCAGGGCAAATGAACTGACCTCAACACCAAATATCTTTAGGATCGCTACGCCAAAAAACAGGAACGCAAGCATCAGGATACCTGCTGTAAGTGTAGCCGTCGGCGCATGAATGACTACTCCGCGCTTCTTCATATCGAGAATAACCGGGAGCGATCCTATGATGTCAATGACAGAGAACAGGATCAACGAGACAGATAAAATAGCCGTGATCATGATGTTTTAGGTTTAATTTACATCAATATTAACCTAATGTGAGTATATTTGGTTTAATAGTGATCTATTTAGTGTCAAAACAGTTATTGTTTAGATCTATTTTTGTCAAATTTAATTTTTAACGACATGAATCAATCCTTAGAAAATCAAATTGACAGCAC
>JBBSAQ010000078.1:0-18309 GCA_038252065.1 Chitinophagales bacterium
ATGTTTTGCGATATAGCCGATTCTACCAATAACTGCAGAAAAAAGACTATAATAATTAGTCTTTTCATATTGATCAATTATTTTTTACAATTGTTCCGCTGTATGTTCCAGAAGAAGATATTACAATGTAATAATAAACTCGTTATTCGTTACTCGCTATTCACTCGTTACTCGTCACTCGTTATTCGTTACTTTTTCAATTGTCCACTTTATCCTTCTCTATCAGTCTGAAACCATTGCCATGAATATTCATGATCTGCAGGTTAGTATCTTTGCTTAAATATTTTCTCAATTTAGTCACAAACACATCCATAGAACGGGCCGTGAAATAATTGTCTTCGCCCCAGATTTTCGCCAGTGCTTCTGCTCTTGTCAGGACATCATTTTTATGCTGGCAGAACATTTTCAACAAATGAGCCTCTTTAGGTGAAAGTTTTTCTCGTTCTGGTCCGTCTGTACCGGGCCATGTCAATATGCGCAATGGATAATTGAAATGGTAGCCACCGACATGATATTCCTTTACTTCATCTTCTTTGTCCATCCCCTTATTGACCCGGCGAAGGATCGCCTGGATGCGCAGCAATAATTCTTCTGAATTGAATGGTTTGGCGAGGTAATCGTCAGCACCTATTTTAAATCCTTCCAGGATATCTTCTTTCAGGTTTTTAGCTGTCAGAAAGATAATAGGCATTTCCTTGTCCTTTTCACGAACTTCCTTCGCCAGTGTGAAACCATCTTTACGCGGCATCATCACATCGAAAATGCACAAATCAAAACTCCCCCTCCTGTAGCTTTCAAAACCCGCTACCCCATCTGATGCAAGGGTAACATCATAATCATGCATTTCCAGATAGGACTTCAGTACATCTCCAAAGTTTTGATCATCTTCCACCAATAGAATTTTACTTGCTGTCATACCTTTATATTTTTCAGTTTCTTTAATCGAAATTCTGATTCAGAATCACTTTATATTTTTTTGCCGGAGGGGAAGATAAATAGAAAATTTACTTCCCTTGCCTAACTCACTTTTCACGTCAATACTGCCCTCATGAGCAGATGTAATCGCTTTTACATAACTCAGCCCTAAACCAAACCCTTTTACATCGTGAAGGTTGCCGGTATGTACCCGGTAGAATTTATCAAAGATATGCTTTTGGTCTTCTTTGGTCACTCCTATCCCCTTATCCTCGATATCGATCTGAATGCCTCCATTGAGATTAAACGTACTGATGGCTATATCCGGGGCTGTATCGGAATACTTATTCGCATTGTCAAGAAGATTGTGGATTACATTAGACAGGTGAATCTGGTCACCTTGTACGACAGGATGCGCCGCTTCAAGATGGGTATTTATTTTTCCATCGCGTTGATGTACCTGGAGGCTTAAGTGATCTACAGCCTGCCTGATCAGTTCATGCAGATCTACATCAGCGATCTTAAGCTGAAAGTCTTTCTTATCGATCTGCGCCATCTGCAACACTTTTTCCACCTGTTGCAACATCCGTTTATTCTCCTGTTTGATAATGCCAATAAACCGGTTGATCTTGGATTCATCAGTGATTACTTTAGGGCTGGCGATCGAATCGGCAGCCAGCGATATTGTAGCTATAGGTGTTTTAAATTCATGCGTCATGTTGTTGATAAAATCTGTCTTCATCTCTGATACCTTTTTTTGGCGCAGGATCACATGGATCGTATAACTGAAACAAAATAAAATCAAACTTGTAAACAGGATAGCCGCCAACATCGTCGGCAGCAATGAATACCAAAGCCATCCTTTTTTATTTGGAAAGTGTAGCTTTAACCACCCCGGCGAATTATGAACATCACTCCGGTAAAGAGCAACCTGATATTTTGAATTAAACAAGTTGCGTGACTGCGGATTGTCGACATGGCTGGCTTCAGACTCATCCATATTGCCTACGACATAGTTGCCATTGATGATGATAAAACTGGTGTCGGAAGCCTGGATGACACCGTACTGATATGGCAGATCGATCCTCCTGTTTTCAAGCTCTTCCTTGATAAACTGGGTTAGTTTTTTAGGATCTATGCGTTCAGAAATATCAGGTGGGTTATAACGTCGTTGCTCATCGAGAATCTCCCAATACGTACTCTGGCGCCTCCAGTTATCCATAGGGTCAAGTAATGAAATAAGCTTGTCGCTTTTAAATAAGCTATCATTCAGTGATGACAGGTTTTTGTGCGTTTCCTGATTGATCATTCCTGATTCATGCACGAATTCCGCTATTTCCTGTTGAATCATCAGCGGCGGAGCATGATTCAGTGTATTCAGGATATCAAGTGGAGCCTTTGCTTCAATGGCGGAGAGCTTCTCTTCAACTTTATTCAATGCCTCGATCACGTTGGTATCAAATCGCGATTCCTGCTGACGCATAGACCAGTTGAACCAATAGATCTGTATCAGGCTGGAACCCAATAACCCTATCGTCATCAATGCAATAATCAACCAAATAGCCCTCTTACTCATACTTGTGGGAACAAAAATAAGGCTGCGAAAGATTCACAACGCATTTTAAGGAAGTATTAACCTATGTCCGAATAGAGAGTATATGTTTTATTAAGGTGAGGGCAAGTGTTTTATTAAGGTGGGGGTAAGTGTTTTAATAAGGTGGGGGCAAGCCCCACCAATACAGGTGAAGCTCAAGTATTGGCGATCCTTGCGGTCGCCTGAGTTAAAACTCCGACTACTGGTTTTCAGTTACAGTAACTTTATTTTAATATTCCTGTACCACACCTGGTTACCATGATCCTGGAGTGAAATTTTCCCTTTAGGAGCCATCCCAAATCCTTTCATATCCTTGAATTTGGATTTACTGATCATGTCTTTCCATTTGTCCGTGTACATTTCATACTCCACTACCTTTCTTCCGTTGAGCCAATGCTCCACATGGCCATTGTTTTTAATAAGACGCACTTTGTTCCACTGGCCAGACGGTTTCACTGTGATGTACGTACACTCGATCATATCATACAAGTCACCTGCTTTGTGGGCTTTAAATCTTGCGTCAGGATGACAAGTATTATCCAAGACCTGCATCTCAGGACCTGTCTGCCATACATAATCGTGATCAGTAGATTCTACGACATCGTAAATAATTCCACTATTACCGCATGGCGAAATTTTCCAATCTATATCCAGCTCGAAATTTTCATATTCGTCTGATGTCAATATATCTCCACCATCCAGTGCCTGCCAATCGCCATTTGGATTTTTCTTTGCATCGAGCATGAGTGCATTATCATTGATCACCCAGCTTGCACCTATGGTTGATTTATTAAAATTATGCCAGCCATTTGTTGTCTTCCCATCAAACAATAATTTCCATCCACCACTTTCTTCTGATGGCGTCAATGTATTCATCGCGAAGACAGGAACTGCACTTACCGCAACAGGACTTCCCTGTGGAATTTGATTCATTGTATACCATGCTTCTGTGGACCAAAGTGGTAAGCCGCTATCACTTACATACGCATTCTTCATATGGATATAGACGACCTGTCCCGCTTTCATTCCATCAAGTTTCAATGAAACTTTTTTACGATCAGTTGAGACATATGCGCCTGACACTTTAAGATTGACATTATCAACTTTTGGTCCACCATAATCTTTGGTAGGCACATAACGCCATTGTTTTACTTCCCAATCATTGACATTCCATCCGTCACCCTCTTTTAGCGGTTCAGTAAATTCAATTTCAACCCCATCTGTCTTCGCTCTTACGGCTAACATTTCAAATGTCGGTTTACCATTATATTTCAATCGTTGTAAACCATACCAAAGCTTGGTTGATTGCTGCCAGTTGCCTGGATTGCCTATACCTCCTACATACAATGCACCATCAGGTCCCCAGACCATTCTGTTGATACCGGCTTCAAGTCCCTGGATGAAGCGGAAGACGACGCCCTGGTATTCACCATTTATTTTTTCCACAAAAACTCGTTTGACGCCACCATGCGTTACCTCGCCATGGATCATCTGGCCTTTGTAGGGACCATCATTTATAGCTAATGGTGTTGATGGCGAATTTCCGATATCATCCTGTGGAAGCCATACAACAGGCGGCTTTGCTTTTAATGTGGCTGTCCCCTCAAAATCAACTGATCTTGATCCGAACCATGCATCTTGTGTGACGTGAAGAATTTTACTTGATGGTAACCAGTCCCCCTGATTGTCTGAAATAAATATTTCATTATCGATGCCGATACCTATACCATTTGGAACACGAAGACCACTTGCGACATAACTTATTTCTCCACCCGGTAGATGAAATTTGACTACATGACCACGGCTTGAAGGTTGAATCGGTGCAGAAGCCCCACCCGGTAGGATATCTGTAGCTAGAGTGGCATAGAGGTCACCATTTTTTTCGGCAAGCCCAAAAGAAAATTCATGAAAATTGTCCGATGTTTTCCAATTGTTGGATACGCACTGATACTCGTCAATCAGGCCATCACCATCATTGTCTACTAATCTTGTGAGTTCCTGTTTTTGCATGATGTATATCGTGTCATGGATCACTTTGAGACCGAGAGGCTCTGCAAGTCCGCTGGCTATTCTTTTGACTTTTATTTGTGCAGGATCACCTGATTCAACATTCGTCAGAAGGTATACAGCGCCTGACGGATCCCAGGTGCTGATCGCAAGACGACCGTCTGACATAAAATCCATACCACCGACTTTTGGAAGAAAATCCCATGGTCGCGCTTGTGTCAGATCAAAAGAAGGATGTACACTCACTTCAGATGACATGTCGCCAGGAATCACGCTGCCCATCATCATGGAGAGTGTTTTCCCGACCAATTTTGAATTTACATCTGTAGAATGAAGAAGGTTAATTGAAGTAACACCTGTCCATTCCTTTGCATCTTCCGGCTTCCATTCAAAAGACAAATATCTTCCTCCTTTTCCCTGGATATATTCTATAATAATGGGATGATATCCCTGTGACAATTTTGCAGTCGTTTCTTTTACTTCTGTACCATGCTGGCCGTCATTATTGAGGATGAGTTTACCATCAACAGTCACTTTTGAACCATCATCACTCCATATTCTTAACCCTGTCGTGATATCTTTTTCTGCATACAGATATCCTTTAGCGATAAGGATAAAATCTTCAGTTAATCCTCCGAACTTCTGTGCATCTATTCCCTGAAAATCAGAAATGATACCTGCCTGATCGGATTTTTTAGTAGCAGGAATAGGCGGTATATTTTCAAATCCTTTTTGATTTGTGTATGCTTCAACAAATAAACCTGGCAACAAATCCTTTCCATCTTTCAGTTCAGTTTTTAATTCAATGGCAGGGCCAGCGACATCTTTTTGTCCGGTGTCCGTTGTATCAAGTGACAACACATAGCGAATGATCTGTTGTGCATCTGAAACCGGAAGTTCAGGGTGTGCGCTCATCACCTGCGAGCCCCATATTCCTGCACCACCTTTGATAACTTTATTGGTCAACGTAGCTACTGTTTCATCATTGAGTGCATATCGTTGTGCTATTTGTTTGAATGAAGGACCTATAGTCTGAACATTGGTGTTATGACAAGTCTTACAATCATTTTTGTCAATAAGCCTTTCCCCCAAGGATAATGTGCTTTCAGCTTCTCCTGATGTATTTGGATTAATGATCGTCGGTTCGCTGACGAATAATGTGGTGAAGAAAGTTTCTCCTTCCTCATTAAGTGTGAGGTGACCATTTAGCGTCAATTCTTGTTTTGAATTGACCTGGGCAGTTTCTTCTTTGTCAATATTCCATTTCCCGTTAGTCTGCACATTATTTTTTAGTGCTATTGATGTGACTTGCTGCGCGATGCTGATTTCATATCCTTTTGCACCGGTTTTGACACTGTATTTGCGTTCAAAACCCATTTGCCCATCCGTATTTTTTATAAACTCAGGTTGTTCACTCACATTGAGCACTGTACCATCTGTGCATTTCAGTAAGTACATCATATAGGCATGACCATTTTTTATAGCATGACCGCCATATTGAACTTCCTTCAGGACAGACTGACCTCCTTTTGTTACATTCCAGGGTTGCCCATAAGGATTTTTCAGCCAGGCATTGCCGATAGATATGGGTTGTGGGCCATGAGCATTGTCATAGACTGCACCTTGCAGCTTTACATGTCCTTTCCACACCTGGTAAAGAGAACAACTGTCTGTATGATATGCTGCCCATAGATCATCGTGTAGTGCAAATGTGATGATCCGTGGTTGCTTATCGAGGACCGACCTGAATACCCAAGGTTGATATGGACGATCATTATCTGCTACAGGACTGCTTTCTTTACAAGCTGCCAGACTGAACAACAAAGCTAAGACCCAAAGGAGGTTGAGGTGGTTTTTCATTTTTTCAATTGGATTGACAAGTCAATAATACTGAATTTATCAGGATAGCTTTAAGATATCAAATGGTCTTCATTTTTTATATTTGATGATCTAAAACCAATCGAAATGAAAATCTTAAAATATCTTTTGTACGTCTTGATTGCCCTGGTGGTGATAGGCTTAGCGATGGGGCTCCTGGGACCAAAAAGCTACAAGGTCGAGAGATCTGTGGTCATTGCCGGCACACCGGATATGGTCTGGGCACATATGAATTCGTTGAAAAAAGTAAATGAATGGTCTCCTTTTTTAAAAGCAGATACTACTTCTGTCGTTGAATATGCCGGCAAGGATGGGGAAGTGGGTTCGACAAGTTCATGGAAATCTCAAAAAATGGGTAAGGGTGAACAAACCATTACAGCGATTGATCCAATGAAATCCTCTAACGTTCATCTCAAATTCTTTATGCCCTGGGGCGTGAGTGAGTCAGATGCTTCTTTAAAACTTGAACCTGAAGGCGCGGGAACAAAGGTTACATGGGAGATGCATGGAGATAATAACTTTATGGGCAAGATGATGGGCTCCCTGATGAGTATGGATAAGAATGTGGGTGGTTTTTTTGAAAAGGGTCTTGCCGATTTGAAAGCCATGGTTGAATCCGCACCAAAAGCACCAAAAATGGATATGAACTATAAGATCAGCGAAGCTCAATATCCTGGAGGTAAATATCTGGCTGTTCGCAAAACAATAGCCATGGATGGAATCGCTGATTTCTTTTCGAAAAATACTCCATTGCTGATGGACGCTTTGAAAAAAGGAAAAGTTGAAATGGCTGGCCCGCCTTCCGGAATATATTATACCTGGGATGAAAAGAAAATGGAAAGTGATATAGCAGTTGCCGTTCCCATCAAAGGAGATATGAAAGCTCCTGCGGGAATGCAGGTTATTATGTTGCCGGCCAATAAAGCTTTGATGATTGATTACATAGGAGGATATGGCAAAATGGGTAGTGCACACATGGCGATGGATGCCCATATCAAAGCCAATAAACTCGAGCAGGTACCTCCGGTGATGGAATTGTATTTTGCAGGTCCTGGTACAGAGCCTGATTCAAATAAATGGATGACGAAGATTATGTATTTGGTGAAATAAAACGATTTTCGATTTTCGATTTTCGATTTTCGATTTAAGGGAAATGGAAAGGGGTAATTATTTATTGCCCCTTTTTTATTTCATTCATTGTAGTGATATCGGCATTGAACAATCTGAATCGTGATTCGGATTATAAGGAATCAATTTCTCTTTATCCAATTGTTGAATTGATTCTAGTAATTGTTTGCGATTTGCTTCGGATGCCAGGAGATAATTTGTTTCTGTCAGGGAATTGTTCTCTTTCAATGAAAGTATAATTTGAACTATTTGAGATTGTTAATTTTACGTTTTGCACATATTTGGATACTGTTCACCAAAGAGAAGTTTTAAATAATCCTCTCACCTAAATGACTACCAAAACTTTAGAATCAACTGCACTAGTAAGTTTACGAAGGCTTTTATAAAGTACATGCCCTTGTTCATATCGTTCTGCAAAAATTTCATATGACCCAAGTTCATTTAGTTCGTCAAAAATTATAAACTCATTGGTTCTTCCTTTATTAAATAAGCATATAATATATCCTGATCCCCTATATGAATTTAGGCTAGAACAACAATCTTGATCAATACGTTTTTCCCACGTTAACTCCCCACTGATTGTTTTTTGTGTTAGTTCTTCAACCAATTCCATTGATAATTCCATAATCTTTATCTTTTTAAGTTTAAAAATTGCATTGATTACGCAAAGTAATTATTAAACTACTCATTGCATCCCTAGATCCTAGCGAATTGGACCATACACCTTGTTCTATCTGAACTCTATAACGTGAAATGTTAACAATACAGTTCTTTAAAGTGGATTTTATTTTTGGGTCATCGCAGCAATTGGCACATTCCTGAGCAATTTCTGATGCATGTAACATTGTTATTGAACAGGCTAAGGGTTCTTTTGAAAACGTTGCTTCAAATGTCCTTAACATCCCATTTTCAATTATAAGCATTCGCGTTATCCAGTTTTGGTTGCAATCCTTACGAATTTTTTCTTCTTCTAAATTTACATTAGACCGAACTTCGACGTTGTTCCAAAGGGAAATTACAGTTAAACAAGTACCTCCAACGGTAAATAAATATTGATCCCATCCCCAAATTAAGGCACAAATAAGAACAATAAATAATGAAACTATTCCACCTATTTTACAAGATTTACTATTGAGTAAGCTCTTTAATGAAAGTATAAGTTCTTGCATTGGTTTCTGTTTTAAACTGGTAGTTCAAAGTTATAAAACGCTTTTTAACGGTTTTCCCAATTGCCTATTATTATCTGCATTCCTCCTTGCCTTCGCCTTTATTTTCTCGTCTGCACTCTAAAATTCGCCCATCCTATCGCTTCTTTTCCCCATCGACGCCGGATATGATCGAGCTGTTGAAGAAGGGAGATTTCGGATTCGGTATTATCGAAGAGATTGAGCTGGATATGTCCGTTGACGAGACCGCTGAATTTGACGCCAATGAGCCTGATGAGTTGGCGGCGCTCGTATACTTCTTCGAAGAGTTCCTGTGCATAGGTGATCAGCTGGCGTGTCTGTGCGGTGTAGGGTATGCGGCGTTGTTTGGTGAAGGTATTGAAGTCGGCATAGCGGATCTTGACGGTGATGCAGCTGGTGAGGCGTGAATCCTGGCGAAGATCAAAGGCAAGTTCATCGACCATACTACCGAGGAGGCTACGGATAAACTTCATATCGAGGGTGTCTTCGCTGAAGGTGCGTTCTTTCGACATGGATTTTTGTTCGTTGTAGGGGATGACCTGACGGCGGTCGATGGCATTGGAGCTTTCCCAGAGGAACTGGCCCATTTTGCCAAATTCGCGTTCGAGCAATGGATGGGGGATCTCGCGTAGTACCCTGATAGTCCGCACGCCCATAAAGCTGAGTTTTTTATAGGTCTCTTTGCCGATGCCGGGGATTTTGCCTGTGGAGAGCGGAGCGAGAAATTCGCGTTCTTCGCCCGTGGGGATCTCGCGTATGCCATTGGGTTTGACTTCGCCGGTGCCTACCTTAGAGACCAGCTTATTGACGGAGAGTGCGCAGGAGATCGGGAGACCAGACTCTTTGATGATGCGCTGTCTGAGCTCAGCTGACCATTTGAAACAGCCGAAGTAGCGATCCATGCCGGTGAGGTCGAGATAGAACTCGTCGATAGAGGACTTCTCATACACCGGGGCCTGGCCTTCGATGATCTCTGAGACCAACATCGAATGGCGTGTGTAGGAATCCATGTCTCCACGCAGGACCAGGGCCTGGGGACAAAGCCGCAGGGCCATCTTCATGGGCATAGCGGAGTGGACACCATAGCGGCGGGCTTCATAGCTGCAGGAGGCTACAACTCCCCTGCCGCCCATCCCACCGATGATCAGGGGTTTGCCTTTGAGGCTACTATCGCGCAGGCACTCAACAGAGACGAAGAAGGAATCAAGATCCAGATGCAGTATAGCCCTGTCGTACATAAGACCAAATATAGGTCATTTTATGACGTATTTTAAGTCGAAAAGGCAGAAAGGGCAAAAAGGGCAGAAAGGGCAAAAAGGGCGGAAAAGGCGGAAAAGGTAGAAAAGGCGGAAAAGGCAGAAAAGACGGAAAAGGCAGAAAAGACGGAAAAGGTAGAAAAGGCGGAAAAGGTAGAAAAGGCGGAAAAGGTAGAAAAGGCGGAAAAGGCAGAAAAGGCGGAAAAGGTAGAAAAGGCAGAAAGGGTAGAAAAGGCGAAAAGGCAGAAAGGGCGGAAAGGGCGGAAAAGGTAGAAAAGGCGGAAAGGGCGGAAAAGGCAGAAAGGGCGGAAAAGGCGGAAAGGGCAGAAAGGGATAAAAGGGATGTGCAACAACTGTTATCTTTAGAAAAATGAGATAAAGGCTAATAAGGTCCAATACTGGATTCGTTAGTATTTTTACAAAGATGAAAATCAAATCACCAGACTTGCTCAAATTCCTGATCCTGGCAGCCATGCTTCTACCCTTGTCAAGGTTAGGGGCGGTTCATGCCCATAAGCCTGTGAACCTTGAAGATGTAAGAAAAGGGAGGATCGATTTAAAGTTATTTGATAAAAAGGATAACACCTCCAAAAAGCCGGAACGTAAAAAGATGGACGGACTGAGTCTGACGTCCTATATAGCAACAACCGTAGGGCTGGCAAGTCTTTTCATATTGCCTGTATTGGGTGGAATCCTTATCCCTTTAGGTACGATATTGGGGTTGTTTGGATGGACAAACAAGAAAAGATATGAACACCGGAGGGGGCGTGGCCTGGCTATCGCATCATCAGCTGTTGGTGGCGCCTTTGCGTTATTGATCGCGGTATCGTTTATCGCATTTTTCCTGACAGGTGGATTCTGATGGATCATGAAGTAAAAGAAATAAACCGTGGCTTGGTATAAAGGAAAATATTACCTTTGCCGCCTATTTTTTAAACAACACTAATATGGCCCATCATAAATCAGCCAAGAAAAGAATCAGACAGGATGCTATCAAGCGTCTACGCAACCGGTATTACAAAAAGTCTACCCGTACATCGATCATGAAACTTCGGGAGATGACCGATAAACCGGAAGCATCAAAATTATTACCCAAAGTGATCAGTTTAATTGATAAATTAGCGAAGAGAAATCTTTGGCATCAAAATAAAGCCGCCAATCTGAAATCAAGTCTGATGAAGAAAGTGGCTCATCTTTAACACACCCATTAAGGCAGCTATACAGGATAGCCTAAACTAGTGAGGCAAACTGGGAAACCGGTTTGCCTCATTTGTTTTTATCTGCTTTTTTCCGATATTATACCAGGGACGCGATATAATCTTCAGGTGTCATCACAGATAATTCACTTTGTTTATAATCCTTTATGTTGCGAGTCAACAGAATGTTGATTCCTGCCAAAGATGCAGCAGAATTTTGAAGGGCATCTTCAAAATCTTTGAAAGAGGAATGTAGTGCATCAATCACTACTTGCTTATTGACAGGTGCGAAATCAATAAACGCAGCCAGTAATTTCAAATTTTCAATGACCTTCTGATGAGTAGCTATTTTCCTAAGGATGTAGTAGCAATTTGAAAAAACAAGTCCCGAACTATACAATCGGATTTTACCAAGATCACCCATCGAAATAACCAGACCTGATGAGTCAGAAAAAGGTATTCGATCCAGTAGAAAATCCAAAATTACATCTGTATCGACGAAAACTTTATCCATGTTTTCGAATTATTTCTTCCTGAAGAATTTTTTTATAGTCAAACCCAGCAGGAGCTTTAAAAGACCCTCGAAGTGCCTTGACCCTGTTAGTGACTTCTATAGGTTCACTTGATTTTGTAGTTATGGATATCAGATAGGATTCGATCAGATCCGATAGACTTCTGTTCTGAGAAGCTGCATATTTTTTTGATTTCTCAATTATTCTTTTATCCATGGATAATGTCAGCTTGGTAGTCATACGTATTTATTATAAAATAAAGATACGTAATCTAGGGAAGGTTTAGTTCCTCTTCATCCGGAAACGATAAAATAAATTCCCTAGAAACGCACCAATAAATGCACCGCAGGAATTCGCCACCATATCCCAGATTTCAAACTGCCGGCCCAAAGCCATCATTTTTTGTAAAAACTCAAATCCAACGCCGACAAACGTTCCGAGAAGAAGTGTCCACAAAAATGCTTTCCGGAGTGACCATCCCGGATTGCCGGCAAATGCAGTGAATATCAAAAAAGCCCATGCCCCATACATTCCGCAATGGCCGATCTTATCGAAATAAGGAATTCCCAAAAAATTTAAATTCCCGGGACCGCCGGGAATAAGGGAAAGAATAGCTATCAATACCCCCCAAAGAATCGGAAGTACCCAACGAAATCTGCCTTTAATCATAACGGCGAAAAGAAAAAAGACGAATGGAATTAATGTCCTGTCAACTCCTTATAAGCAACCACACCCAACAACTCATCATACTCAGACAAATCGGTAAGGGCTATTCTGATGATCCACCCCTGGCCATAAGGGTCATTGTTGATCAGACCCGGATCATCACCGCCAGACTCGGAAAGATCTTTATTGAATTCCAACACTTCGCCTGTCAATGGCATAAAAAGATCAGAGGTGGTTTTTACGGCTTCAACCGTACCAAAGATCGCATCTTTAGCAACAGTCTCACCGACGGTCTCAACTTCGATATAAACAAGCTCACCCAATTCACTCTGGGCGAAATCAGTAATCCCCACGACAGCTATTGTTCGGCCATCATCAGTTTTATCATCTGTAAGGCGAATCCATTCGTGTTCGCTTGTGTATTTGAGATCTTCAGGAAATTGCATACTCTTTTTTTAAGAAGTTATTGGTTTGATTGCCAAAGGCGAAAATAGAAATAATCTGATCGACTTTTTGGAAAGTTCTTGGTGAATAGGTTTATGGGCTTCCCACCTTTTCTGCCTTTTCTGCCTTTTCTGCCCTTCTTTGCCCCATCGAATTTTCATTGGAAAATTCTCACCTACTTCGACTGACTCAGCACATCGCCTGTGTTTTGTATAACTCTTTCCTCCGGAAAATCGCAACAAAAACCCCGGGGGTATTGTGTAACAGTTATTAATAGAAATCCAATTTACCTCTTCCGCCCCTTCTACCTTTTCTACCTCTTCTGCCTCTTCTACCTTTTCTGCCTCTTCTACCTCTTCTGCCTCTTCTACCTCTTCTGCCTCTTCTGCCCTTTCTGCCTCTTCTGCCCGGTTGCTGAGCTGTGGTTGGTGAGCTGTAGCACGAGGATGCGCAATAGCATGTAGAACCATAGCACAAGGATGAATAACAGCTGGTCGAAGCATTCTGCCCTCCTATCCACTAATCAGAATTTTCCCCCTGTTTGCCGAATCCTCATCAACAGAAAAAACCAACTATAAATACTTTTTCTAAATTACATCCTACTCTTTAATTTATTAAAATGAAAAGGAAATTTTTCCTGATACCGCTTTTTATTTTAGGGTTCATCGCGGTGATTATTGCACAGCCCGTAAGCGAAGATTTGCCTCAGGTCACAGGTTGTATCGCTCTGATCAATGCAAAAGTGATCGCAGCCCCCGGGAAGCCTGTTCAGGTAGAGACGATCATCATGAGGGATGGCCTGATCACGGATATCGGACCCCGCGTAAAAATTCCTGCAGATGCTTATCGTGTCCCTGCAGATAGCTTATATGCCTATCCTGCATTCATCGATGCATTCTCTTCCATCGGTGTGAAGAATCCGGATACAGATGCACCTCGAGGTGGTCCGCAAGGAGGACCGGGCAACCGCGACAGAAATTCACACCCTGCTGTAGACGACGAAGGAAATGCAAGCCTTGAAGATGCAGGTATCACACCCTTCCGCAGTGTACGACCCACTGTGGATATAAAAGAGAAATCCATTGCAGATTGGAGAGCACAGGGATTTGCCATAGCGCATATCGTACCAAAAGGGAAAATGATTCCCGGCAAAGGCTCATTAATTATCCTGTCCGGTAAAAAAACAGATGATTTGTTTTGGAAAGAAGATATTTCCATGTTTGCTCAATGGTCAGGTGCAGGTGATACCTATCCAAGCACGGTGATCGGTATCATGGCAAAGTGGCGCGAACTATATCACAATGCCACACAAGACCTTGCACAGCAAACATCATACACGAATGCAATGCTTGTTCCCCGACCACATTATAACCAGGCACACGAAGCATTGATACCTGTTGTCAAAAAGGACATGCCTGTATACTTCAGGGCTCCGAAAGTGAAAGATATCAGCAGGGCACTAGCCATGCAAAAAGATCTCGGTATGAAGATGGTGATCAGTGACGCCGAAGAAGCATGGTATCTCAAGGATCAATTTAAATCAGGCACTATTTCACTTGTGCTTTCTCTTGCTCTCCCTGAAGATAAAAGTGATAAGAAGAAGGATGAGGCTAAGGCGGAGGAAAAAGATAAAAAGGAGGCGAAGGAAAAAAATGAGGAGGCGATGCTTCGACCTGCACACGCTCAACCTGATGCTACAGCTCAGCAACCGGCGAAGGAAAAGAATGTTGATAGTACTCAGACCATTATAAAGAATACGATCAAAACCGATCCGGAGAAGGAAGCATTTGAAAAGAAAAGAGCACAGAGTCTGAAAGAGCATTATCAACAAGCCGGTGTACTGGCGAAAGAAGGAATTCCATTTTCGTTTGGAACATTAAGTGGGAAATCTGCAGACTTTACAAAGAATATAAAATTGATGATGGACAATGGTCTTACCTCAGACCAGGCTTTAAGTGCATTGACTACACAACCTGCAAAGTTGCTTGGCATTGAAAAAAATTGCGGCACCATTGATATTGGAAAGATGGCGAATGTCATCGTATCGAGCAAACCCATATTTGAAAAAGATGCTGCCATTCGGTACATGATCGTTGAAGGGAATCTGTATGAATATGAGGTGAAAGAAAAAAAGAAAAATTCCGGCAAAGAATCCGCGTCGGCTAAAGGTTTGATTTCAGGTACCTGGTCATATACGATTGAAACACCGGATCAGAAAAGAGAAGGTACTCTTGAATTTACAGATCAAAGTGGGTCCATAACCGGTACAATAACAAGTAGTGATATCACTTCCGGAAACAAAGAACTCGAATCCATAGTGCTCGATGGAAATACCCTCGCTTTCACATTTGATTTGGATATGGGTGGCCAAATGATGACACTTGAATTCAATTTAAAAATGAATGGTGAATCCTTCGACGGAAATGTCAATGTAGGTGAATTTGGCTCATTTCCGGTGACAGGTCAACGAACATCCAAACCAAAAAATTAATCCTCATCAACCTCGTGATATGAGAAATATTATTTTTTTATCCCTGCTATTTTCTTTTCATCTTGTCGTTGGGCAAGTGCCAACAGGGGATATGATCATCCGGAAAGGAACCGTGTTGACCATCACTAAAGGCACTCTGACTGAAACGGATATCCTTGTACAGAAAGGAAAAATATCTGCCATAGGTAAAGAATTGAAAGCTCCTGCAGGTACAAAAGAAATCGACGCCACAGGGCTGTTTGTCATGCCGGGGATTATCGATGCACACTCACATATCGGTATTGATGCAGTCAATGAAGCCACAAATCCAATCACACCCGAAGTAAAAGTGGGCGATGCCATTGATCCGTTTGATATGGCTATCTACAGAGCTCTTGCCGGTGGAGTGACTACTTCACATGCGATGCATGGGTCAGCTAATGTGATCGGTGGCCAATGTCAGACGATCAAACATCGATACGGATTGATGGATCCTTCCGCTTTTATTTTTAAAGATGCACCTCGAACTTTAAAATTTGCTTTAGGTGAAAATCCAATCCGTGTGCATGGTGAAGGCAGAGGAGTGCAACCACGTACTCGCATGGGTGTGGAACGCGTCATTCGAAATGCATTTGCAGAAGGACAGGTGTACAGAGATAAAATGAAAGCCTATGAACTGGAGAAAGTTAAAAATCCAAACGCAGTTCCTCCTGTATACAACGAGAGATATCAGACAATGGCAGATATTCTGGATGGGAAAATCATCATTCAATGTCACTCTTATCGGGCGGATGAAATACTCATGTTGATGAATGTTCTTCGTGATTTTGGTGTGAAGAAAATTACATTTCAACATGCAAATGAAGGATTCAAAGTAGCTCCTGAATTAGCTGCTTTTGGTGCGATGGCTTCTGTATTTTCAGATTGGTGGGCATATAAATTTGAAGTATATTATTCGACGGCATATAATGCTACAATTCTGACTCGCAATGGTGTTGTGACATCGATCAATAGTGATAGCGGTGAGATGATCAGACATTTATATTATGAGGCGGCGAAGACACAACGATATGGTGGGTTGTCTGATGATGAAGCATTATCACTCATCACTATCAATCCCGCACGTCAATTGGGCATCGATGATAAAGTAGGTTCGATTGAAATAGGAAAAGATGCTGACATCGCTATTTTTTCAGGTCATCCATTATCTGTTTATGCAGTTCCGCAAATGACGATAGTAGATGGGATTGTTCGTTTTGATAAAGAAAATGATCCATCGGACATGCGCATCTATATTGATCCTGAAGAAGCAACTCCTGCTTATTACGGACGTGAGGAAGTAGATGAATGCATGCGGGGTACCGATCTAATGTTTAATAACCGTCATTGATTACCGACAATTATGAAAAAATATAATCCTATTCTTATTCTGCTGGTTTTCGTACAAAGCATAATTGTTTTGCATGCGCAACAAGTGGAGAAATCTACATTCGGTGTTTTTGCACTCACCAATGCGACCATTGAAACGGTCACGAAAGGCAGATTGGAAAATGCTACAGTGGTCATCCGTAACGGAAAGATTGAAGCCGTAGGACCTAATGTCACTATACCTGCAGATGCGCAGGTCATTGATTGCAAAGGCCTCACTGTTTATCCGGGCATGGTGGATAGTGGAACACATTTGGGTTTACAGGAAATAGAATCTATTTCTGTTACACAGGATTACGATGAAATGGGGGAGCTTACACCTGAGATGCAGGCTTTGACAGCGATCAATCCGAATAGTGTGTTGATACCTGTGACGCGCGTCAGTGGTGTTACATCTGTGATCGCATCACCATCAGGTGGTTTATTTCCCGGCACTGCGGCTTTGATAAATCTGGAGGGCTATACACCGGAGCAAATGTATGCAGGCTTTAAAGCTATTGTTATGAATTTTCCATCGACAGGACGCAGAGGACGATATGACCGAAGGACAGATGAGGATGTAAAAAAAGATAGTGATAAAGCCATTAAAAAATTAAATGAAACATGGGACAGAGTGAAGGCTTATGCAGCTATTGATTCATCTACAAATGGAAAAGCGGATTACAATCCACAGTTGGCTGCACTGGTACCTGTCTACAGAGGTAAGGCAACAGCGATGATTGAAGTCAATAAAGAATCTGATATACTTTCTGCACTAAAATGGATAAAGGATAATAAAATCAAAGCGATATTGACGGGAGTTGATGAAGGATGGCGGGTTGCCGATTCGATTGCAATAGCGGGTATACCTGTCATCACAGGACCAGTGATATCACAACCAACGAGAGAATCTGATCGCTATGATACGGGATATAAAAATGCGGGCATCATGCATAAAGCAGGTGTGAAAGTCGCCATTCGAACTGATGATGCAGAGAATGTGCGGAATCTTCCATTCAATGCAGGATTTGCTGCAGCGTATGGCATGAGTAAGGAGGATGCAATGAAAGCTGTGACAATAGTACCTGCAGAAATTTTTGGAGTAGCTGATAAAATCGGTTCGATAGAAGTGGGGAAAGACGCGAATATATTTGTTTCGACGGGTGATCCTTTCGAGCCGGCTACGCAGATCAAACATTTGTTTATCAATGGATGGAATGTCCCTTTAGAATCGAGACAGTCGTTGTTGTATGATGAGTTTTTGAACAGGAGTCCGGGCGTGACGAAAGAGAGTGTGCCGGGGAAATCGTAAAAGCCTCCCCTGTCTTAACCTTGATTATTGTGATTTTTGTGATTTCCATGATATTATTTTTCCTTGAGGTAACAGTTTTCATTTTTGATCCTGTTTCATTTCGTATCCTGTTTCATTTTTGATCCTGAAAGGATCTCACATTAATAGCCCCGGGTGAAAAATAAAATGCCTCCCCTGTCTTAACCTTGATTATTGTGATTTTTATGATTTCCATGATATTACTTTTCCTTGAGGTAGCAGTTTTCATTTTTGATCCTGTTTCATTTCGTATCCTGTTTCATTTTTGATCCTGAAAGGATCTCACATTAATAGCCCCGGGTGAAAAATAAAATGCCTC
>JBBSAQ010000079.1:0-18110 GCA_038252065.1 Chitinophagales bacterium
CAATGTTTTGCTCTCAGCTTCCTTCATACATTACTTCACAATAATGCACTTGCCGTTAAGCTAGTAGTTCCCCTTACCGGGCCTACAAGGGACTTACACCCTCTAGTGTTTGCGCCCTGCCGGGCGCACAAATAAAAAAAGAGAGTCATCTCTGACTCTCTTTCTGTCGGGATACCAGGATTTGAACCTGGGACCCCCTGTTCCCAAAACAGGTGCGCTACCGGACTGCGCTACATCCCGAACTATTACCGGACGGAGTTTATCCCGCCCTGGCGGGACTACATCCCGAAAAATCTTAAAACACCTTCGCTTAAGCTTCAGTGTTCAATGGCGGTGAGGGAGAGATTCGAACTCTCGGTACATGTTTCCACGTACGACGGTTTAGCAAACCGTTGGTTTAAGCCACTCACCCACCTCACCTCAAAATTTTTACACCTTAAGAATCAAGTGTTTAGGTCGAATCCTCCGATCAAAAACATTTTCAGTCAACGACTGTCCTACTTTAGGAGGGGCAAATATAGAAAATCTATTCTCAAACCACAGGTTTGCCATAGTTTTGACTATTAATACCTTTAATGAAGTCCAAAAGTCCATAAGAATATATGAAACAATCTGCCTTGAGCCGTTCAGTAATCTCCCCCATCCTTATCCTTTGTGCTTCTCTGGCTTTTATAAGTTCCTGTAACACAAAAAAAGAAAAACAAGCTGAAGTCTCCACGGAAATCAAACCTCAGACTCAGATAATAAATCCGATGTCAGATTCAATGTCCAGACAAACACTGACCCATCAACCCGGGGTCCTTACTACTCCATCCATATCAGAACCCGTACGACCGAAGGAACCAGAAATCTCTGTTCCGATGAAGCCTAAGATTTGTGATATCAATCTCAAATTGATCGTCAGTCCTAAAAGTGGTCAGAAAATTTATTACGTCACAGGTTTAATCCCGGGCGAATTCAAATGTTGGGTAGATCTTGAAAATGCGAGTCTGAAAATATGCAATGGCAGCCCATGCGCGCTGTATTTCATTGACACACCCAATCCAAAAGTTACTTCTACTCCACCCCACTTTCTTGATGCCACCACCCTTGCCACTAACGGCGTGGGGCTGTTTGAATATAATGGATCAAACTGGACTATGAGAGGAGCTGGTATCTGGAAAAGAAAGGATAAAGGATATGGATACTATAATACTGACAATTCAGGGGGCGGGTGACAGAGTAACAAGTAACGAATAACGAGTAACGAGTAATTTGAAAAAAAATAAAAACTTAAAGTCCCCTTTTTCAGGGGATTTAGGGGCAAAAAAACAATTGGCAATTGGCAATTGGCAATTAGCAAAACATAAAGTCCCTCTCTTTCAGGGGATTTAGGAAAAAAAAGCAATAGGCAATTAGCAATGGGCAAAATGCCAAAAAATGCAATATAAAGTCCCCTTTTTCAGGGGATTTAGGGGAAAAGATTACTTGCTATACCCTGAGCGGCAAGTTCCGCTCCTGTCCATGCGGCTTGAAAATTAAACCCACCTGTCAGTGCATCAATATTGAGCACTTCACCTGCTAAAAATAATTGGGGACATATTTTACTCTGGAAACTATTCATTTCTATATCCTTCAGATCAACACCGCCGGCAGTTACAAATTCATCTTTGTACGTACTCTTTCCGGTCACACGATAGGTGTCCCGACAAAGAACATCAGCAAGCCTGTCAAGAAGCTTATTACCCATTTCCGAACAATTCGTTACTTCAGGTATTTCTGCTCTGAGACAAAAATATTTCCATAGTCGAGAAGGAATATCCTGAACCGCAAGATTATTCACTTTCCGACGTGTATTTATTTTCATCGTTGATTGAAGCCACTTTCTGAACACATCCCGGTCTTCTGCGCCGCGCCAGTTGATCACCAAATCAAATACATAACCGCATTGGTGCAAATCCCGTGCACCCCACGCTGACAATTTTAAGATGGCAGGACCACTTACCCCCCAATGTGTAATCAGGAGTGGTCCTGATGTCTCCAATTTAAATGCAGGTATAGAAACCTTAACATCACTTTTGCTTATGCCCAGAAGTGAGGTGAGATAAATGTCGCGAATATTAAATGTAAAAAGAGAAGGTACAGGAGGTACTATAGTATGGCCGATCTTCTTTAATAAATCCCAGGTGCGCTGATCACTACCACTGGCTATCAGCAGAAATTTTGAATTCAAAACATTTCCATCAAAGAGCGTAATCTTCCATGATTCTGATTTTTCATCGAAAACCCAATCCGATGCTCTTGTTGACGTCAGTAGTTTTATCCCTGATCGTTCGATTTCTCTTGTAAAACAATCAATAATCGTAGAAGACTTATCCGTGACAGGAAACATGCGGCCATCATTTTCCGTTTTCAATTTTACTCCCTTTGTTTGTAACCATTGGATCATATCCTTTGGTTGGAATCTGGAAAAAGGTCCAAGCATTTCCTGTTGGCCTCGTGGATAATATGAAGAAAGCTCTTTCGGATCAAAACATGCATGCGTTACATTACATCTTCCACCTCCTGAAATTTCAACTTTGGACAATGGTTTTCGGGCAGCCTCGAGAATGCAGATTTTTGCACCTGGAAATAGTTCCGCTACACGAATGGCCCCAAAGAAGCCTCCTGCTCCTCCCCCTATGATGACCAGATCAAATATCATCTTGTTGGCATTTTGTTTTTTTCTCCGGCAAATACCATGAGTTCATAGCTCAATTGAAAGGGAAGGAATTTTACCTGATGATGATCTGCTTCCCGATGTGCAGTCAGCTTTTCAAAATTTATATTTCGTTGAAGAAAAGTAAACGCTATAGCAGCCACCTTTTCATAGCGGACAAGATCATCTATGACCGGAATATCCGGACTCCCAACTAGTTTACAAAAAATGCTGAACACATCAAGCCCCGGGTAAAGAGAATATTTTGCCGGAAACAAACCTGCCAGATACAGACTGACAACGGAAGCATCCTGATGATGATAGGTTTCAACTGAAAGTGCATTCTGGTGACGATGTAGTTGGAGCAACTCATCACAATAATAGTTGAACCTGTATAGCCTTCCATCGAGAGAGGCTGAATCATTGGCAAGGTCTTTCCAGGCAATTGCAGCTAATTCAGGATCAGACTCAATAAGTTTGATCATAATTTCTTTCGGCCGGTAATTGTCCCTTTTCCACCAACGCTGCGTATAGTCACTTTTCAGACATTGTTCGTAAGTAACCCTCAATGAATTTAATTCTGGTGGCTTCCAAAAAGTATGAAAATGTCCAACCATTGAATGTGGATAATGCCATTCTGCCTCGTTGGTTTTCAATTGGACAGCCACAAAATCATTTATCAGGGCTTCAAGTAAATGCAATTTCATCTGACCGTAAAGGTAAAGTATACGGATGAAGGCTAAGAAGAAGGGAATGCCTCGGTAGGAAGATTAGAGCGGCGTCAAAAAAAGAATCTATAAATATGAAATCAAAATAAATATATATTCAACTGAAAAGTTCATCTTTGAGGCGTTGATATGCTTTGAAAGCGTATCCCCCTGAAAAAAAATCAGGTCTGCCCGAAAACAAAAAAGAATACTTTTATTACCTTTTGGAGGAATTTAAACACTAAAAAGAAATGATGAATGAACCTGTATCGCTGATCATGTCACGGAATGTGATCACCGCTTCTGCCAACGATACCCTTTCTGTAGCCCGTAGCATTTTTCTTAAAAATAAAGTACACCACCTGCCTATCGTTGATGGAACCAGGCTGGTTGGAATCCTTACTACATATGATCTTTTCAAGGTTGTGGGTCCCAATAAGGACTACGAAAAGATCTATATTAAGGATGTGATGACTACCCATATTGCCACACTGGAGCCGGAAGATAAAATTGGGTCCGCTGCTGAGCTATTCCTTGAGAACCTTTTTCATGCAGTACCTATCGTTAAAGAAGGTGAGCTACAAGGGATAGTCACTTCTTTTGATGTCATCAAATATGAATTTAAAAAAGAATATCCGACACAGGCTATTTAAGGACAAGATGAATGCCTGTCGAACTGATCGCTAAACTTCGTAAAAAAATAAATTTTCATTTGTTGATTATTGCCGCATTGGCAATCTTTTTCATTTTCTTGAATTTATTATTTCGCCATAGTGAACCGATGATTTTACATATCATCAGGATCTTGACGTTTTTCCTGGTCATACATGCACTTTCACTTTATCAGAGGAGGAACAGCCTGTTTAAAATATTTAACAGAAATTCATCCGAAATCATCAGCACATTTGAAATATATCTTCAGGAAAGAAGACAAAATGCGGACAGGAATAAAATTATACGAATAGTTTTAATTGTCATACTCACGATTGGTCTACTGTACGAGTTATTTGATTACAATGGTAAAGCCTGGTCAGGTTCTATAATACCATTATGGTTTGCCGTAATCCTGCTGGCGATTGCAGATAAATGGGTAGACATGAATACACATATCATGTTACAAGATCTAAAACACAGCGAGAAATAATATTACTCTGTAAGTTCTGAATGATAAGCCTGTTTGACAATCACGCCATCCAGGATAGCCGAAGGATAGATATCACATTGATGGATCACACCCTGGTATTCTCCTGTCAATAATAACCGGGCACATTCGACGAGCGGAGCAGCCGTGCAGATCTGGATAGCACGCATGGTAATAGATCCGAACATCATCGGATAAATATGCTGTGCATGCTGAATCGAACGAAGATGGCCTGATTGATCATATCCCGTCACAGAAGCATAGATGACGATGACATCATCTTCTACGTGTGGAACATTGTCAATTAGAAATTTTTCCAGCCGTTCGATTTTAGTGTCCGGGTTAGTGTCATTTTTCAACCATGATTGTATCCAGTCAAAATGTCCGGGATACCTGATTGTTTTATAATCAATATTTCGGATTTCATCTTTAAGGACATTGGGTAGATCAGCTGCACCACCACTCGTCAGATCAGCTTCATATCGCCTGCCATTGATGATCAATGTCTCTCGCTCTGACAGAGAAGGGAGGCTGACAATCTGATGTTCCCGCACAGCCTCTGAAGGCTTAATATATTCTGTAGCTACACCTATCGTACTCCAGGTAAACCCATAATAGTGAGGAGATTCAGTGTATTGTGTCAAAGCACCAACCCGCATGGCCAATCGCTCAAGCTTTTCAACACCATATTTCTTTTTAAATGAATCAATCAGGTGTAAGGCCACATTATTGACATAACCGGGTGCTAATCCGGTCTGCAGAATAAAGCCTGTTTCGGCATCTTCCGCCATCTCAGTGATTTCAGCAGTCTCCTTCACGTATTCCGTAAGATTTGCATAATGCAGCCCATACTCAATGCAGAGACGGGCAAGGGCAGGACCAAATTTCCCAGGAAGACAATCAAGCAAAACATCACAATCTGTAAGGATGCGTTCAAATGACTCAACCTGGTCAACCGAAGAAATAAGGAAGGTCACTAGCCTGCCCTTCTTACTTAGTCCTTTTTCGATCCATGATTTGGCTTCATCCAACTGTTCCTGTGCGGCATCGCCGATGACCACCTCACAATCCCAGTTTTGAGCATCAAGAATCAATAATGCTGCAGCCCGTCCAATGCCTCCTGCTCCTGCAATGAAAATTTTATCCATAAGATCTGTAATTGATTGATTTATAAGGGTGGCCGAAGGTAATTATTTTGGCCTTTAGGTTTGAATTTGAGGGTTATATGGTATTCCTTTTGTCAATTCGGTTATAAAATCCGCATTTCTGACCGGGACAAAAAACATATTAAATAAATAAATCATGTATATCTATCTATATTAGTGCAGATAGTACTATATTTGAGCGCCATCCCAAGGCAGCAATACGCCCATTGCTATGTCAATATTTGTACCAAAGAGTAAAAAACCCGGCGCAAATGCGCGGGCTAAATCGAAAAAAGGAAGCGCAAAGCCGTCTTTATTAAAAGACAAAAGGCTTCCAAAACTGGTCGGAGCCACCTTCGTCCTGATAGGCATTTTTGTGCTTGTCTCAGGCGTATCCTACCTGTTCACCTGGAAAATCGATCAGGATAAGATCCTCAACAACCCTTTTAATGCTTTGGGAGAAGGTGAACTCATCCTGGCAAATTGGCTTGGCCGGTTAGGAGCTGTAGTAGGTAACGGATTGATTTACTGGGGTTTTGGGTTCACTTCCCTTGTGTTACCCATTCTGTTGATTGGTCTCGGTTTACGCCAAATGGTGGGGGCAACTTTGTCCACATGGTATTCCAGAGCAGGAAAGTCCATTCTTGCCATGGTGTATTGTTCAATGCTCTTATCCTTCATTTTCTCATCTGCCAATTTTCCATGGGGAGGAGCATTTGGAGATAGCACGACTGACTGGTTGTCTAAATTTATGGGCAATCTCGGTGTTGCACTTTCTCTGCTATTTGTTCTCGCCCTTACATTCATTATACAGTTTAATCCCTCTTTCTCCTGGAACGGAGAGTTTTTGGCAATGCCTGATATCAAAGTTCCTTCCTGGAAATTAAGTTGGTCTGAATTAGGTCTGGATTTTTTCAAAAAGAAAAAAGAAAAAAGTTCGGATCAAGACTTCCCTTCTGAAATAGAAGAGGAAGAAGATGAAGACGAAATTCTTCAACCAGGTTTCCTCACCAAGTTCATGAAGGAAAATGACGTAAAGAATCCGAAAATAGATTCGTTGAAAGACATTGATGATCTCGAAGCTCTTGAACTGGAGATGACAGATATTTCAGAAAATTATGTCGCTCCTGATAAAATCAAACCTACACTTGAAATCGAAGGTTTGTCAAACCCTTCTGATATCGCGGAATCTTTTTCTGAGGCACATATACCTCCTACCTTTAGTGGCGTTCAGGATAAAGTTTTTCTGATGGATCAGGAAAATGAAGAACATAGCGAGCCCTATGATCCGACCCTTGATCTCTCTTCATACATACCCCCTGACCTAGAATTATTGCTTGAATATCCTGACGAGAAAATTCAGATCGATCGAGCAGAAGTTGAAGCTAACAAGGATCAGATCATTGAAACACTTTTAAACTATAAGATTGAGATCACAAAGATCCGTGCTACCATCGGGCCTACAGTGACGTTGTATGAAATCATTCCAAAGCCGGGTATCCGTATTTCAAAAATTAAGAATCTTGAAGATGATATAGCCTTAAGTCTCTCCGCATTGGGTATACGTATCATTGCACCCATTCCGGGTAAAGGAACTATCGGTATCGAAGTGCCGAATAAGCGAAAACAAATTGTTTCTCTTAAAGAAGTGCTGGCCTCAGATAAATTCATCACAGGTAAAATGGATCTTCCCATCGCCCTGGGAAAGACAATTTCCAATGAGGTGTTTGTTGCCGACCTTGCAAAAATGCCGCACCTTCTGATAGCCGGTGCAACAGGCCAGGGGAAATCTGTAGGGATCAATACCGTGCTGATGTCCCTACTCTATCGAAAACATCCATCACAACTTAAACTTGTATTGATCGATCCGAAAAAAGTAGAGCTTTTTCCTTACGCCAAACTTGCTCATCACTTCCTTGCATTCTTGCCGGATCAGAAAGAACCAATTGTCACTGAAACAAAAAAAGTAATCTATACACTTAATTCATTGTGTATCGAAATGGATGACCGATATGATTTGCTGAAAAAGGCACACTCACGTAATCTTAAAGAATATAATGAAAAATTTGTCAACAGACAGCTCAATCCATTGAAAGGACACAGGTTCATGCCTTTCATCGTACTGGTGATTGACGAGTTTGCAGATCTGATCATGACGGCTGGCAAAGAAGTTGAAATGCCTATCGCTCGTTTAGCACAACTCGCACGTGCAGTGGGTATACATCTTATAATAGCTACGCAGAGACCATCTGTAAATATTATTACAGGTGTGATTAAAGCAAACTTTCCTGCACGACTTGCTTATAAAGTTGCTTCAAAAGTTGATAGCCGGACCATCCTTGATATGGGTGGTGCTGAACAACTGATCGGACAAGGAGATATGTTACTTTCGATTGGAAGCAATATGATACGTCTTCAATGTGCATTTGTAGATACGCCTGAAGTAGAATCTGTGATCAATCACATATCAGATCAACAAGGCTATGCGGAACCATATTATTTACCGGAGTTTGTCGGCGATGATGAAAAAATCCAGGGTTCTGATGGTATGACCTATGCCGACCTTGATGATATGTTTGAAGATGCTGCTAGACTTGTGATTCAGAATCAACATGGAAGCACATCAATGATTCAACGTAGGCTCAAGCTTGGCTATAACAGGGCAGGCCGGATCATGGATCAATTGGAATCTGTGGGCATCGTGGGACCTGCTGAAGGCAGTAAGCCGCGTGATGTCTTATTGTATACAGAAGCTGATCTTGATGGGCTTATTCAGAGAATAAGGGTTAAAAACTGATTTATTCCGAAGCTTTACTTATAAAATTAATATCATTAGGAATTCGTGCGTTTGCAGAGCAAAATGGCTATGTATCTCAACGTTAACTTATCTTAACACCAATGAGGTGATACTTTTCATCTAATTTTGCGTTGTTAGGATTGGACATCTGACCCACTTTTATGAAATCAATACTATTTATCTCCTTTCTATGTTTTGTTGCCTGTAACCGGGGAAATGCTCAATACCTCGGCGCGAAGGATTCTGACCCGGAAGCATTGCGAATATTGACGAATGCCAGTGAAGGATTCAAATCAAAAAATGCAAAACTTAATTTCAATTTAAAGATTTCATATCCCGGAAAAGCAGCTGAGATAAATGAAGGCACACTTTATCAGGCAGGGAAAAACTACAGACTGGAATTGAAAGATTATATAATTATGTCTAACGGCACGACCAGATGGGTTTATCTCAGAGGCCCAAATGAAGTAAACATATACAATGAATCGAGTGGCCAGGATTGGATCAGTCCGCAGGATTTTTTACAATTATATACTTCTAAAGAACTTGTGTTTGTGCTGGCTGCAAACAGGCCTGATGGAACAGCCGTAGTCGAAGCAAAACCACTTAAAGGAAAATTTGACGAATATTCAAAATTTACCATTGGTATCAAGAACGGAATACTCAGCTATATCAATGGCCTTTCATCAGATGGCACAAGACAGGAAATGTCCATTACAAATGTGACATACCCTGCAACGTGGGATGCAACCAAACTTTTCACATTTCAGGCTGATTCATTTCCCGGAGTGCATGTCGAAGATCTAAGACTCGATTAATCCTATATGGGGATTAAGAGTCGGGTCATCGGAGCATTCGCCAAACGAACAAGGCTGATCATTGAATATGATGCGCATCATACTGTCCAACATCAGCAGGATACTTTCAAAGCACTCCTTCATCGGGGGACATCCACTCAGTTTGGCAAAGAACATGGCTTCAATTTAATATCAGATCATAAAACATTTTCTGACCAGGTTCCGATCAGGGATTATGAAGAAATCAGGCCTTACATGGATCAAATCATCAATGGCGATGAAAATGTTTTGTGGCCGGGGAAGCCTTTGTATTTCGCAAAGACTTCAGGGACAACAAGTGGTGTAAAATATATTCCAATCACAAGAGAAAGCATACCCAATCACATCGGTAATGCGCGGAATGCACTGTTTAACATCACAGCAAGATTAAAGCTTAAAAACCTCTTTGACGGCAAACTTTTATTTCTATCCGGTTCTCCCGAGCTCGAAGAAATGGGAGGCATCCCTACAGGACGATTATCCGGAATTGTCAATCATTGGTTTCCTTCATGGCTTCGCACAAATCAAATGCCGGCATATGAAACAAATTGCATTGAAGACTGGGAAACGAAAGTGGATCAGATAGCCCGTAAAACCCTTCAACAGGATATGCGTGTGATCAGCGGCATACCTCCTTGGGTGCAAATGTATTACGAACGGGTTCTGGATCTATCAGGTAAGAGAACGATAAAGGAAGTCTTCCCGAATTTTCAATTGTTCGTTTATGGAGGAGTTAATTTCGAACCCTATCGTTCACAACTGGAAAGGCTGACGGGAGGTCCCATTAACAGCCTCGAAACGTATCCCGCCTCTGAAGGATTTATTGCTTTTCAGGATTTGGATACGGCTGCAGACGGCCTACTACTACAATGTCATTCAGGAATATTCTTTGAATTTGTTCCTGTCTCCGAACTTAATTCTCCGCATCCGATACGACTGACATTACCTGAAGTCGAGATCGGGATTGATTATGCACTGATCATAACTACGAATGCAGGGCTGTGGGCTTATAACATAGGCGATACGATTGAATTTGTATCCCTTGACCCGCCGCGAATAAAAGTAACCGGACGTATAAAACATTTTATTTCCGCTTTTGGCGAGCATGTGATTGCGAAAGAAGTGGAAGAAGCATTACGTCTGACGGTTTTGAAAAACCCATGTCTCATTAATGAGTTTACTGTAGCACCGCAAGTTAATCCCGGTAATGGCCAAAAGCCTTATCATGAATGGTGGATTGAATTTGGGAAAGAGCCATCTAACATGAAGATTTTTTCCGAGGACCTGGATAAAGCTATGGTCCGGCAGAACTTATATTATGAAGACCTGATCAACGGGAAAATTCTTCAGCCCCTTATTGTTCGGTCTTTACTTCCGGGATCTTTCAGCATGTATATGCAATCGATCGGAAAATTAGGTGGTCAGAATAAGGTACCCAGGTTAAGCAATGACAGGGCTATTGCCGACGTTCTGGAACGGTATCAGCGTGGCTCCTGATAAATGAGCTAATACCTTGATTGACAGGATAAAACCTTAGCCACAGATAATAGAATATGTCATATCTTTGCGAACCATTTTAAAAAGCGTCGATGCGGTTTTTCATATACAGCTTATTGATTATCAGCACACTAGCATCCTGCAAGAGTGAATTCGAGCAGGTCAGGATCAGCAATGATCCAGCGCGGATCCTGAAGACATCCATCAAATACTATGATGCAGGTGACTATCTGAGAGCTCAAACACTCATGGAATTGATCCTAAATCAGTTTAGGGGAACAAGCCAGGGCGAGGAGTTATTTTTCAAATATGCCTACACTCATTTTCACCTTGCTAACTACGAATTAGCAGCGACCTACTTTACAAATTTTACAACCACTTTTGGATACAGTTCATATACAGAAGAGGCAGATTATATGATAGCTTATTCGTATTATAAGCAATCGCCTTCTTTCCGTCTTGATCAGGATCCATCCATAAAAGCGATTGATGCTTTTCAGGATTTTGCCAATAAATATCCGGAAAGTGAAAGGGTGCCCGAATGTAATAAACTGATCGACGAACTCAGAGCCAAGCTTGAAGAAAAAGCTTTTGCACAGGGTCAACTTTATTATGATCTGAGTCAATACCAGGCAGCGGTGACGTCATTTAAAAATATGTTATCCTCATTTCCAGAATCTTCGCGTGCTGAAAATGTACGGTTTCTCATTCTAAAAGCTTCATATGAATATGCAGCTCGCAGTGTGTATGCAAAAAGAGCTGAACGCTATGAAGATGCAAAAACGATGTACACTGAATACATGAACCACTATCCTAAAGGGCCTCATGCAAAAGACGCAAGAGAAATCAATAAACAAATACAATCAAATTCTAAAAATCTGTCCAAATGAGTAATATAAAAAACCTTTCAACGAATATTGATCCAAACGTCAAAGCAAGAGACATTAAAGATTTGTCTTCACGCACGACCAATATCTACGAATCGATCGCTATCATCACCCGTCGTGCAAGACAACTTTCTTCAGACCTGAAAAAAGAACTCCATGACAAGCTAGAAGAATTTGTAGTGGTGACAGAAACGATTGAGGAGATCCACGAAAACAAAGAACAAATAGAGATTTCACGCTCATACGAGAAAATGGCAAATCCGACCATCCTGGCTACAGAAGAATTTATCAATGGCGATCTGGAATGGCGCTATCCGGAGCCCGTAGTTAAAGAAGAGGACTTTCCGGAAGACGCTGAGTGAAAGTTCATTCTAACCTTTCAATAAGGTATGTCTTCATTAACTGGCAAGAAAATTATCCTTGGTGTATGTGGAAGTATAGCTGCGTATAAAGCTGCTTATCTTCTAAGACTCTTGATTGGCGAAGGATGCAGTGTCCGTGTCATCATGACCCCTTCTGCATCAGATTTTGTTTCCCCACTCACCTTTTCTACACTATCCAAACATCCTGTGGCCTCAAGCATCCATGATGGGGATGCATGGACTAATCACGTCGAGTGGGGACTATGGGCAGATGCTATACTTATAGCTCCGGCGACTGCACATACGCTTGCTCGCTGTGCGTGTGGCCTCAGTGCAGATATGCTCACGGCTACATATTTATCTGCAAGGTGTCCTGTCTTTTTTGCTCCTGCCATGGATCTTGATATGTGGCAACATCCAGGTACTGTCGAAAATGTAAGCCGGCTTCAATCCTTTGGAAATTTTATTATTGATGTTGGGATCGGTGAACTTGCCAGTGGATTAAGTGGACCCGGTCGCATGGCTGAGCCGCAGGATATCGTGGAACGGTTGTCAGAATTTTTCCTTTTCAAACAGGATATGGCAGGATTAAAAGTGCTGATCAATGCCGGACCAACTTATGAGGCCATTGATCCTGTCCGTTATGTAGGAAATCACAGTACCGGTAAAATGGGTGTGGCGATAGCAGAGGAATTTGAATCGCGCGGGTCCGAAGTCACTTTGATTTTAGGCCCGGATAGTGTGTTACCTCTCAATGACCGGATACGGATCGAAAGAATCACATCTGCAGATGATATGCTTACTGCATGTGAATCTTATTTTCCAAAATCAGATGTGACGGTTCTTGCAGCGGCTGTTGCTGATTACAAACCAGCCGTGGTTTCTACTGATAAGATTAAAAAAGATTCAGACAGGATGATGATCGAGTTGATACGCACGCCTGACATCGCGGCTACACTGGGATCTAAAAAACGAAATAACCAGATTCTCGTTGGTTTTGCACTTGAGACAAAGGATGGAGAAACAAATGCAATTGAAAAATTGCACAAAAAAAATCTGGACATGATCGTGCTTAACAATCCACAAGACCATGGTGCAGCATTTGGGCATGACACAAATAAGGTAACATTTCTATATCCGGACAATAAACGGAAGCACTTTGAGTTAAAATCCAAGAAAGATGTTGCATCCGATATTGTCGATGCCATCCATCAAATAAGAAATACTAATGGAGAGAATTAATATCCCGTTCCTGCTACTATGTTGTTTCATCTTCGGACGATCCTCTGGGATATATGCCCAGGAATTAAATGCTGTAGTAGGCGTAAGTGTACCCAAACTTCAAAGTGCTGATCCTGCTGTTTTTAAAACGCTCGAAAGAGATCTTAAAGAGTTTCTTAACCAGGAGAAATGGACGGATGACGATTACAAACGATACGAGAAGATCGAATGCAATTTTCAGGTTAATATCACTGCTGAATTAGGAAATAATTCTTATAAAGCGGATATCGCGATTAAAGCCATTCGACCCGTATATGGTTCAGAATATAAAACGGTATTGATTAATCACGTAGATCGTGATATTGTCTTCACCTATCAGGAATTTGCGCCTATAGAAAATGGAACGGAGATTTTTAAAGATAACCTTTCGGGCGTTTTCTCTTTTTACGCACATCTGATCCTGGGCCTTGATGCAGAAAGTTTTGCGCTTGGTGCGGGAGATCCAGAGTTTCAGAAAGCACAAAGTATAATCAATATTGTACCCACTAATGTATCCGATAACGATAAAGGCTGGACTGCACTGAGCCGTAAAACAACAAGATACTGGATAATGGAAAACCTTCTGAATACCCGGTTCAAATCATTTAAGGAAGCCTGGTACAATTATCATCGGAAGAGTCTTGATGTGTTGCATTCAAATCCGGGTCTTGCACTGACGACAATGGTTGAAGCACTGAAAGAAGTTGATAAAACAAATACATCGTATCCGAATAGTATCGGTGTACTTATGTTTGTCTCCGCTAAAAGTGATGAAATCGTTGAGATCCTTAAAAATGGTGACCGAACTCAGAAAAACGCTGTATATGACATCATGCGAAAGCTTGACCCATCTAATAGTGGCAAGTATAGTGTCATCCGGGGATAATGATTAACCTCGCCATCTTTGCCTCAGGCACAGGCAGCAATGCAGATAAAATCTGTACTTATTTCAAGGATCATCCGGACATAAAAGTCAATCTTATCATATCCAATAATATCAATGCAGGTGTGTTGATGGTTGCTTCATCGCATGGTATTGAAAGTATTGTCATTCCCAAATCAAGCTGGGCTACACCGGAGATCCTCTTGCCGGAGCTTAGAGCGATGGAGATAACTTTCATTGTTCTGGCCGGTTTCTTACTGCTTATTCCCGGATGGCTCGTGGATGAATTTAAGGGGAATATTATCAATATCCATCCTGCCCTCTTGCCGAAATATGGTGGAAAAGGAATGTACGGCCATCATGTACATGAAAAGGTGAAATTGTCGGGCGATACCATATCAGGCCTTACGATTCATGAGGTAAATGAAAAGTATGACGAAGGCGATATCCTCTTTCAGAAAGAAATAAATATTAACCCTGAAGATTCAACAGGTCAGATCGCCTCTAAAGTTTTAGAAATCGAACATTACTACTATCCGCGGGTCATTGAACAATGGGTATTGGGAAAGGATTGATATGAATCATTTTTAGTCATTCATAAATATCAATTTTTCATACATCTTCCAATCCATAGGATAACGATATGCAAATCCTCTGACTCCCTGAAGGCCTCCTGTATGAATGGCCAGAATAGAATCATCGGCCTTAAAATAACCGGACTTTATTTTCTCCGAGAGGACATACAGCATTTTCCCGGTATAAACAGGATCGAGAGGAATCCCGGTTTCCTTCGTAAATGAATACATGAAATCCAAAAGCGTACGATCATATTTTGCAAATCCTCCAAAATGGGCATCTGCCCAAAGCTCCCATTCACATAAAGGAGAAATTCCAAACTCTATCAGTTTGTTTTCGATGAATTCTTTTTTACATCCTTTCCATGCAGGAACAACAACTACTTTAACTTCTTCCGGAGCAGAAGCTATCAAACCACAGGCAGTAGCCATGGATCCACCTGAAACAATAATGTGCGTCGGTTGATTCTCCAGACATTCATTCATGAGTTCTTTCATTCCATGGATGGCTCTTTCTCCCAATCCGCCTTCTGGGATAAACATCGAATCCGGATAAGCATGAGTTGAATCAACCTCACCAAATCTTTTATACTCTTCAGGATCAAGAAAAAGAATTTCTTTTGATAATGATTGTAATTCTTTAATAGTTGGATTTTGTAAATCCGCCTCATAACTTCTGACTACACATATCAATTCTATTTCAAAATGGGCACAGGCGCTCGCGAGACTATAAAGATGATTGCTGAACATTCCTCCTTTGCTTATGATGGTCTTCACGTTATGCTCAAGTGCATAAGAAATATTGTGTTTCAGCTTATAGTATTTATTGCCGTCAGCCCAGGAATGTATCAGGTCAAGTCGTTTAATAAAAAAATTATTATGTCCCCAATCACTGCTGATTTGTTGAACCGGACCCGGAATAAACTCCTTCCAAATGGTTCCATTTTTTACCATAAAATAATTTAATGGTTTTTTTAAGTCCCCTTTAGGGAATTTAGGGGTAGAAGATTACTAAGGTTGAATCAAAACGATCCTCTTTGTTCTGATCGTACGACCAAAACCGTCCTGAAGCCGATACAAATATGTCCCTCGCTGAAGATCTCCCAAATCCACTGCAATTGTTTTTTTAGGATCATCAACCACGACGTCTGTTTCTTTTACCGGTACACCGAGAATATTGAAGATTTTCAATTTATACCGACCGTATAGAAGATCACTCATCTGGAAGCGTACAACATCAAACGTGGGATTGGGATAGGCGAAAATATCAGGCCTTGAAGGCTTTTCAGAAAATATACGCGTCACCAACGGATATGTTTTGAATTCTATTCGTATAGGTTGGTAATTGTCCTTTATTTCAATGTCTGCCCATTCAAGACCTGTATCGGATGAAACGAATCTGAGTATCTCCTTATACGTGATCGTCTTCAATGCAGGTATCTGTGTTGTAACGTCCCTCCAGGCATACCCTTTTTTCGTTTCCACTTTTAAGGTTCGCTTCTCCAGGATATGATGCCGGAAAACGTCATTGACTTCGGTTGGCAGATAAAGTGTACCGTCACCATCAACATCAACATCATATGAGAGTGTATATGTGATCCGACATGAATCAGGAAGTTGAACTGGCGTCCAGCTACAACTCAGATCATGTGGCCATGCAAATACGGCCTGCATTTTTCCATGATAGTTGTAAGTATCCCCCAAACCTCCTTCAAAGAATGGTTTGAATGCAGGTGTCATTGTATAGAACAATTTAATACCGGGACAAATTGGATTGTCTTCAATGACCTGAACGATCTGAGCTGAATTTCCAGACAACTGAAGTATTGCATCTGTTTGTTTTCCATTGACAAGGCTGGCATATATTACTTTGTCCCGCTCTCCCGTCACCATTACTCTTCTACTCAAGGCATATGGAGCCTTTAATGATCTAAAATCCCACACCTGCCCGGGACCGGGAGGAGTCACCATCAAACCATCCGGCAAATATTCATTTGCATAATAAACAGTATCCTGAGCAAGCTCTGTCCACTTCATTTGCTGCGCAGAAAGACTTATCCCTAAGGACATGAATATAAAGAGGATACTATATCTGATCATTGCAACCATTGCAGTCCTACAAATTTAAAATACTCTCCCTGACGTTGCATCAATGATGCATGATCTCCTGATTCAATTATTTTCCCATCCTGCAATACGATGATCTGATCTGCATGCTGAACTGTGGACAACCTATGAGCAATCACGATAGATGTTCGTCCTTCCATCACCTTTGAAAGCGCTTCCTGTACAAGACGTTCTGATTTTGAATCAAGAGACGCCGTAGCTTCATCAAGAATAAGTATCGGAGGATTCACAAGAAGCGCCCTTGCTAATGTCAGTCGCTGACGCTCTCCTCCGCTCAGTGTACTTCCTCTGTCACCTACAACAGTATTATATCCTAATGGTTGACTCATGATGAATTCATGCATCTGCGCTATCGTCGCCACATCTATGACTTCTTCCATCGTGGCTTCCGGCTTTCCAAAAGCAATATTGTTGAAGATGGTATCATGAAATAATACGGGATCCTGATTGACAATACCCATCAGGCTTCTAAGCTGCTTGATATTAAATTCACGGATATCCGTTCCATCAAAATAGATATGCCCTTCAGTCACATCATGGAAGCGAGGCAATAAATCTGCTAATGTAGATTTTCCTGATCCGCTTGAACCAATGACAGCTAAGACCTGACCTTTCGGAATTGTCAGATTAATATTTTTTAATACCCAATCTCCTCCTTCATTGTATTGAAATCCTACATTTTCAAAGACGATGGATTTTTCAAATGAATGAATTTGTTTAGGTTCGCTCTTCTCGAGGATTTCTTCTTTGTTGTCAATGATCTCATTGACACGCTCTACAGCAGCGAGTCCTTTCTGAATATTATAGTAAGCGGATGAAAATGATTTAGAAGGTGCAATAACATTAAAAAAGGCATACAGAAAAGCAAAAAAGGTTTCAGGTTTTATTTCTGAAGTAAACACAAGATGAGCGCCATACCAAAGCAATACAGATACAATGACAATGCCCAGTGTTTCAGAAAGAGGCGATGACAAATCCCTTCTGTACATAATCTTCGTCAGCAATTTTTTATATCGTTCATTGATCACGCTGAATCGATTCCGCTGGTATTGCTGTGCGTTGAATCCCTGGATAATCCGCATACCATTGAGACTTTCTTCGACATGGATCACCAGATCAGCTAAACGACTTTGTGCTTCTTTAGATTGCCGTTTTAAATTCCGGCTGATACGTCCAACAATAAAAACGGTGATGAGAATAAGTACAAAAACAAATA
>JBBSAQ010000080.1:0-18009 GCA_038252065.1 Chitinophagales bacterium
TCGACCAGCTCAACTCATCCTTGTGCTACAGCTCAGCAACCATGCTTCGACCAGCTCAACTCATCCTTGTGCTACAGCTCAGCAACCATGCTTCGACCAGCTCAACTCATCCTTGTGCTACAGCAACCAACGTGAGACGTGAGAAATTGGCCATTCAAAATTTTGGCTCGCCAAAATTTTGAATGACTTACGGTTCAGCGTAGGCTGCGCCTACGTTGGGGTGTCAGCAAATTTCTGATTTGCGTGAAAAAGTAAACACAGTGGCTGCAGTTAGATATGCAAGAAATATGACAAATCATGCACCATTAAGTCAGATATGAGAGATATTATTTAGTTTTAAAACAAATAAAAATCAGTGCGGATCTTAACCTTATACATGTGTCTTTCATTCCTGGGTGATTTACTTGCACAGGATAGCACTGTTTTTGCACCGCCAGGTTCCACATTTTACTACACTGAATGGGGATCCGGAGCCCCTTATCCTGGACTACTTACATTCGTTTCAGATGGAGAGATAGTCTTACATGATACCACAGCTCGTATCTTGAATTTCTATGCGACCGAAGGTGAGGTACTTGTTCCCTTACAAGAATTGAATAAGTACGTTTTTACATCAGGTAATAAAGTGTACTACTGGGTCCAGGATGGCTTTTATCTCTTGTATGATTTCGGAGCACATCCAGGGGATACGATTCACTCCAGGGTAGAAGATTTTTGGTTAATTCTCCAGTGCTTTGCTGACTTTTCAAACGGGCCATTTGATTTCAGTTACGTAATCGATTCAGTTAGCACGATGCATGTTGATGGTCAGGACCTTCGCGTGCAATATGTTACGCCTATCCACACTTCTGGTGAAGAATTTTGGTACATGGAAAACCCAATCATTGAACGAATCGGACAGGTTGCCTCTGCATGCTATTGGTGGGGTCGTGGAGGAGGATGTTTCCTCGGTGGATTTGCAGGAAAACTAAGGTGCTATGAGGACAATGATATTTACTTTAAAAATACATTTACCTTCTACGACCTGGCTTGCGATTATGTTGCTGCAGTTGAACCACTCTCTCCAAATATTAAATCTTTATTCCCAAATCCCACTAATGATTTTATTAATCTGGATTCCGCGGCTGAATCAATTTTTATTTATACCACCGATGGATTAAAAATAGTCTCCCATAAAAATCAAAACCGAATTGATGTGTCCACCCTACCCCCAAATATCTACATTATTCAATTCCAAATAAATTCAAAAAATTACATCGAAAAATTCCTTAAATTGTAATCCTTTTCGAAAATCGAAAATCGAAAATCGAAAATCGAAAATCGAAAATCGAAAATCGAAAATCGAAAATCGAAAATCGAAAATCGAAAATCGAAAATCATTTCATATCCGAAACCTTCATCATCTCATCCTCCACCTGCTGCACCAATTCGGTAAAATGTTTATCACGTTTCGTATTGTGGTCTCTTCGCAATGGAAGATCAATATCGATATGCTCGACAATACTGGAAGGAGGTGACTTCATAATGTAAATATCATCCGCGAGATAAACAGCCTCACTGATATCATGCGTCACAAATATGATTGTCGAACTGAATCGTTGCCAAAGATCAATCAGCATATCCTGCATCTGTATCCTGGTCCGGATGTCCAATGCGCCAAAAGGCTCATCCATCAATACAATCTCAGGATTAGCAATCAAACTTCTTGCAATAGCCACACGTTGCAATTGTCCGCCTGATAGCGCAGGATATTGCGCATACTTCTTCTCCTGTCCGGCCAAACCCACAAGTTCTATCATCTCCATGGCCTTTATGTACCTATCCTTTTTGTCCATGCCCTTATACTCAAGTGCCAACGCCACATTATCTAGTACGGTCATCCACGGAAGAGAAGAGTATTCCTGAAACACCATACTCACTCTTTGCTTGTCACTCACAGGCTTTCCTTTGATAAGCACCTCTCCTTCTGTAGGCGTTTGCAATCCTGCAATGTATCTGAGTAAGGTAGATTTCCCACTACCTGATGCGCCAAGCAATACGACAAACTGCCCCTGGTCAGGTTTATCTTCGATCAATAAGTCAAGACCCCTGATGATCCAGTTCTTTCCGCCATCATACGATTGAGAGATATTTTTCAACTCAATAATATTATCCCTCGCCGCAGTGTCTGTAAATTTTATACTCATGTCCTGGCCGATTTTGCACTTGCAGCTTTTATCAACTGCAGGTCTGTCCGGTCATGATACCATCGCCATATTTTATAGACCAATAAAGAGATCACCACTATATTGATCACCCATATCGTACTTCCAAAAATATAACTCAGCGGTTTAACTCCCCCGAGTAATGAAAAACACTCACAGAGTAAGAGAATAAAATATATCGCAAGCCCAACCCAACCAATCACCATAATTGAATAATCGAATGCAACGCTTAATACACCCTTCTGCTTAATCGATGAAGATTTGACAGCATCAATGGCCTGGTATTTAAATGGAAAAAACTCCCGGTCAAGCCAGGTAAATATTTTATCCTGGATAATTCCTATGGCCATAATAATGAGGAGCAAAGCAAATACTTTATCATAACGTCCCTGTCTTTGTCCTGCATAATAAATTAAAGTACCTATTCCGCCTTCATTGCTATTCATAGTTTCAGCCACAATAATGTAAGTCCATGAGATAGCCGTTAACACCCGTATATCATCAAACAATCGTGAAAGAACACTCGGTATGTAGACAGTTCTGAGTACCTGCCAATCTGTTGCTCCTAATGTATGCACCGTCTTGAGATACACATCAGCCACTTCATCAATCCTCTGCACCATGATCGGCAGGAGGTAAATCAGAATACCAAAAGCAAGAAAATGAACTTTCATCGGCACTCCAATACCAAACCATAATACAAACAAAAGTGTCACTGCAGTTAAAGGAACATATCTCAACGCACCAACCTGCCGCTGAAATCCCCACCTGACATATTTAATCAATCCGATAATAAAACCTAAAGGAATCACAATCAATATCGCTTCAAGATATCCGGAGATATTTAATCCAAGACTGAAACCAATGTTTTTTAGCGCTTCATTCTGATTGAATAATTCGCCATACGAAGTGAAAACCTTAAAAGGAGATGGAACCCTTTCAACGATTGGATTTGTACCATTTGTCAACAGTATCCATATACCGAGCACAACGCCAATACCAAGTGCACCATACAACAATTTAGTACTTGCGCTTGCCTCTTGTGTCCCTCCGAGAAATCTCATGCTGAAATCTTATTTACGTAACAATGTGCTTAATCAGCTACAAGCACAAAATCCGTTCTGCGATTCTTTGCTTTACAGGCTTCATCCTGATTTTGCTCACAACCAGGCACAGGCTTATTAGGGCCATTACCGATGATGATAAACCGGTTACGATCTATCTTAAACTGCGTGGCCAGATAATCGGCTACAGCCTGCGCTCTCTTCTGTGACAGCGTCTGGTTTGCTGCCCCTGATCCTACATTATCTGTATTTCCTTCAATTCGTACTCTTGAATTTGCAAAGGACTTAGAAATATCAGCAAACTGAAGATCAATGATCGTCTTTGAATTTTCATCCAATTGAAATTTACCGGATGCAAAATTGATGCTCACAGGTTTATTTGCAATGGCAGGTGCTGATTTATCTTCAGCTGTTGGAGCAGAGAATGTTTTACTTGCTTCAGCTGCATATTGTGGGCCGACTAATTTATCATTGGCGTCTTGTATCGCAGATGTCCAGATTGCAGTTCTCCATGCCGGTGCTTCTTTTTCCGCATCACCTGTCATCACAAAGTTCTTGCTCATTTTTGTATATAGATCTTCACCCTTTTGTCCTTTGTATTGTGGGTTCATGCCAAAGAAATTGAGGTTATCACCATGATTGGTCCAATACACAACCTCCGTCATACCCATCGCATCTTCTACACCCAACTTGTTGAGATCAGCAAGATACCTGGCCGCTTTATCCTTGTTAGCCGGATTTGCTTTTAATTCAGCTACAGCTTTCATCCAACCCTCATAGAAATGAGTTATCATCTCCCGATGGCTGTTCAGATAAGTTTCCTTTGCAAAAAAGATATCAGCGATCACGTGAGACTCACTCTTTGTTGTCAGAAGAACCTTTGATCCGGGAACATCTTTTGTGGCCAACTGATCATCAGGACTCCACACTACAGCTGCGTCGACATCACCACTTTTGAAGATTTGCGCAGCCGTAATATTGTCTGATGTCTTCACAACCTGTATATCTGAGTATTTAAGACCTGCAGCTTCAAGCGCAGTCAGCAATAGTGTCTGTGCAGGAGAAGGAACAGCTACAACCACTTTCTTTCCTTTCAGGTCATTGACACTATTGATGCCTCTTTTGACAATGATAGCATCACCACCCCGAGACCAATCCACCTGCATGAACGCTTGAGGCTTATATGCATTAATATCTGCAGGACCAGTATACAAAGGAAAAGCATCTGCGGTCTGTACAGCCACATCGTATTCATCAGCTATCCATGCATTCATGGCATTGACGAGATCGTTTTCAAGCACAAATCTTACTTTGAACCCATAATCCGTATAAAATCTGGATTTCGTATTGGGCTCTGCTCCTTCATTGAAATAAAGTCCGGGCCCGTAGCCGCCCCATGAAACAAGCTGAACAACAATAGTATTGTCATCATCCTTAAAACCCGTCTTCTGTTCTTCCTTAGTCTTATCCGCTTCTGTTTGCTGTTTTGCTTCTTCAGCTTTCTGCTTCAGGCTGGACCCTAATGATGTTTTATTAAGAACCACATATCCTATACCGGCTATCGCACCGAGGATAAGTAAGGTGATGAAAAATTTTGCAAATGCAGTCAGTCGTGTTGCCATGATTATTTTAGTTTAAGATCGCTTTTGTTTTTCTATATACAGGATTCCCCTGTAATTGTTTATTGGTTTATTAGTTTATTTGCTTATTAGTTTATTTGCAATTTGCAATTTGCCTTTGCTTCCGTACCGCTGTTTGAAGTTTCTAACTTCAAACCAATATCTCATACTGTCTCAATTTCGAATTCTGTTTGAAGAAGTTTATAAACTGCATTCGAAATCAAGTTCTTATTTTACCAAACAAGTATTTCTCTGCTACTGCTACTGCTCATCATTCTTCAAAAAACGTATCATACTGATTCCTCCTCATCTCCACAGGTTCTGGCCGCCTCAATGGGGCATTGATATCAAGCACATTTGAATCATCTGCTGCTGCTTTCAGTAAGGTTTGTTTCTGATCACCAAGGATAGAAGACACACCTTCATTCTCCCATTTTTCAAGCATCTTCAATCCTTCCTCTTCGAAGATACCATTTTGAAGATCTACGGATTTCATGAAGTTTTCCGATACATCCATAAACCTCTCCATCTCTCCTACTTTGTTCGCTACATCATCTGCCACGGCTTCCAAGGCCATGTCAAACATCATTCGTTTATCACCATTGCCGGTGATGATGCTCATCGCCGATTTCATAGCACTATTACTCGCATACATGGCCTTCCGCTCCTGGTCTTTTATTTCCACCTGATCCTGAATGTCTTCAAGCATCACTTCACTGTTCTCATACATCTTCCCCAGCACACGATACAGGATCTCCATCTTCTTGTAGAGATCTTCCAGCTTCATATTTGATTCCTTCAGACGACCGGCTTTGCGGCTTTTCAGAATCATGATGGCCTGCTTATCTGTTTCTTTTGCCTGGCTGGCCAGTGATAGATTACTTTGTATTTCCTTCCGGTTATTGAGTATGAGTTCCTGAAGTTTGTGCATCTGCCCGCGAAGCATGCTGATCTGGCGATTCATTTTTCGCAGATTCTCCTTCAGGTCACTGACATACCCTTTCAGAATAGCGATCGGGTCCATCTTTACAAATATCCCGGTGATGTACCTCATAGCACTTTTGTACATGTACCATACAAGATTCCTGGCCTTGGGATCAAGCGCGGTGAAAATAATCGTACCCAATACAAGCAGGCTGACGATCAACCCCACCCCTGATGTCAACGCACCGATCACAAACGCTAATGATTTGACAGTGATGACGCCTAGCGCTATTATGATTCCGGCCATGAATAACCCTCCAGTGACCCCTTCAGGTCTTTCCCAAAATGTTTTTGGCTTATATCCGTCCATTTTTTATTTAACTAAAGATGTGATTCTATATTACTTACATCATCCTGTATCTGTTTCACCAGCGCCTGATATGTTGCCCCAAAATCACTGGCTGTCTGGGCCAATTTGTCACTTGCTGTATTAATCTCACTTTCAAGTGTGGCGATTTGCTTTTTATGGTCCTCGATATCAGTTTTGAGCTTTTCGATCTCGGCTTCGTTCTCCTGGATCGATTTTTCAAGATTTTTGATTTCGTCCTGTTTCCCGGTCAGATTCCGGTCTTTTTGCCCCGATAGCGCCTCCTGGAACTTCGAATCTTCGTTTCCCAGAATGGCAATATACTGCTTAGCACTGCTTAATATCTTTTCCTTCGTTGCTCCCATTGTCTGGGCAGTTGCAAAAGCTGACTTGAATCGCGTACTATCATCCATCGGGACATTGGCCAGCGATCTGAGAAAATCCTTAAACTCCAGATAGTCAAATCCTTGTTGATTATTGTTTTGTAAAGCCTCAAAGAGGACCTCAAGAAACTTATCCTGAACCTGCCCCTTGACACCTGCCACCGGAGTCACGGACGGTGCTTTATGCACAATAGTATTTTCAGTCGAGGAGGTCTGAATACTTTCTGAGGAAGTGGATTTTTCGTCCTGGGGAGCATTTCCGTCCTCAATAACGAATAAAGACTTAAGCTTTTTAAACATATCGGATCAATAGATAATACAAATTAACGACCTATAACGCATAAAAATACGGATTAGGTTCAAGTTCAATACGAGGCAAATATTGGAAAATCATTTGATCCGGCGGGTTATCCGCTATTGGACTTAAATTACCTTTACCTGATGATAGATCATGTCCATGTTCCATCCGAAATAGGAGCTCTCCAAAGAGTCATCGTCCACAGGCCTGATTTTGGCATTGCCCGGATATCTCCGCGGCAGGCCGGCGAACTCCTTTTCGACGATATAGTCCATTTACCCAAAATGCAGGAAGAGCATGATATTTTCACAAATGTCCTGTCTCAGTTCATAGGTCGTGAAAATGTCCTCGAAGTGAACGACCTCATTCTGGAATGCCTCAAGGCAGATCCAAAAGCCAGGGAGCATTTCATGGGCTATATTGCCAATTTTGAAGAATTACCTAAACAATACGTTGATGAGCTTAATGCCATGGATGATGATCTGCTCAGCCAGGTCCTGATCACAGGTCACGATCCGGCTACAGATTTTATCTACTTCGATCCCATCCCCAATCTGATTTTTACCAGGGATATCGCTGTTGTGGTCAATGACCACATTATCATTACAAAAGCTGCAAAAGAAGCCAGGTACCGCGAAAATTTATTATCCAGGTTTATTTTCTGGTACCATCCCCGGTTTCAACATCTCAAGGAAGAAAAAAGACTCATCAATCTCAACGATGTAGATATGTTTCCTTCCTCACGCACCGGTGAACGTATATCCATTGAAGGCGGTGATATGATGGTACTCAATGATAAATATCTGCTGATCGGCTGCAGTGAAAGATCAACACCCCATGCCTTTCATTCCCTGAAAAAAATATTATTCGAACGCAATGTCATCGAACATGTAGCGATGGTCGTCATACCCCGTGAACGGTCTTATATGCACATCGACACGATTTTCACACACATTGATACGAATCATATCGTTGCCTACAAACCAATCGTCATTGAGGGTCTAAGTAGCTATGTCGAGGTGCATGATCGCGATGGAAGCGAACGGGAATATCCTTCCATCAGCGAATTCATCAAGAAAGAGGTTAATGATAAAATGGAATTTATCCTGAGTGGCAGTGGAATCTCTCCTTACCAGGAAAGAGAACAATGGACTGATGGTTGCAATCTTGTCGCCATAAGGCCCGGGGTAGCATTAACCTATGACCGGAACCCCTATACCGAAATGGCATTTAAGACCGCAGGTTTTACGGTCATCAAGGCAGAAGATTTTTTGCAACATGCTACAGCCAATCCCTTATATGCTGCCACCGTAGAAAAAACAATCATCACCTTGCCGAGCAATGAGCTGTCAAGGGCTCGTGGGGGATCTCATTGTATGACTTGTCCCATTCTACGCTCGTGAGTTATCATCATTCATTTAACGTCAGGGTACGATACGGCGAAACAGATCAGATGGGATTTGTTTATTATGGTATTTATGCTCAATACTATGAAGTAGGACGAGTCGAAGCTATGCGTGACGCAGGTATACATTATGCTAATCTCGAAAAAGAACATCATATCTGGATGCCGGTGATGAATATGCAGGTGAGGTTTTTAAGACCCGCGCGGTATGATGATTTATTGACGATACATACTACCGTACCGAGCCTTCCCGAAAGAGATATTCGGTTCCGCTACGAGATCCGCAATGAATCTGGCATATTACTCAATGGTGCATTGGTTCAACTTTGCTTTTTAGATGCGGCTACACAAAAAAGAATTGATGCACCCGGCTTTATCAGAGAATCACTGAAATCTTATTTTTGAAGCTTATGGCTTTCTGGACAAATCGATTAAATAAGATAAAAGCATTTTTGCACAGGCAGACTCTTCCTGGTTTTAATGGTATCACCATTGCAGTGGTATTGAAATATCTATGGAAAGAAATTTTGAGAGACGATATTGTGACAAGGTCTAATTCCATGGCCTATAGTTTTTTCCTTTCTGTTTTTCCTGGCATATTAGTTCTGCTCGCTTTACTCCCCATTTTACCTATTGGGGATTTTATAAGCACATTCAGAAGAGGGTATATTGATCTTCTTCCCCGGGAAATAGCTCTATATATAGACAACATTATCGTGGAAATGACGCAGACTAACCGCAATGGATTGTTGAGTGTAAGTCTTATTCTTGCATTGATATTCGCTTCCAGTGGTGTACTCTCCATGGTGAAAGGATTTCACAAAAGCTACGAGATGACGTATCGAAAACAAAATTCCTTACAGCAAAGATGGCGTGCACTTTGGCTTACAATGTTATTAGGCGTTTTATTTATTGGCTCCCTGGCTGCGATCATCCTTGGCAAGCCATTGCTCATGAAGCTTCTTTCGTTTACAAGTATAAATAGTCAGAATTACCATCTTTTCAATTTTTTACGATGGCTTGGAGTCTTTATCTTTTATTATTTTTCCATTACGATTATCTACACTATAGGACCAGCTTATCGGAATAAAGAAAAACTATTTTCTCCGGGTGCAACTTTAGCCACTATACTATCCGTCATCAGTTCATTTGCTTTCTCCATCTACGTAGAAAATTTTTCAAATTACAATCAGGTCTATGGCTCGATCGGTGCTATCATGCTTATTTTAATCTGGCTCCAGATCAATTCATTCATTATCCTTCTTGGCTATGAATTAAATGCATCTATAGTGATCAACAGAGATCTGCTGGCACACGAAGAAAGGATGTCAGGATAATAGTGAATAGTGAATAGTGAATAGTGAATAGTGAATAATAAAGAATGAAAAATAAAAAACGAGTATAGCGAAGATCACGCCATACGAAGTCACTAAAGTTGTCCGTTGTTTGAAACTACGGACTTACGGAAATGATCATGAATTCAAATTTGCGTAATTCAGCGAAATTTGCGGCATGAAAACATAAAGAATGAGCCTGTGTTTCAAAAAGAAAATAAGCTATACGTTGTTTGAAACTACGGACTTACGGAAATGATCATGAATTCAAATTTGCGTAAATCAGCGAAATTTGCGGCATGAAAATATGAAGAATGAGCCTGTGTTTCTAAATCCAAAATCACTTTCAATTATCTATCTTTACGGACAATGATGAAACAATCATTTCTTCTACTTATCCTATTTATTTCTGGCATGAACTACATGGCAGGCCAGGCTAAGTACTCGAATGAATTTCTCACGTTGGGTGTTGGCGCCAGGGCACATGGGATGGGTGGTGCAGTAAGCGCAAGTGTATCAGATCTTTCAGCTGCGTATTGGAATCCGGCAGGAATGTCATCGATCACGTCTCCTGCGCAGTTTCACGCCATGCATGCCGAATGGTTTGCCGGAATAGCACAGTACGATCAATTGTCATTTGGTAAGCGATTCAGTGAAAAGCAAAATTCCTACGGCGCCATCTCACTGATCAGAATGGGTATTGATAATATTCCCAACACACTCCGCCTTATCGGCCCTGATGGTTCGATCAATTATGACCGCGTGACTACATTTTCTGCCGCAGACTATGCCGCTTTCATTTCCTATGCAAAAAGAATCGGCCAAAAAAATTGGTATGCCGGCGGGTCAGTGAAAATAATTCATCGAAGCATCGGTTCCTTTGGCAAATCCTGGGGCTTCGGGGCAGATCTTGGCATACAACATCGAGGTGATAGATTTTCTTTTGCACTCATGGGCCGTGACCTGACGACCACATTCAATAGCTGGACGTTTACATTATCAGACGAGGAAAAACAAGTCTTCACCCAGACAGGCAATGAAATCCCTGTCACTACACTAGAACAAACATTACCCACATTTGTCGTAGCCGGCGCGTACAGAATCAACATCGGACAAAAAAGTGGTATCCTTATCGGTTTAGATCTTGATGTCACCACTGATGGAGCCAGGAATACAATCATCTCATCAGAGACGGTCAGCATCAATCCGCACATGGGCATTGAAGCTGATCTCAATAAAAGAATATATCTACGCGGAGGTGTTTCCAATCTGCAGAAAGTAAAAGATATCGCCAATCCTCAAAAAACGGATTGGATCTACCAGCCCAATGCAGGCATAGGTTTAAAACTTGGAAGACTTCGTCTGGATTATGCATTCACCAACATCGGTGATGTCACAGGCTCACAACTCTATAGTCACATCTTCGGCCTCATCCTTGACTTCGAAGATATCTCCAAAAAAACAGAATAAGATTAGGTTGATGATTTAGGAGATAAAGGACTACTGAGGACATTGATTGATAAGATTATTGTTAAAACGAGACGACTCAGAGCGTCTTTTTCTTATTATCTTTAAGAACTTTCTTTTAGTTTCAATTGTCCAATCCCTATTTCTATCAAATGAGATTTTCAGCATCCTTAATATTAACAGCATTATTATTGATTTCTCAATTTGACCTGGCTGCTCAAAAACAAAATAATGTTTGGGCCTTTGGACATCATGCAGGTCTGGATTTTAATACCTCACCTCCAACTCCTTTTGAAAGTAATTTGTACACACTTGAAGGCAACGCTTCCATTTCCGATAACCATGGAAACTTGCTTTTTTATACAGATGGTGACTCTGTCTGGGACAGAAGCCATGAAGTGATGCCAAACGGCTATGGGTTATTGGGAGGAGAATCTTCATCGCAGGCTGCTCTGATCGTCCCCATTCCTGATTCTCAAACTAAATATTATGTGTTTACGACCGGAGATCTCATTCCATTTAGTGGACTTGATTTTTCTGTTGTGGATATGTCACTCAATGACGGATACGGTGATGTGATAGCTGCCACAAAAAATACACCGTTACTTGATCTTTCCAATGAAATGATCTGTGCGGTTTTGCATTCAAATGGAAAGGACATCTGGATTCTTTCACACAAGATTAATACGAATGAGTTCTATGCATATTTAATTACTGATGCCGGTTTGTCGGCGAATCCTGTCATCTCCCCGATTGGATCAATACATCAGCCCTCAGGCGAAGGATCATTTCCTGGGCAAATTCGTAGTTCTCATAACGGTCTTAAAATTGTTAGCGCTCTTACCTACAAGGGTGTTTGTGAAATGTTTGATTTTGATGCCACTACCGGGTTGTTTACAAATTACAATAATCTGCAGCCTCTTATTGGTGACCAGGGTGTGTATGGAATTGAATTTTCACCCAATGACAGTTTAGTATACCTGGCAGGCTTTTCTGAAATGTCCGATTCGAATTTTGTTCGTCAGGTCAGTCTTTATGAAAATCCTCCACAAGTGAATACTGTGGCGTATTATCCAGGTGTATCTGAAGAGTTTGGATCTCTTCAGATGGGTCCTGATCAAAAAATTTATCTGGCTAGAAGGTTTAGGGATTTTGTCGGTGTATTCCATTCACCAAATCTTGTCAGTACTTTATGTCAATATGAAGAAGAAGGGTTGTTTCTCCCGTCAGGAACTATGTCATCTTACGGGCTACCCAATCCCTCACCTTATTCTTTTTGTCCTAATATCACCATTCCAAAAGATACCACTATTTGTTACGGAGATTCTCTCCGATTGGTCATTCAATTGAGCTCTTCTTTTGATTGTCCTCAAAGCTTTATTTGGAATGACGGCACTACAGATACTGTAAAAACAATAACACAACCTGGCATCTATTGGCTGGAAGTGAACAATTCATTTTTTGTATCTCGCGATACTATCATCGTTGATTCCTCTGTGCATCGAACCTTTCTTGTTACTATTTGCGAAGATGAAGTATACGAAGGATATGAAGAGTCGGGCATTTATGTCGACTCCTTTTTAACCATTAAGGGTTGTGACAGCATACGCACACTTCAGCTTACTGTGCTTCCTCATTTCAGAGATACGATCGAGAGATCGATATGCTTTGGTGAGGTCTGGGAAGGTTATACACAATCGGGGATTTATATCGACACCTTTCCCATTAGTGATGGTTGTTCATATATTCGAACGCTCAAGTTGTCTGTTATTCAATGCACTCCTGTTATTGCCTATAGTCTGGATGCATGTGAATCCGTCATGGCCAATGGCTCACACATGGACTACTCAGAATTCATTCCGACTTATCCAAATATCTTGCCTTGCGCAGAAATCACAGCAGACCATTTAACAAGAGCTTTTCCTCAAAAACACTCCTGTACCTCAGGTATCAATGGATCACCTGCCATGTGTATTACTGTTTTTGACTCTTGCGGGTATGATCCCGGCAATCCTGCATCCGTCATTATTAAATTCACAATTGACCCTGCTTCAGATTCACTGGTTCAATTGACCGGATTTGAGTTTTATGAAAAAGGTCCGCTGAATTATGCCTGGATCAATGGCCCCACAGGGATAAATAACTATCCATTTTATTTTGGAATACGAATACTAAAAAACGGGACTGAGATCTATACAAGAAAAAATATTCACACAAATTTGGATTGGACACAGCAAAAATTTGATTTTATTGAAAATCCTTTTTTCAAAATCGATAGCATTACAGATTTTCAGATTGAATTATTGCCCTATTGTCCCGCGAATCGTCACGCGGAAGTGTCCGCCTGGGATCTAGACGAGATTCGTATTTATGCAGGTTGTATCTCTCCTCCAAAAAAGCAACCTGTCATACATGGCATTGTCACTACCGTAAAGGAACAACCTATACATAATGTTATGATCTTTTTATCTGAAGATGCATCATTTGCAGAAAAAGAAAATAGGGTCACCATTGAAAATGGCTCATTTGTATTTGATCATCTTGTGCGGGACAAAGGCTATTTTCTGATGGGGATGAAGAATGATGATGTTCGAAATGGCGTCAGCACCCTTGATCTCATCCGTCTGCAAAAACATCTGCTTGGAATAGAGCCATTTACAACTCTTGATCAATATGTCGCGGCAGATATTAATCGAAACGGAAGTGTTTCCGCCGTGGATCTTATCGAGTTACGCAAGCTAATACTTGGAAAATATGACGAATTCCCACAAAACACCAGTTGGAGATTTGGAGTCTCTTCTCAGGATTTTACAAGGAATGATTTAAGCGCATTTCAGGAAATTAAAGCCGTTGAACATCTCAGCAATGATGACCAGGAGGCTAACTTTTATGGAATAAAAATTGGGGATCTCAATGGAAATGTCAGACTCAACGCAACGAGTCCTAAAATTCTAAATAGGAACAATTCTTACATTCCCTTTTATATTAATAATCAAAGGACTATTGAGGGACAACCATTAACCATCTCAATATCAATAGGGGCTACAACAAGTATGACAGGGTTTCAGTTTGCATTGGATCTCAGAAATTTTGAACTTCAACAAATACGACCCGGAATAGTATCAGTGTCTGAAGAAAATTACTTTTTAGATAAAAATGGCTTGTTACGCATGAGTTGGATTGAATCAACTTCATTCGAAGTAACCTCAGGAAGCAAATTATTCACCCTGGTTTTGATTCCAAAAATTTCAGGATTTTTAAAGGATTTAATTCCATTGGCAGATGACTATTTGTCTCCGGAGCTTTACACCAATAACGACCTTAATCCTACCCCCATACAGTTAAATATTATTGGATCACATCCTGATGAAAATAACGATTTACACTTTCAGATAGACCCAAATCCTTTTCAAACGTCGTTTAGTCTCCGATTTTCCTTAGATCATGCAGAGACTATTGTCATCAGACTTTATGATATAACCGGAAAAGAATTTTTTGAACTTGAAAAGAATTATAGCCAGGGAGAACATGTAGAAAATATTGATGTAAGAAATTTTCGCGTGATACAGGGGATCATCTATTGTCAATTGATTTCAAATGGAAACACCAGCATACAAAGGGTCATTAAACTAAATTAATGGTTATCAGCATTAGAAAAATCCATTCACCTTCAAAGTTTACACATCCACTATTCAAAATTATCATTTAAATTTTTAAACATTTTTCCCACAGCTATTGCATTTCATTAAAATTTATTTTATCTTAGTCACGTTGTAATTTTAATATTGCAGAAAGATTAGAGACTGCTACAAGCCCTCCGCTGTTTTGGCTCAACATGACAGAAATTGGGGATTGTTTTTGATACACTAGTAGGGCGGGCCTCACTTCGTGCATCTCTTAGTAGATTGCAGGGATCCTAAATGGGACAAGAGGATTACCAAATGTGTGTCAGGCGCTTCAGGCATTAATTTGGGGCCCAAAACAAACTTCGGCTTGTACAGTCTTTTTTTAATCCGACAATATGAGTTCCTCTCTAAAGGCCGGGAGTAAAATCAGCCTGATGGAACGTAACCGAAAATTTACTCCCTATACCTACCTCGCTTTCTAAAGCAATATGACCTCCCTGTGCTTCAATAAATTCTTTGCTGATAGCTAACCCAAGTCCGGAACCAGATTTATAACTCCCCGGAATCTGGAAATAACGGTCAAATATTTTATCCTTGTATTTATTATCTATTCCTTTTCCAAAATCCTGGACAGACATTCTGACAGTCCTGAATCCTGAAGTATCAGTTTCTTGTTTTAGCTGAATAATTATTTCTGCATGGTCCGCTGAATAATTTATAGCATTGGTCAATAAATTGATCAGTACCCATGAGGTTTTTTCCTCGTCTGCTTTAATGAAGGGCACATTTTTTTCAAGGTCAAGTTTTATTTGGATTTGTTTTTGTTCGGCTTGTGTCTTGACACTATCTAAAGCATAATTTAATATTCTCAAAGGATCACTATTCTGAATGGAGAGTTGGATATTGCCGGTTTCAACCTGGGATATATTTAGAAGCTCACCGGTGATTTTTAATAACCTGGCACTATCATCCTTGATACTTTCTATCAATTGCTTCTGAGTATCGCTTACACCTCCGTTTTTTTCATTTTCCAGCAATTGCAAACTCATCATCATGGAAGAAATTGGTGTTTTCAACTCATGAGATACGGTCGCAATAAAATTTGTCTTTGCTACATCTAATTCCTTAAATGGCGTTATATTTTTGAGAAGAATGACATCCCCTATATATTTGGCAGATGTCTCGCCTGTAGGTACTATTTCTATTTGGAGAATCTCCTTACTAAAATAACTTTCCTTTCCATCAGCAAATATTTTAAGCAGTTTATTTTCATTTTTATTCTCATTCTGATCAGGAATAATTATTTGCTGGACAAGCGAACGAATCAAATCATTTTGAATAGCGATATCCGCAGCTTTCTTCCCTATCGTTTCTCCGTATTTCAATCCCGCGATTTTCAATGCTTCATTATTGATAAATAATATTCTCCTGTTTTCATCCAGGCCGATAATGGCGTCATGCATATTATTGATCAGGGTTTCAATCCGGCTCTTTTCCATCATCAATTTTGCAAGATTACTGTTATTGTATTCTTCCAGTTTTTTAGCCATGACATTGAACGATTTAGCCAATTCACCAAACTCATTATGGCCTTCAAAATGAACTCGCTGCGAATAATTTTTGTCCGCTATCTCTTTTATGCTGTCGGTCAATTCCCGGATCGGATTCGAAATATTTCCGGGAAGATTTAACAGCAGGGTAAAAGCTATTATAAAACAGAATGTGCCGATCATGGCGAGTATCGTACTGACGGAATCCGCTGTGTTAGTTGCGACCGTACTTTTCCGCTGGATAGCCTCCATATTCAATAGCATGATATCAGTAAGATCCTTACGCAGTAAAATGAATAATAAACTGTCGCCGGGAGAAGTCTTGAATTTTTCAAAATCATCGGTTAGTCTGTCCGTCATTTCCTGCTCCCCATTTTCTGTGATATTCTGTTGTTGATTATTCAGATTCTCCTGAAACTTTGCCATTCCGCTTCCTGAGGCAAAATCTCCATCAAGGGCTATGAGCATTTGTCTTGAATAGTCAATAGTATTATAATTTGCTTCAAGTATATTTTGAGTATCTCTCGACAGTTTGTTGATGAACAAGACCCCTACGATGATCAGCACTGTAATCAGAACAAAAAGAATCCCGACGCCGAGACTTAGTTTAGTTTTTATTTTCATTTCATGACAGTATGATGAGGTCAATATCCGATGAAGACAGGTTTTTAATCAATTCAATAAAGACATTTGTGGCCATAACAACTTTGAACAGACTCAGATGGGGCTTACCGATACACACAGTGGTTATGCCATGTTTTCCGGCTTCCTCCATAATAGACGCGGGCACAAATTTGTTTTTGGTCTGAATCACCTGTGCTCCCAATTCTGTAGCCAATTTGAAATTGTTGATGAGATGTCTCTGTTTATCCAATTTAATATTATCAGCGCTTTCTCTTGGCGTCTGCACATACAGCACATACCATTGTGCATTGTAATAACTCGCCAGTCGCGCCGTTTTGCGTATTATAATTTTAGCGGTGATCTCATTGCTGCTGATGCAGGCCATAAATTTCTCATGCCGAAGGGCAATATTTCTTGGCACTTCAATATCCACTTTACGCTCTACCTGCGCTGCGACCTCTTTCAAAGCCAGTTCACGCAATTGTAAAATATGTGAAGGCTTGAAAAAATTAAGGAGCGCTGTCTGAATTTTCTCAGCCTGGTAAATTTTCCCTTCCTTCAATCGCATGATCAATTCATCAGCCGTCAAATCGATATTCACCACCTCATCAGCAATGCCTAATACCTTATCCGGAATACGCTCAGAAACTTCAACTCCTGTTATCCTTTTTATTTCAGCATTTAAACTTTCAATATGCTGAATGTTGACAGCTGAAATTACATTGATTCCCGCCTCAAGTATTTCAATGACATCCTGCCACCGTTTCTCGTTTTTGCTACCTTCAATATTTGAATGTGCCAATTCATCCACAACGACGACTTCAGGACGAAGATTAATCACTGCCTGCACATCCAATTCCTCCAACTCCTTGCCTTTGTAAAAAAGTTTTCTTCTTGGGATGACCGGCAGGCCTTCTAAAAGTTCAATAGTCTCCTGCCGATCATGTGTTTCAATATATCCAATCTTGATGTCAATGCCGTTTTTAAGTAAGGCTCGTGCTTCCTGCAACATGCGATAGGTCTTCCCTACCCCGGCACTCATACCTATATAAATCTTAAACTTGCCCTGCCTTGATTTGCGTATCAGATCAAGAAAATGCTCGACATTTTGTTCCTTATGTTCTTCTTCAGACATTAAAATGAA
>JBBSAQ010000081.1:0-17913 GCA_038252065.1 Chitinophagales bacterium
AAAATCACATTCTGTTCATTTTGCTCAAATTGGATCTGCTCTATAAACCACGGGGCCTGCAATCCTAATGCAGCTGCGAAAAGTTCTTCCGGACTCATTTTTTGCTAGTTTTGGTCCACTAAATATAGCGTAGAACCAAAATTATTATCAAATTTTAGAAATAAACTATTGCGTAAACCTATTAGATATTAAAAAAGCGTATAGGAAATTAGCTCTAAAATATCATCCCGATAAGAATAAAAATTTAGAGGCATCGGGTAAATTTATTGAAATTACAGAGGCTTATGAAGTTCTGTGTAATCTTAGATCTAAAGTTGAATATGATAAATATTACAATGAATATATTTTTGAAAAAGATAAAGTTGTGAAGGCTAGCCCCAATACAACATTTGAACATAAACAGGCACAATGGAGCGATCATGGAAAGGCAAAAGCTGCTGAATATTCCTCAATTCCATTTGATCAATTTGCTAGAAATTTGCTGAAAGAAATAAGTATTGGTATAAACTACATACCTAATGCTATTGCTGTTGTTTTTACATTGATTGGAGCAATATACCTTTTAATTAGATTGCCATCTGCAATAGAAGAACTTGGTGGAATTAGTTTCCTGATCCTATTGTTTGTTTTGGGTTTAGGGATAATTTCCTACAGACTTTTTTTAGTTGCAAAGGCCGATTATTATGAAGAACGTAAAAGGAAGATAATAAATGGAAAATGAATTAAAATATTTTTTATATCTCTTATTCTTTTTAGGATTTGCATATTTGATTGCTCATTTACTTGGTCGCAAAAGGCAAATTGGATTTGGATGGGCATTCTTTTTTGCTATATTTCTTAACCCATTTGGTGGATTCATCACAACAATGCTAAGTAGAAAATATATTGACAAGAATCCCCAACCTTCATCAACAAAAATAATTTTAGGATGGATATTAATGATGTTCTTTACATTTAGCACGATCATACAGCTTATTGGTATTAGGAATGTGCCAGATGAGCACTTAATTGGTGCAATTGGAGGTATAACTTATGGATTCGGGTTTGCTGGACTAGGATATTATTTAATTCAATTGGGGAAGGGTAAAAATTTCAATACGAAGGCGCTAACAAAAACAGATGACTAGCGACATATAAAGTTTAATCAAATTGTTATTTATTGCTGAAACTGTTTAAAATTCTCTTTCAAGATTACGAATGATTTTGTGTGCATGCTCCCTCGCATTTTCGATAGTGAATTTATTTGTGCGCATGCCACCACATACTACACCTGCTACATACAAGCCCGGGACTGCTGATTCATGGGTGACATCGTCATAGATTAATTCAGGTTCAGCATCATCAGTGAATGTGATGCCGATTTTTTCCAGGAATTTGAAATCGGGTTGATAGCCGGTCATGGCAAGGACAAAATTGTTTTCGATCGAAACATGGCCATCCGGTGTTTTAATTTCAATTGTCTCTTCTTTGATTTTGGTGACTTCGCTATTGAAATAAGCTTTAATGGAACCTTCTTTAATCCGGTTTTCGATATTTGGTTTGATCCAATATTTGACGCGTTCACTTATTTCTCCTGAGCGGATGATCATGGTGACGTCAGCACCTCTATAAAAAAGTTCGAGCGCAACATCACATGCGGAATTTGCAGCGCCGATGATGGCTACTTTTTGCTCTACGTATGGATGGGGTTCATCGTAGTAGTGGCGGACCTTTGACAAGTTTTCACCTGGTATATTCATGAGCACAGGCAGGCCATAGAATCCGGTAGCTATGATAACAGCTTTTGATGCGTATACATCTTTTGAAGTATGGATTTCAAAGTGATCTTTCTTTTTCGAAACATTTTCTACAAGCTCATAAAATCGGGCATTTAATTTCCAGCTTTCAAATACGCGGCGGAAATATTCTAAAGATTCTCTACGTGTAGGTTTTTCTCCGTGACTGACGAATGGGACATCACCGATTTCCAATAATTGAGATGTGGAGAAGTAGGTCATGTTTGTTGGGAAATGGAAAAGGGTGTTGACGAGCATGCCTTTGTCGATCATGAGGGCATTGAGGCCGGCCTTCTTTGCTTCAAGGGCACAATTCATTCCGATAGGGCCTGCACCAATGATGATGATATCATACATATGGGTAAAGATAAGGCGAAGGCTGAGGAAAAAAGGCTAAGGCTGAGGCTGAGGCGAAGGAAAACAATAGGCAAATTGCAATAGGCAAAAATAAAATACTGAACATGGAAAACAATGGGCAATAAACAAGAGTAAAATAAAAGGCTAAGAAGGGGTCCAATACTATAAAATGGGAAGGTATACTCCAAAGCAAAAATTACAAAAAATACCCTTAGCCTTAGCCTCCGCCTTAGCCTAATGTTGGGAAAAGGATTTTGCTGTTCAATGAAGGAATAAGTTATTTTTGAACGTTACTAAAGAAATCATCCCTTTATGAGTGGAGAAAACAAGCCTTATATCCCCGCGGAGACAGTCCTACCGGAAACTACTGTCAAAGCGTTTATCCTTGGGGCTCTGCTCTCGGTCATCCTTGCTGCGGCAGTGGTGTTGCCAGTGATTCTTAATTTGCTCAATACAGCATATGGTATTGGAGCGCAAAGTGGAAGAGAGACTGCGCTTCAGGCGCCTCAGGCATCATTGATGGCGAGTGTCGCCAAAGGTGTGTTCCAGGGAGGATTGCCCTGGACGATGGTATACATTGGAATGGCGATTGGTGTGGTGATCATCATCATTGATCAGATACAGGAAGCACGAAAGAGTGAATACAGAGTTCCTGTTTTGGCAGTGGCTGATGGTATATACCTGCCGTTTGATTTAGGTAGTGCAGTGCTGGTTGGTGGATTGGTATCATGGGCCGTTACAAGATTTCAAAATAAAAATCCATCTCACGCACAACCTGATGTGGCCAGTGCGACAAGCAGAAGTGAGCGCACAGGGTTACTTTTTGCTTCGGGCCTTATTACGGGTGAAGCATTGATCGGAATATTACTCGCAGTCCCCATTGTAATCTGGGAACGCAATGTATTTGATCTGCATCATGCGCTTCCAAGCATGGTTGGATTAGCATGCCTACTGGGCGTATGTTACTGGGTTTATAAATCGGCTACAAAGAGTTTTATGGAAAAATAATCTAGTGATCATGTGATCGAGTGATATGGTGATCAAGAGATCTCATTATGGTGACAAGTATAATTTATTCAGCTTATTAAAACTAATGATCATGAAAGTAATTTTTGCTTTTCTTGTATTCCTGATGTTTACAATGATGTGTTGTAAGTCTTCTGAAGAAAAAATAGATGTACCGGATTCTGTAAAGGCAAAATTTTCTGCCATGTATCCGAAAGCTGAGCATGCTAAGTGGGAAATGGAAGATGGGAACTATGAGGCTTCTTTCAAGGAAGAAAAAATGGAAACATCGGTCGTCATATCATCTGATGGAAATGTGATAGAGACTGAGACAAGTATGGTTGCTGCTATGTTGCCTCAGCCCGTTAATGATTATGTCGCTTCGCAATTGGGGGGAAAGAAAATTTCTTCAGCCGAGAAGATTGTTAGTTCCACAGGCATGGTTTCATATGAAGTTGAAGTCGGGGAAACAGATTATTTGTTTGACTCGACTGGACAGTTTATCGGGAAGGAAGAAGAGGAAGGAAAGGAAAAAGAGTAAGCGGTAATCATTAAGAGGTAAGCAGTAAAAAGTGATCGGGTGATTTAGTGATCAGGTGAAGTTGTGATTTTCTCAATACTTAGCCTTACCTCGTGAGACGTCAGATGTGAGGCGTGAATAGTACGCCTACAGTTTTGAATCATCTTTTATATTTTCATTTTATGCGAAACATCATTATTTATTTTGTCATTGCTCTTTTAAGTGTTGCAGGCTGTAAAAAAGCAGGTGAAAAGATCAATATTCCGACGACCGTCAAAACAAAATTTGTAACCATGTATCCGGAAGCTGAAGGGACACAATGGAAAATGGAGGACGGGAAATATGAGGCCTATTTCCACCAGCAGCAAAAAAATCTAATGGTGATCCTGACAGAAGACGGGACTATACTCAGATATCAGGAGATCATTGATCCTTCTCATCTGCCACAGACAGTCAAAGACTATGTGTCTGCCCAACTCGGTGGAAAAAAAATAACTTCTGCGATCACGTACACAGATCCAAAAGGAAATAATTCGTATGAAATCGTGGTGGATCAATCCACGTATCTGTTTGCAAAAGATGGGCTGTTTGTGGGGAAGAAGAATTAAAAAATGTAATCAGTATTCAGTTTGCTTTCGCTCATTCTTTTCGTCAGTCGTCAGGCGTGAATCGTAAATTTTGTGCTTGTAAGTCCCCTTTAGGGGATGGTTGCTGAGCTGTAGCACAAGGTTGAGATTGCGCAAGTCGATGTATAGGGGCAAAACGTACATCATGAGTCCGGCATCCTTTTCCAAAATCAATATTGTATCCTCACCAGATTTAATCTGTTGTTTCGTTCGCTTGGTACGATACATTCATTGTAAGCGACCTGGATGCCGTCTTTGAATCGAAGTTTCAATCGTTGATAATCTGTATTGAAGACTGTTTTTCGTTCTACATATCCAGTTCCTGAGACTTCATATCCACCAACGGTATTTTCCTGTTTGATTTCGTCATTGAATAAAAATCGAAGACGGGCGGGCGTTTTAAAAAGAAAAAATGATGAATAAATAGCATCATCGTCCTGTGAATATTGGCGCTTGCGTAATACTTTTTTCCAATGTGGTGTGCCATCCGGATTGATCGCAAAGAGGATAAGGTCTTCATAATAATAATCTACCCAACCTCCTCTGCCAAAATTTCCATTGTCTCTTCTCATCGGTAGGCTGGACCGGCGAGAAAATTCTTTATTCAGTTCTGCAATGACGACGACCCCACCATCTTCTCTTAAGGCAACTTTTTGCACATTAAAGTCTGAGAGGCCCCTTGAGATGGCCACCTCTTTACCATTTACTTCTGAGAGCAGAGATTCATCAAATGGTAAAAGATGTACGGTTTGGTCAAGACCAGGTTGATATCTGACAAAATAAAATCCCTGGGCACGTGCAGCATTGCGGTCACTATACAAACCGGTGATGACGAGGTCATGATGGAGATTGTCAAACTGCGTATAATAATCGTAGACCTGTTGCTCGCCCATGTCGATTGTTTCGTGAACAAATTCTTCTGAACCGGGTATTGATGAAAATACATCGAGGCTTTGCACTTTCTGCAGAAATTTATCCGGTTTAAGTGTGAGATAGAACTCACCGGAATTGCTCACTTCTAAAGAACGGAAATCCCGTTGAAAAGCTCCGCCGGGAAGCTTGAGTGTATTTCGCCACAACACTGCACGTGCATTGAGATCGTAGCTGATAAGATGCAGACCTTCACCATCTTCCCTGTACACTACTACTTTGTTTTCATCTTCGGAACTCACCATCTGTACCTTGGGCGTGATAAATATTTTTTCTACGATTCCAAGTGACATCGTATCCATGAGGGTGATCGAATGATCGTATGTGTTGTGCTTAATGTAATAGTCGCCTTTATCCCGGACTCCGTACACAATGTCAATTTTGTCCGGATGAGATACGACACCTATGATATCGGCTCTGTGCGTACTGAGCACGATTTCGCGTTCCCATTTTAGATGGAGTTCTTCATCGAAGGCCTGAACCAAAAATTCATGGCCCCGGTCTCTGAACAATAGAAGATCACCACCAACCCAACCGAGGATCGTGTAATCATAGTCATTGCGCAAAGCGAGCTCTTCGGAGATGGTGATAGACTGGCCAAATGTGGTGAATGTGACTATCGTACACAGAAAAATAAAGAATGGCTTCATCATATTCACATGACATCAATGGTGAAAGATAGGTTCATTTGAGGTGAAAAGCAAGGGGCGGAGAGCAGTGCCTTGACACTTCGACTTACCCCAATCATACTTTGTGCTACAGCTCAGTGCATCGCCTGCTCAACTCATCCTTGTGCTACAGCTCAGCAACCGGGCGGAGAAGCAAAGAGGAAGTTTCTCATCCTAAAGAGACACCCATGTAAACACCGAATGTGAGTATAGCTTTGGCCGGGGTAATATAAAAGGAGGCCATTTGTATTTCATAATATTTGCCTTTTCATACTCGAATATACCCATCCCGACCAGTTAAAACTTAACATGTATTTTTACATCCATTAAAAAACAATCAATGAATCAACCCTCTATAATCGAGTGTGTACCTAATTTCAGTGAAGGCCGCCGGCCAGAAGTAATAGAAGCTATAGCCCAGAGTATTAGACAAGTAGAAGGTGTCAAGCTCCTTGATGTGGATCCGGGGAAAGCCACTAACCGTACAGTGATGACGATAGCGGGTGCTCCCGGACGGGTGATAGAAGCGGCTTTCCAGGCCATAAAAACTGCGGCTTCATTGATCGATATGCGCACACACAAAGGGGAGCATCCAAGGATGGGCGCCACTGATGTATGTCCATTGATCCCGATCAGTGGCATCACGATGGAAGAAACTGCCCAATTTGCACACCGACTGGCGAGACGTATCGGTGATGAATTAGGTATTCCGGTATATATGTATGAAGCCGCGGCATCAAAACCTGAGCGGAAAAATCTGGCGACAATACGAGCAGGAGAATATGAAGGATTTGCAACAAAAATACATGAAGCAGAATGGCATCCTGATTATGGACCTTCGACTTTCAATTTTACTTCAGGCGCAACTGTGATCGGTGCAAGAGATTTTCTTGTTGCCTACAATGTCAATCTCAATACGCGATCAGAACGCAAAGCAAATGCCGTAGCTTTTGATGTCAGGGAAAATGGCCGTATCCTCCGCAAAGGAAATCCGGTGACCGGCGAAATCGTAAGAGATGAACATGGAGAGGTCGTTCGCGAAAAAGGTATGTGCAAAGGTGTCAAAGCTATCGGATGGTATATACAGGAATATGGTATCGCACAAGTCTCGATGAATATCACGGATACCAATCAGACATCATTGCATCAGGCCTTTGATGCCTGCGTGTTAAGCGCGACTGCACGAGGATTAAGAGTGACTGGATCAGAACTTGTAGGTCTTGTTCCATTGCAGGTGATGCTTGATGCGGGACGTCATTATTTAAAAAAACAAGGTCTGTCACATGCTGCACCTGATCGTGAACTCATACACATCGCGATAAAAAGTATGGGTCTTGATGAATTGGCGCCATTTGATCCACAGAAAAAAATCATTGAATACTTACTGGAAGAACATAAAATGAATCAGCTGACTGAATTAACGCTCACAGCATTTACAGAAGAACTCGCTTCTGACTCTCCTGCACCCGGTGGTGGATCTGCTGCTGCATATGCAGGTGCACTAGGAGCATCACTAGGTGCGATGGTGGCTAACCTGAGCGCCCACAAACGTGGATGGGAAGAGAAGATGGATTATTTCGTTGAATGGGCAGTCAAAGGACAGGAGGCAAGAAAAAAACTACTTCAGTTTGTCGATGAGGATACGAGAGCCTTCAATTCGTTGATGGATGCATTCCGGATGCCGAAAGAGACTGAGGATCAAAAGAAAAAAAGAGCTGAAGCTATTGAGCAGGCCACGACCCGGGCTATTGAATCACCATTGAATGTCATGAGAGTGTCATGTGATCAATTTCCATTATTAGATGCGATGACAAAAGAAGGAAATCCGAATTCTGTTTCGGATGCCGGTGTAGGAGCAGCATGTGTGTTGGCAGCAATAGAAGGTGGATGGCTCAATGTGATGATCAACATGAGTGGATTGAAAAATAAAAAAGCGGCAGCGGCATTCAAAAAGGAAGCGGATGAATTGCTTTCAAAAGCGAGGGAGGAGAAGGAGCGGATATTTAATACGGTGATTCAGACGATGAGGTAAACGAAAGGTAGAAAAGGCAGAAAGGGTAGAAAGGGTAGAAAAGGAAGAAAAGGCAGAAAGGGTAGAAAAGGCAGAAAAGGCAGAAAGGGTAGAAAAGGCAGAAAGGGTAGAAAAGGAAGAAAAGGCAGAAAGGGTAGAAAAGGCAGAAAAGGCAGAAAGGGTAGAAAAGGCAGAAAAGGTAGAAAAGGCAGAAAAGGAAAGAAAAATTAAATTTCTTCAAAAATTCCTTATCTGAATAATGAATAAAACAATGAGAGTAGTCATTGTATATGACGGGTCGTGAGTCCGGCATCCGGCATCCATTTTTTTTTGCAAATGATTTCTATAAGTCAATGAAAATTAGGCGCAAGGCAAATTCATATCCAAAAATCAATTTGCTTATTGCTCATTGCCAAATACCTTTTGCTTATTGCTTCCCGCGTCATTTCATGGCGGGATCTTCGCTGCGATTAATATTGCTTACTGCCTGTTGCTTATTGTTTTTCTTTTTTCCTGCAAGTGCACAGCATACCATCATGAGATCATTTAATATCAATGATGGTCTTGTCAGTAATCAGGTGCGTGGATTTTACCAGGACAGGAATGGATTTATCTGGGTCATGACGTGGGAAGGTCTGAGTCGATATGACGGATATTCATTTAGAAATTATACATTGGCAGAAGGGCTCTCCCATCCTTTAATCAATGCACTGTTTGAAATTCCCGATGGCAGTATTTATATATCTGAGAATGACGGTTCTGTGGATGTCATGGTACAAGGTGAGATACAAAGAGAACTGAGTAAAAAATACGAGCAGCCTTTTAATCAGTTCATTCCTGACTCTTCCTCAGGGGTTCTTGCACCTTCTGATGGCTTGGGCATTTTTGTTTTTGATAAAGGCATATTTAAATCTCTGAATACTACAAAGACACAAATAACTGTGAATGGCGTCATTTCTTTTGAAGATTATTTTATTGTCGCTGGTTCAAAAAGTGGTGTGATGCGTCATGATCACACTTTTATAAAGGAGTGGCATGATACAGAGATCAATTACAAGTGCATTTTAAAGGATAACTTCAGACGGATTTGGGTTGGCACGTCCATTGGACTAAAATGGGTAAATACCTTCGGGAATAAGTCTGATCGGTTTGATTTAGTCAAAACACCATATGAAAATTTACCCTGGAGTCATTGGGATATTAACGATATCATTCAGGCATCGGACGGCTCCATCTGGATAGCCGCATTTGGGGGTATGATTCAAATAAAAAGGGATCAAACATGGCGGATATATAACCGGCGAGATGGATTGCCAAATGATAATATCACATCTGTATTTGAAGACAAGGATGGCTTTATCTGGATAGGGACAGATCAGGGAATGTCTCAGCTCGATATCAAAAACTCAATAGATATATTCACAGTTTCAGAAGATCTCCCCAATTCAATAGTTACAGATATACTGCCTATCCGGAATGATGCAGCATATATGGTAGCAAACACACCTGCAGTATATAAAATCAAAGTGGGTCAGCCAGGTCAATCTATAATAAAGAGTGGTTTTTCAAATGGCTATCGATTTTTAAGATATGGCACTGATACGATAGTCTCTACTCCAAATACTTTCTATAAGGTGAGCAACAGCACTATGAGTTTATGGACTGATGTCCCTTATTCAAGAATGGCAGTTTCCCTGGTAGTGGATAGCACACTCTATTTAGCACTGAGCGGGAAGATTACGATAGCTACATCGATAGGAATCTTTACAGATACTTCATTTCATGATCAGATCTATGTAATGGCCCATGATCCAGATGATTTCATCTGGATTGGTTCATTGAACGAGGGTGTATTTAAAATCAAAGTAAAAAGTAATAGTGCCGGAATTACGGAACTGGAATGGCATGACATGAATAGATATATTCCGGAAAAAACAATAAGAAGCCTGCATACTGATGCAAAGGGGAATATATGGGTGGGCACACGTTATAGCGGACTTGTTTGGTTGAAAAAGGATTCGTTGAATGAGGCATATACTGCTCGTTCTTTAATCGGAATGATGGGTTTAATTCTGATTTTATAAAATCGATTGATTCGGATGAGGAAGGTAATATCTGGGTTGGGACAAGTGCAGGAATTGAAAAATTAATTCCGGTAGGTGAGGACTATCGCGTTTTTCCATTCAGCCGTGTGCTCAATTATTTTGCTGTTGTACAACAGATTGTAGTGGGGCCTGATCATTCACTATGGTGTGCCACTACGTCCGGAGTGGACAGGATAAGAGACAGTAGCTATGATACGATAGCACCAACATCAGTTTATATCACAGCTGTCTCCACTGCGGATAGAATACTGAATGATCCGAAGATCAGATTACCTTTTGATTTGTTATACAACCAAAATTATATCAACATCGCCTTTTCTGCCAATGATTTTGTCAACGGAAAACAAATGCAATATAGTTATCGGTTAAATGGAAGCCAGGATACATCATGGTCGAAACCACTTCCCGTACATAATGTGTCGTATGCTAATTTATTGCCCGGAGATTATCGTTTCGAAGTGAAGGTGAGAGGATGGAATGGGATATTTGGAAGAATGACTTTTTACAATTTTAAAATACTGCCACCTTTTTGGCAGACCCCATGGTTTATATTTCTTTCTATTATGGCCGTATTAGGAATTGTATTTTCATTTTACCGATACCGTATCCGGCAGCTTCAACGGATACAGGATGTAAGAAACAGAATTGCTTCTGATCTGCATGATGAAATCGGGTCATCACTTACCCATGTCAATATACTGAGTGAGATCGGCAGAAAGACTTTTGATAAAGAGGATCAGCCACAACAATTATTTAGACGTATCGGTGAAGAAGTGCAGTCTTCGGCTGAAGCATTGGATGATATCATCTGGAGTGTAAGCAGCCGTGTGGATACAGCTGAGGACCTGATATCACGGATGAGGAGATATTCATCAGAATTGTTTGATGCCAAAAGGATCACATTTATGCTACATGTGGAAAATCTGGATGAAAATCAAACGCTCGGTCTTGAGCTGCGGCGCGATTTTTATCTTGTGTATAAAGAAATATTGCGCAATATCATCCGGCATGCTGAAGCTTCCAGTGTAGATGTGCGCATCCTTCAGGAAGACAAGTTTCTATCGTTAGTGATCGCTGATGACGGACGTGGATTTGATACCACGCTTTCCACGGAAAGACATGGATTAAAAAGTATCAAAGGGCGTGTGGCGAAATGGAAAGGCCATATTTCTATTGAATCATCAGCGCAAACAGGTACCATCATCAAAATTGGCCTGCCATTAAAGAAAAATATATAGTACTAAAAGAGGAATTCACTCAATTGAGTGAAATGAATAGATCAAATATCACTTAGTTTTGTCTTAGATGCCTACCCGGATAGTAATTTTTGAAGATAATGACAGATTACGCGAATCTCTCGCTGTATTGCTGGAGCATTCTGAAGATTATACAGTGGTGGGGCATTTCAACAATTGTAATCAGGCGACTGAAATTATCCTGATGCATCAGCCGGATGTGGTGCTGATGGATATTGATATGCCGGGGAAGACAGGGATTGAGGGTGTATCCCTTGTCAAGGCAGCACGTCCTGAGACAGCAGTGATCATGTATACTGTTTTTGAGGATAATGAAAAATTGTTTGAATGCCTTTGCGCTGGTGCGAATGGATATTTACTCAAAAAGACATCACCGCAGAAATTGTTTGATGCTATACAGGAAGTGATTGAAGGCGGAGCACCGATGTCCCCTCAGATTGCGAGAAAGGTACTGGGGACATTTCACACAAAATTAAGCAAGATAAGTTATAATCTTTCTCCACGTGAGACTGAGGTGTTGCAGCATCTCATCAAAGGATATGGTACAAAACAGATCGCCGCTGAATTATTTATTTCGTTTGATACGGTACGAAGCCATTTGAAAAGCATCTATCAAAAGCTTCACGTCAATTGTGGAAAGGAGGCGATCGTAAAAGCATTGCGGGAGCGGATCGTGCATGATCTCTAGCAAAATATTTTCGATTGTTGCTGAGCGATTTCCAAAACCAACTTTATCGTTTAATTCTTCGGCCAGTCCAAAATCAAAAGCCAAAAATTCCATTGATTCACTCAAAAGGAGGATTGTACTAGCCAATGAATTCTTCCATTTTTGAAGAAAATACATGCATGAAAATTTTCTTCGTGTTGATTCTTCTTTTGGTTTCAACTTTCTTTAAATGCATTGCTCAAAGCATCTCAATAAGCCCTAATGGGTCACCTCCTGACTCAAGCGCGATTCTTGATATTCAAAGCACCACCAAAGGATTATTGATACCGAGGATGACGATTGAAGAGAGGGATGCCATTCTATTGCCCGTGCTGGGCCTTATTGTTTTTCAGACAGATGCTGTGCTGGGATTTTATTACTATGACGGAACATCGTGGTTACCACTTATTAGTCCATCATTGGATGGGATTTGGACAGGCAGCGGGGATGATATTTTTAACAACAATGAAGGAAATACAGGTATCGGTACATCTACTCCTTCGGGGAAATTAAATATCCAGGGATCTGTAGACACCACTCAGCTGATTATTGATGCCAATGATATCCAGAGTAACACACATCCGTTGATAAAATTGCGGAAGAGTGATGGAGAAGACCTCATGTGGATTAATTCTGATCATTCAACGAATACATTTATCGGGTTTGGTTCTGGAAGACAGAACGATGCGATAAGTTCTGCTGCTACAAATAATACATTTATAGGAAGCAATTCAGGACATTTAAACGCGATTGGTTTTGGTAATACAGCTATTGGATCAACAGCATTATATGCTAATACATCAGGATATAATAATACGGCAACCGGTTTGTGGGCCCTTTATTCAAATACCACCGCATGTCAGAATACAGCTGTAGGAACAGATGCATTATTTACCCAGTCCTTCAGCAATGGCAACATAACCTGGAATAGCGATAATGTAGCAATTGGTTTTGCAGCACTTACAGCAAATGCTCCGACATCAACAATTAATGGAATAGCAAATACAGCTGTGGGAAGTTTTGCCTTAACCGCTAATACTACCGGATATGATAATACAGGTCTTGGAACATCTGCACTTTACTCCAATACGACAGGTCAGGAGAACACCGGAATAGGCAGACAGGCACTTTTTTATAATACCACAGGCGAACAAAATACAGCCACTGGATATAAGGCACTAAGACAAAACTCTCAGGGCAACGGTAATACTGCACAGGGAAACTTCGCCCTATACAATTGTACAATTGGGTCATTTAATTCAGCTATTGGTTATCACGCCCTGGATAATAATCTGGCAGGAGAACAGAATTCCTGTTTTGGAAGCTATTCAAATACTTCCCTGAGTAACCTTGGGAATGCTACGGCCATAGGGACATTTGCAGTCGTCAATGCTGCAGATAAAGTCCGGTTAGGAAGCTCAAATGTGACAGTGATTGAAGGACAAGTGGCATATTCATGGCCATCTGATGGACGATTTAAGGAAAGTATTCAACATGATGTGAAAGGATTGGAATTTATCATGCAGCTTGAGCCTGTCTCTTACAATTTTAATCGACTGAACTATGCGCGGCATATCAACGAAACGATTACGAAGGACAGAGAAGAAAAACTACTTGAACAATCAAAAAATCGATCAGTGGGGTTCATTGCGCAGGACGTGGAAAAAACAATTCAGGAAACCGGCTTTACTTCATTTGATGCTGTACATGCGCCGGTCAATGACACAGATACGTACTGCATGGGATATGCCGAGTTTGTAGTGCCGTTAGTAAAGGCTGTTCAGGAACTGAATGAGAAATTGATTTCAGAAAATGAAATGCTGATCAGACGGATTGAAAAACTTGAATCATTGATTGATGCAATAAATAAAAAATAATTAACAGGACAGCCATAGAAATTAAAATCATGGAACGAAAAATCATTTGTTTAATCTGCATATTAGCCTTGTCGACAATGCATGTTTTGCTTATTGCTCAAAATGTCGGCATCGGTACTTCCAATCCACTGGAGAAACTTCATGTTGATGGAAATATTCTCATGGATACGGCCAAGGTCAATGCCATCCTTTTTACGCCGAATGCAGGTACCGGAAAATTATTGACAAGTGATGATGCAGGAAATGCCAATTGGGAAGAATTAGTCCTGCCTCCTCCTCCAAATAATTATAATGGTAATATAGGATATGGTGTCTGGGGCGATTGTGCGACGAATGGGAATATTTCAAATTATTATCCTGTCTCAGACAGTACAGCTCTTATTGGAGATGCCGGTGGAAGGAGCGTATCCATTTCTGGCAATTATGCAATAGTAGGTTCACCTTATGATGATGAATTGTATTCTAATCAGGGATCGGTTTCAATCTTCTTCTATAACGGAAGCAATTGGGAATTCATTCAAAAACTTACTGATGCAGATGGCGCAGCTGAAGATTTATTTGGATCAAGTGTATCGATATCGGAAAATTATATGGTGGTAGGAGCTTTTAGTGATGATGTGGATTTTGCAAATCAAGGCTCCGTCTGTATTTATTCCTTTAATGGGAATAGCTGGGATTTTATGGTAAAAATTTACGACACTACCGGTGATGCAAATGACTATTTTGGTTTTAGTGTGTCAATCTCAGGGAATAATTTTGTAGTCGGATCACCGAATGATGATGATGTGGCTAATTTTCAGGGGTCAGCAAGTATATATCAAATAAATGGAGGTAATGTTGACTTCATTCAGAAAGTGACTGATGATACGGGAAATTTCCTTGATGGCTTTGGAGTCAGTGTTTCCATATCCGGTGACAATATAATTGTAGGAGAAAGTGGTGATGATTTAAATTCTCAAGGACAGGGGTCAGCTACAATTTTTCACTATGATGGCACCAGTTGGATTATGGTCGAAAAGTTAATAGATACTACCGGGGACGTAAATGATGGATTTGGAGGCAGTGTATCCATCTCGGGAAATCATGCTATTGCAGGGGCGGGTAATGATGATGCAGGTACGAATATGGATCAAGGGTCGGCAACATTATTCCGGTATAATGGAAGCAATTGGATTAAGGTTCAGAAAATAATAAACCCAGTAGGTGCATCAAATGATCATTTTGGGTATTGCGTATTTATTTCGGGGGAATATGCAATGATAGGCGCATATGCAGATGATATAAGCTCCAATAATGATCAGGGCTCAGTTTTACTTTTCAGAAGAGTGGGTCCGGGATGGCAAAAATTGCAGGAAATCACAGATCCAGGAGGGAATGCATTGGATTTTTTTGGTTTATCTTTTGGTTTTAATGGCAGTACCAAAACCTTTGTAATAGGTTCTCCGGGATATTTCAGCTCAAGTGGTAAGGCCGTTTTTGGGAAAATAAATTAAATATTTGCTACGGTTCGAATCACTCAAAAGGAGGATTGTTTTTTTATATGAATTCCTCAATTTTTGAAGAAAAATACCTGCATGAAAGTTTTCTTCGCGGTGATTCTTCTTTTGGCTTCAACTTTCTTTAAAGGAATTGCCCAAAGTATTTCAATAAGTCCTGATGGATCACCACCTGATTCAAGTGCGATCCTTGATATTCAAAGCACCACAAAAGGATTATTGATTCCACGCATGACAGAGGAACAACGTGATTCCATATTGCTGCCTGCGCTGGGACTTACTATTTTTCAAACGGACGGAATTCCAGGTATGTATTATTATGATGGCACTGAATGGACACCTGTTGGCACTTCGACACCTGTGGGGGAATGGCTACAGAACGGTGATGATATTTACAATGGTAATCCGGGAAATATTGGAATTGGTACCACTGCACCTGAAGGGAAAGTTCACATCAAAGGTGATGTGGACGCTTCTGAACTGATAATTGAGGCTAGTGAAGTACAGAGCAATGCAAACCCCTTGATCAGGTTAAGGAAGAGTGATGGTACTGAACTGATGTGGATTCACTCCGACAACCTGTATAATTCATTTCTTGGATTCGAAGCAGGAAAAGTAAATAATGCTGGTAATGGTGCGGTTCTAAATACATTCATAGGCAGCCGGTCAGGATATTTCAATACATCAGGACATGAGAATACAAGTGTAGGAACTGAATCATTACGGTCTAATACGTTAGGAAATTACAACACTGCAAACGGTTGTTATGCACTTCTAAACAACATTTCAGGATCTAACAATACAGCCTGTGGTTACCAGACATTATTGCTTAATATGTCTGGTAGTTATAATACGGCCATTGGGAATACAGCACTTCTTTGGAACTTAAATGGTCAATTCAATACAGCTGTAGGAAGTGAGTCACTTAATTTTAATACAGAAGGCATTTGCAATACAGGTATTGGATTCAGAGCACTACAACATAATATTACCGCGAATTATAATACAGGTATTGGTTCATTTGCACTTGCATCAAATACCACAAGCAGTCAGAATACAGCGATAGGTTATGGAGCTTTGTATATTCAAGCTTATGCCGGAAATGGGTTTCCTTGGGAAGGCAATAATACGGCAGTAGGATATTATGCTTTAAATAATAACCAGCCTACATCGATAGATAACGGGATTGGTAATACGGCAGTGGGAAGTTACGCAATGGATTACAATACCATTGGAAAAGATAATACAGCCATCGGCAATAATGCAATGAAGGCAAATACTACAGGTTTTGATAATACTGCTCTTGGTGCCGGTGCACTTTACACAAATTCAATAGGGTCATCCAATACTGCCCTGGGAAGACAGGCACTTTTTTACAATGATACTGGCTCAGGCAATACAGCTATGGGTTATAAAGCACTTCGCAATAATAATTTTGGCGCGTATAACGCAGCTTTTGGGACAGAGACATTGGCAAATAATGTAGCTGGATCAGATGTAAGTGCATTTGGCAATAGTGCGCTCAAAAATTTAATAGGGGGGTTGTTCAATGCAGCATTCGGGTCATCCTCACTTATTAATCTGGTGAACGGAGATCATAATATAGCATTGGGTGCTAAATCGGGCACGGCAATCCAAACACCAAATTTGAATAATACAATTAATATTGGCAATCATGGGTATCTAAATGCATTTTCAAATCAGGATTTTATCGGAAACCTCAGCACGGTCTGGATAGGCGGACAAACCACATGGTTTACCTACGCTTCAGATGCCAGAGTGAAGAACAATGTTCAGGACAATGTAAAAGGACTGGATTTTATTTCGAGATTAAAACCGGTAACCTATAATCTTGATATCACGGCAATGAGAGATATTACAGGAAATAAGGACACAGAAGATTATCCAGAAAAATATGATATTGAAAAAATAACACAAAGCGGATTCTTAGCACAGGAAGTTGAACAGGCGGCCCATGACTCCGGATATAATTTTAACGGCTATACCACTCCAAAAAAGAATACTGAACTCTATACGATGAGCTATTCATTATTTGTCGTACCCCTGGTAAAAGCAGTGCAGGAATTGTCAGCAGAAAATACACAATTGAAAGCGGCGCTCCAAAAGGTATCGGCAGAAAATGAAACACTATCGCAAAGGATGGATAAAATAGAATCGATAATCACTCATAAAGGGGATTGATAACCAAATTTATTTTTCCAATTTTTGAAGAAAAATTAAATGAAAAAACCATTCGTTATTTCTCTCTTGATTCTCTGGATTTTATTTCCCACTCTTTTAGGTGCTCAAGCTCCCCAAAAGAAAGTTACCAACGCTTCAGACCTTCCCCGATTTTCGTATGATGCACCGGATTCTCTGAGTGATTTGTTCACAAGTGCCACTATATATAAATCCTTCGCGACTAAAATTCGTACTGACCGGGTGCATTTCACTTTTTCGTTTAGGCAGCTTCACGGATAGCGTCACGTATTAAATTCCATTTGCCACTCATTCGCATCACCCTTAAATTCAAAACTTGTTGGGCACCTTCTATGGACCAACGTTGGCCGGCCAGTTTAAG
>JBBSAQ010000082.1:0-17364 GCA_038252065.1 Chitinophagales bacterium
ATCCCTTCAGGATCATAGTGAAAATACCGGTATTCAAAAACCTTATCATGTCTATCACATAAATCATAAAAATCAAGGTCAAGACAGAGGAGCCTTTTATCATGTCTATCACATAAATCACAAAAATCAAGGTCAAGACAGTGGCTATGCAATCATTTTTGAAACACCCGAATGTAATCCACGATCAGATACTGCGGAAACTTCGTACTGCTATCCGGATAACCGGGCCAGGCTCCTCCCACAGCAACATTGAAAATAAAGTAGAAGTATTTGTTGAAAGGCCAAGGCTGTCCATTGAGATCTGCAGGGGTAATCGTTGAATAAACTACATCATCGACCAGGAATTGAACAAGATTGTTTTCCCAATTGATAGAGTAGACGTGAAATTTATTCTGGTAGCTATCATCACTACTTGCAAATTTTGAAACACTGTTATATAGATGTTGCGCAAGATTGGCTCCATAGTGTACAGTACCTACCACGCGATTCGGAACATCCCCTGTCAATTCCATGATGTCCACTTCACCACATGCAGGCCATCCAACAGCATCAATATTTGAACCCAACATCCATAAAGCAGGCCAAATCCCTTTTCCTTCCGGCAATGCTGCACGGATATCAATGCGGCCAAATTTGAATTGTTGTTTTCCTTTTGTCGTAAACTTTGAAGACGTATAATCGAAACCTCCGTACTGTTGTTTCTTGGCAGTGATGACTAAGTGCCCATTGACGATGGAGGTATTGTCGGAGCGATAGTATTCGCCTTCATTATTGCCCCATCCGCAATTGTCAGGACAACCATTGCCGTTTTCAAAACTCCAGTCGGCGCTATTCAATACATCACCAACGAATTCGTCACGCCACACCAGATTGTATCCATCATAGTGATCAGGTGAAGATGCACCACCTGAAGGTATGGTGAGGCCGGCTATATTATCATCGTCATCATTGATCGTGACGGTGATGAGATCTCTTTCAATGATGCAGTTTAACGGATTGTATAGTTTGAGTTGAAATGATTCCTGTGGTTCTTTTCCTTCGTCAGCTTTGATCCTGATATCAATCGTTTTTGTCGTCTCTCCCTTTGAAAACTGCATTTGTCCGCCATTCAATAACGTATAATCATCCGGGGTCACAGCAGAGCCCGGAATAGCTGCAACTGTGACAATGATATTTGTGGTATTGTCACCAGTGAGCGTCACATCAAGGTGAATAATCTTGTCCTCATCTCCTTCTGTCGTCGTCACATCACTGACATGCAGCACTGGTAAGTTGAGTTTGCCTGCTGTGCCATCACTTTCATCTATGCAACTTGAGATAAATGGCAGGAGGTATATGCACAAACTGCCGATCAGGATACTAGATTTTCTTGAAATCATTATTTTTTATTTAATATTTATTTACTTTAAATGTTATGATCATTTCGCATGGAGCAAAAAGAGGTAACGGAGAGCACGGAGAAAAAATAAATGTTCAACTTTTACATACATTTTTCTCACTCAATAAAAGGAGACGCGATGGTTCGACTTGCTTTACTCAACCTAAGGCTACAGCTCACCAACCGTAAATCGACGTCTCTACGACCGTTTTATCGTGAATTTCATATCACAATTTGGCATTCACTTCTCACTATTCACTAATCACTTCATTGATAAACACGTACATAATCTACATACATCCTCTGCGGCCAAATGGCCACATCTACTCCATGCTTCCCTCCCCAGTTGCCACCCACAGCGATATTCATCAACAAATGAAATGTTTTGTCAAAAGGCCATGCTTCAGACCCTTCATGATTATTGCGAAAAGATTGAAACAGAGCGCCATCAAATAGAAAATCAATTTTTTGATCATTCCAATCTATTTCATATTCATGATACTGAGTACTCAACGTTGAAGAGAATATTCCTTTAGTCACTTGCGTACCAAGAGAGCCATTGTATTTTTTTGTATGAATGGTACCAAATAAACTATCCGGCATATATCCGACATTTTCCATGATATCAATTTCACCGCTAGCCGGCCATTCACCATAAGCCCACTCTGTAGGTAACATCCATATTGCCGGCCAAACACCCAATCCCTTTGGAAGTTTAGCCCTCGCGACTATCCGGCCATATGTCCAGTCACCTTTCAATTTGCTTTTTAGACGGGCTGATGTATAGTCCTTCGAGCCCATTTTTTCCTGACGTGCTTCGATGATTAGTTTGCCATCTTCAATACGCACATTTTCTTTTCGGTTGTCTGTGTAGTATTGTAATTCATTATTACCCCATCCGCAGATTTCAGGACATCCATCACCCAGATCATAACCCCATTTAGTCGGATCGGGCATCGTACCTGAATCAAACTCATCAGACCAAACCAATTTCATACTGTCGGGTGCAGGTTTTATTTCATCAGAAGCAGACCAGAAGAGGAGAGCTCCAAGACAAAATGCTAAAACAAGTAATATGCCCGATTTTTTCTTCATCAATTTGCTACAAATGTGTTTTCAAACCAACCGTCGGGGGTAGGTACGCCATTCTGCGCACGTCTGTGGGCACGGATGACAAGTTCTGTGTCTGTCAGACTCATCACATCCATTACATTGTCAGTATCCCAGGTCCCCATAAACTGATCATCAGGGATGATGATCTGATCTCTTCCATCAGTACCTGTTCCTTCGAGATATTGAAATTCACTGACACCCGGATTGTAGTCTTCGGCCGCATATCCATTCCATGGATTTACAGATTGTCCACTATTTTTATTTTGAAAAACAAAATGTAAAAACGTGAAGCAATAATGATCATCATACTGGGCATCCACTAATCCATTGACAGGAGAAGTGTACCAGGAAAAGTCTCCATATGTGGGACCAACTTTCACAGCACCGGCTGCAGTAGTAAATGTCCAACACTTTCCTGCAGAACCACATCCTGTCAACAAAGCAAGTTTGGAATTACATTCTAATGGAGCCTCTCTCAGAATAGATATCTTTTGTGAAGAAGATACGGTACCATTTCCGTCTGTTTTTGAAACGAAAAGGGTGATGGTGTAATCTCCGATGTCCGTATATAAGATAGTATCTAAAGCCTGAGTAGAGGTTTTTGGATTTCCTCCCGGCAAATCCCACAATAGTTGAAAATTTCCGTCTGTCTGGGCAGTCACTACTACACGATTGGAATCACTCTCCAATAATTTCGCAGTGAATTGAGGCGCTGCCGGTGTCGGTCCCAATTGATAATTGTCATCCCGATCAGGATCACATGCGACGAAGCAAACCAGGATAAATGTTAATGTCAGATATATGTTTTTCACTGTGTTTATTTGCTTGTTGTGATTGAGAAAATATTTACTACTTACTGACCACTGACCACTGACCACTGATCACCGATCACCGATCACCGATCACCGATCACCGATCACCGATCACCGATCACCGATCAATACCCCGGATTCTGTGTCAACGCTCCATTAGTGGCTTGTATCTGTGATTGCGGTATTGGAAATAGATTATGTACACCTTCGACAAAACCCAAAGGACCCAGTATCTGTGCTGCTCTGTGCGTACGAACCAAATCAAAAAAGCGATGCGCCTCAAGACCGAGTTCAAGACATCGTTCTCGGTAGATAGCATCAAGCAATGCTGATCCGGTAGCAGTAATATCAGGAACCTGGGCGCGTGCTCTCACCTGATTGAGCGAACCACGAGCACCATTTTCGTCACCGGTGTGATAAGAAGCCTCTGCATGCATCAATAACACATCTGCATATCGGATCACACGGTCATTCGTCCCTCCATTTGGATTCGGATCACCGAAAGGCGCAGTTTCGGATTTATTATCGAATGATTTTTTTGAATAGTAGATATATGGCGTTCCACCGGTTGCTTCAATTGTAAATGTTCCGCGATCTCCCATCTCATCGCCTATTCTAAAAACAGTAGACTTCAATCTTGGATCTTCAAAACCTTCTTTGAAAAATTCATCCACAAAATCCTGCGTCGGAATATTAAATCCATAGCCTGCAAACAGTCCACGTGCACGTGTAAATACATTTGTAAAACTGCCTTCATTAGCATTATTCTTTCCCCAGTTTCCTCCGGATGCATTCATGTATTGAATTTCAAATATTGACTCCTCATTGTTTTCACCATACAGCGGGAAGATATCTGCATAGTCTGCCACCAAATGATACTCACCTGAATTGATCACAGTCTCTGCAGTTGCTTTTGCTTCTGCCCATTTTTCACGCCAGAGATATGCTTTGACTAATAATGCCTGGGCAGAGCCTCTAGTGACGCGTCCAAGATCAGCGGTAGAATATTCACTTCGTTTCCACATCTGATTTGCTGCAATAGTAAGATCGCTTTCAATTAAATCCCAAACGACATCTGCCGATGATCGCGGCATATTATATTCTGAAGGGGCGAGCACATGATCTGCCAGAGGCACTCCTCCAAACATCGTGACAAGTTTGTAAAAATTCCATGCACGGATGAAGCGGGCTTCGCCGAGAATGCGGGTTTTAAGTTTTTCATCCATTTGAATGGGGGGCACTTTTTCCAGTACCACATTTGCACGATATATCCCTTCATAGTCAGCACCCCATTCCGACTCAAGTAAATCCGTATTGGCGGGCCCCTGAAATGTTTCCAATTTCAAAAGTGCATTTGCATCATTATCACCCGAACCGCCTTTGATGGCATCATCCGACATGACATCTCCCCAGAACCATCTGAAGTGTCCCGCCGGAGACATTTGAAACTGCAATGAAGCATACGCCGCATTGACAGCTGCAATTGCGTCATCACCTGTGCGATAGAAATTTCCTTCTGATGTACCTACAATTGGCGCCTTGTCCAGAAAATCTTTTTCACAGGATGATATCAGTATGACAATTGGAACAAGAAGATAGTATATTATTTTTTTCATGAGTTGCAGATTTAAAAGGTTACACTTAAACCTCCCATCACAGTGCGGGCCTGTGGATAGAAACCACGATCGATACCCAATTCAAGACTCGATCCTATAATTCCAATTTCCGGATCAAGTCCTTTGTATTTTGTAAATGTCAATAGATTCTGACCGGTGATATACACTTTACATTTTTGCATGTGAACTTTATGTAGCCACGATGCCGGCAATGCGTATCCCAATTGCAATGACTTCAATCGGATATAACTTCCGTCTTTGACGAAGCGATCTGATATGCGAGCATTTTGATTTGGATCATTGAGACTGACATGGGGTTCGGAATTAGAAGTACCGGGTCCTGTCCAGCGATCCAATACGGAGGAGGGCCTATTGACATAAGCGAAATCATACCGGATGGTATTGTCAAATATATCATTGCCCTGTGTGCCCTGGAAGAATACATTCAATTCGATGCCTTTCCATTCGATATCTCCTGTTGCACCAAACGACATTTTTGGAGTTGGATTACCGATATAGGTTTGGTCATTGATATCAATCACGCCATCATTATTCAGATCTTTGAAGCGAATATCACCGGGTGTTGTGCCACTGTTTTGAAAAGCAGCTGATTCCACTTCTGCCTGGGTCTGAAAAATACCATCAGTGACGTATCCATAAAAAGCTGCAAGCGGATGTCCCACATCTGTCTTGGATGCATTTCCGTTAGCACTTTGAATGTAACCTGAATAAACGGGTTCTCCACCTGTGCCCAGACCTGTCACTTCACTCTTATTAAAAGATATATTTCCGCCGATCGAATAGTGCAATGCACTTTCAATATTGCGAAACGTAAGTGATAATTCCAATCCACGATTTTCAGCTGTGGCCACATTCTGAATAGGTGCTGCAGTACCTGCTACCAATGGAATAGGTGCAGCATAAAGCATGTCTGTTGTCTTCTTGATGTAATAATCACCGGTGAAATTGATCTGACCGTTGTACAATTCCAAATCAAGACCGATATCTGTTTGCGTGATGGTTTCCCATTTTAAATCCGGATTTGCTGCACTCAGCGCAACACTTCCATTGGTGATGGTTTCATTCGGACCGAAGACATAGTTCTGTCCGCTTGAAACTACTGTGGTGAAACTGTAATCACCTATCCGGTCATTTCCATTCCGTCCCCAACTCGCACGCAATTTCGCAAAGCTGATCTCGTCTACAGACCACCATGCAGCATGACTCAACACCCATCCCGCTGAAAATGAAGGGAAGTAGCCATAGCGATTATTTTTTCCAAACCGCGATGAACCATCAGCCCTGAAAGTGGCAGAGAATAAATACGTATTATCATAAGTATAATTTCCTTTTGCAAACCATGAGAGTAATGATGATTCACTTGCCGTTTGCCATGCACTTTGTGAAGCGATAGGATCAATTGTATTTCCGATGAATGCATCTTTAGGGTCATTCGAAGGGAGATTTGTATTAGCGCCTCCACTCGCATCATATCGGTTGTTCAATGCTGTAGTGCCACCAATCAACGTGACGGCATGTTTTTCCTGGAATGTATTAGTATAGGTTAAAACATTTTCAAGTTGAAGATTTCTCCAGTTGTAATTGCCAACAGCGACAGTATTTTTCACTCTTTTTTCAGCTGCCGGAGCTTCACTGATATTCGGCAAATTGCTCAAATCGAATTTTGGATAAAAGATGTGTTGCAGAGCAAATGTCTGATCCATACTAAAGGTGGATCTAAAGGAGAATTTCTTACTCAATTTTGCATCAGCATACACGCTTCCTACAATACGATTACTTCGCCAGTTATTATAGGTTTGTTCAATGGCATTCACCGGATTGGCAATGTCTGTATCTGAATAATTTGAGTAAGCGAAAGTTCCATCGGCTTTGCGGATAGGCGTGACCGGATCCATATTCAATGCCCTGACAACCGGAGAATCATATTGCGTATTCTCCAATAGAGCATCTCGTTTGAACCATGTGAATCCAATATTATTTCCAACTGTCAGCCAGGGTTTTAAATCCTGATTACCATTGAGCCTGACAGTGATGCGTTGAAAATTTGCTTTGTCTCCACCGACAATTCCATCCTGTGAAAAATAATTGCCTGATAGTGCATACGACGAATGTTCCTTTCCACCTGTCAGGGTCAATTGATGGCTTGAGATCGGTGCATGAGTGAAAATGGCTTCCTGCCAATCCGTTCCTTTACCAAGGGCGTCGGGATTTGCAAATTCAGGACGAGGAGTTTTACCTGCGGCCACATAAGCTTCATTTTGTATAACCGCATATTCACGTGCATCCAGTAAATCCACTAAACGTGCTGCGCGCTGAATTCCATAGTATGCATCATAACTCAACGTACCTGCCTGATTGCGTTGTCCGCCTTTAGTCGTGATGAGTACAACTCCATTAGCGCCACGTGCACCATAGATAGCAGATGATGCAGCATCCTTCAGCACATTGATCGTTTCGATATCATTTGGATTGAGATAATCCAGACCTTCAACAGGTGTGCCATCGACGATGTACAGCGGATCGCTATTGTTGATCGTGCCTACACCGCGTACTCTCACCGTCAATCCACTACCCGGCGAACCAGAGACCTGAGATACCTGCACGCCTGCGGTTCTGCCTTGCAGCGCCTGCTCTACACGAAGAATAGGTTTTTCAGCTATTTCATCAGCATGTATAGTGGACACGCTTCCACTTATAGTTGATCGCTTCTGAGCTCCATATCCGGTGACAATCACTTCATTGAGTTGAGAAATGCTTTCTTTCAATTGCACATCCACCGTGACAAGTTTGTCTACTACTATTTCCTGCTCTGAATAGCCTGTGTAGGTCACAAGCAGTGCAGCATGCTCATCAGGTACAGTAATGGTATAATGTCCATTGAAATCCGCTATGACGCCGGTAGTGGTACCTTTTATGATGACGGTTGCCCCAATGGCAGGCTCATTATCCGGCATCATTGTGATATTGCCACTGACCTGATGTTGTCCTTTCGCAGAAAAAAACGAGCAAAGGATGAGCATTAAAAATCCTAAACGCATGGTCGTGCTATTCATGTCATTCTCGATAAATGAAATTGATTACGATGGCGAAAATTCTTCTGACAGATTATCGCATCAATCGTCGTGTGTAGAATCGATCTCCGGCACTGACAGTGACGAAATACAAGCCTGATGGTAGTCCTGCAGTACTTAAGTGTTGTGTAGTAATGCCATCCTCCACACGCCAATGTCTTACAGACTGGCCCAGTGTATTTGTAAGCGTTACTATTTTTTCACCTTTTATCTGATCGCCAAATTCAAGTACAGACTGACCATTGACAGATGGATTTCCATAGAGAGAAAACACACGTTCATCCTGTGTTGGATTTTTCGTTCCGACTGTACAAGCGGCATCGATGAAGCATGTACCAAAACAGGTTTCAACGATTGTATCTGTTTGTACCGCTGAAAGGAAACGGTCATTGTAATTGTTTGGATCTCCACATGACTGGCCGCTAAGATCTTCTTTGCAACTATAATCCGGACATGCGCCATTGGCGAAATCGTAGTATGAACTGAATCCAACTTCACGAGGTACAGTGATTTCATAAATGCCATCACCATCATCATCCTGCATTTTGTATTTACCACCAGGCACATCAAAATTTCCACCACCTGCAAGCCACACGCCATCAGGACTAGGTGTAAATGTGTACATGCCTATACGGAATGTGATGCTTCTTTCCTGTCCACATGCATAGCAACTATTGAAGCAGAATTGTGGCAGTTCAGTATCTCCACTGACAAGTAACAAACGATTGACGAACTGACCTGAAGGATCTTTCTTTGTGCACTCCTCGAAACCCTGGAATTGTTCCTGAGCTGTCCAATTGTCAAGCGTCACTTTGTATTCATATGCTCCGTTGATAGCGACGATATCACCTTCCCATACTCCATCGAAATCAGGATCTACCAGTGGATTAGCATCACCTGACCAGTTATTGAATGTACCACTGAGGTATACCTGGTCAAAATTTTCGGCATAGCCATTCATATCCACTTTGAAATGAACTGTGCGTGCTTGTGGAGCACCTGTCGATTTCACGCCGATGTCATCGAAATAATAGTTAATGTCAGTGCCATTACCTGCTGTACCAAAATCAAAAAATAAAGTGATTGTATTATAAGTACCTGTCGCAGGTTCGAAAGGTGCTTCAATAGATGGAGCGGATATGTCAAAGCATAATTCCTCCCATTGATTTATAGTTGTATTCTCTACAGTTGTCACCCAGTTTGCTTGTCCACCCGCGCCATTTTCAAGTTTGAGCGCAAGATTGCCAATGTGATCCATCCATACTTTGATGCATACCTGGCTGCCGGCATCTAATGTCACCGGAGTGGCAGGATTAGGATTTGAGAAAGCACCTGCCCAGACTTCAGCGACTGCAGGTTTGATAAAATGCGTCACATTATCACTGGTATCAATTCCTGATGGATCGGGATTGGCCACGATTTCAGTAAATGTACCGTCCAATGGACTTCCAAAATATTGGAATACTGTTCCTGTCTCAGGAGTTTCAAAATCAAGGATAGAAGTGAATACCGGAGCCGGCGGTAGTGTGATGATGTCATCCAGGTAACTCGTCACATCAGTCCCGGTTCCTGCAGTCCCCAGATCAAAAAATATAGTGACTGTGGTATAGGTGTGGCCTGCAGCTGCGGTGAACGGAGCCTCAATGGATAAGGCTGTTGGATTGAAGACCAGAGTTTCCCATTCATTGACTTTCGTATTTGCCACTGAGGTTGCCCAGTTGTCGCCTCCATCCGTTGAATTTTCGAGTTTCAGACTGAGGGAACCGATGTGGTCCATCCAGACCTTGACCGTTACCATGGTATTAAAGGTCAGATCAACCGGAGTACCGGGGTTGGGATTTGAAAAGGCGCCAGCCCACACTTCTGCCACTGCCGGCTTAGTAAAGCTTGCCACTGTGCTGCTTGTGTTTTCACCAGAAGGATCCGGGTTAGGAATGATCTCGTTAAGAGAGCCATCCAAACCACTTCCAAAATATTGGAAAGTAGTTGACGTGCCTGCTGCCTCAAAATCCAGGATAGTGGTTTGGGATTTAGCAAAGACTACGGCAAAGAGGAGAATTAAAACGGAGAGTAGATTTTTGATCATAATTAGTTTCTTTTTCGATTTAGAATAAAATTTTGTGATACTTAAGAAAGTCAGCAAATTTGACTGTTTACATTCGATATTACAGTATTTTTAAATACGCTTAAACTACGCTTTACACTATCTTTCGCTACGACATGACTACGACAATGCTACGACAGGCCTTTATTTTATTGAAAAGGATGGTTTTGGGGTGTACGACAGATGGGCAATTTGATCTTAAACGGGGTACACAGCAAACGGATTTCGCCGAAATCCTTTTACTCATGATGACAATCTTGCTTTTTCCCGGCTTTACCACTTCCCAAAGCGTCAACATCGGCGTACCCCCTATCTGGAACTATACGCGGAAGATATATAGTGCCGGTACTCAGAACTGGGATGCTGCGCAAGACAAGTCTAAGCGGATCTACTTTGCCAATAATGATGGTTTACTCATGTTTGACGGAAAGGACTGGACAAATTTCCCGGTGGCCAATCATACAATAGTCAGATCAGTAGCGATTGATCAGGACAATCGGATATTTACCGGTGCTCAGAGTGAGATCGGTTATTTCTTTCCGGGTCCTAATGGTGTCCTGCTCTATCACTCCTTGATAAGCTTATTGCCTCCCGATCATCGGACTTTTGAGGATGTCTGGGATATTATTTTGTATGAAGGTCACGTATACTTCCGGACCAACCGGTCAGTTTTTGAATATGATGGAGAAAAAATAAAAATACATGAGTTGGGAGGAGATCTTCAGACACTGATAAAAACAAAACAAGGACTTCTGCTTCAAACAGAAAATCATGAGCTGCTCATTTTTAAAGATGGCCATTTTCAGCCTTTCAGACAAATCCCAGGTCTCGAGAGCTCTATCACCGGCATGATTGAATGGACTAATGATACGATACTCATAAGTTCATTGAAAAATGGAATGTTCTTTCTCACTGTTTCGGAGGCAGGTCGTTGGATGACGGCTCATGATGATATCCTGAAGCAAAAGCGGATTTATTCTTCCACCAGATTGTCAAATGGGAATATTGCAATAGGCACATCACTTGATGGATTGATCGTGGTGGATAAGCAACGAAGGATGTACAGGCATTTGACTAAAAAACATGGCCTTCAGAACAATAATATCCTGAATACATTTTGTGATCATGATGGCAATCTCTGGTTGGGTTTAGACAATGGTATTGATTGTGTGGTATTGGATTCGAAGTTCACGACTATTTTCCCTGATAGTGAATTGCACGCCACAGGATACAGTGCAGCAGTTTTTGATGATCTGCTTTATCTCGGCGTTTCAAATGGTGCTTATGTAGCCCCATGGCAATCTTATTATGATCCTGAGCAAGGACCGTTTTTTGAGCGTGTCATGAATGGCGAAGGACAAGTGTGGGGGTTTACAGACTTTGATCATGAAGTGCTGATGGGACATCATGAAGGCGCATTTCAACTGAAGAAAAATGTGGCTTCATCGATCTCTACTGAACCAGGCACATGGATATATATTCCGCTGAATGAGCAATACATGATGGCCGGTACATACACAGGTTTAGTGCTTTATAAAAGAATAAATGATAAGTGGGTATATGACCAGAAAATAAACGGTATAAGTGAGTCTTGTAGGATAATGGTCAAGGATGATGATGGGTCGATATGGGTTTCTCATCCATACAGGGGTCTTTATCATGTCATCTGGAATGAAGCATCAAAATATGATCCTGACATCAGATTTTTTGATCAGTCAGGCGGACTTCCTTCCAATTTAAATAATTATGTATTTAGCATAGCAGGTAAAGCGATATTTGGAACAGAAAAAGGAGTGTATACATTTGACAACAAACAGAATCGCTTTATACCTGATTCATCTTTCAATACTATCATCGGGGCTAACCATCGGGTGAAAGCGATGAAGGAAGACGTCAAAGGAAATATCTGGTATGTCATAGATGATGAAGTAGGCCTACTTCTGATTGAAGACCTTGGTGTAAAAAAACAAGTTCAGAAAAAAGTATTTCCTGAATTAGCTGGCAAACTGGTTGGTGGGTTTGAATTTATTTACCCGATAGATGAAAATAATGTTCTCTTTGGAACAGAGGAAGGTTTTGTGCATTATGATGCTCATCCCGTCACGAATGACCAGGATTCGATACAGATTGTACTTGATGGAGTTCATGCCGGGAGAAGCCAGGATTCAATTTTGTTCGGCGGATATTTTCTACCGGACAGGACAACAGGATTAAGTGAGCCACATCTACTCGTATCTGATCTTAATAATCTCAGTTTTTCTTTTTCAGCCACTGAATATAAAACGCCCTATCTCATTCAGTACCGTACAAAACTTGAAGGTTTAGAAGCAGATTGGTCACCCTGGAGCGGAGATACAAGAAGAGATTTTACATCACTCAGTGCAGGCACTTATACATTTCAGGCGCAGGCCAGAATCAAGGATGGAGTAGAAAGTAGTATTGTATCATATCAATTCAGAATCCGGCCTCCCTGGTATGGTACGACCACAGCAAAAGTGATTTATGGTTTAGCCTTCTTCGGATTGTTTGGTGGTTTTTTGATGGGACAACGTAAAAAATTTGAATCGGAAAAAGCGCAAATGACAGTGACGCATCAGGAAAAGGAAGCGCATGCCATGCGGGAAGCTGAAGAGTCAAAGGCCGCCCTGGCAGAAATCCAAAATGAAAAACTTGAGGTTGAGATAAAATATAAAAATCAGGAACTGGCACTTACGACGATGCACCTTGTGCAGAAAGCTGAAATTTTATTGGCTGTTCAGGAAGGATTGCATAATATCCGTGGGAAATCGCCTGATCCCGGCGTAAAAAAGGACGTCCAGCAATTACTCAACATGGTCAATTTTGATGTAAAACTTGATGAAGACTGGGAACATTTTGCACATCACTTTGACCAGGTGCATGTTGATTTTCTAAAACACTTACGTGAAAGTTTTCCTCAACTCAGTACAAGTGATCTGAAGCTTTGTGCATATCTGAGAATGAATCTGAGTACAAAAGAAATAGCACCTCTGTTGAATATTTCAATTCGTGGAGTAGAGGGAAGCCGTTACAGATTGAGAAAAAAACTGGATCTGTCAAATGATGCAAACCTGACAGAATTTATTCTGCGATTGTCACCGACAGCAACTCAAATAGACCGATAAGTGCGGTGAAAAGGGAATGGTATCATTCAATTCAAAGAACACCTCGCTTCTTGATCATCAATCTTTTATTTTTTAAACGAAGCCACCAGTTTATCCAACGGATATAAAAAGTGTACGCCAATCGTCCTGTTTTTTGCACGCTCAATGCCGCCATGATTGATATTGGCAAGGCCGAGCTCATAACTAAGACGCAAACCGATCGCATTAGAAAATTTATAACCTGCAGTGAAGCCAAGGCCTGCATCAAAACGTTTAAATCCAAGTTCTTTATCGAAAGCATTGAATTTATCTCCCGGATCCTTTATGCTTCCCGTAAGGCCATATGCGAAATAAGGCCCAAAGCCACCATAAAGTGATCCTTTATTAAGCTCCTTATGATAAAGAGCATAAGCAGGCACTTCAAAATAAAATAATGAAATATTTTGATCTCCATCCTTTGATCGTTTAAGAATTAATTCCGGTCCCCACGCAAATTGGATGTGGTTCAGAAAATCTTTTGATTGCTCAGCTCTCAAATTTTGGTTGTGCTCCTTTGAATCTGGCAGCATAACCTCATCCTGAATTCCATAAGGTACATTTAATACACTGGTATACCCTTCAGCACCAGGAGCTTTGAAATTAAAGGACGTAAGATTATTATTTGTAGTGTGTTTTGCATCATAGAAATACAACACCAATAAATTGAAGCCAAGATCAAAATTGTCAGGCGAATCAGAATATTCATTTACATAATCCTGACGTGACAAATCTCCTGAAGCATCAAGGACTCTTTCAGCAACACTACATGAACAAAGGATGACTCCTGTCATAAGAAATAATGTGGCGAACAACACATAATTTATTCTTTTCATTTTGCCTGGAATTTAAAGTATGGTTCATGAAAATACATAAAATTCTGAAAGAAATCTGCGCTCGTCCTCTAATCTTCAACAGCTTCATCCTCTACCATCAATGGTGGATTCAATTCATGCATCCGGCACCACTCGCATTCTCCACATCCTTTTTCAAATTCAAGATTTTGAATCTTCTGATATGTCTCTACTATTTGTTGCGTCACAAATGTGCGATCATCATCGGTGATCTTTACTTCCCGTTGAATGAATTTTCCATCCTTATCCGGTTCAAGGGCCTGTATATATCCCGCAGTCACATGCTTGTGGATGCGCGGATCTTTTTGCAACATCAGATCATAAAAAACCATTTGCCGCCAGTATGGTCCACCGCCAGGTTCTTTTTCTGAATGTGGTTTTAGTTTTTGATAAAATTTATCCGTACGTCCGGTCTTGTAATCATATACCCTGATATCATTATTCATCTTATCAATCCTGTCAATGAAACCTGTGACAGGAACTCCTTCTATCTGAATGTCACGGATGCGATACTCGGTTTCATAGGTCATATCTTCTGACCAGCTTGTTGAATAATGATCATAATACTGTGTCAGTGTTTTTTTTCCATAGGTCACCTGGTCAGCGAACTCCATTTTTGTAAAACGATGCCGCTCCCGTTCCATATAATTTTCAAATGTCCACAACAGGTAATCCAGTCCGGCATCTTTAAAACCTGCTTTAAATCGCCTGTCAAATAATTTTTGCAACGCATCATGCAATGCAGAACCAAAGATCAGATATGGTTTTTGTGAAGCCGGAATGAGTAATATTTTTTCATAATAAAATTTCAATGGACACTCGAGATATTGATTGAGGGCAGAAACATTGAGCACATAATGTTCAACACGTCTTTTGATTTCTTCACTATCCATTTCAAGATTGACAGCTTGCTGACCCGACATGCGTGCGACAAGATATTCTGCCAGGATTTCTTCATCCGTAGGGATTTCATTTTGTGCGATGTGCGGATCGTCTTGTGCGATCTCCGTCAGATATATACTTGGTGTGAGCAACTTGCTTTCATCACGTTTCTTTGCATAAGAGAGATAAAGTTCTTTCTTCGCACGCGTCATGCCTACATACATGAGTCGCCTGCGATCATGATCTTCGACATCCTGACCGGACTCAAGATGGCTTTTCTGGTTTTCAGTTTTGACCAGATTATCAGGAAATGAAAACTGTCTGTTGTTCGCTCGTTTCTTTTCCCATTCTGTCTCCACAAAGTTTTTGATGAAGACAGTATCATATTCAAGTCCCTTCGCACCATGCAGCGTGCTAAGATGAATACCTGTAGGATTCGAAGCCAGTTCCTGCACGGCCAATCTGATTTTATAATCAACCATCATCTGACACGTCTCAATCAGATCTGCAGCTTTGTAGGATTGATGCCCTGAGGATTCCTGCTCGACAAAGGAGTAAAATGATTTTATCGTGTAGAGATGTATAAATTTTTCCGGTTGTTTCAAAACCCATTGCATGATACCAAAGCGGTGAACGATCCATTCTACAAGCCAGATCAATGTTGTGGTATAATAATTGGCTGTAGCTTCATTCAGCATTGAAAACTGGGCATCGATCCAGGGCCTGTTCTGAAAAGAAATTTTATCAAGCTTTTCCGGATCACCCATCCACATAAATAGTGTTGATTTGTCATCTCTTTCTTTCGCCGTGTAGGCTAAAATCAATCGCTGAAGATCAGTTGACTGCGGGTCAAGATATTTGAGATGAAGGATTCGGTACAGGAGTGCATCATCATTGTCAGCACCTTCGGTCAGCATTTGCAGACAAGACAGGATGTCAAGGATATGCTGTACGATAGGTTGTTGTAAGGCGTCGGCAGAACGTAATGTCTGAAATGGAATTCCTGCCCCTTTCAATGCAAATGCAAGATCAGTACCTAAATCATGTTTCGTATAAAGTACAGCTACTGATCCTTCTGTCTGCGTCTCATGCCATCTCTTCATCTGATGGAAAATATCTGCATTCTCAAAGGCCACAGTCGGATAGGTATGAATGCTGACTTGTTGAGGAAAAGCTGCATAAGGACCGGAAGCCTTAAGCTTCTTAGGCTCACCGAAGATTAATCTGGAAAGACTATCTTCTACAGGCGCCAGAACCTTGCGTGCGGCATTAAGTATTTTTTGAGAGCTTCTGTAATTTTCTTCCAATAAAATTATGTGCGGATCATATTGCTCTTTGAAATCGAAAAGATTTTTGATGTTAGCACCCTGAAACCGAAAGATCGCCTGGTCATCATCACCGACCACAAATACATTCGGACGTTCGAGCCATTCATGATCAATAAGCTTTTTGAGAATGTCAATCTGAATTCCATTTGTATCCTGAAATTCATCCACTAAGAAATACAGAAAACGTTCCTGGTAATTGGCCAGTATATCCGGGAAATCGCCGAAGGCCTTGTACACCCATTGCAGCATGTCATCGTAGTCGTACTTCCCTTCTTCAGCGAGAAATTGATTGTATACATTGAATTCACCGACAGCGGCTTTCAGTGTATCCATTTTATCAAGGACCTCTTTTTTAAAATCTTTTTCCTTGAAATCACCTTTGACGTAATCGCCAGTCTTCCGTTTGTAGATATAATCTTCGCTCTGTCGCATCCTGTCGATATATTCATCGATCATGTCGTACACATGTTCGGGCGACCAGTTTTCCCTTTTCATCGTAGAGAAAAGTGAGAGAAGTCGGTCCCAACTTGAATAGGTCTGGCCTTTAAATATTTTGAGCGGATGATCTTCTCCAAAATGGTCAATCAGTCGTTGCAGTAATCTGAACTTATCGATGTCCGAAATGGAATCGAGATCACGTGCTTGCTGAAAGACGGAAGGATTCTCCTGGATGACGAGATTACAAAAGCTATGAAATGTATTGACCTGTATACTGTAAGCTTCAGGGCCTATGTAGTCGATGAGCCGATGCCTCATCTCTGAAGAAGCGGCATCAGTGTATGTCAGGCAAAGTATGCTACCTGGCGGAGTATCCGTGTATTTCAGGATATAACCGATACGCAGACTGAGTATTTCTGTTTTGCCTGTGCCCGGGCCCGCGATGACCATGACGGGGCCTTCGATGGATTCGACGGCTTCACGTTGGGCAGGGTTGAGAGAGATTAATTTTTCTTCGAAAGTCATAAAGGGGAAGGTAAGACTTTCAGGATAGACATAAATATTCGAATATCTAAAAGCATCGTGGCAC
>JBBSAQ010000083.1:0-16832 GCA_038252065.1 Chitinophagales bacterium
AAAATCGAAAATCGAAAATCGAAAATCGAAAATCGAAAATCGAAAATCGAAAATTCAACATCGTAAATATCAATTAATGAAATCAATACTTTCCATCGCGTTCATCATGAGTATAGTCATCTCGGCTTCAGGGCAGGTGACGTTTACAAAGGATATCGCACCGATCATTTATACCAATTGCACGACATGTCATCGTCCAAATGAAATAGGGCCTTTCTCATTGACTAACTATGATGAGGTGGCGTCTTATGCGGACATGATAAAATATGCCACGGCGATCCGTTACATGCCGCCATGGAAAGCAGATCCTCATTTTTCAAGATTTATCGGAGAGCGTGCGTTGACAGATGAACAGGTGGCAAAAATTGCGGAATGGGTGGACAATGGAGCTCCGTATGGAAACTCTGCTGAAGAACCACCACTGCCTAATTTTCCTACCGGTTCACAAGTAGGCACGCCTGATCTTGTATTGCATTTTGCGCAATCATTTACACATAAAGGAGGGAATGAAGATGAATATCGTGTGTTTGTATTTCCGACAGGTCTGACACAGGATAAAGAAATATCAACCATTGAATTACGTCCGGGAAATCGCAAAGTATTGCATCATGCTTTATTTGCATACGATGTCACCGGCTCCGCAGAAGCAATGGATGCCGCTGACCCAAAATATGGCTATGATGGTTTCGGGGGATTTGGAATTGATGAAGCCCTCAACAATATGTTCCCTGGTTATGTACCCGGTCAGAAACCTGTTCCTTATCCACACGGATTGGGACAGATGTTACCTTCTGGTGCAGATCTGCTGATGCAGGCTCACTATGGTCCGTTTGCTAATGAAAGTGTGGACAGTTCTACCATCAATGTATTTTTCAAAAAAGAACCTGTAGAACGTCAGGTGCAAAACCTCATCTTCCTGCCGATCAGTCCGTTTCTCACCGGCGACATATTTCTGATGCCGCCGAATACTGTAAAAACATTCCATACGCAATACACCACGCCTATTAAAGTCAGTGTCTTTGCGATCTGGCCACACGCACATTTGCTCAATAAGAGTTATGAAGTTTTTGCCGTACATCCAAATGGTGATACGACAAATCTGATCCGAATTCCGGACTGGGATTTCAACTGGCAGGGCGTGTATAGTTTCAAGAAATTCATTGTTCTCGAACCTGGTACTACCGTCTATGCGAATGTCACATACGACAATACAACAAACAATGCAAGCAATCCAAACAGTCCTCCGGCATGGGTAACATGGGGAGAAAAGACCACAGATGAAATGCTATTCATGCCGATCAATTTTGTATTGTACAAACAAGGCGATGAAAATATTCAGCTTGATGAAGAGACCACCGGCATCGAAGATCCGAATGTTCGCTTTGTCAATCATTACTTAGCGCCAATCATACCAAATCCGGCTACGGATGAAGCGATCATCAATTTTGTGCTCGAACATCCTGATCACATCACAATTCGCGTATTAGACATGCAGGGCAAAGTTGTTGACAATGTTGCCACTGACGAGTGGAATAGTGAAGGCGCACACTTGCGCAGTATTGATCTGAATCAATGGGCTCCCGGTGCCTATTTCGTACAGATGTTAGGGACGAATTTTGTGCAGTCGCAGAAACTGACTGTGGTGAAATAAAAATTATGAACTGATATTCATTAGAAATCCGATCTGTGAAAACAGGTCGGATTTTTTTTGGGTGAGATCCTTATCAAAGGTCTATTGTCATTCATAATAATCTTTATCTTAAGGTAAGGGGGTATTTATAAGCTAACGACTATTTTTCCAATTATTAGTTATAATAATGTGATAATTTTCACATATTCGTAACTAATTATTGGAATAATGTAATTTAAATCATCCCTCCCTTCGTATACGATATTCGTTGAAGAACCTGGATTATAGAGATGGGCTGTTGAATATACCTTTGTTTATGGCCGATTTTACTTTGGCATTGATCGAAAGAGTAGAAATGAAAAAATAATTTATTTCCATTCAAAGATTGATTTATTTTCGAAATGCAAAGGCTCACCTTTATATTTTACATCATAAGAAATGGTTGTGTAGTTGACACGCCCATAATTTGCATTCCAGGTTTTGCCTTTTTTCGTTATCGTTTCAATCGTAAATGGTCCAAGTGCCCTGGAAAAAACTGAAACAGAAGGAGTGTTTCGACATCCAAAAATGGAAAGGATAGTGCTAAACATAATGAAGTAGTGGTATTTCATTTGGAATCAAATCTTTCGGGGCGTAAAGGTAAAAATTGCTAAACCTTAATTGTATTGACAGCTTACAATCGCTAATTTCTATACCGTTTAGCACAGCCATAGGCAAGATGCTGCCATTACTTACCCTCATTTCGCTCATTACTCATTGCCTATTGCCCTTTATTTATAGACCCTCTGGGGGTAAAGCCCTATAGATTTGAAGCTTTACCCCTACCTCATTTTTGCAAATACCCTTGTAATCTTATACTACAAAACTCACTGCATTATTTTATGCTTAAAGCCAATAAGACATTCTATTGAAGAACACCATTGATTTTCATTACCCGGATGTCACTGTTTAAATAATTGCAATTTGTCATCAGTTGCCTTACAAAATACCGTCAAACCCTTTTATCATGAAATGCATACTACCCATTCTGCTATGTCTTCCCGTTTCAATCTTGTTTTCACAGGCATCTGATCAATATATCATTGCTACGCAGGGCGGTTTCTCAGAAGGAACATCCATGTCCATGAGCTGGACAATAGGTGATCTGGTCACAGAAACAGCCAGTATGAAGGATGCCAGTATAACACAAGGCTTTCAGCAACCCACCATCACCGTAAAGGAAATAAAGGATTTAAATGCGAATGATATCAGTTCAAACGGTACGAATCCTTTTGGGAGTGGCACAAGTTCTTCAAATCCTATGGGCTTCAAAACAGAAGTTTATCCAAATCCATTCGGAACGAATATCACGGTTGAAATTGAAAATGCAAATCAGGAATACTACATGGATATTCTCGATCCGGCAGGCCAACTTCTTTACAGAAACAAAAGCCGAAATCCGCAGGAAGTGATCAATTTGTTTGATCTGCCTGCCGCTCAGTATCTATTGCGTATCAGCTCCCTTGATGCCAAAAAATCTAATGTGTTCCAGATCATCAAATCAAAATAATAAACCATAAACTATTTAGGTAATAAAATTGAAAACCCAAATTGCATGAAAAATATTTTACTCATTTCCACTTTATTGATATTTGCCGTTTCAGGCCTAAAAGCACAGGTTGCTTTACCGGAAGGAATGCGGTATCAGGCTATCGCACGGGATAACGATGGTAATATCCGTTCAAAAGAAGCATTGACTGTAAAGGCAGAGCTTGTCGTACTTGATACGGAAGATGAAGTTGTCTATTCAGAAATTCAGAATACGACTTCAGGCGAGTTTGGTTTGCTCAACATTACGATTGGCGAAGGAAAAAGTACTACAGGTTCTTTTACTAAAATCCCCTGGAGCAAACAACTGTGGGTGAGAATCTCCATTAAAAATGCTGACAATGATGACTATCAGTTAGTCACCACCAGCAAGCTCTATTCTGTTCCCTACGCATTCTATGCTGCTTCCGCAGGATCATTAATCAACAGGACACCTGGTGATGATGGTGATACGGGTAGCAATGGACGAGGCCTCGGTGGAGATATTGATCAGACTGCTATCTATTGGGCCCTTGATGGTAACACAAATGCACATAAGTATAAAGGCGGAGGACCCCCTGTGCTGGGTACGACAGATAGAAAAGATCTTGTCTTCATCACCAGCAACCTCCCGCGGCTGATCATTGATAAAGATGGAAACATCAATTTCCTGACCAACCTCAGTCTGAATGGTAATCTGAATGTAGATGGAAATACAACATTGAATGGATCACTGGACGTCACCGGAATGCATCCTACTCATCTTTCAGGTACCCTGACTGTTGACAAAGCGACTACATTGAATGACTCGCTTACAGTACAGAACATGGCGCCTACGTTATTGACAGGAAAACTCGATGTGAATAAAACTTTGTATGTCAAAGGCGCAACCACACTGAATAACACACTTGACGTTGCAAACATGAGTGCCACACACCTTACGGGTACATTGGTCGTAGACAAAGCGACAACACTGAATAGTACGCTGACGGTGACGAATATGTCACCAACGAATCTGACTGGACCTCTTGATGTCGATAAAACACTGAATGTAGATGGTGCCTCGACACTCAACGGCTCTCTTGATGTGACAGGAATGAATCCTACACATCTCACAGGTACGTTGGCTGTTGATAAGGCCACCACGCTTAAAGATGCGCTTACAGTAACGAATATGGCACCTACGCATTTGACAGGTTCGCTTACTGTGGATGGAACATTTTCAGGTGCCGGTGATATTTCATTAGATGGTCCCCTCGTCGTCAGTGGTATGAATCCAACGCATTTGACAGGCACCCTGGAAGTCGACAAACTTGCAACATTGAAATCAGGCCTTATCGTAAAAGGAGACGGTTTATTAGGGCCAAATGGTGACCACGTTGCGTTTTTTGATAATACTGAAGGTGGCGCAAGTGATGGTATAGCTATCCGAATACAAAACAATACCACGACTGCTCAAAATAATTTTGTGACTTTCTACAAAGGAGGTGATGAGGTAGCCGGCAGAATAGAAGGATATGTCCTGAGTGATATTGCATCACCACCGATACCTACAAGCGATGAAATCTGGACAGCTGTATGTATCGCTATCGCCGATTACAATCCTGTCACACTTTTCTGGACACAATTTGCCAATCAGTTTAATTTAGTTGGTACAATATGGAACGGTGCGACAATACCATCATTTTCTATTCCTGATTTTCCAGGTCTTACATTGCCTGATTTCCCGGGATTGACGCTACCTGATTTTCCGGGTTTGGTGCTACCTGACTTTCCGGGTTTAGTTTTACCTAATTTTCCGGGTGTAGTTATTCCTGACATTCCGTCTATATCTATTCCTGACGTTGGAACTATTTTCCCTGGACTGACACTTCCTGATATTCCAAGTGTGAATATCCCTGATATTCCATCTTTTGGCATTCCTGATATTCCGGCTTTTGGCATTCCTGATATTCCGGCTTTTGTTATACCTGATATTCCGGCATTTACCATTCCTGATGTACCGGAGATTGATCTTTCTGCAGACTTATTTGTGTGGCCTACTATTCCTACGTTCAGCGACATTTTGATTCAACAGGGCGTTTGTCCTAATGCAGGCATTTTCGATATTCCTAATGGATATGTATACCGATTGATCCAATGGGGTGTACAAAATGATATGCAAAACATGATTTCGTTCAACCCTATAGATCTCGCTGCAAAAGTATTGACATGGGGTGTAACAAAAGTGGTTAAATCAGGTGGAGTCACCTATGGATCACAAGGTGCAGACTATGCTGAATATTTACCAAAACAACATCCTACCGAACAATTTATGAATGGTGAAATCGTAGGTGTGCATGGTGGTTCGATTTCAAAAGTGACTACTGATGCTGATCAGATTTTAGCCATATCAACCAATCCGTTAGTGCTGGGTAATCAACCCGAAGAAGCAGAGAAAGATGGGTTTGCAAAAGTTGGATTTCTCGGACAGGTTCCTGTATTCGTGCAAGGTCCGGTAGAACTGGGTGACTACATCGTTCCATCAGGCAAGAATGATGGTATCGGCAAAGCAATCAAAACAAATGAATTGAGCGCAGAGATTCTTCCTGAAATATTTGGAAAAGCATGGTCTGCATCTCCGCTTGAAACTACAGTAGTGATCAATGTATCTGTGGGTCTGCGGCCAACTGAAATAGCTGAAGTATTAAAGCAACGTGAGGCAAGTCTGAAATCACTTCAACAGCAAATCAATGATCAGAATGCTATTCACTCTGAATTAAAAGCTGATGTAGATATGTTGAAAACATACCTGGAGCTTGGTGGCAAACCTTCTGTGAAGGGCACGAATTAAAAAAAGAACAGTTAATACGTAATTATGAAAAAAATGAAAAATCTACTGTTTCTTTTAATGGCAATTCTATTCTCTTCTTCTGCCCTGATGGCCCAGTCCGTACCTGCGGGTATGCGATTTCAGGCTATCGCCAGAAGTCTGGATGGAAGCCTTCTCACCGCACAAGCCCTTAACGTTAAGGTAGAGTTGTTGTCGATAGGTGAAAAGGAAAATGTATTCTACAATGAAATGCATGATGTCAAATCAAGCGATCTGGGATTACTTGATTTTGTCATCGGTGAAGGAACTCAGTCTTCCGGAAAATTTTCGGCGATTCCATGGGCTACTGAAGATGTATGGGTGAGGATATCCGTAAAATCTGAAGATGATGAAAATTATCAAATCATCAGTTCCGGTCAGTTATACTCAGTCCCTTATGCACTTTACGCAACCTCTGCAGGATCAATTGTTGACCAATCCACAGATAAAAATGGTAGCCGGGGCGGTGGAGTAGATCCGACACAAACAGCTATTTACTGGACTCTTGATGGCAATACAAACTCGCATAAGTATAAGACAGGCGGGCAGGCAGTATTGGGTACTACGGACAGGAAAGACCTGGTCATGGTGACTCAAAACATACCCCGTCTAATCATTGATAAGGATGGCAATATCAACATCATATTGAACATGGTCCTAAATGCCAACCTGATTGTAGATGGAAATACTACGTTGAATGGTTCGCTGGATGTCGCCAACATGAGTCCGACTCACTTTTCAGGTACGCTTACAGTTGACAAATCCACTATACTGAATGATTCACTTACGGTTGCGAATATGGCTCCGACACAATTGTCCGGTACGCTTACAACAGAGAAGACTTTGTATGTTAAAGGAGCTACGACCTTAAACAGCACGCTTGATGTAACAGGAATGAGTGCAACTCATCTAACAGGCACTTTAGTTACAGATAAGGCGTCAGCTCTAAATGGTCTTAGTGTTATGAATATGTCTTCAACTCAATTAACAGGTACCCTTGATGTTGATAAGACATTGAATGTGGATGGTGCGACAACCCTGAACGATGGGCTGGATGTCACCGGAATGAGCGCTACTCATCTCACAGGAACGCTGACCGAAGAACAAAAAACTATACTTTACGCAGCGCTCACTGTGAGCAATAATGCACCAACACATTTAACAGGTGAACTGGTCGTTGATGGATCGATAAATATTAACGGTGACATCACGCTCAATGGACCGTTGAATGTCCTCGGAATGAACCCGACTACATTCACAGGCACACTGAACGTAGATAAGCTTGCTACATTTAAATCAGGCATAAGTGTTAGCGGAGGTGGTTCTGTAGGACCCGATGGCACACACCTTGCATTTTTTGACAATGAAGCAGGAGGTTCGGGTGATGGGATTGCCATAAAGATTGACAAAAACCAGACGAACAAGGAAAACAATTTTATGACCTTTTACAAAGGTACAGGAGCAGCAGTGGCAGGTCGTATCGAGGGGTATGAATTTGATGACATCGCCGATATTCCTGTACCTACAAGTGATGAGATCTGGACAGCAGTATGTATAGCCGTAGCAGATTATAATCCGATCACGATTGCCTGGACACAGTTTGCCGGTGCATTTAATACGGTTTCCTACGGATGGAATAATGTGACCATTCCTTCTTTTGACATACCTGATATTCCTGCTTTTACCATTCCTGATGTGCCTGCTTTAACGATTCCTGATGTGCCTGCTTTTGTTATTCCCGATGTGCCAGCGTTTACGATACCTGATGTTCCGGGGGTTGTGATACCTGATGTGCCTGAGTTAGTAGTAGGCCCATATCTGTGTGTCAGTGCATGCATATGTCCATGTGATATTTTGGATCCACTCAATTTTGATTGTTGTTGTGGGACAGTATGTGCGATTCCCGAGTTTACTTTGTTTCCGGGGATCACCATTCCTGACTTCCCGGGTATTCCAATTCCTGATTTCCCGGGTATTCCAATTCCTGACTTCCCGGGTATTCCAATTCCTGACTTCCCGGGGATTGCTATTCCTGACTTCCCGGGACTTGTGATTCCTGCTGTGCCCGAAATCAATCTGAAAAATTTATTTGGTGAGGCTCCTACGATACCTACGTTCAGCGATATCCTGGTCTCTCAGGGTATTTGTCCCAATGCAGATATATTCAATATCAACAATGGATACGTAAGGAGACTTGCTGACTGGGCGATGGAAAATCGTCTTCAGAACCTACTGACCATTGATCCGATAGCTTTAGTCGCTAATGGTCTTGCATGGGGGCTCACCTCTGCCGTACTTGATGGTGGGGTTGTCTATGGCTCAAAAGGTGCTGACTATGCAGAGTATCTGCCTAAAGTCTATCCTACAGAACAGTTTATGAAAGGTGACATCGTAGGCGTTTACAATGGAAGAATTTCAAAAAACACCCGCTATGCAGATCAGGTATTAGCGATCACATCGCAGCCTCTGGTATTAGGGAATATGCCGGCAGATGACAAATTATCAGATTTTGAACAAGTTGCGTTTCTGGGTCAGATACCTGTCTATGTAAAAGGTCCGGTTAATCTGGGTGACTATATACTTCCTTCGGGCAATAATGATGGAATAGCGAAAGCTGTTCCTGCAGGTTCATTAACCACTGAAATGTTATCCATGGTATTAGGAAAAGCATGGTCTGACTATGCTGGTGAAGGAGTTACTTTGATCAATACATCAATAGGCCTTCGCCCAATGGAGATATCTTTGTTACTTCAAAAACAAGGTGCTGTCGAAGATGCATTACAAAAACAAATGAAACTTCAACGCGACGATACTGAAGTGATGTCCAATGACATTGAACAAATGAAACACAAACTTGGATTGTCTGCGACGACATATAACCCATAAAGTTTTCTGTACGCACAACTTCCCGGGAAGGCAAATGGTTTAGTATTATTTGCCTTCCTTTTATAAATAGCAATGCATAAAAATGATTAAACGATTTAAATTCATCATTCTGCCTGCTTTTCTCCTGGTGATGTGGCACCCTTCCGATTGTCAATCATTTGAAGGTACGATTACCTTACATGTCACATCTGATCAGAAGGAAAGCAGCACAATGCTGACGATCAAAGGCGATAAAACTTTGCTTGAGGCCGACATAGATTCTACCGAATCCATTAAAATCATTAAAGATTGGGACGCCGGAACAACTACATTATTACGGAGAAAGAATGATTTAAAATATGGATTTCGTTCCAACAGCATACCCGAATCCAATCCTCCTGCACAGGATGAAAAAGTAAGCGGCAATATACAGACAGACATCACTGATGAAGTAAAAATGATAGGTACCTACAAGTGTACCAAGGTCATATATAAAAGTCCATTTGCCATATCCGAAGCATGGATTACGAAGGATGCCGGTTTTTCATTGAGTAAATATTTTCCGGAGTTTTTAGGGAGTAATACCAATTCGCATTTGTATGATCTTAGAAAAGCAGCAAACAACGGAGGTTTTGTCATGCGTTATTGGGAGAAACTTATTGACTCCGGTAAGGAAAGTAATGTAGATATGACTATCACCCCAAAGGAAATACCGAACGATGCTTTCAGCCTAAGTGCGGGGTATCTCGTCCTGGATCAGGAAAGTATGCAACAATTACTTCAGGACGCTCAACATGATGAAGCGAAGAAAAAGCAATGGGACGAATTCATGCAACTTTTTGGAAACAAATAGATCGTTTGTTTATAGTCGTTGGACAGGCAGAATTGAAGCCTTAACAGACTATTCAATCATTCATAGCATGCTATAACGAATCTCATGCCCGCAATTGATTAAATTCGCGCTCCCGTTTCCACTCCGGCCCATATTAAACTCTAATGTGGTAGAATTAAAATAAATTTTCTTCGATGAATCATAAAGAATTAAGAATGTCTAACCTATTGCAAATCAAACGGTGCTATGTCGTCGGAATCCTGATGCTATTCTTTTTTTCACAACCGATGTTTGCTTCAGGAAATAAAATAAAAGGCTCTGTTGCAAACTACAAGGGTGATAAAGTTTTTCTCGCCATGATCTATGGAGGAAACCAATACGTAGTGGATACCGCAACTGCTATCAATGGCACATTTCTATTCGACAGCTATTATGATCTCGAATCAGGTGTATACCTTGTCGTACTGCCCCCATCGAAAAGTTTTTTGCTTTTGATCGATCGAAATATTTCTGAATTCAGCTTCACTGCAGACTATAAGGACGTTGAAGGCACTATTCAATTCCAGGCATCTCCCGATAATTCGTTATACTACAAATACCTGAAATTTTTTCAGGTAAAGAGAAACGAACTGGATAGCATTAAGTCATCGTATGACGTGCAAAAAAATGAACCTGATAAAGCTGCTTTACTAGCGGAAATGCAACACTTAAAAAAGGAAGTCCTAATTTATCAAACTGAACTCGTCGAACGTAATCCTGGCTCACTGACTGCTGCGATAGTTAAATGTGAGTTGCCGGTGGATGCTCCAGCCTTTGATGGATCTCCGGAAGACATCCAGATGAAGAAATACTTATTTCAAAGATCACATTACTTTGACAATATCGATCTGGCAGATGAGCGCCTTATTCGTGCTCCAAAAAATGTACTGGTAGATAGAGTGGAATATTATCTTGACAACCTCACTCCTCAGAGTCCCGATTCGATAAACAAAAGTGTCGATTACATTCTCAATAAATGCAAAAAAACAGAAGTGTCTTATCGTTTTTTGCTGACGCAGATGTTTAATAAATACCGTGAGGCCAAGAAAATCGGAATGGATGGTGTGTATGTGCATATCGCCGAAGACTATATCGCCAAAGGAAAGGCTCCATGGATTGAAGAAGAAGAAAAAAATAAAGTACTCTCTGCCGTCAAAGCCATCTCTCCTACTTTAATAGGAAAAAAGGCACCCAACTTTACAGTTCAAACTGAAGATGATAAGGATATATCATTATACGATATTCATTCTCCCTATACAATTCTTGTGTTCTGGGCACCAAACTGTACACATTGCCAGCAGAGCATGCCTCAGCTGAACACCTTTTATAAAGCTTACAAGGATAAAGGTGTGCAGGTATTTGCGGTGTGTACGAAAGTGAATGAACAGGAAAAAAGTTGCTGGGATTATATTGACAAAAATCAATTCACAGGATGGATCAATGGAAGCGATAAGAAAGGAGGCGCTTCTTCCATTCAAACGCTTTACAATGTAACAACGACACCAAAAATATATGTTGTGGATAAGGACAAGACTATCCTTGTCAAAGACATAGGTGTAGAAAACCTTGAGGAGGTGTTTAAGAGATTACTTCCTTCAAAGTGATATGCTTTTTAATCCAACATATCTCCTAATCCCTGTTTCAAAGCATCCTTCAGATATCCATTGGTCTCAAGTGCATAGTGCTTCTTTATTAAAGCTTGTATGCTGCTTTTAAAAGCACCGTCACTTTCTTCTCTGTATTCCCGTACCAGACCAAGAATGACATAGAATCGTCTGTACTCCCGATTAGGTCCCTGCAGATAAAAATCTGAACCCAGCAATTGTATCGCCTGGTCTTTTACGGGTTGTGATTGAGTGGAACTAAACTTCACGATTGAAGCGATAAACTCTTCCATATAATCTAATGGAAGATTTTTGGCTCTTTCATCTTTGAAAAAATCGATTGAAATACCACTTCCTTTCTTCGCATATAACTCAGCCCTTGCAGCATAAATAGCTGGCGAAGTTCGTTGTTCGTAGCGTGTAGCCTGACGCAATGCCTCATCAATACTGACTGCGGCTATGGATGTCAACGCGAGATAAATGACAGGTGTTTTATCCGTACTATCTAAAAGTCTGACGGCATAATCTTTTGCTTTTTCCTTATCCAGATTTGCGAGGGATTCGAGTATGAAATCCTGCAGATCTAAATCAGTCTCTTTCATAGACATGGCGTAAAGCTTATCGGCATCCGGATGATCTGTATAATACTGTATGGCGATCGAACGAACGGTAAGGGATGAATCAACCATCATCTTGTCAAGGATCGGTTGTGAGATTTCTGTCATCGATGTATATGCTGATATTCTACGGCTGATCGATGGCGTGTATAATATTCTGGTCTCATTTTCTGATTCAGGTATATCCTGATTTACCTGGACCAACAGTATATCTCTTGGATCAAAAATTACTGCCCCAGGTTCTTCTTTTACATCCCAGGTGAATGATTGTGTCTTCTCTTCAAGCCAAATCTTGTGCATGTCGTTAGTGCCACCTTTATAATAAACCCCAATATCAACCGGCAATCTGAATACAGATGGATAACCAAGTTGTTCCTGGGTTTGTGTGATTTCAACGGTCACTTTTTTCGAATCACTGTCATAAGATTGTTTCACATCCACTACAGGATGTCCTTTTGAAAAAAACCATTGATCAAAAAACCAGGTCAAATCCATACCTGTCACCTCTTCAAATGACTGCCGTAAATCCGCTGCTTCCACAGAGTTGTAGGCGTGCTGTTGGAGATACAATCTCAGGGATGCAAAAAAGGCTTCATCACCCACAAGGTCGCGCAGCATGTGCAATATCAGACCTCCTTTATTATAACTATGTGCATCAAATACTGCATTCTCATTAGGGTAATGAGAATAAATGAGCGGATGTTTGTTTTCTTCACCAAAATATCCGTTCAGTTCATCCATCCTGGATATATCCGCTCTTTCCCTCCCATATTTGTGTTCATACCATAAGTATTCTGCATAATTGGCAAACCCTTCATTGAGGGTTATGTTGGCCCATGACTCGCATGTCACCAGGTCACCAAACCAATGGTGAAATAATTCGTGTGAAACGATGTAATCATTCGCACCCGTTTTGATTACATCTTCATCGTGGAATTGGATAAAATCACCAAAGACTGTGGCCGTCGTATTCTCCATCGCTCCGGATACAAAATTCTTGACGATGATCTGTGCGTATTTAGGCCAGACATAATCAAAGCCCAATTTGTCAGAAAAGAATTCAATCATCTCCGGTGTATGTGCAAAAATCGCACGTGCATCCTTGCCGTATCCGGGGTCAACATAATAATCAACCGGACGTCCACGCCAATAATCTGTGACTTTATCCCATTTACCTACCGCGATCATTGTGAGATATGGAGCTATGGGCAATTCCAGTTTCCAGTCATCACGACGCATACCATTTGGAAGAGTCGTGGAAGAGATAAGCGTCCCGTTTGACAAGGTCATAAATGTATCAGCGACTGTCATGATTATTTCCTGTGTACCTCTTTCATTCGGTTGATCTAAAGTGGGGAACCACTTTCTGTTATAGGAGGTTTCTCCCTGTGACCAGATCTGTCTGGGCACGTCGGGAATAGTATCGAGTGGATCAATAAAATATAATCCCTGATCACTTTGGATGGCCGCTGTCTCATCATGCATTGTCGCTTTAGGAGATGCAGAGTATTGAATTGAAACGGTCAGCCTGTCGCGTCGGCCCATTGGCTGCGCAAGGGGAATCGTGATGATATTATTATCGTAACTATAGTCTTTGATGATTTTATCACCAATGGATATTTTCTTAATATCAAAATCAACGGCATTCAGTTTTAGTTCGGACTGTGTGTAGAATAAAGGAGACAATGTAAGTGTAGCTGTACCCATGACTGCCGATTTTTCCCAATCAAAAGAAAGATCCAGAAGTGTGTTCAGTAAGTCCCATTGTCTTTCTTCTGCGGGGCGATATGGATAGGCAATCTCCTGGGTTGTATCATCAGGGGTCGACATGGTGTCTTCATCCATGGTCGTTGCTTCGGTTGGTTCGGGACCGGCAGCATGATTTTTTGTGGTGGCGCAGGAAATAAAAAAGACCGGGCAAACGGCCAGAATGAAAAGCTTAAATTTTATCATGATTGTATGAGGTGTATAATGGAATAGGAAATAAAGGTAAATACTTTAGTCCCATGTAGACTGAATGCAGTGACGAAACGGGATTTACTGTCGACTAGTAACGATTAGAAGGGAGGATTTCTTTTGCCGATTGATTTGTTGGAGAAAACTCATTTGATTTGTTGGAGAAAACTCATTTGATTTGTTGGAGAAAACTCATTTGATTTGTTGGAGAAAACTCCAACAAAGGCGGTCCCGAAAACGCCAACAAGAGTAATTCATTTGATTTGTTGGAGAAAACTCCAACAAAGGCGTTTCTTCAAAAACATCAGCTCTATTTTGCGTCTGAATTCTTCGGCTCCGTTTGTCCATTTAGTTCAGGCAATGGACTTTATTTCAACCGATATTGAAGGTTATAAAAACTTCGGCTCCACTTTGCTTTCGAAGTCCCCTCCAGGGGATTTAGGGGCAAAATGGAGCCGAAGTGTGTTGCTAAGGTCACCTGCAATGTAATCGCCCTACATCGCCAGTCTCTTAATCATGATCTCGGTGTCGGTCCCTGAGCCGAAGGGTTAATCAATATCCGCCAATATTTCTTCCTCAGAATGTGCTACCCGTGGAGCCGTGGCAAATTTGGCTTTGATCTTTTGCTCTACTTCCCATGCGAGTTCAGGATTGTCTAAGAAGAACTGCTTGGCCGCATCTCTTCCCTGTGCAATCTTGGTGCCTTCGAAGCTGTACCATGCTCCACTCTTCTGGATGATATCTGCATCCGCACCGAGATCGACAATTTCCCCGACTTTGGAAATACCTTCTCCAAACATGATATCAAATTCAGCCACCCGGAATGGGGGTGCCAGTTTATTCTTGACGACTTTCACTTTGACGTGATTACCTACCACATTGCCATCCCTGTCTTTAAGGGCTGAACCATTGCGGCGAATATCGAGACGGAGGGATGCATAAAATTTCAATGCATTACCACCGGTAGTGGTTTCGGGATTGCCGAACATTACGCCGATTTTTTCGCGGAGCTGGTTGATGAAGATGCAGCAGCAACCTGTGCGGCCTATCGTACCTGTGAGCTTGCGCATGGCTTGTGACATGAGGCGTGCCTGGAGACCCATCTTTGAGTCACCCATCTCACCATCGATTTCCGCTTTAGGAACCAAGGCTGCTACTGAGTCAATCACTATAATATCTATCGCTCCTGATCTGATCAGATTCTCTGTGATTTCTAATGCTTGCTCGCCATTGTCAGGCTGCGAGATCAACAGATTTTCGGTATCGACACCGAGAGACTCGGCATAGAAACGATCGAAGGCGTGCTCTGCATCAATAAATGCAGCCATTCCTCCCTGCTTTTGACATTCAGCAATAGCATGGATAGCCAGGGTTGTTTTTCCGGATGATTCAGGGCCATAGATTTCAACGATACGACCTCTTGGAAAACCGCCGGTTCCAACAGCTATATCTAATGAAACTGATCCGGTGGGTATGGCATCCACCTCAACGACCTGTTTGTCGCCCAGCTTCATAATCGTGCCCTTTCCATATTGTTTTTCTAAGCGATCTACTGTGAGTTGAAGGGCTTTCGACCGTGCATCGCGTTCCTTATCAGATGACATAATGATTAGAATTTAATAAAGTAAATATAAGTGATGAAGTTAATATGATAAGACAAATATATAGACATATTTTGACTATTTTCTCGTCATTGCAAATTTTAACACTTTTTCTAAAAAATATTTTGCGGCCGGCCGGAAAGAAAAAGGCCCTCCGGATATTGATCAGGAAGGCCTTATTCTTTGAACTAAGTCGGGTGCATCAGCTGGCTGAAACCGGAATCGTGGACGCGCTATAAGCAAGAATCCGGTTGATGGACCTTTCGGTGGGCATCATCGGAATCGTTCCCAGGGCTTTTTTCCCTGCTTTTAACACACCAAAAGCTTCAGCAATCTGAGGAACTGTGTTCACAAGCTCAAGCAGCAAATCCGTCTCCGCTTTACTTGTCTCACCATACACCAGTCTTGTCAATTGTAGTTGGGTAAATTCATGCTTCATACTCAGTATTTTATTCATAGGTATTAACATGCCCGATTATACGGTTATTGTGTCCATTGCGGAAAAAATCATATTCCCCCCGGATATTTCCCAACTTCCGATGCCAGATTGAGAGATGCCAGACCTTTAATATTAAAGAGACTTATAAAAAGATGCACAGGTTGATGTTATGTTCATTAAGCGTGTCGGATTGAAGGATGTCTACATCCAAAAAACACATCACCTGCTACTCCGATAAGCATTCAAGGTCTCTGTATCGGGGATGATGACTTGTCTTTCAAAACTGACTTCAAACGCCACCATTGTATTCGTGCCTTCGACGCCGGGTATCGCCTGCAGCTTATCGTGTATGATGTCCTGAAGGTGTTTGTTGTTGACCGCATAGAGACGAGCCATGAGATCATAGCGACCCATGATGCTGATGCAGTTGACCACTTCGGGTATCTTTTTGAGGGCTTCGATGACATCACGGATCTGGCTGGCTTCTTTGATCATCATCAGGACGAAGGCACAGGTATCATAACCGACATGTTCGGGTGAGATCAGGTAAACGGGCTTCATCAGTACACCTGTTTCTTTAAGTTTTCGGACACGTTGGTGCACGAGGGTGTTTGACGAGCCAATTTGATCCGCAAGAACGGAATACGCGATACGGCCATCCTCCATCAGGGCGTCGATGATGCGGATATCGGTGCTGTCAATTTGATTTTCTAAGGATTGATTCATGTCGTTAAAAATTAAATTTGACAAAAATAGATCTAAACAATAACTGTTTTGACACTAAATAGATCACTATTAAACCAAATATACTCACATTAGGTTAATATTGATG
>JBBSAQ010000084.1:0-16130 GCA_038252065.1 Chitinophagales bacterium
AATAACGAAATAGCGCCCGTAAGATTATTCAGTTTTTCACCCTGATTCTTCCCCTCATCACGTAATGCCACGCCCAGATTGCGTTTTCCTTCAGTATAGTCAGGATCAATCTTGAGGACCTGTCTGAAATACCTAATGGCATTATCATAATCCCCAAGGTGATAATATGAATTGCCAAGTAACAGATAACTCAGCTTATAGTTGGGATGTATTTCGAGAGCTCTGTTGAGATACGTTTGGGCATCTGTAAGCTCTTTTCGTTTTATATCCTCATTTTTTTCGGTTTCTGCCCTGGTCACAAGGTCTCCTCCTACAGCATTCAGAAGTTTTGCACTCCGGGCTGACGTTTTAATATCTGTTGTGAATAAAGTGTGATTGTCCTTCCAGACCTGACTACGCACTACTGTCCATCCGGCATAAGCAAGAAATGCTACAGAACCTAAAACCAATCCAATTTTTCGATTTTTCGATTCAAGCAAAAGTGACAAGCCGTATCCGGCCATCAGGGCAAAACCGACAGATGGTAAGAATGCAAATCGCTCAGACATATTCGTACCTACCGGGAATACAAGATTGGACGTAATGGACATCGTAAAAACATAAAATAGAATTCCATATGCCCACCATGATCTTGTCTTCCATCCTTTGATCACGACCCAAAACAATGCAAGCCACATTAAAAAAGAAATAATTACAAGCGGTTTCCCCCAGTCCTGTATTTCAATATGACGTGGATAATAGTCATGTGTCAGTGGATAAGGAAATAAAAGAAGCTGCACATATTTTCCCATCGTGTACGTGATCGTAGCTGTTTTCTCGCCGAATGAAAATGGAACGTATACGTTGTTTTCAATTTTCAGAAACGGATTATTCATGAGTTCCTTTGGTGTCTCTCCTTTGTTCCAACCTGTCATGCTCCCACGTAAAATCAGGAACAAACCGGAAGCCACGACGATCGGTAGCATGGCAGAGACCCAGCTTATCACTTTGTTTTTTGAATACCACCAAAGTGTCAGCGGGACTACAGCCAGCATCGTGATGACGTTTTCTTTTGATAGTAAGCCCAGGAAGAAAACAAGGGCTGCCAATCCGGCATAGGGCCAGAATTTTGATTCTTTGATATTCAGGAGCATGAGCCATAATCCACCGATAGATCCCATCGCCGCCATGATCTCATCCCGACCTTTAATATTGCCTACGACTTCTGTGTGAACAGGATGAAGTGCAAACAGGAGTGTGGCGATGACCGCTACCTGAAGGGCTATCGTTGAAGAAAGCCTTGGTGTGAGGAGTTCCCTGAGAAAGCCAAACAGAACCCAGCATAATAGTCCGTAACAAATGGCACTGATGAGATGACTGAACCAGGGATGATTGCCCGCGATGTCATATTCAAAAGCGAACATGATAGGTGTCAATGGTCTGTAGCGGCCACCACTGACGAGGCGTGTCTTGCTGGCATCTTTAAAATAACCGTAAAAGGTATCATGGCTTAGCAGGCCACCTATGCCATCCACACCTTTGGTCGTATACATATTGTCGTTGATGACAATGGCATCATCCTGTGTATAATCAAAGCTTACTGTCTGCAGATAGAGTATCGTGCCCAGAATCGCCAGTAATGGCCCAATCCAGTGCAAAGGAATACCTGCAAAGGAGACCGGGATTGCTTTTTTTTCCTGTTTTTTTATCGTTTTCGCCACGTGTGTTATCGTTGTGGGCAAATTTCGTTAAAAAGACCCAAAAGGCAAAGGTTAAGACCAGTCACACAAATGCTGAACAAGAAATAGACCTATAGGAAAAGGAGGATAAATTCGTTCTAAGTTAAAACGTGTAGGTTTATTCGGGCATAAGTTGAAGGTTATCTTAAAATAAAAAATAGAAAAATGCAGAACCTTGTCATTAGAAAAGCAACACCGGCGGACCTCGATACGCTTCTTCGATTTGAACAAGGTGTCATCCATGCCGAACGTCCGTATGATCAAACATTAAGCAATGGAACAATCAATTATTATGACCTCGCTGATATGATCACAGATCCGGATGTTGAAGTAGTAGTAGCAGAACTTGATAAAGAAATTATCGCTTCCGGTTATGCGCGTATTCAAAAATCAAAACCATATTTAAGACATAGCACCTATGCTTACCTGGGTTTTATGTTCGTCGTTGAAGAGCATCGCGGCAAAGGAATAATTAACCTGATCCTTGAGGCACTGAAAAAATGGACAGTAAGCAAAGGAGTAACAGAAATGAGGCTTGAGGTGTATAATGATAACATCGCTGCTGTAAAAGCATATGAAAAAGCAGGCTTTAAAAAACACATGATTGAAATGAGGATGGATATATGAAAGTTTATAAAGAAGCTGTTAGGGCTGTATCACAAGCTCAATCAGTATTGGGAATGCTAATAGATACAATTTTGGATTTGAATTGTGTACCTTTAAATGAAAGGTCTCTCGCTTCAAGCGTTGTTGCAGACGGATTTGCTAAATTCCAAGTATATCCGAATCCTTCCTCAGAAGGATGGAAATTTAATGAGGCGAAACAAAAGTATGAAAAGCGAAGTGCGAAATTGGATAGTTGGGTTGCGATTGATTGGTGGATTTTACCTACATGTGTAAGTTTGGATTGTCAAGAGGAAGAAGCACATTCATGTAATAGTTGCCGGCATCGCCAAGTTGGAAAATCTGCTGGAGAGCTGAAAGGTTGGGAAGTAGGTAATCCTATATCGACTCATAGGCTCAGAATAGATGGATTTGACTTCAATGTTTCCCAAGTACTAGACCCGTGTGATTAAATGAAAAAAATAATATTTTATCCTTGCATTATCATTTTCGTAATTTCTAATCTTTGGGCCAATGCTCAAGATCGATATTACTCTAAGGTTTATTTTTCCCCTTTAGGATTGGGTATTGGTCGTGGGAATTTCGATGAAGTTGGTTTGGGTGTATACAAATTCAATATGAAACAAACTAATTTAGTTGAGGGAGGCGTCATTCATGGGCGGCAATTAATAAAAAATCTATATGGTGAAGTTGGTTTAAGCCTGAGAAGTTTGAAATATAAATTTGATTTTGTAATAACAGATCCATTTGATGAAAATTCAGAACTATTGAGAGCAAATAGATATGAAAATAAATTTATGATTGTTCCTCATTTGGGATTGAGATATGATATAAAAAAATTTTCCGTGTCCCTGGGTATTGAATCAAATTTAGAAATGAGTTCTAGTGGTAATATTGAAACACAATTTAGTTCGATAAATCTATTTTTTGACCCAGGAACTAATAGAACTGCTTATTTTTCGTTCGAAGAGCGAGACTTTTTTTTGAAGAGCCTTTCACTTTTTCTTGCACCTGTTGGAGACGTTAGTTACCAAATTAGTCCTAAAGTAAGTACTTGTCTTAGATTCACTTTTAAACCTTATGGTAATTTTTATTTATACCAACTTAGAATACAGGGTAAGACAGCTGATATGCCGGATGGAAATTATATCTTGAATGATTCAAGAATCAATAACAAATTGATGTTTCTAAATTTGGGCGTCTCCTACTCTTTATAACTTCCGCCCTAATATTCAAAATCAAACAAGAATGAAATGATTTAAAAGGATTAATGGGATTTAAAATTAATGCCACATTCATATAATATGGTAATTTTTATCCTCTTGACAATGAAGATGACTGATACAGATCTCGGACATTATTTGCTGATTAGGTAATAAACCTTGTGCATGGCCAAGCTAAACATTCATTTATCCCCTCACGTATCCTTCTTCTTAAACAATTGCGTTTGATCTATCAACTTATGCAGATCACCCAGCAAGCCTTCACTCCTCGCTTTCTTCGCTACTTCCAGCTTTACGTCTTTACCTGGATGATCATCAAGATCCTGTATCGCTTCCACAAGCATACGATTTAGTTTCATGGACTTACGTCGGTTCCACCAGAAAAGTAAAGCCATCATCGCACCGATCAATCCTAAACCCAAAAAGAGAATATTTTTGAAATCTCCGAAAATTCCTTTTGCATTGTCATTATGTCTGATTTCATCAAATACCGCTTTCACAGCAGTGCGGATGACGGAATCCACCTGCGGTTTCAAATGCTGAGCGATCATTTCTCTTGCCATCCGGCTTCCAAGGCTGTCAAATTCAATATCACGCATCGACCGGTTGATAAAACTGGAAAGTACTTTTGAATTCGCTTCAGAAAAAAAAGAGGTCAGCAGACTATTGAGTTTTGCCTTATTCGCAGGGGATGTCAACTCAGTGATCGATCTGGCGATATCATGACTCATCTGTGCACTCAATGATGAGATCAATAGTTTCATTCGAGCTTCAGTCTCTTCTGATAGCAAAGGATCAATAGCACCCTGACTTAATTTATGCCCCACCGGTCCGAGATCAAGATCCTGAAAAGTCTTTGTCAGATATGCATTCAGACTCCTATTTAATCTTGCCGTTATGGAGTCCATCTTTTCCTGTGAATTTGTATTCGAAAGCTCAGTCAGCAAACCCGATGTAGCATCCATCACCAATGAATCAATCGGCTTCACCGTACTACTGACCTCATCAATATTCCTTGATATCGAGTGAAAATCCCGTAACGCACCTCCAATCTTACAAGAAGAGAAAAACAGAAAGCTGAAACAAATAAAAATAAGAATGCTAAAATATTTCACAGAGGGATGCATTTAGTTTAGTGGGTATTAGGAATAATAATAATTCCCAAATGTAAGAACTTAAGGAATAGGCAGGTTTAGCTGATGTTTATACAGAAAGAGGCAAGCCTTGTCAATACAAATTAAAAATGTGTAGAGGCGACCCTTGCGGTTGCCTTGTCTATAATCCCATAATGGGAGTAAAAACCAGAAAGGGACAAGCCCTTATGGAGGTAAAAATCAGACAGGGGCAAGCCCTGTCAATCCATGCATTCACAACTCACAACTCACATTTCTTACCTTTAACCCCCTCTAAAAGAGATACAATCATCATTCTATGGCAAAGCCTACCTTATATCTGCTGGACGCATACGCATTGATTTTCAGGGCGTATTATGCATTCTTGCGCAACCCCCGCATCAATAGCAAAGGACTGAATACAAGCGCCATGTTTGGTTTCGTCAATGCACTCGAAGATGTCATCAACAACCGCAAGCCCACACACCTGGCTGTTTGTTTCGATCATAAATCGCCTAACGTCCGTGTGCAGGAATTTCCATATTACAAAGCACACCGTCAGGAGACACCGGAAGACATACGTATTTCAGAACCTTACATCCGCAGTATCATTGAGGCCTATCACATTCCGATCCTCGAAGCCGCAGGATATGAAGCAGATGATGTGATCGGCACACTGGCTAAGATCGCAGAGAAAGAAGGATATGAAGTTTATATGGTCACCCCTGATAAAGATTTCGGCCAACTGGTATCCGAAAATATTTTCATCTACAAACCTGCGCGTCAGGGTGGTGATGCAGAAGTCTGGGGTCCAAAGGAAGTCATCGAAAATTATGGCATCCACAAACCCGAACAAGTCATCGATATTCTTGCACTCATGGGAGATGCAGTAGATAATATCCCGGGCGTTGCAGGAGTTGGAGAAAAAGGCGCATCAAAACTGATACACGAATATCATTCTGTCGAAGCCATTTATGAACATATTGATCAGATCAAAGGCGCGCTCAAAGACAAACTTGAGAAAAGCAAACAAAATGCTTTCGATTCCAAAAAACTTGCAACGATCCTGCTTGATGCACCTGTAGCCTTCGAACCTGAGCGACTGATCATGGAAGCACCCGATGCGAATCGTCTCTCTTCTATCTTCAGCGAATTAGAATTCCGGGCATTAGGAAAACGTGTTCTGGGTGATGCATATGAGGTTAACACATCTTCATCTGATACTCCTGCACCAGCTCCGAAAGGAAATGTTCAAAGCTCTTTATTCCAGGATGTTCAGGAAGAAGACAGTATCAACAGAGGTCCTTCAAAAGGTCGCAACATCACAAATACACCGCATACTTATCTTGCAGTCACTACAGAACAAGATATTGCAGATCTAAAAAAGAAATTATTGGCAGCCAAAGAATTTTCTTTCGACACGGAGACTACAGGTCTGGATGTCGAAATGGAAATCGTGGGTCTCTCTTTTTCAATGACGCCTGCTGAGGCTTATTATGTGCCCACACCGCTCAAATATGAAGAAGCAAAAAAGATAGTTCAGTCCTTCAAAGAAGTTTTTACAAACCCGAATGCATTGAAAGTCGGACACAATATCAAATTCGATATGAAGCTTCTTTTGAATTATGGTGTTGAAGTCGCTGAGCCCATTTATGACACCATGGTCGCCCATTTCGTAGCGGATACACATATTCGACACAAGATGGATGTCATGTCAGAAGCATACCTCGGTTACAGCCCTGTGCCCATCGAGGAACTCATCGGAAAACGTGGAAAAAATCAACTCTCCATGCAGGATATTGATCTTGAACGAATCAAAGAATACGCAGCCGAAGATGCAGATATCACTCTGCAGCTAAAAACGGTGACTGACAAAATGTTAAAAGATGTCAAAGCGGAAGATCTGGTGAAAAAAATGGAATTTCCTTTGATACTTGTATTGACAGAAATGGAACATGAAGGGATACGTCTCGATGTGCCGTTCTTAAATGACTATTCAGAAGCCATCGGCGCCGAACTATTTGGGATAAGAGAAAATATTTTCAAATTAAGTGGAGTAGAATTTAATCTGGATTCGCCACGGCAGCTGGGTGATATCCTTTTTGAACATCTGAAGATTCCATATGAAGGCGCGAAAACAAAGACCGGTCAGTATGGAACCAGTGAAGATGTCCTCTCACCACTGCGCGAAAAACATGAAATCATCGATATCATCATTAATTACCGAGAGCTCACCAAATTGAAATCAACTTATGTAGATGCATTGCCTGAATTGGTCAATCCGGCAACTGGAAGACTCCATACGACATTCGGTCAAACCATTGCGGCTACAGGTCGTCTTGCATCCAATAATCCGAATCTGCAGAATATTCCTATTCGCACAGATCGTGGAAAGGAAATAAGGAAAGCATTTATTCCACGCAATGATGATTACCTCATTTTGTCCGCGGATTATTCCCAGATCGAATTACGAATCATTGCAGCCATCACGCAGGATGAAGGTATGCTGGAGGCGTTTAACAGAGGTGAGGATATCCATGCCTCAACAGCTTCAAAAGTTTTTGGTGTGCCGTTGAATGATGTGACAAAAGAAATGCGTCGCCGCGCGAAGGCCGTCAATTTTGGTCTTGCCTATGGCCAATCCGCATTTGGTCTAAGCCAGACATTGGGGATTTCAAGAAGTGAGTCCAAAGAAATTATTGACAATTATTTCCTCAAATTTCCCGGCATTAAAAACTATATGGCCGAAACGATCAAATTTGCAGAAGAGAATGGATATGTCGAAACGATAATGAAACGAAGAAGATATCTCCGTGATATAAATTCAAAAAATAATGTTGTTCGTAGTCAGGCAGCACGAAATGCAATTAATTCACCGATACAAGGTTCTGCCGCAGATATGATCAAGATGGCGATGATTGACATCTACCATGAAATCCGAAACCGCAAACTAAAATCACGCATGCTCCTGCAAGTGCATGACGAATTGGTATTCGATCTATACAAACCCGAAGAAGCTGAATTGCGATCCATGGTTGAAGACAAAATGAAACATGCCATTCCGGATCTCCCCGTTCCTGTAGAAGTAGGAATGGGTGTGGGCGTCAATTGGCTTGAAGCACATTGAGCTTAGGGCAAAGAGCAAAGAGCAAAAAACGACCGGAGAGAACTGTCAGCAGCCATAATGAATAGTGTGCTTCGACTTGCGGCACTCATCCACGTGCTACAGCTCAGCAACCATAGTGAATAATGTGGCATGAAACTTTTGCTTCCATATGTTATACACGTTCTAATAGTACAGGTCAACAACTGACATGAATCGTGAGGGAGAATTCCGTATTTGATCCTGAAAGGATCCGATGTTATTAGCCCCGGGTTGCAACCCGGGGAATAATGAAATGGAATATTTTTCCAACCCGGAAAGGGTTGAATAAAAATCTGTTTCCACCCGAAAATCTGAAAAAATTATCCTGAATTTTTATTTGATTAAAATTCCCTTCCGTAATCGTCTTCAAAAAATAAGAAGTCGCGAATATTGGATTAAGAGCCCACTGATTTTCATAGCCTGTTGCCGATTGTATATTGCCAATTGCCTATTGTTTTCATTTCAGGACAAATATTTCCCTGCTGCGGTGACAAACATCTTCATTTCCTCAATGGTCCCAATGCTCACGCGCGACCAACCGGGCACATAATTATAATTCCGAATGAGAATGTTCTCCTGATCCATTGCGGCAACAGGATCCATGCTGAAGTTATTATTTTTGAAAAAAACAAAATTGGTGGAAGACTGTAAGTATTCTACGCCCATTTGTTCAAAAGCTTTACATACAATAGCTTTTCCTTCACTAATCTTATTTCTGCAATAGTCTTCGAATTTAGTATCCTTCAGACAAGCCATAGCCGCTGCTGCGGCAGGAACTGAAAGAGACATCGAACGCCCGGTGCTCAATTTGCTCATCGCCTCGATGATCTCAGGTTGTGCTACAGCGTATCCGATGCGCATACCTGCAAGGCCAAATACTTTTGAAAATGTGCGTCCGACAATGAGATACGGGAGTTTTTCAATTAATCCGACCATACTGCTACTGCGGCCATTCGGACTTAATTCGATATAAGCTTCATCGATGTAGACCGGATATTTCGGAGCATGATATTCGCAGAATATTTTTAGATCATCATACGGCAATTCAAGACCTGTTGGATTATTTGGATTGCATATGAAAATAAGTTTTGTATTCAATCCAGCGGCATTGGCCAGTGCACCAAGATCATATTGATAATTTGCATCCAGCGGAGTCCTTGCCCATGTACATCCAATCTTACTGGCATACACCGGCAGAAGATCAAATGTCGGATGACAGGCCAGTATTTCTCCGCCATTAATTCCAAATGTAAGACCAGCCAATCCTAATAATTCTGTTGAGCCGGCAGTGATCAGAATATGATCAGACGACACACCTTCTTTCTTTGCGATCTCATCTTTCAATGCCGTAATATATTCCCACGGATATCTGTTGGCCTCTTTTAGACTTTCCATTATAGCTTTTTTAGCCGCTTCACCAGGTCCGTATGGATTTTCATTTGAATTCAGTCTGATCTTTCCCTTTGGATCACCAACTTTGGGTGGAGATTGAGAATCATCTGTAAAACGATACCAGTTGCTCACCGGTAAAATAGCTGCGGCCATGGCACTTCGTTGAAGCCAGGCTCTGCGGGAGAGGGAGTTTGTGTTCATCAATGATTTGGTTTTCGTTATCAAAAGGTAATGAATATTTAAGGCAACAGATAAAAGTGTTTAAAATGTAAATCCTTCTGATTCTGTCATGGCCCAATAAAAACGGGTGCTGTCTGATTTCGTCGAAATCCTTTTCAAGCTAAATTTCAATTTTATCCCGTATTCAGTCAGGGGTATCTAAATTTATGGCCAAATCGTAACCCTATGAATTTTGAAAGCCCCATTCCCGTCACAGACATAGCATCCTGGATCGGTGCTACGATCATCGGTGATGAAACAATCATGGTCGGAGGACTAAATGAGATCCATAAAGTACGCACAGGCGATATCACTTTTGTCGACCATCCAAAGTATTTTAATGCATCTCTTCAATCGAATGCGTCCGTTGTCATTGTGCCCTCTGCGATGGAGTGCCCTCCCGGTAAAGCACTCCTGATCGTTGAGAAACCATTTGTCGCTTACGAACTTATTGTCAATCGATTCAGGCCTCCTATTGCTTTAAATACTGAATTGCGTGAGAATTACAATGTCGATCCATCTACTATAATCGAACCAGGTGCCATCATAGGTCAGAATGTAACGATTGGAAAAAATTGTCATATTCATTCAGGCGCTGTGATCAGGCCGCATTCTTATTTAGGTGATCGTGTTGTTATTCATTCTGGTGCGATCATCGGGGTACAGGCTTTTTATTTTAAAAAATGGCCGGATCAATACCAGGCATGGACAGGTTGTGGGCGAGTGATCATAGAAGATGATGTGTGGATAGGATCAGGCAGCACCATCGCGCAAGGTGTAAGTGGTGATACCATCATCGGCGCAGGAACAAAAATTGATTGCCAGGTGATGATCGGTCACGGTGTGGTGATCGGAAAAAATTGTCTCCTCGCAGCACAAGTCGGCATCGCCGGAAAAACAATCATAGGTGATTGGTGTGTAATCTATGGGCAAGCAGGGATCACACAAAATCTGCATATCGGCGACAGAACAGTTGTCTATGCACAAAGCGGTGTCATGAACGACCTTGAAGGTGGTCACTCTTATTTCGGTTCACCGGCAGGTGAAGCGAAAACAAAATTTAAGGAGATGACTGCTTTGAAATCTGTTGCCAAAGATTATATAACTAAAAAGGAAGATTAAATTATGAATTCGATGTAGGATTTGGGATTTGAGATAAGAGATAGGAGACAAAAAAACGCACTATTCTACTCACATCTCACATCTCACATCGGTTGATGAGCTGTAGAACGAGGATGAGTTGAGCAGGTCGAATCAAACATCACACATCTCGCTTCTCACTACTCACTACTCACTACTCACTACTCACATTTTCCATTTAATATTACACCCTGCACTCGGATACTGTTTCTCAGCAACCGGCCGTCCTGCAACCAAAGCATCAATGGCATCTCTTAAATCTTTCCCGGTCAATGGATTTGTATTCTTTGGTCTCGAATCATCAAGCCGACCCCGATAGGCAAGCTTTAGATCTTTATCAAAAACATAAAAATCCGGTGTGCAGGCCGCATCAAAAGCCCTTGCCACATTCTGACTTTCATCATACAAATACGGAAACGGATACTTAAGTTTTTCAGCTACTATCTTCATCTGATCAGGTCCATCTTGCGGATAATTCATCGCATCATTTGAGCTTATCGCCACAAAAGCAACTCCTTTTGGAATATAGTCATTCGCGATGCTCACGATCTCATTATTGACATGCACCACATACGGACAATGATTGCAAATAAACATGACCACTGTCACTTTATCAGATGCGATTTCCATAAGCCGAATAGTTTTTCCCGAAACTGTATCCGGCAAAGCAAATGGCGGCGCCTCACTTCCGAGGGGTAACATGTTAGATTCTGTAAAGGACATTTTCGATTTTCGATTTTGGATTTTCAATGGTTGCTGAGCTGTAGCACACGGTTGGTGAGCTGCGGTTGGTGAGCTGTAGCACGAGGTTGAGAGATGCAAGTCGAACCATAGCACAAGGATGAGCGGAAGAAGGTCGAACCAAGGATGAGAGAAAGCAGGCCGAAGCATTGGATTTTAGAATTAATAGCTCTCTTCACTCTTAACATGTTACTTTTCATTCTTAACTCGTCACTTGTCACTTGGGTTGTGCAATGAGACGCGATAAATCGACGTCTCTACAACCGATCTCCTTATTCGTTACTCCTTAATCGTTACTCGTTAATCGTTACTCGTTACTTGTTACTTGTCTCTTGGGTTGTGCAATGAGACGCGATAAATCGACGTCTCTACAACCGATCTCCTTATTCGTTACTCCTTATTCGTTACTCGTTAATCGTTACTCGTTACTTGTTACTTGTCTCTTGGGTTGTGCAATGAGACGCGATAAATCGACGTCTCTACAACCGATCTCCTTTTTCGTTACTTGTTACTCGTCACTCGTCATACATTCATTCACTCGTTACTCGTTACTCTTCACTTTCGTCTCACTCTTTCACACATTCCTGATTAATCCCCAACACATATTTCTTCACTACATCAATCATCACCGCCGATTCACTTCCCTTAAACCCTGTGATCATCTCGTTCTTCAATTGTTTTTCGGCAAGCTTTGTCAACCCCACGGATACAGGCATGTAGGACCAATGCCATCTTTCTTCCTGATATCCATTGGGCCTTCCTGACGAATAAGGCTGACAAAATCCAAATTCAGATCCATGCTGCTTTAACCAGTTGTACATCTTTAGCCCATCTCCGCTATCAAACCAACTATTTTCGAAACTGTTGAGATCCATATCCGTACCCCAGTGATGTCTGCTTGTGCCCGGCATCGAACTATACCGCAATATTTTCAATGCTCTTTCTTTCGGATCTGGTGTCGTCTTTGAAAGATCTTCTCCACCTTCAATCAATTTCTCTCCTGTCCATTTCGCTTCCCATATTCCTTTTTGATATTCAAAATTCCGGGTAGCCGATTTGATTTGTAATCGTATTCCATCCTTCAGGGCTCTATCATACATCCGCTTAAATGCTTCGTACGTATCCTGCCTCAGATACAATCCTTCACGATCAGCATACTTAATATCTACGATCGTAAAATCAGGATGTGTCGCCGGATCAAAATGCCCCATGATATAATCCACCGTATATTTTTCCTTTTCACTTTTATCAGAAGGCAGCGTATCCACAAATACTTTTGGAGTATCTAAAACATTTATTTTATCCGGTTCCTGTTTCGTCACAAGTTTCGTTTGGCCACAAGCCAACCAAATGAATAGGGAAAAAACAAAGACAATTAAATGCATGCTGTATTATTTTATAATCTCCTGGTGTTTGTTGGAGAAAACTCCAACAAAGGCATTATAACCTAGATAAACCTCATAACCTTTATAAACCTCATAACCTTTATAAACCTCATAACCTTTATAAACTTATAAGCCCATAAACCCATCAGCCCTACAGATGTTTCACTCCTTCAGGCACCTCATAAAACGTCGGATGCCTGTAGATCTTATCTTCCGCAGGATCAAAGAGCTCTTCATTCTCTGCGGGATTAGAAGCTGTGATATCAGACGACAAAACAACCCAAATGCTGTTGCCTTCATTACGTCGGCAATACACATCACGTGCATTTTCGATCGCCATCTCTGGATCTGCAGCATGAAGGCTTCCTGCATGTTTATGATGCAGACCTGCTTTAGATCTTATGAATACTTCGTACAATGGCCATGATTTCATACGGCTTGTGTTTTAGTCATGATTTGATTTTCTTTTTTCGCTGCATATGCGGTAGCAGCTTCTCTTACCCATGCACCATCTTCCCATGCTTTGATGCGGGCATCAAGTCTTTCTTTATTGCATGGCCCATGTCCTTTGACGACAGCCCAGAATTCATCCCAGTTGATTTCTCCAAAATCATAATGGCCTCTTTCTTCATTCCATTTGAGATCAGGATCAGGAATGGTGATACCGAGATGATCTGCTTGTGGAGCACACATATCTATCATTTTCTGACGCAGGTCATCATTCGTAAATCGCTTGATGCCCCACTTCTGTGATTGCGCCGTATGTGTAGACTCAGCATCTTTTGGACCAAACATCATCAGGCTAGGCCACCACCAGCGATTGAGCGCATCCTGAGCCATTGCTTTTTGTGCGGGTGTCCCTTTGCATAACGTATCCATGATTTCAAACCCCTGCCGCTGATGAAAACTTTCTTCTTTGCAGATACGAACCATCGCCCGTGCATATGGTCCGTACGAACAACGGCACAGCGGAATCTGATTTAATATCGCCGCACCATCCACTAGCCAGCCAATCGCTCCCATATCTGCCCAGGTCAGCGTGGGATAATTAAAAATACTGCTGTATTTCGCTTTACCTGAATGTAGTTGTTCTATTAATTCATCACGTTCAATCCCAAGCGTTTCGGTTGCACTGTACAGATACAATCCATGACCTGCTTCATCCTGCACTTTCGCCAGCAAAGCCACTTTTCTTCGCAATGATGGCGCCCTCGTAATCCAGTTACCCTCAGGCAACATTCCGACAATTTCAGAATGGGCATGCTGGCTGATCTGCCGGATTAATGTCTGTCGGTAATTATCCGGCATCCAGTCACGTGGTTCGATTCGGATATCCTTATCGATCTTTTCCTGAAAGCCTGATTCTATATCTATGATGTTCATATTACTATTCCTTTAATCAATATCATGGTGATTTGTTCAGTCAATGCCTCTTCCGTGAGCTTTGTTTTTTTAATATTCGGCAGATGCAGCCATCGCAGTGATGCCAGTATCATTTGATAGATAATAAATTCGTCCAACGGTGTGAATACTTTTTTTTCAATTCCTTCTCTGATGATTCTAAGATAAGTTTTTTCATAGGTTCTTCGAAGCTCCAGGAATTTTGAAAGAAATGGCTCCCGCAGATGCTTCCACTCATCATTGAAAACAGTCACAGAACTTTTATCATTCAATGCAATATGGATGTGTAACCTGATTAACTTTTTTATTTTTTCTTCCGGACCACTTGAAGATTGGTCAATTGTATTCATTCCCTCCAGAAATTCATTTGCGCATTCGAAGCAAATCTTAGTCAGCAATTCATCTTTCGAATCCATGTGATTATAAAGACTTGCCGCACCTAATCCCACTGCCTGAGCTATATCTCTGACTGAGCATCCTGCAAAACCTTTTTCTCCGAAAAGTCTTGCGGCTACGGTTTGGATTTCTGCTTTACGTGTTGAATTTGTCATTGTATTTAGGTATTCAAGAATTGTTGCCGAAGGGTTACTGTATATCATAATCCAATATCAACCTCTCCGACCTCGGATGACTCTGACACGTCAGTACATATCCCGCATCAATCTCATCCGGCTCTAGCCCATAATGTATATCCATGTGCACTTTCCCTTCGACCACCAGCGCTTTGCATGTACTGCAGACTCCGCCTTTGCATGAGTACGGAAGATCTAATCCTGATTGAAGTGCTGCATCCAGTACAACATCACCATGATACCTCACCTGCAGATCCGATTCATGTCCATCAATCCGGTATGTCACTCTTGATATCCGATCATCACCTATATCAATTGGTTTTACTTTTTTATCCTGGAATTCTACCACAGGAGCCGTACCAAATAATTCAAATCTGATCTGTTCTTCTTTCAGCCCCATTTTGATCAATCCATCTTTCAGATTCAATATCATATGCTCCGGGCCGCAGATGAATACAGCATCTACTTCTTTGACATCAAATAAATGTTTGGAGAATGCAATACATTTTTCAGCATCAATCCGCCCCGACAATAAATCCGAACCTGATATTTCACGTGTCAACAGATGATATACTGAAAACCGATCCATGTAGATATTTTTCAATCCTTCAAGTTCATCTTTGAAGATGATCGTATCACTGGTCTTATTGTTGTAAAAAAGTTTTGCCTGTCCTTGTGGATAATGAATAAGAAAATTTTTAATCAGCGAAATCACAGGTGTAATACCACTGCCTGCAGCGAAAAAAATCAACTCGGCATCTGCTTTTAAATGATCAGGAAGTGTAAACTTACCTTCCGGCGTCATGACCTCAAATTGATCACCGGATTTCAATTTTTGATTGACATAGGTGGAGAACCTTCCGCCATAAACTTCCTTGACAGCAATGACCAGATTATGTTCATCCGGCGTCGAACAAATGGAATAAGATTTACGTATTTCTTCCCCATTGATCGTCGCCCGGCAGGGAAGGTATTGCCCCGATTTATAGTCGAATTCTTCCTTCAGGTTCTCAGGTACATCCAGCCAGACAGAGACACATTCCGGTGTTTCACGCTCTATGTGATTGATCCTCAGGGGAAAATATCTGCTCATGGTGCAAAAATAACGCTTTACGAACGATTGTTCGTATAAAGGGCGAAGGAAAGGATAAAAAGAAAGATCGTCTTCGCCAAGACTTCAGCAACTTAAAAAAGGTTAATCATAAGACTTGAGAGATTGAATGGATTTTTAGCTCCATAGAAAAAAGGTTAATCATAAGACTTGAAAGATTGAATGGATTTTTAGCTTCTTAGAAAAAAGATTAATCATAAGACTTGAAAGATTGAATGGATTTTTAGCTCCATAGAAAAAAGGTTAATCATAAGACTTGAAAGATTGAATGGATTTTTAGCTCCATAGAAAAAAGGTTAATCATAAGACTTGAAAGATTGAATGGATTTTTAGCTCCATAGAAAAAA
>JBBSAQ010000085.1:0-15915 GCA_038252065.1 Chitinophagales bacterium
CTTAAACTGGCCGGCCAACGTTGGTCCATAGAAGGTGCCCAACAAGTTTTGAATTTAAGGGTGATGCGAATGAGTGGCAAATGGAATTTAATACGTGACGCTATCCGTGAAGCTGCCTAAACGAAAAAGTGAAATGCACCCAACACAGATGGATATGAAAACACAGCAATGGGTAGCAATGCATTGTGGTTCAATAGTCATGGAGGTCAAAATACCGCACTTGGATATTTTGCTTTATATAGAAACTATTCTGGAAATTATAATACAGCTGTAGGGTATAATTCACTAACTACTGATTTTCCAAGTTCAGGTAATAATGTTTATAATGCTGCATTAGGTTGGGAAGCTGGATATGATATTGAGAATAATGATCAAAATACATTTTTAGGTGCAAAATCAAATTCAACAATATTGTCTGGTGCTCTGAATACAACCGCTATTGGTTATAATTCAAAAACAACTGCTAATAATCAGATTAGAATAGGGAATAGTTCTATTACAAGCATTGGTGGTTTTACTGGATGGACAAACATTTCAGATGGGAGGTTTAAAAATAATATTAAGGAAAATGTTCATGGATTGGATTTCATTTTAAATCTTAGACCAGTTACATATCACCTTTCAGTTAATGATATAAGTGCATTATTGGAGGAAGACAAGCTTAAAAGTGAAAGTAAGGATGAAAAAATAAAAAATACTATTGAAAAAGATAAACAAGTCAGATTGCAGAAGGAAGAAATTACATATACCGGATTTATCGCCCAGGAGGTAGAAAAATTAGCAAACGAAATTGGATTTGATTTTAGTGGCATTGACAAACCTCAGAATGAAAAGAGTTTGTGGGGATTAAGATATGCAGAGTTCGTAGTACCACTTGTAAAAGCTGTACAAGAGCAGCAGGTAATGATTGAAAATTTAATTAGAGAAAATGAAATGCTAAATGAAAACCAAGCTGCTTTTCAAAATGAAAACAAAGCGCTAAGAGCAGATTTTGGACAATTGTCCACAGAACTAAAGGCTCTTAAAGAAATGGTTTTAAATAAAGTGGATATATCAGGGAAGTTAAAATAAAAGAATTCTAAATTATTCTGAAAATTTAATGTATAACCATTGCTGTATTTAATAATTAACGCAATAAAAGTCTTTTCATATTTAAATGTAGTCGACGAAAGAGAGGAGGAGGCCTGGCGCATATACCCAATGATCAAATGATGTTGGGCCTTCTTCTAAAATTTAATTCATTCGAATATAATATTGAGTGTCATGTTTTTTTTGTCATTGTTTGATGGATTTATATGTACGGTTTTCGGATGAGGTGACTACTTAATGGATTTTTAATCAATACACTCAAAATAATTTATGGAAAATCAAATTGAAATCAGAAATGATGACTATCAACTGGACTACAGCGATCATCAGGCAATAGAATTGATAAGTGCGAGAAAATTTATCATACTTGTTCTGATCACATTTGGGCTATATGGCCTTTGGTGGAATTACAAGGCATGGCAATTCATCGAACAGCATGAAAAACCCGGCATAAGTCCTGTATTCAGGACGCTTTTTGGAATATTTTATTTGCCTTTTCTGTTTCAGCAAATTCTAAAAATGGCTAAGGAAAAAGGATATGGTGCGAGCTATTCACCATGGCTGCTTTTTACGGTAATTGTAGCATTCGAAATTTTAAGCAACATTTCCATTGTTCTCTTCCTTATTTCTGCGATCGAAATATTCCTTTTTATACCACCTTTTAAAGCGTTGAATTATGCCATCCGCCATGCAAAGGATATAGAGGTAGTCGAACAGGAGACATTTAATACCCCACAGATTGTTTTGATAGTACTTGGTGTAATAGCATGGATTTGTTTTCCATTTGTTTTCAATGTATTCTGATCAGGCAAAAGGCAAACTCATTATCTTTTTTTGTTGCAGAAACTGAAGCCATTTTTTCCTTTATGTGTGGACATGGCTTTGTCCATTTTTGAGCTGCCTATAACAAAGGTTATATAGGACACGGATTTTTTGTCAGATAGGTTTGTGACAATTCTTCATCAAAACAAGAATCTCATGAAACCAGCTTTTTTTACAGGAATGACGAGGTACAGATCAGCTCAAACGATTATTGAATTATTCATTGTATTTCTATTGATTGTTTCCGGTGTGGCTAAATCTTCTGCACAGAGTTATAATATCGATGATGTCGATGGACAGGTATTGTTTATCTATGGGGAAACGATTACATTATACGATTCCGGTGGACCAAGCGGTGATTATGGAGGTGGCGAAGATTATACTGTCACCATATGCACAGGTTTTCAACTTGCCGGATGTCCACCTCCGCCAGAAATCAATGCCATCTTCAATTTTGTTGACATCGAATATGCTGTAGATTGTTTTTATGACGGTCTCACTATTAATGATGTCACGTATTGCAATTTCAATCTTCCTCCGGGCTATGGCACGACAGCGATCAGCTATGTATCAAATCCAGACGGATGTATGGTAGTTCATTTTTATTCTGATTCTGCCGATCCATTTGGAGGCTTCAGCGTAAATTTTGTAGCAGATCAGGCAGCCACTGTGGTTGAAGACCCCCTGGAATGTGGTTCAGAGGTCGATAGCTACATTGGTGCTGCTATTCATGGCTGCCCATCCTGCCTGTATGAATATGGATGCAGTGATATTTCATATTATGGATTCGAGGAACAATATAGCATTACTGCAACAGGAAATGTCACACTGACCATCAATGGCGATGTAGATTTTTTTGTGTATGGATTGTTCACAAACATTGGTCCCAACGGATGTCCCCCTGTCACCACGATTGGGTGTGCTATTGGTTCGGAGACGTCAGTATCATTTAATGCAGATGATTATCCGTTCGGGATCTGGGTCATTATTGATTCCGAGGTTCAATTTGGAGGCGAATACCACATTTCTTTAAGCTGCGGCTCAGGCGATCTCGACTGCAGTGATGCAGATCCGGTGGGATGTGGTGATGTCATCAACGGTTCCAATTCTTTTGCAGCCGGAGGACAAAATAATGTGAATGATTATTGCAACCAGCAATTGAATCACTGGACAGGAAATGAACGCGTTTATATTTATGAAGCAGATTTCTCAGGCCAATTAACTGTTTCGCTTACAGATCTCAATGCTGATCTGGATATGTTTGTCCTGCCCGAATGTGATGCATCCAATTGTGTGGATGAAAGTTCAGAATCAGGTTCGCAGGACGAGCTAATCTCAATCGTTGTGGAGGACGGTGAATTCTACCTGATCGTCATCGACGGATACAATGGTGCCCAATCCAATTATACATTGTCCCTGGATTGTCAATCAGAAGAATGTGCAGATTGCGGTGAATGCTTCACCTATGCATTGTGGAATAAGGGATCCATGACGAATGTGATATGCAAGCCCAAATTTGTGGATTGTAATGTGGCTGATTATCCTACAGCTGATCATACCTTCAGTTGGACTGTGGGAGGTATTCAGAAATCGATCCTGCATAAGCCTACACTTCAGATTGAAACAGGGAAGAAAACAAAAGTTTGTGAAAATGTAAAATATAAAGGCAGCCCTATATTCCAGTGTTGTTGGGATATAGAGCCTAAGGCAGGATGTGGTAAGCCACCGGTTGCATTTGTTGAGCTGGGTGGAGAGTGGCCATATTATGATGCTGTACTAGATGCCAGTGAATCTATAGACGGTGCAAAGTATTATTGGAATTTTGGAGATGGAACCACTCTGTTTAATAGTGGCACAGATCCAACGGTTGAACATACATATACAGATGGAGGATTTAAATACTGCACATATGTTGAAAATAATTTTGGGATGTCGGTCTATTGCAAAAGCTTTGGACCCGGAGCTATCGAGTGTACTGCAGATGTGAACCCCAAATTTACATATACACTTTCAGGTCGCAATATTACAGTAAAAGATGTCGATGCATCAGCCGCACACATTTCATCTTACACGATAGATTTTGGTGACAATACATCAATAGTGAACGGGGGTACTTGGACAAACAAAATACATGCCTTCGCAAAGGATAGTGTATATGAGATCTGTATACGTTATTTGACTTTTTCGGGTATCGGATTACCATGCCAGCAGAGCGGATGTATTTGTTTTACCGTGAAGATCAATTGCTGCCAGCAAGCCATTGATCAGTGTGAGAACATTAACTATAAATTCGTTTCTAATATCGGTGGTCTTGAATACAAGTTTACCCAGATAGCCGCTGATGTTGAAGTGCTGAGCTGGGAGATAGATGATATAGGTATTTCAAATTCGGAATCGAATACGTTGAATTATGTTTTTACAACTCCGGGACTACATAAAGTATGCTGTTATTTCCGCGATCCTTTAAATGGTTGTTATTTCAAATGTTGCAGATTGATCAGTATTGACAATCCATTCAACTGCGGCAATATCAACTACCGCTTCTTTGAAGGTCAGGGAGGCTATCGGTTTACGTTAGATGAGCCTGCTGATGAAGTTGAAGAACTAACGTGGAATGTCGATAGTCCAGTAAGCCAGGAATTAGGTACTAATATCCAATCCGATTTGCTACCGATTCCATCCGGACAATGCAGGCAATATGTGGTTTCCGCGAGGTATTATGATAAGGTATGTGGTTGTTATCGGTTGTGTTGTTTCCGTCTTTATTTATGCAATCCAACGAACTGCAGTGATGTCATAAAGACAATTGAGACGTCAGAGTTGAAGACAAGATTTTATACGGATGAGGTATATCCGGAGATGCAATGGTACATCAATGATTCGCTCGTCAGCACGGCGAGTACTTACCAAAGGTGGTTTCCTACAAATGCGCATCTTCAGGTTTGTCTTTACTTCCTCGATCCTGCGACAGAGAATCACCAGGTGTGCTGCACTGATGTCACTACGAGTGTGGAAGAGGATCTTTCCCTCACGCATGTAGACATCTATCCAAGTCCGGCATCGAACGAATTGAATATTTCGATAGAATTTTTAGAACCTACACGTGTAGGGGTGGAGCTTATTAATGAAATGGGCGTAGTAGTCCGGCATGCGCCTATGGGAACTATAAGCTCCACCAAATTTAACCACCGGCTGGACATTGAGGGCTTGCCTTCAGGGATGTATTTCGTAAGGGTGCAAACTGAGTTAGGTGAGTTTGTGAGGAAGATTATTTGTTTTTGATGAAAGCGTGAGGAGGAAGGAAGACATATTGATATCTGTAGAGTGTATCATAAAAACCTGCCTTTCTCCCCAATATTTTTAAGAATGAAATTTCTGGTGTAAAACTCCACTATTAAAAATTAAAACAAAATGGAAAACGAAAAAGAATATCCGCTTTGGGTACGGCTCGGCCTCTGGGGTGTGAATAAAAGAAGTACAGTAAAGCTAACGGCTGTTCTGTTATTTATATTCAGCGTTATCGAATTAACTTATGGCTTAAGCCTCATGAACAGGGAAATCGGAATGGAAAGTAAAAAGATAGCATTTGGTACACTATTACTTATTGGGTTTATTCAATATTTTCTCACGTTAAGATGGATGGACAAGAATGGAAACTGGGAGGAAGTAGATCTTCACCGGTTGACATTGAAAGAATCTGTTATATCCACTGTGATTACGATTGGAGGATTGGTTTTAATATTTGCATTATCGAGGCTTATAAATTAATAGTGAATCCAAAAATTAACAATAAGGACAAATTTTTTCAACTCGTGCATATTTGAAATTTACAAATCGTGAAATATGAAAAGCTAATGTATCTTGTTTTATGTCTCGCAGCAGTTTTGGTAAGCTCCGAAAGTTGCCTGAAAAATGAGACCATTCAGGGCGATGAAATTTTAGAGATGAAGATTATTTATTCAACAGATACCATTGTCATCCTTGACCCTGAAATCGGAAATGAGATCAAAAAAGTGATTGAAAAAAGAGATACAGTTTGGATTCACAAGAACGACGAATGAAACTAATTTTGAGTAGTGTTTTTTTATAGACCCTTATCTGTCAATATTCAATAGCTCAGGACGATGAGAAATTATTTTCCATCCTTCATCCGTCACAGAACTCCAATAATTATATCTATACCAGCTAAAGACACCACCTGACATTTTTGTCATCCACCGATGGATTAAATATTTTTGACGGACTCCATATCCGGACATATCGCCAAAGCCCCCATCATATGTATTGGTCCAATATTCAGAGTAATTTTTTTGAAGACAAAACAAGCCAGATTTGGTTTACGACATATGAAGCTTTGAATGTTTTTGATCCGGCAAAAGACGATTTTTAATATTATTTTATGGTCAATTTCTGGCGTTTTCGGAGATTCTGTTTTTATTTTTGTGACCCATTTTTTAATTCCTTATTACCCATTTATTATTGTCCTTTGCTTCTTTAAATCTTTGTTCTTTTCCGCCTTTTTACCTCTTCTATAACAAAGGTTATATGTTGTAGGTTATCAGGAGAAGATAGGTTTGTGACATTCTTTCATCAAAAGAATAAAAGTCATGAAAACCATACATGTAATTTTTATAGCACTGATGCTGCTACTACTCCCCGATATTTTACCAGCACAGCATTCTGATGGATACAAAAACAGGCATATCACTCCGATGACCTTCCCTAAGCAGAACCTGAATCCAGACACAACCATTAATAACGGACACGTTGTACACTTTGATTTGAATACAGGCATTGAAAAATCTGATACCAATCCGGCTCAAATACTGGATTTTCATTCTATGCCAGGAGATTCAGGAATATTCCGGAGGGATAAGCCCATTTCTTTGTCCTTGGATCGCAATTTTTCATCATTAAGCCTGGTAGGTGACCCTATGGAATATCCAGCCAGTGCAAATGTGATCCTTTACATGCATTTTCCTAATTGGGCCGAAGGATCCTATAGTCAATGTTCAGGAGCACTGATCGATCCCAAACATGTGCTTACCGCAGGACACTGTGTGCATAATAATGATAATGGAGGCTGGGCTGATGAAATCCACGTGATGCCGGCTTATGATGGTGCAGAAAATGAGTTTTATGGAAATGCACAAATGATAACTTCACATTCATGGACAGGCTGGACTCAGAATGAATTGTGGGAACATGATATGGGGATCATTGTATTAGACAGGCCTATTGGCGCACTTGCAGGATGGTTGGGATATGGAACGAGTTATCACAATGCAAATCCCTATGATAATTATAGCTATCCCGGAGAGCCCCCCTACAATGGTGAGCATATGTATGTCAGACATGGCACGTTTGACAATGCTCTCACGTATATTTTGTATCACAACAACTACTCATATGGTGGTCAAAGTGGAAGTAGTTCAATTGATGAGGATATATATACCTACAGCTGTTTGTCGCATGGCACAGATGAACCGAATGCTTACACGGGACATACCCGCATAGCCGGCGAGAAGTTTTCTCAAATTCAAACGATCATTGCTAACAATACACCCAACAGCCCTGACCTTATTCCCCTTAGAGCATACTCGTATCAAAATTACTTTGAGTCCGGTGCAGAGATCGTTGATTTAGACTTTGTATTGCACAATTATTCTTCATCCACTTTTTCGGGACCACTATACGTTAATTACTATCTCTCGGAGGATGATTACATCGATCCAACTGATGAGCTATTGGGTTCGGCTACATATACCATTTCGGGACTTCAGGCCAAAGGAACACAATGGATTACCAAAAATATTACTCTGTATATTCCTGAGAGTTTAACACCTGGTGATTACTTTCTGGGTGTTCATATTACGAATTCAGATTATGGTCCCGGTAACAACTACACAGACTTCCAGGATGCTTTTCCGGTTACAGTTTATTGTGGACAACCGGAAACACCGACCCTCAATTATTCTGGCATTATAGATTTATGTAGTTGGGATTGGTTGGTATTATATGCCAATACGTCCTGTACCGATTGCGAAATTTATTGGTCTACAGGTGAAACAGGCCCCTCTATTTTTGTCGATGAACCGGGTGAATACACCGCATTTGTAATGAATGGGTGTGGAAATTTTAGTGGGACCTCAGAGTCTGTAATCGTGGAAATAACGTATATACCCGACTCCCCTGAAATAGATATCAGCGGCCCCTCGAATGCATGTGAAGGTGAAAACGTCACGCTTACAGCGACTAATGTATGTTCTGGATGTAATGTGTACTGGTCAAATAACGAATGGGGCGAATCGATCACGGTGAATACCGAAGATGTTTATACCGCCTATATGACTAATTTCTGCGGAGAGAGCCAGGGCACATCGATTTTAGTCACTTTTGAAGAGGAACCGGAAGCAATCACGATTACGACCAATGGGCCTACAAACCTGTGTACGGGGGAAAGTGTGACACTGACAGCTCAGAATGTATGTGCGGGATGTGTGGTCACATGGTCAAATGGTTTAATGGGCGCTAGTATCACAGTGTCGACACCCGGGACCTTTTCAGCATATGTAAGTAACAAATGCGGACAATCCCCGGTATCCAACACGATCACCGTCACGACAGGATCAGCCCCATCTGCACCGGTTTTAAGTACAATTGGATCTGCGGAATTATGCCCCGGACAAAGCGCGACGCTCACGGCCTCCAATGTATGCATGGGATGCATGGTGACCTGGTCAAATGGGGCAACAGGAAACACTATTTCAGTGGCTGCACCCGGGACATTCAGCGCAATCGTCAGCAACGCATGCGGACAAAGTCAGATCTCTAATATAATCACCGTCACCTCGAATTCTCTTCCCGGGGCGACAACCCTGAGTACGAACGGATCGACGGTTATATGTGGTAGCGGTAGTGTAACTATAACAGCTGCTGATGTCTGTGTCGGATGTACTATTATGTGGTCCAATGGAGAAACGGGAAATGAAATCACGGTGGCAACGCCAGGTGAGTATACTGCCGTGGTGAGTAATTCCTGCGGCCAGAGTCTGCCTTCCAATATCATTTCCGTGATTGTGAATTCATCGTTTATTCCCACCATTCAGGTCAATGATACATGTCGCCTTGCTGCACCCGCAGGTGAGCAATACCAGTGGTCGGTAGACGGGGAGGACATACCTTTTGCCACAACCCGTTACTGGACGGCAAAAGAGACAGGATATTATGTGGTGCGGATGATCAGCAATACAGGTTGTCCGGGGGAATCAGATGCGGTTTTTGTCAATGCATGTTTGGTTACGTCGATCCTGGAACAAAAGAATATCACCCTGCTCATCTATCCGAATCCTGCAAAAGATCAGATACGGATTGAACTGCAGTCGTCTGGAGAAATGCATCATGTCAGTTTGAAATTGTATACCATGGATGGAAGTCCGATAGGTCCTATCTGGGAGTCAGCACTCCTGCCCGGGGCAACCTCCCAGGATATATCCCTTCAACAACTACCAGCCGGAATTTATATGTACTATTTGTATAGTGATGAGGGAATTCAACAGGGCAAGCTGGCGATTGTGAGATAGTCTTGAATAAGAAAGGCACTCAATTTGATTTTATCATGAATCAAAATTTTATTGAACATATTTTGCTGCCTTGAGTTGAGGAATCGAATATGTGCTTCAAAGCCGATACAGAATGGTATAGGAGAAATTTACGAGATCGTCGATGTAAAGGAAGGATGTCTTCCAAAACAACCCTGATGCAGGCTATTGTATGTTGGGCCTTCTTCTTAAAATTTAAAATCAGTATTAAAAGCGAATGAAATCAAGAAGACTATTGATCGATTCATTGTGTGAGGTATGTTCGGGACAGGAATTACCCGGGGTGTAATTTAAAAACATGAAGTAGTATGAAAAAGCTAATGTATCTTGTTTTATGTCTCGCAGCGGTTTTGATAAGCTCCGAAAGTTGCCTGAAAAACGAGACCATTCAGGGCGATGAAATTTTAGAGATGAAGATTATCTATTCAACAGATACCATTGTCATCCTGGATCCTGAAATCGGAAATGAGATCAAAAAAATAATTGAAAAAAGAGATACAGTTTGGATTCACAAGAACGACGGATGAAACTATTTTTTAGTAGTGTTTTATTATGGACCCTTATCTGTCAATATTCAATAGCACAGGACAATGAGAAATTATTTTCCATAATCCATCCATCACAGAATTCCAATAATTATATCTATACCAGCCCTCGTCATCATCTTACATTCATTTCTTCCACAGATGGACTGAATGTATATGATGGATTGCATATACGTACATACCGCCAAAGTACTCATCATATGTATGGCTATAACATTCAAAGCAATTTTTTTGAAGATAAAACAGGCCTGATTTGGTTTACTACGTATGAAGCATTGCATGTTTTTGATCCGGCGAAAGACGATTTTCAATATTATTTTATGGTCAATTCCTGCGGAGATACACTGAAGGAGAACTATAAAGCTTTTTGGCTGGAGGGTCACTTACTTTATCTGAAAGCAGGAAATGAATTTTTTGTTTTTGACATTTACAAAAGACAAATTGAAAAGAACTATGGGTTGGACTTGTCTGAGTTTTATGAATTGTCAGGAATAAATTCCGTGTCTTCCACTGATATTGTATATGGAAATAGAAATGGATTTTATCATACCAGATTATACCCGGATGAGGCTATCAATATTCTTAAAAACACTACTACAAAAATCTCCACAATTTATCCTTGTGATCTGAATTCAGTTTGGATCGGGAACCCCACAGGGTCAATATCAAGATATGATTTTAAGGAGAAATCTTTTTCTGATAGTATTAAAATTTCGAATGGAAGTATCAATGGCCTCGTAAGACTATCCAATACAAAATTGCTGGCAGCCGCTTCTTCCGGAAAACTTTACACCGTGGATCTTCAGAAGCGGGAGGTGTGTGATTCAACTGTACCTCTCATTTCCACCACGAAGGAATCTATAAAATACCTAGTAACGCCATACCTGGATGCAGATTCAACGCTATGGATAGGCGCGGATGGAAAAGGCACATTGTACAGGAATCTGAGAAAACAAAAGTTTGAACACTGGTTGAGTTCCGTATCGGTCACAAAAATTTTCCAACAGACTTCAAAGGAATACATCGCATTTACCCGTAAATCAGGGATCTATCGATTGAATCAAACCGGCAAAATAGTCAGACACTGGAACCAACTTCCTGATCATACTGAGGATTTCACTTCTTTAGCGAGTGTACAGATTGATCAGCATACGATCATTTTCTCACATGATACAATATTGTTTACACTGGAGCTGCAGACTGGAAGAATAACGGAATTAAAACCTGAATCACATAATTCCCCAGAGTTTATTTCTCAAATGGAAATGCTGCAAAACGGCAAAATCTTACTGAATGATTATAGGAATAAGTTGTATGAAGTCACGTTGAGCAATGACAAGTATCGTCTTATCCCTTACCTGGATTGTACTTCTTTGTGCAGGACCATCACTTCTTTTAAGGAAGCGCCGGATCAAACGCTGCTGGTGAGTAATGATGAAGTCGATATTTTAGTATTTGAATATAATGTTTCTCAACGCAAACATCAATACACATATTCTTTACCTGTTTCGGGTGGCATTCGTTCGCTGAGCAAAGGCAAGGAACCGGGTGAAATCTTCATAGGAAATTCGGTCGGTTTGTTTAATATCAGACTGGATAAACGGGAATCAAATCAGGTGAAGGATACTAATAAACTTTTATTGCAAACCATTTATACTTCATTAGCAGATCGATATGGAAACTTATGGCTCGGTACGAATCATGGACTGATCAAATATTACACAGAGAATAAGCAGACAAAGGCATATTCCATTTTGGATGGCATACAGGATTTGGAATTTAATACCCATGCCAGTTTGCTGACTACAGATGGAGAGATGTTATTTGGAGGTTTGAATGGTATCAACTATTTCATGCCCGATAAAGTATATCCTTCCGAAAAACAGGCACCGGTTTATGTCAGTGAATTGTTGATAAACGATGAGCACGATTCTACCATTGGAGTTGCTCAATATGTGGATTCATTGACGTTGCCCTATTCAAAGAATACGATTTCATTTGAGTTCCATGCCGTCGATAACGGAGATCCGGAAGCTACCCGTACCCGATATAAATTGATCGGCAATGATCCGGAGTATCTTGACTCCCGATCAGCAGATGGTTTCGCACGGTATGCAAATCTGCGACCGGGCTCGTATACTTTTTCCGTGTTATCACGTAACTCAGATGGTTTTTTAAGTGCAGAACCCAGAGAAATTTCAATCAAAGTGCTTAAGCCTTATTGGATGACCTGGTGGTTTATCATCCTCACTGCTGGCACCGGGATATTTGGTATTTATTATTTTATAAGATCTTACTACAATCGCAAACTGGAAAGGAATAATCAACTTTTGCGCGAGCAGTCATTGATCATTGAAAAGCAACAGGCGGTTGAAAATGAAAGGACGAGAATCGCTGCAGAGATGCATGATGATCTTGGATCAGGCCTGACGACAATAAGATATCTGAGCGACAAGGCCATGAAGGAAATCGAAGAGAAGCAGGAGATAAAACAGATCAAAAAGATAGCAGAACAAAGTAATATGCTCATCCGAAAAATGTCTGAGATCATCTGGGCCATGAATTCCCGTTATGACAATACCGAAAACCTGATCGGGTATTTACGTCGCTATGCATCAGAGTATCTTGAAGAACATCAAATACCGGTGCAGTTCATTTTGGATGAGGATGGCAAGCCTTTAAATATAGGGGGTGAAAAGCGACGGAATATTTTCATGGTCTTTAAAGAGGCGCTGCACAATACAGTTAAATATGCGAATGCTCAATCCGTCACCATTCGGGTGCATGTGGATAAACAGTTTAATATTCATATTTCAGAAAATGGTGGAATTGGCTTTGATCCTATATCATCAAAAGACAAAGGAAACGGGTTGTACAACACCGATAATCGAATTTTGGCCATCAAAGGTCGGATCAGGTATGAAAAACTCGAAAATTCGATGGATATTCATATCACTGTTCCCTTAGAAGATTAAACCATGGAAACCATTCGAATTGCTGTTTTGGAAGACCTGAAAGAAGTGGCCTGTGAGCTGATGGAGATGTTTAATGAAGAGCCTGACATGGAATGCCGGCAGGTTTATTCCAATGCGGAAGATGCAATGCATTTTTTACCCTCCAATCCGACCGATATCCTGATCGTGGATATTGGTTTACCCCGGGCCAGTGGGATAGATGCAATGAAGGTGCTGTCAGAAAAATGCCCGGGTATGCAGTACTGCATGTTTACGGTATATGAGGATGATGACAAGATCTTCAATTCGCTGCAGACCGGTGCCAAAGGATATATCCTGAAGGGATCTTCACAGGAAAAGATCCTGGAGGCAGTCCGTGAGTTATACCGGGGCGGTTCTCCGATGAGTCCGAGTATAGCCCGGCGGGTGTTGGATGTATTTCAGCGTATGAAGGTCACCCCAGTGGTAGTATCCCTTCCCCTGACGGACCGGGAGCAGGAAATATTAAATTTATTAGCGAAGGGATTACTATATAAAGAAATCGGAGAATTACTTAATATTACGACCGGTACGGTGAAGCAGCATATCCACAGGATTTATGATAAGCTGCAGGTATCGAATCGGACGGAGGCGGTGAATTTGATGGGGAAGTAATTTTATTGCAATAATCACATATTAAAAATTTGTTTTATTATAGTAAAATTATTAAAACATTGAGTTTAATACTTTTTTATAGGCTTCAACCCAAACCAATTTTTTTTTGATTTAATGTTTATTTTTATTTGCACGAAATAGTAACTCAATATAACTTTAGTTATATTGACATGAAATATAAAATAACTCATATTTGCATTCACAAAAAATTAAATAATATATTATGTCCGACATATTAAGAATGTTCGTCTACAAATCGACAAAATTTGATATCGTATCATCATTAACAGACACTGATGGCGATCCATCTAATTACTCAGATGACACAAATGATTCAAATGATCCTTCAGATGCTAATAGTTATAGAAAGAAAATGAATTTGGTACTAAGTCAGAGTCCGTTAAAACCTAAAAAGGGTGGTTGGTTTGCCGCAAAATGCAATTCTGTTCCATCTGGTGATGATCGAGGTCAATCCGGCAATGATTACTTGGTTTATTTTGCTTTGAAAGCAAATGACCAGGCGGTTACGGGCCAGAATGTTTTAGCAGCAGCACCATGTCCACCATTTTGTTCAGATGAAGGTGCTTTCGATGGTTCAGGGGAAGAACAAGAATAGCAGATTAATGCAAACTAATATTATAAAAGCCAAATTTATTTGCTCACATGAAAAAACATCTGAAGATAATAGCCTACTTCCTTTTGAAACTAAAAGATTAAATCTCAAAGAAGGCAGATTATATCATTTAGAGTATTTGATTGATGGATTACAAATAGATCAAGTTTCAAATTACCTTAATAAAACTGTCTTTAAATTTTCAGATTCAAAATTATTAAATTTTGCTTCTGAATCAATTGATAATCTCTATAACGTTTATATTGAGAATATTGAGAATTCCGACGATGAGGACATTGTGGAATTAGTATTAAAGGAATATCCAGAAGAATTTCAGGAACAATATAGACGAATTAATTTCATTTTACTTGGCAATTCTAATGAGATTGAATATAGTGAAATAATCGCCATATTAGATAAAATTGATGGCACCCCTTTTTTAAAGTTGTTTTACCTGTGTATTTGCAATTTTTTTCAAAATAATTTTTCTGAGATGGGTAACACATTAGATAGTATTAAACTATATTATCCATTTATCTACAATTCTAACATAGTACAAAAATTCTTAGAATTTAAAAATGTCGTAGATCGAAGTATTATCATTGAAACTTGTAATTCAGTTTTTGTACTAGGCAGTAGTGATAAGGCTACACGAACTATCCAATATTCTTTATACGAATCTATTTTCAAGTTCACAGATAAAAATCTATCTTTTGAAAACTTAAGCAGCATAAATTTTAGAAAAGAAGAGAATCTTTACAATAAAATTGGAAATTCACATCCAAGCCACATAGTATTTATTAGCCATGGAAGCACAGATAAAGGACTATATTTATCAATAGACGGAAATCCAAAGAGAATTGAAACAAAAGAGTTGATTTCGTTATTTAAAGCTTTTAGTAAAAAACATCAATCAGCAATAATTATGTTAGGATGCAATCCAGATTTGTATACAAAAATTACCGATGATCAGATTCAAGATAAGTATTTAATATATAGCCCTTCTGTGAATGATGTTAATAGAAGACTGTTTCTTTATGGGTTTTACAAAATATTTAGAAAATCGGGTAACTTAAAGTTGGCATATCATGCTGGCAGATTAAGTGTTTCAATAAGAGGTATTGAAAAAAATGATTACCAATTATTGGAAATCTAATGATTTGACATGGAATATATAACATAATCAAAAGATTAATGACAAATTGCAAGTTTCGAATGGGACAAAGGCAATAAACCGCAATTATGTTTATTTAATCAATAACATTGATGTAAAAATAAAAATTTTATCATAATTATTTAACTTTTAAATTAACTTAAACCGTGAAAAATAATTTATTGTTATTCCTATTTTCCTTTTCCTTGACTTGGAATATTAATTCTCAAATCGATTCAATTGTATTTGAAAAAAGTCAATCACTACTGATTGATGGAGGAATTCAGGACGTACAAAGAGGAAGCATAGATAAGTCTACGACAGGGCAACTTGGTTATCGAGAGGGTGCATTTCACTTTTTCGTTTAGGCAGCTTCACGGATAGCGTCACGTATTAAATTCCATTTGCCACTCATTCGCATCACCCTTAAATTCAAAACTTGTTGGGCACCTTCTATGGACCAACGTTGGCCGGCCAGTTTAAG
>JBBSAQ010000086.1:0-15462 GCA_038252065.1 Chitinophagales bacterium
AAAATCACATTCTGTTCATTTTGCTCAAATTGGATCTGCTCTATAAACCACGGGGCCTGCAATCCTAATGCAGCTGCGAAAAGTTCTTCCGGACTCATTTTTTGCTAGTTTTGGTCCACTAAATATAGCGTAGAACCATAATATTCAATGATGTAATAATAATACCAAATGAACACTCTAATGTTCGCTTCTGCTATTAGTATCTCTTACTGGCTCGTGTATTTTAATACTTTATACAGAAACTCAATTGTAACTAAAGTCCTAGTCTAATTTTGGGCCCTTATTGCAATTTATTAAAATTGATATGAAATACCAAACATTATCTTGTTAAGATTGTAAATTTCATTTTTCATTTTCAAAAAATCTGGAAAAAAATCAAATAAAATAGAATTAAATATAACCGGGTCTATTTTTTGCAAATTAAATATGCGGTAAGCAATGTTTGGTTCAAATTTACCAATTCTATAACTTAACCCTGAATATATTTCAAAATTGTTAAATTCAACTCTCCACTTATTAGCTTTATATTCATGAAATTCGCCTACAATATTTTTGTTCAATGCGATATTTAAATTAAAGGGAATAATAACACTTAATCTTTCCTGTCCATTAGAATGTGTTATCAGATTGTATTTGAAAGTATTGACAAGTTTTATTCGGTGAATTGAATATCGCCTTATAAATCTAGCTTCAAATGAGCCAGTCCCATCAAAATATCCATGTTCAAATGGTCGGTCAAATTTATTAATGTGGACTGAATACCCTATGCCACTATAAATATTAAGCTTTTTTTTCTTTAAAATATTTTTATTAATATAGAAATCGTATTGAAAATCAAAACTTGATTTTTCAATATTTATTAGAGTTTCAGGATGAGGGTATTCAAACAATCGCCTATCTTGAGGTTCTATCAAATATGCAAAATTTATCTCGAAACCCTTTAGTATGCCTTGACTTATTAAGGGAAGAGATAAAAAATGGTAAAAAGCAACTATGAAACAAATATTTAATCTGGTCTTCATAATTAACAATAATTAAAAGATATTGGAGTCCATTAGAAAAATTAATAATAGCCCTCTCATTTACTTAATGATCATAAATTTTGTCCTCAAATATGTTACACCATTTTGAATTTCCAAGAAATAAAGATCTTCTTGTCTCTTTAGGTAAGACAGATAATAAAGGCATTCTGTGAAAAAAACTTAAATGTTCGCTAAAAGTACCCTTAAAACAAAAATGCCATGTGTAAAGTATTGATTTACACATGGCTAACATGATTTGTAGTAGCGGGGGCAGGACTTGAACCTACGACCTTCGGGTTATGAGCCCGACGAGCTACCAACTGCTCCACCCCGCGATGTTTCTTCCAGCCCTTCTTTTGAGCGGGCTGCAAATGTAGTCATTTTTCTGTATTTCTAATGGAGAATATAACTTATGCGCATTACATGTGGGTTTAGTAATCAATTCCCCCTTATCGTTTCGGCTTATTTTAAGACTATAAATTTTTAATAATCAAGTTTTTATGAATGAAAACTTGTCAATACTCAGTCGGTGAGAAATTAATTACGTCAATTGTACGTACGGATGTAAAATTTACGGGAAAATGCCGTAATTTTAATAAAAATTAAAGTGCCATGAGTACCAGCTCATCAAAAAAGGAAAGCGAAAGGATCGAATTTCGCGTAAGTAAGGAAGAAAAAGAGTTATTCGAGCAAGCAAGAAGTCTGAAGGGATTTACTTCATTTTCTGACTTTGCCAGAAGGGCTATAAAGAAAGAAGCAATTGCTATCCTTGAAGCAGAAAGGAGCATTCTTATTTCCAGACGAGACAAAGAATTGTTTTTTAATGCGCTGATGGGCATTGAAGAAGCCCCGAACAATGCAATAATGGAAGCTATTCAGCTTCACGACAAAATGATTTCAGAATAGTGGGTCTGGAAATCATTCCCTACGACAGAAAATTTATTCGTGATCACTTTTCTTGCGGCAAACCTGCATTAGACAATTACATAAGGAACACCGTAACCAAAGATGTTAAAAGTGGTGTGTGTACTTGTTTTGTGATTGTTGATGGGCAACAGCGTGTTGCAGCTTTTTATACACTTAGTACAGACAGTATTCAGATAGATGATGCGCCGGATGATTTGAAAAAAAGAATTCATTATCCTCATATTCCTGTCATTCTGCTGGGAAGGTTGGCGGTACATAAAGAGTTTCTGGGTCAGGGGTATGGAAAGTTGTTATTGGTAAATGCGCTTAAAAAAAGTTTGCATGTGGCTAAAGATAAGATTGGAGCCATGGCTGTCATTGTAGATCCAATCGATGATGAGGCATTAAAATTTTATAAGAAATTTGGATTCACTCATCTCCCAGATAGTGGAAGAATGTTTATGACGATGAAAAAAATAGAAGAGGCATTTGAAGGAGTTAAGGGATAACATCTATTTATATTTCTCATTGATTATCAACCTTTTCCACTCCAGGTTACCTTCTTTTACACTTCTGTTACATAGTTTTACAAGCTGAAACGATGGGGATCATATTCTGCCTGTACTTTCCCCCATCATTTCATTTAAAAACGTAAATCATGTATTTCTTACTTCCGTTTCTTTCGCTCTTTTTTCATCCCATTCAGCCTTTCACGCCGAATTTGATTTCACCTGCAACAACAAATATCATGATGGCTTCCTTTGATGGTGGCACAACCTGGCGTGACTTAAGTAAGGGGCTTCCTGCAGAAATTACACCATTCTCACTGGAATTGATCGATGACCATTTATACATGGGTGAGAGAGGAGGACTCTATACCAGCCCAAACCAGGCTATACCAAATTGGAAAAAAGAAAGTTCAAGTCTAGCCGGGATTCGCGGCATATATCCTGGCAAAAATGGTAAGTATGCTGTAACCGTACAAAACGAATTATTTCAACAACAAGGAGAAGCGGGTTTCTGGGTGCCGTTGCAGAAAAACCTAAAAGACGAAAGGGTGAATGTTGTCCATGAGACATCCGATGATGGCCTGCTTGCAACCTCTGAAAGTGCTATTTATAAAACTTCAGATCATGGTCTGAGTTGGAAACACGTGCTCACGGCCAGATATATAAACAGCCTGATCGAAAGTAACCACGTCTATGTAGCCACTGCATTGGATGGTGTTTGGCGCTCCACGGATGAAGGGGAGAATTGGACACATGTGCTCACCACGCCCACATTTACGACAAGTATCACACCCTTTCAAAATGGTTTTGTCGCGGTAGTACTTGGTCAGGAATTTGGTGGGATCCTGACATCAAATGAAATTTATATTTCCGGCGATCAAGGTGCTTCGTGGAAATCAATAGAAATACCTGCGGAATTGAACCGTGTCTATCAGGTTAAATCGGTTGGCAAGTTCCTCATAGCGTGTAGTGAAGAGGGAATCTTCCGCTCTGCGGATCACGGTAAAACATGGCAAAAGATTCATGATACTCCGGACAACAGGAATAATTTCTACAAGATTGTCAGTTCAGGATCTTCAATTTTTGCATTGCGTTTAGACGGTTGTTGAAAAAAATCGACATTTTAGGGCATGCATTTTAAAAGGTCTGTCCAAATATTACTATTCATGCTAGCCATCATCACTTGGTGGACAGACAGTTTATGGTCACAACCGATCCCCGATAGCAAGAAAGTAAACCTTGCAATACGCAGGACAGCCGATAAATTGCTTCGTGTGTCAGGAGATAATACAAGCCGTATCGGAGCAGTAGAACAAATCAATCCACTGACATGGAGATTGCAAATGGATCAACCATTCGCATATGATTCATTACCTGCTTTGCTGCAGGCTTCATTGGATTTTTACGCGATTAAAAATACCTATGATGTGACTGTCCGACAGTGCGAAAATGGCACGATTGACCTGGGGTATCAACAATTGGATTTCACGCAGGATAGTCTTGTTCCCTGTGGCGGGCGTGCAACAAATGAGAGTTGTCACTATATTGAAATTGCTTTTGTTGGAGAAGGACCTGCATCTTCAAATTGGCTAGGCAGGGCTCTTTTGCTATTGTTGGGGCTTACTTGTGGTTCCGGTATTTGGTGGTGGCTAAGAAGAAAATCAAATATAAATAATCCTGAAACCACAGTATCAGATGATGCATGGATTAACTTCGGTCACAGCAGAATGCATCTGCAAAAACAAATCCTTGAATTTGGCGGGGCTCAGCAGGTACTAACGTATAGAGAAGCCAAATTGCTCAACCTCTTTGCGTCACATCCCAACGAATTACTTGAGCGCGAATTTATCCATCAGCAAGTTTGGTCAGATGAAGGTTTGCAAGTCAGTCGAAGTGTGGATGTGTTTGTTTCACGGCTGCGAAAAAAATTAGCTGCTGATCATTCAGTAGGAATTACTTCTGTACATGGGGTAGGTTATAAGATGGAAGTGAATTCCTGAAAAAGATCTTCGTTAGTTCCGTGAAATACTTTCTATAGAAGTCCTGCCACAGTCAGTTGGCTAACGGCTTTTCTTTGGCTTTGATTTTTTGACATTTTCCTAAAGATGAGGTAACTTTAGGGAAGATTTTAAATACCAGTTAGAGTGTCTGCCGGCTGGTGGGAATCAAGCAGGTTCCGACACAAGTTGTATGTGCGTTCAGCAAGCAGGACTTTGGCTTCTCAAATATTAACTGAAAATTTACTAAAAAGAGAACAGGATCATGAGTAAAAAGACAGAGATCATTTTAGAAGTTCAGTTAATCCAGGATGGGGATTTTGTGGTCGCCTATTGTCCGGAGCTGGACATATCATCCTTTGGTAGAGATATTGATGATGCATTTAATGCGTTCGATGAAATGCTTCAACTTTGGGTGCAGGAAACTCAGGAATTAGGGACATTTGAAACGCTGTTAAACAAAGCAGGTCTTCTTTATACGAATACTTCTCTAAAGCATTCATTGGATAATAAAATTTTAGAACCCGATTTATCATTATTTTATAATGAAATGCATCTGCCCCTTATTGAAACAAGGCAAAAGCGGTTGGAATTTGCCTGATGGGTATTAAGGAAATTCCAACCAGGGATTTTATCAAATTTCTGAAAAGTCTGGGTCTTGAGCCAGTGAGAACGAGAGCCAGTCATACTGCTTATAACTATCCGAAAGGACATCCCAAAAAACTTCAGCAACCCATAATTATTCGCCTTAATGAAACAATGATTCCTCAGTTTCATCTGCATACTAACTTGCGGACACTTGAGATTTCTAAGGATGATTTTGTCGAATATCAGAAAAGAAATTTAAAGGGATTCAGAAAGAAATAGGGCAAAATAATAGTATTGAATTATAAAAATATTAATGTTGGGCAATAAATTTCCTCACGAAGTCTATTCCTTCCACTTTTATTTGGATTATATACATTCCATTTAAAAATGATGAGATATCTACATCCACATTATTTTCATTTGATTTTTTTGAAAAAACATTCTTCCCTGACAAATCATATATACTTATTTGCTTTGATTCTCCCTTAGACAAGTTTGTTCGGATATGTAGGTAATCATCAGCAGGCACAGGGTAAATCACGCACTGCAATCGATCAGTAGTTATTGAAGAAATCCCGGTCTGAACCTCACAATGATATATTGAAGCAATTCCAATCGAATCAATATCCGCCCCCAGATCTTTACCATCAGTACCCAGATTTATATAAGCACTTGTTGATGCCAAATGAAGGTCACCTCCTGCATAATTCACAAATCCAACTGCTGCAATATTCGGAGGGAAATAATTTCCTGATGGATAATTTGTGGCCGAACCACCGATGTCAACATTTTTTGTAACGACCCAGTTTGGATGGAAATACTTCGCCAGGGTTGTATTCGCATACGCAGTTCCGGTTCCAATGAATCCATAATTAGCATGTGTGACAATATTATTTGTAAAGACAAAAAAATCTGTCTTTGGATTTCCATCCGAAACCAAATATGCATTTGTACAGAAGCCTGTATTGTGATCAATGATGACATCCGTAGGTCCATTAAGCACCTGGAATAATCTTCCATCGCCACCCATTCCGAGATTGGTTACATGCCATACATTATTTTGAATCAGAAGACGTGATGTACGTTGGCTCATATTGGGAGAGTCAAACCCAGAGATATTTATTCCCTGGGCTATGTTGTCAAAAATATTGAACCGAATGGTGATGTCCTCATCCACCGACCAGGGTGCAGTGTTATTTTGATTGCGGGGTGTAATCAATAATGCGAAACCGGATTGTGCATTGGGCCAGTTATTTTCAAAATGATTTCCTTCAACCAGGACACGACGTGCATTTTTAAATTCGAGTAAGTTTTTGATATCCCATGCTTCATTCATCCATGTAAGAGGTTTGAAGAAATAATTATAACGAATTTCGATATCTGACGGAACTGCATTTGGAATAGAAGGATCTGCACCACCGAAAATTACATTCTCTCCGGCACCTTCAAGATAATTATTGACAATCTTGATCGGACCGGTACTACTCCAGCAAGCCAATGCCTGACTATCGGCACCATCTTCCTTGCAATCCGATATATAAGAATCAATGACTGAAATGTATGACCCATTCATCCCAATACCTCGTCGGCTACCTGCAGAAGGATCTCCATGAATGTAACAGCGGTCAAACACGATATTGTTTGGTTGTTTGTCAGCATCAGTTTCACCATTGCCGATATAGACGACATTGTAAACAAAATTGTTTGCCACCGGTCTGAATTCGATTCCGACAAAACGAAAGTGATGTGCATTAGAAGCCGTATTTATTGTGCCGCCATTTCCGGCTTTGACCACAATCTTAGGCATATGGTCAGCATCAGCGGGGCTAACTCTAGTGCAGGGCTCAGGTAAGCTTGAATATGCAGATGATATAATGTAAATCCATCCCGTTCCTGATGACTTTGTAGGTAGTGTAAATGGACCCGTATAAGTTGTCCCGGCTTGCAATTGGATGATGTCACCGGGTTGAGAAGAATTGAGAGCGGCTTGAAAAGTTGCACTGGTTGATGCTATGATAAGCTGGCCACCGGTTGGAAGCTCAAAAGGCGTTTGAATAAAAATCTGTGGTAAAGCCGGATAAGTGGCTGAAAAAATATGGTGTGGTGTCAGATATGAAAAAACAAAAAACAGAGCTATGATTTTTGTTTTGAATGTGTTGAACAATCTTTTAAACAATGAATGCATTTCGTTTATTTCTTAAAATAAAAGATACCAATTATCACCAATGTGATGCCCAGGAATAACCCTGCACAAATTTTTGCAAGACTACTGTCCATATTTCCAATTTCTGCACCGGGATAATGGGATGATCGCCATAATGAAACCATCGCAATCAGGCACCCTATGTCAAGAAGTCCTAAAATAATCAGGAAGAAAATTCTCATTTCGAAATATGATTAGCTGCTGATTGTTCCTGACTCATCCATTCATCACTTGATGCCACCCATCGGATGATCTGCTCTTCCATCTCATCTTGAGAATTAAATCTTGTGATGTCATAACAACCAAGTGGATAGGTAGCCGTACGAACCGGACATCTGTTACAATGCGTGCATGGCTTTTCAGGCATATTAATACCTTGTTGAAAGAGTTTAACCAGATTTACATTTGCCAGCAATGGCCTGGCCATCGCTACCATATCACATTTTTGAGCGCTCAATGTTTTTTCAATAAAATCCCTTTCCTGAAAACCTCCATTAGCTATGACAGGGAGTCCCACTTCATCTTTAAATCTTTTTGCATGATCAGCAGAAATTCCAGGTACATATTTCCAGCCTATATTCATGATTGGACTTAAAATGAATTCGGGTAGCATATTAAAAGCTACCGATCTGGCCCACGATTTAAGTGAAAGATGACGACCCGCATTCGTAAACATCTTTATCTCATGAACGGGAAAATTGCCCGGATTGCCTTTTGGATTTGGAAAGCCATATCCCATATCGATATGCAGATAATCAACACCAAGTGCTTTTAATTTATGACCATAATATAAATTCTCTTTGATCGTGTTGCCGAAATACCATTCTTTCAATGGGAAATGAATCGGCAGACGAATATTCACCGGCAAATAATTGTAATCGGCCGAAGAAAGTCTGATACCTATTGGAAAGTCATCTCCAACTTTTTTCTTCGTAGCTATAATGATGTCTTCCAGTAGCTGAAATCTTTTGTCAATGGATCCACCATATCTGTCCGTGCGCCGATTTACAGCAGGGTTTAAAAATTGCTGAATCAGATATCCCTTAGATGCGGTGATCTCCACTCCGTCAGCACCTGCTTCACGCACTCGTCTTGCAGCTTGAGCGTAGTTGCTGATCACTTTATTGATTTCTTCTTCGGTCATCGCATGATGACGATTGACATACCCATAGAAAAAATCGAATAGGGTAGAGGATGATTTCGAATCTTCCTTTTGACTGAATAAGCTGGTCTGGGTATGTGCACCGGCTTCTCCGATCTGTACGATGTACCTGCAGTCATATTGATGCACAGCTTTAATCGCCTCTGCCAAAGGCTTGATAAATCGGTCATGCGTCAATTTCGGATATTCCATTGGCGATGCCCTTTTGTCATCCACCGCGATCGTCGCAGAGATAATGCCGGCTACATCGTTTTCCGCAAATCTTTTTTCAAAATTTTTAAATGCTGATGTTACTGTCCCATCATAAAAGGAAGTCCTGCCGCCTATTGAAGACCTGAGGATGCGATTTTTGAAATGCAGGTTTTTAATCTGGAAGGGTTCGAAGATCATTTTGATTTAAGTTGGTTGCTGAGCTGCGTCGCACTGAGCTGGGTGAGTGAAAGGATGGGTATGCCGAAGTGTAGCCCAAGGTTGAGTAAAGTAGGTCGAAGCATAGGGGCAAAAATTATAGTTTCATTATCCGCTTTATCCATGATAGTTTTGATTTTGAATAAGGGGGATATTTTAAATCGAGTTCAAACCAAAAAGGTTTATCAATAATACCTTTATAATGTGTAAAAGAAGCAAAACCGGCTTTACTATGATAATTGCCCATGCCGCTTTCACCCACACCGCCAAAAGGTAAATGATGATTGGAGATCTGCATCACCGTATCATTTACAGCTCCGCTACCAAATGATATTTCACGCAATAACCTGTCTCTCACCTTATGGTCTTCAGTGAAAATATAACATGCTAGTGGTTTCGGTTTTGCATTCACATCATGTATAGCTTTACTCAGATCCGTATACGAAATCACCGGTAGCAGAGGCCCAAATATTTCGACCTGCATAATCGGATCATCAAAAGTGATATCTGTAAATATGGTTGGAGCAATGTATCGCTTCTGCATATCTGATTCACCTCCAAAATAAATTTTATTTTTATCCATTAACCCAATCAGTCGGTTAAAATTCCTTTCGTTGATGATCTGAACATAATTATCATGTTCGAATGAATAATCAAATAACCGGATATAATCTATAGCGTGACGGAGAAAAGTATCTTTCATCGATTCATCGATCAATATGTAATCCGGTGCAATACAGGTTTGTCCGGCATTCAAAAATTTTGCCCACACAATTCGTTTTGCGGAATCTTTCAGATTGCTGCCTTTTGTGATGATCGCGGGACTCTTTCCACCCAGTTCAAGTGTGACAGGTGTTAGATTTTTTGCTGCCGCCTGATAGACAATTTTTCCGACTGAAGTACTGCCTGTGAAAAATATTTTATCAAATTTTTGATTCAGTAGTTCGGTAGTTTCATTTATACCTCCTTCGATCACCATTATATAATTCGGATCAAAATTTTCATTAATCAGCTTTGCCATAGCGGCACTTGTAGACGCCGGGATTTCACTTGGTTTCAGTATAACTGTATTTCCTGCTGACATCGCAGAGATCAATGGAATCAGCGACAACATATATGGATAATTCCATGCGCCCATAACCAGACAAGTACCCAGCGGCTCCGGAATAATATAATTTAGACTGGGCAGGTTAATAATATTCGTGACGGCTAACTTTCGCCTGGACCATTTCGGAAGTTTCTTTATGGCTTCATCAATCTCCCGATAGACAAAGCTCAGCTCTGAAGCATAGGTGTCAAATTCTGACTTTTTAAAATCATCATAAATGGCCTTGTATAGCAGAGATTCTTCTTTCCTGAGAATTGATTTTAATTTTTTGAGTTGTTCAATTCTGAAATCAATGTTTTTAGTAGCATTCGATTTAAAATAATCAGCCTGGGCTTTAACAATTTTTGCATAATCCATTCCAGGGTAATTTTTTTGAGAATAGGTAATAAAAATATAAATATTAAATGGTTATCATGGCATTAATGATATGGATCAACATCGATGCTTATTCGTACTGTAGACAGAGACTTTCTTTTGACAATTCCATTCTGAAATAATCGCAGTGCATTTTTTACTTCAGCAAGCAGTTTAGCATTCCTCTCTATCTTGATGTACACCATATGGATGTATTGATTCCTGACCCGGGCAACCGTGGGCACAGAAGGACCCAGAACCCTTTTTCCTAAATGCGGTTTTAATTCAGTCACCAACAAATCAGCTGCTTCCCTGCTGATATCAGCTTGTCGGTGCTTAATCGAAATGGCTATCTGGCGCACAAAGGGTGGATACCGAAAAATCTCGCGTTCTTTAATTTCCCTTTTATAAAAAGAGGAATAGTCACTGTGTATGACATCCAGAAAAACCGGATGCTCAGGCTGAAATGTCTGAATCATCACATTGCCCTGTTCATGTTTTCTGCCCGCTCTTCCGCTCACTTGTACGAGGGTCTGAAATGTTCGCTCTGCCGCTCTGAAATCAGGATAATGAAGAGCCTGATCAGCATAAATAACACCGACCAATCCCACGTGATCAAAGTCTAATCCTTTTGTCACCATTTGTGTACCTACCAGAATATCTATTTTGCCGCGTTCGAATTCATAGATGAGATTTTCAAGATTATTTTTTCCTCGCGTCGTATCCAAATCCATCCTTCGGATTTTTGCTTCGGGGAAAATGACAGACAATTCATCTTCGATCTTTTCAGTGCCGTAACCTTCAAGCGATAGTCGCGGTGAACCACATGCTGGGCAAAGTGAAATCATTTCCTTTACTGTCCCACACACATGACAAACTAGTTTATTGCGGCCTTTGTGGTAGGTCAGTGAAATATCACATTGATTACATTCCGCTATCCATTCACACACATTACATTTCAATACAGGAGAATATCCTCTTCGGTTTTTAAAAATGATGACCTGCTTTTTTGCACTTAATGTTGTTTTTATTGATTCAATAAGTGTGTGACTATACGGAGATCCTTCAGCGGATTTATCTTTTCGTTTATCAATGAGCGTGACGATAGGTAATTCCATGCCGAGAAATCTTTCGCCCAAAAACGTTTTTCCATACTTTCCGGATTCACTGTGGAAATATGATTCAATCGATGGTGTCGCCGAGCCCAGCAATACCTTTGCACCTAATTTTTGTGCCATATAGATCGCTACATCGCGCGCATGATATCGCGGATTTGGATCCTGCTGCTTATAACTTGTATCATGCTCCTCATCAACTATGATGAGTTTTAGATTTTGAAATGGAAGAAAAATGCTTGACCGGACACCGGCAATAATCGGGATTCCTTCTTTCACCTGATTCCAGAGATCCACGCGTTCATGTTCACTCAACCTGGAATGAGATATTGTGATTTGATGACCAAATTTTTTAATCAATCGGTTCATGATCTGTACACTCAATCCAATTTCAGGTACGAGATACAACACCTGTCCACCTTCCTTAATCACCTCTTCAATCAACTGCGTATAGATGATCGTTTTACCTGACCCGGTCACGCCGTGCAGAAGCACAACTTCTTTTTCCTGCCATTGATGGCGTATGCTTTCATAGACTTCCTGCTGTGCTACCGACAGTAATGTATCATCAGGAAAAATTTCATTTTTGAAGCGGTCCATCCGGTTGATTTCCCGGGTCACTTCTTTGAAAATACCTTTTTTCACTAGTGATTGAATGACAGGTTTCTCTATTTCTGCTTTTGCTATTACATCTTTTATGTCCAGGGGAATTTTTTCTTCGCCTGCAAGAGACAGATAACTCAGGAAGAATTTGAGTTGATTTTCTTTCGAAGATATCAGGTCCAATGCTTTGTGTAATCCTTGTTCGGTAGCATATTCATCGGCTAACTGAATCTGCTTTATTTTTTTTGAAACATATTTTTCTGCAAGCCTTTCAACCACTACGATCATCCCGAGTTTATAGAGATTGATAATGTGCGGATAGAGAACTTTTAGCCCACTTTCTTTTTCAAGTTCATCTAAGGAGACAGATGGTTTTGCCTGGATAATCCTCATCAGGTCATAAAGTGGATTAGCTAATTGCAAAATCTCATCTTCAGGGACAGGTAAGGGACTGATGATCGTTTCACTGGATAGCAAGGTAGCTCCGGGTAGTGCAGCTTTCATGACTTCTCCGGGTGTGCAGCAGTAATAAGAAGCCATCCAAAGCCAGAGTTTGTACTGCCAGGGATGCATCAAGGTGGATTCGTCAAGGATGCTGATGATTTCTTTTGTTCTGGTAGCAGGAGCTTTTGAAGTCACATTGACCACGAGCCCTGCATATCTTTTCCGGCTTCCAAACTGAACTTCAACCCGAATACCGAAAGTGACCTTTGTGGCCATTGACGGTGGGACTTTATAGGTATAGGTCCCCTCTAAAGCCAGCGGCAACAGGATTTCTGCATATAATTCTTCAACAGGGGGCATGGGGCGAAGGTGTTACTTTTTTCACAGTCAAAAAAATCATTATGTGCGGGATAAGCGCAATAGAAGCCTAATTATGGGCTAAATCCCAAAATTGGCTGAAATGACATTCCCTGGCCTAAAAGCCAGGGCAATTGGTTTCATTTGATATTGAGTTAGGACGAGGGATATAATAAATTAATTTCGCACTCTAAAGTTTAACATTATAACATGGCTCATCTTTCAGAACAGGAGATTGTAAGAAGACAAAATCTCCAGAAAATTATTGAACTGGGTATTAATCCATATCCCCCGGAGCTTTTTCCGGTCAATACCCATGCGGCTACTATAAAAGAAGGGTTTAAGCCCGAAGAGAAGAATTTTCAGGAAGTGGTCATCGCCGGGCGTATGATGTCAAACCGGGTGATGGGGAAAGCGTCCTTCGCAGAAATTCAGGATAGCTCCGGTCGAATACAACTTTATATCAGCCGAGACGAAATATGTCCGGGTGAAGATAAATCGCTCTATGATCAGGTATTTAAGCACCTGATGGATCTCGGCGATTTTATAGGTGTTAAAGGATATACGTTTTTGACCAAGACCGGAGAGATCACAATTCATGTAAAAGAACTTGTCCTTTTAAGCAAATCGCTTCGTCCACTTCCTGTAGTCAAAGTCGATGCCGATGGCGTAGTACATGATGCATTCACTGATCCCGAACAACGGTATCGTCAACGCTATGTTGACATGGTCGTCAATCCGGAAGTGCGCAAAGTTTTTGAATTGCGTTCCCGTATGTATACGAGTATGCGCGAGTACCTGAATGAAAAGGGATATCTCGAAGTTGAAACTCCAGTGTTGCAGCCCCTATATGGAGGAGCAGCAGCAAGGCCTTTTGTAACACATCACAATACGCTGGATATGAAATTGTATCTGCGCATTGCAAATGAATTGTATCTCAAACGTCTTATTGTTGGAGGTTTTGATGGCGTCTATGAGTTTAGCAAAGATTTCAGAAATGAGGGGATGAGTCGTTTTCATAATCCTGAATTTACGCAGATCGAACTCTATGTTGCCTACAAAGACTATGAGTGGATGATGTCACTTGTCGAAGAGATGCTTGAGAAAGTAGCAATGGATCTGCATGGTAAAACTGAAGTTCAGGTAGGAGATCATGTCATTGATTTCAAAAGGCCATGGAAACGATTTACCATGTTTGAAGCCATAGAACATTTTACTGGGATTGACATCAGTCAGATGGATGAAGCTCAATTAAGAACTACTGCAAGGCAATTACATATCCATCTTGATGCGAATATTGGTAAAGGGAAAATAATTGATGAAATATTTGGCGAAAAGTGTGAAGCTTTACTTATTCAGCCAACTTTCATCACAGATTATCCAGTTGAAATGTCACCATTGGCAAAAAAACACAGAACTACCCCTGGTTTGGTGGAACGTTTCGAAGCCATATGTAATGGAAAAGAAATCAGCAATGCCTTCACAGAATTGAATGATCCTATTGATCAGCGAGAGAGATTCGAAGATCAGTTGGATTTAGGAAAACGAGGTGACGAAGAAGCGATGATGCTGGATGAAGATTTTCTCAGAGCTTTGGAATATGGTATGCCACCTACATCAGGTCTTGGAATAGGAATGGATAGGTTAGCAATGATTATGACCAATTCGAATTCGATACAGGATGTTATTTTCTTTCCGCAGATGAAAGCGGAGAAGCAATAGGCAATGTGCAATAAGCAATTGGCAAAAAAAAGCAGAAAATTATTTCTTTGAGTCTTTGCGAGAAATTAAACAATAAGCAATTATCGTTTGGGGAAAAGTAAAAATAATTAGCGTTAATTAGCGCAATTAGCGGCGGGAGAAATAGTCAGAAGAAAATTACAATCAGTGTTCACTAATCGAGTGATCGGTGATCAAATGATTTAGTTTTACAAGATCAGAAAATTAATCTGCGTCAATTTGAGAAATTTGCGGCAACAGTTTTAGATCGTACGGGGTAGAACACCGATCTCCGTCACACCACCTTGCACGACAGACGTTCGAGTGTCTCTGACCTCGAACCAAACTAGTGTTATCTATTTTCGAGGTCAGAGACACTCAATCGTCTGTTATTTACTTCTTAAGTTTACTTCTACTTCTATACTTCCACTTCGTACTTCGATATTTGCTATTCCTTATTCACAAGTTTTCCAATCTCCGTCACGCCACCTTGCACCACATCGCCTATTTTTACTTTGATATTTGTATCCAATGGGAGAAATAAATCTACACGGCTGCCGAATTTGATAAAGCCAAATTCTTCTCCACTCTTGTATTTCATTCCAATAGAAGCATAGCTCACGATTTTACGGGCCACTTTTCCAGCGATCTGTCGCACCAGGACCTGATTACTATTGTTTTTGAACACTAGTGTGTTCCGCTCATTCAATTCGGAAGACTTCGGATGCCATGCTACGAGGTATAGGCCTGGATGATATTGTTGATAAATCATCTCACCTTCTATCGGACTCCGGTTAATATGGACATTCAATGGAGACATAAATACAGAGATCTGAATCCGTTCTGATTTCAGGAATTCATTTTCCATTGTTTTTTCGATCACAACAACTTTGCCGTCCGCAGGAGCAAGAATTGAATTTATATCAACAGAAGTACTGACCCTTGGAGGGTTTCTGAAAAATATAAG
>JBBSAQ010000087.1:0-13408 GCA_038252065.1 Chitinophagales bacterium
ATAAGAAAAGGCTGTGCCTTGATGATGAATACGTTTTATTGCGAGCGAAGCAAGCAATAAATCTCCAAAAGTTGGGCGTCGGTTAAACGACGCGCAACATTGTGTGCTAGTCTAAATGTCCTGGTGTGTTCAAGGCTGTGTCTTGAGGATACGTTCTATACCCAAATGCTATCCAATTTCCATTCCGCTAAAGCCTTTATTTTATATACCTTATTCTAAAAATATTAGTGTACATTGTCGAATCTTTTACTGATAAATTAATGTGTTTCATTTTTATTGAATTTAATTGATATATTTTTTTAGAACGATTTGTGGGGTAGATGTTTTTAAAAGTTTTCTAATTGAATTTTAATGAGCCACCGAAAAACAATTTTTACAACATTTTTCCTCCTTTCATTTGGTCTTCTCTTCGCACAGGACCCGGCCACCTTCCTATTCCGCCAACATAGCTGTCTATTCAATCCCGCTTTAGCTGGTAGCGGTGGGTCACAATCTATAAGCCTCGCCTATCGCAATGAATGGCTTACTAAAAGTGATCCCGCATATCAAACTGCCCTATTGAGTTACGAGGAAAGTCTTCCATGCAGTATTCTCGATTATGGAATCAACGCTTTGTGGGATCAGGAAGGATCAGGCCTACTTACAACATATGAAATTTCACCACAAGTATCTGCAAATCTGCCACTCGTATCAAATAAGGACAATCAAATCAATCTTCGTCTTGGTGCCGGAATAAGTTATGGGTGGCAAAAAATAGATTTCTTAAAACTCGTTTTCTCTGACCAACTCGATCCCAAATATGGAATCATTTTCCCAACCAACTTCTCACCACCAGATGACAATCTTTCGAACAGTTATTTCCAACCAGGATTAGGTGGCGTCATTCAAATGGTATTGAATAAACAGAGATATAATGCCATCATCATCAACGCAGGTGCAAGTGTGCATAATGCATATAGTCTTGGCTCAAAAGATAATATCGGATATGGCAAATCGATCTTAGGCCTCTTTCCTCCACAATCACCAAAGTTCTCTGCCCATTTTGATTTTGAATTAATTCCCGGTGCTTCTTTCAATCAGTTTGTGAGTATTAAACCTCTTTTTCTTTATGAGAAACAACAAGCCCTGCACTATTTACAATATGGAATTGACTTTGGCTTAACAGACGCACTTCGTGTTGGAGGATATCTTCACCAACAATCACTAAGCGGTGGACAAAAGAATACCAACTGGATGTCAATCACAGCTTTGTTTCGACCATATCTGGGAAAGAATAGAATTGATTTGTATCTGACCTATTCCTTCAATAGTTCAGGATTACGAAATACAGTTGGCCCGCTCATGGAGATCGGTATTAAAAAACATTTTAGAAACAGCCCCGTATGCAGAATGATGGGCAAAGGCGATGATATAGATTATAGCGATCGTCCGGTATGCAGATATTCAAGGATTTCACCAGCGAAAAAGAAACTTTATGAGAATATCTGGTATAAGAATAATTAGTATATTATTTATTCAATTTTGTTTAGATATAAATTTCACAAATGCTCAGGAATGTAGTTGTGCTTCAAGTGGATGTGGTCAGGTAAATGTCGGGTTTTCATCTTCAGGGGGTAATAATCCTTGCGAAGGAGAAGAATTTGTACTTACGAATACGAGTCCAAATATTTTCACATATTATGTCATTTTTTGGGAACCAAATATTACAGATACTATCTGGGATCAAACTGCAGGTAGACACCGCTATCACATCCCAGATTCGTTGCTGTGTTTACCTAATCATTTTTATAATATATGTTTTAAAGGAGTTTTAGTGTGTGATACCTCTATCAGTTGTCATAGTGGTTCATATACATTAAATATCCGGCCCAGGCCAAAAGCAATTTTGAATTTACTTCCTCAATATTGCATAAACTCTCCAGTCGCTATGAATGAATCCTCATGCAATGCAACAGGATTTTCCTGGACATTTGGAGATGGAAATATATCGACACTATCTGATCCACTTCATACCTACTCCACTCCGGGAGTTTACAATGTTCGACTTATAGTGACTAACACGTGCGGATCAGATACTGCATCCACATCAATTGTCATCGTGAGAGATCCAATGGCGTCTGTCAATTGGACTCCGGCAGATGATACCGTATGTGTCGATCAGGTTTTTTCATTCAATGATGTGACCTCGACATTTGGCATTACTACGTGGAATATCATTCCAAATGACACTTCAAAATGGATGTTTACAGATACATTAATGAATTTTAACTCAAATAACATACAGGTTAAATTCAAAGAGACCGGAACCTACACGGTTTCCCTTAAAGCAGTCAATGCATGCGGGATAAACACCTGGACGCAAGACATCGTTGTATTAGATGGTCCAACTTTAAATCTTAATCCAGGTCCAACATTGTGTATCACGAATGCAACTTATAGTCCTGTCATTAATTACACCGGCCAAAACCAAATCCAATCCTACATATGGACTTTTTCTGGTGGCACTCCTGCAACTTCAACTCTACCCAACCCAACTAATATCACTTTTTCAACAGCAGGAACGCATAATATATCCTTAACTATTCAAAGTGAATGTGGTCCAACAACTGTTACAACGAATGTAGTTGTAAATGCTCTTCCAATTATCACCTTGCCTGTGCTACCCTCTGTTTACTGCAGTGGCTCAATGCCCGATACACTTCATGCACTTCCACCAGGTGGCATATGGACAGGTCCTGGCATTATTTCCGATAGCATTTTTGATCCCGGAGCTGTATTGCCAAACGCAACCTACACGATCACCTATTCGGCGATGAATGGGACTTGTGTAGCTTCTTCAAATCTATCCGTTACTGTCGTCTCGTCAGTAAATATTACAGTTCAGGACACTTCATTATGTGAGAACTCTGCTCCTGTTGTCCTCATCGCTAATCCTTCTGGTGGCAATTGGTCAGGCCCAGGTATTATCAATAGCAATGGTCTTTTTAATCCTGATACTTCAGGCATCGGCCTGTTTCATCCAACCTACGCCTATATGGATGTAAATGGTTGCAATGTAGTGACCACAGCAAATGTAGATGTCCAGGCATTTCCAACTATCAGCTTATTAGACACTTCATTTCTATGCGATGTAAATGCAGTAAGTAATCTTTCAGACCTCATTCAACTATCAGTTTCGCCTATAGGAGGAAATCTAATCTGGACAGTAAATGGATCGCCTTCCAATGGCACCATCAATGGCATGGGGCTATCAGGCTTTCAACGTGTCAACGTGACATATATATCAGGACCATGCTCAGTATCAGATTCTGCCATTATCGAAGTCATTGCCCCACCTGTTTTACAGATTTCAGCAGATACGATTTTATGCATACAGGATTCAGTCTTTCAATTGCAAAGTAATCTGCCGGGAACATGGAATGGTCCGGGAGTAAATTCAAACAATGGTCTGATTAATTTATATCAGGCTGGTGTCGGAGCAAATGCTTATACATTTGAATTCCAACCTGGCACTTCATGCGAACGAAAAGACTCACTCCAAGTGACCATCAATGATCCTGGTCTTAGCCTAAATGCAGGCCCTGATATTTCATTGTGTCTGGGGCAATCTTCTACTTTCACATTTTCTGGTTTTACGCCTGCAGGTGGTGTATGGTCGGGCACTGGACTTACAGATTCAATCACCGGCATTATTGATTTGTTGTCCCTTCAACCGGATTCAACCTATTCCTATTTCTATTGCGTAGAAGATATGACACCTGGTGCATGTCGTGCCTGTGATCGAGTGAAACTCATCCTTCATTCCTTACCGGATGCCGGCATTTCACTGAATGGTATTACTTGCATCAACACACCATTTGCATTGTCTCCAGATACCTGTGATGTCAATTCTTCCTATGCATGGAATCTGGGCGATGGCAACTTATTTTCAGGGTGTGCAGTTTCACATGTGTATTCGATGGGCGGCGATTATGAGATTTCTTTACATGTTTCTTCACCATTTGGCTGTATCAATAATGATACTCTTTTAGTACATGTTGCGACTCCACCTGTTGCTTCATTTGATCTGGTTACTAATGAGGGATGTGCACCTTTTCCAATCAATATTATCAATTCAAGTTCAGGAGAGATTGTCGACCAATTATGGTTGATCGCCGGAGATTCCATTTCAGGTCCTGATCCGGGTATGCTCACACTAGGTGGATATCCTGATGACTCTCTTGTGATTATCGAATTGCAGGTTTCGAATGGTTGTGCAGTGGTTTCGGATTTTGATAGTGTTTTAATTCATCCTTATCCAATAGTTGCTTTTGGTATTAATGTAGATGAAGGTTGCTCTCCTGTAATTATTGATTTTGGAAACGCCACTGTTGGTAATCCGGATAGCTGGCAATGGGATCTGGGCGACGGAACTTTTTCTACAGATTCTGTTCCTCCACCACATACGTATACTTCACCTCACGATAGCACATCACATTTTATAATCCAACTTATAGCTTCAAATATTTGTGGCGTAGACACGCAATCGCAAGTCCTCACTGTTTATCCGCCTGATGTCACTGCCTTTATCCAAATCGATACCACAACAGGATGTCAGCCGCTTACAGTTATAGCTCATTCCATTTCAACTCCCGGTTCTACTATTGGATGGCAGGTGATTGGTCCTGATGGACAGGTTACAGGGAGTACGGCCAATGACCCGGTTTTTATTCTTGATACTCCGGGTCTGCACACGATCATCCTGACTGCATCCCGATGCGGATCTGACTTTGATACGGCATACGTCAATGTTCTTCCTGCTCCTTATGTCAATTTTATTGTTGATCCGGTGCTGTGTCAGGATGCTTTTATAACATTTCAAAATTTATCAACAGAGGTCACTGGTGTCAATTGGGATTTTGGTGATGGAAACCAAAGCGCGTTATTTAGCCCTGTACATTATTTTAATACACCTGGCAATTACCTGATATCACTTTCAGCGAATTCATTGATCAATGACTGCCCATTCACATTTACTGAAAATTTGGATATACATCCTAAACCAATATTAACCATTGATAATAATCCTTTTAACGGTTGTCCTCCCTATGTCGTTTCATTTATCAATACCGGACCTCAAAACCTAAGCTATGTGTGGAATTTTAACGATGGCACACCCATAGATAATAATTATTCTCCTCTGCACACATTCGTGCAAAGTGGAAATTTTCAGGTGAATGCTTTTGCTTTTAGTGCATTCGGTTGCTTTAGTGATACAACTATTATTTCTGTTACGGCATTTCCGGTTCCAGTAAGTGATTTTAAGATAGCCGATCATCTTTATTGCGAGCGATATGACACTATTTCTCCGGTTAATTTATCAAGTGGAGCTAATTCATTTTATTGGACTGTCAACGGTAATGTCTTTGCGATGGATACGCTCCGGTATCTTCCGGATACCTCAGGAATATACCAAATCTCGCTTGTCGCAGCAAACAATTTTGGATGCAGGGATACGTCCATGAGTACGATTGATGTATTTGCATCTCCCGTTTCAATCTTTATGCCCGATCAGTCTGCAGGATGTGCTCCGTTGCCTGTTGTCTTCAATAATCAATCAACGGCAAGCACACAATTTCTTTGGGATTTTGGAGATGGCAATACATCGTTAGATCCTTTCCCTTCACACATCTTTTCTGATAGTGGTACTTTCAATGTCACCATGACTGCGATGAATATTGATGGATGTCCTGATGATACATCAAATACAAACGTTCAGGTTTATCCACTCCCCATTGCGTCTTTCAACATTACAAAATCAGATGATTGTGGTGTCCCTGTTGATGTCATTTTCAATAATACTTCTTCCGGTGGTGTTGATTATAGCTGGCAGTTTGGTGATGGGAATATTTCCGATCTAAATAATCCGACCAATACATATGTTGCAGCGGGAGAATATGTTTCTTCATTGATTGTTAACACCATTCATTTTTGCAAAGACACTTCATCCCTTGCTGTTTCCATCTTCGAACAACCCCTGGCCGATTTTACACTTAATGAACAATTGTATTGCCAGGATCAACCCGTTGATATCATCAATCAATCGCTGCATACCAATGTATACAATTGGTTTTTAAATGACCAGTTGTTTTCAGAAGATCTTGACCCGGTCTTACATATCAATGTTCCTGGTATTTATGCCTTGACCCTGATCGCCAAATACAATGACTATTGCCAGGATACTCTGACTCTTGATCCGGGTATATTTGTTTATCAATTGCCCACTTCTGATTTCAATTATACCTCTAATCAGGATCCGGGCATACTAGGCGATATACAGTTTCAGAATCTATCTACACAGTTTGACCGGGACTATTGGGATTTTGGGGATAGCACTTCATCGATTGAGCTGGATCCACTTCATGAATATGATATCAACCGTCCGGTGCAGGTTATTCTCTACACCTATAATGATAATGGAGGAGCTTTCACCTGCATTGATACTTCGACGCATGATGTCAATCCGGAATGGCTGACGACTTTTTTTGCACCAAATGCTTTTAGTCCTGATCATGGTGAGGGTCTTGTCCGTGTTTTCAAACCAGTTGGGATTGGTCTTGTAGAATATGACATTTCTGTGTATTCGCCATGGGGTCAGCGGGTATGGCATAGTACCGCCATTGAAGAGCAGCATCCTTCAGAGAGCTGGAACGGAAGGCTTGACAATATTGGTGAAGCACTTCCTCAGGGAGCTTTTACCTGGCTGGCAAGAGTGGTTTTTGTGAATGGAGATAGCAGGGTATATAGGGGGGAGGTGACGGTGTTGAGGTAGGCTAAATAAGAATTTTGATTAATTTTCCTCATTCTGGGTTGAGGACTTTTCGAATGGAACTAATATTACCATTGAAAGAAATTCATTCAATAAATTCCATTAAATATTACCCGTTAAGTTTTTGCCAATTTTTAAGTAAATCACACTCATTATCAACAAAATAAGTAAATCACCGTATACGACAAAGGGAGGCTCTATTTTGCTAGTAGCCATACCAACGATTGCAGGATGGATTCCGGGTATTATTGCCGCACTTATTATTTGCAATAAGGATTAAATATTAAGTAAATACACGAACATAAGGTTGGTCTTGGTCAAAATATTGATTCCATCCTTTTTATCCCTTTCGCAAAATTTGTAAGCAAACAATTTATGCTCCTATCGATGATGCGATCCTCGGCAATAATATTTAGAAGTCAAAAATAATTCTCATGGCAAAATTTATCAAACTCATCCTCTCCCTCCTCTTCTTCCTCTGCCTCCTCCATATGCCTTATGGTTTCTACGAATTCGTCCGCTTCACAGCGCTCCTGGGTTTCTCTGTACTTGCATATCAGGCTAGCCTTAAGGAAAACAAAACTGAAATGATCATCTATATCTGCCTGGCCATTCTCTTCCAGCCCCTTATAAAAATCTCTCTCGGAAGATCCATTTGGAATATTATGGATGTAATCGTAGGTCTTGGTTTAATCGTATCAATATTTCTGAAAGCTAAAGAAGGATCTGCCAGCAGAGATTCATAGCTTGCACAGGTCTCATCCAATATTTAACCTTCCCCCCTCTTATTTCCCTATTTTAGCATACTATCCTAATCAAAATCATATGAAACGTTTTCTTGTAATAACTGCTTTTATTTCTCTTCTTCAAATGGAATCGAAAACCCAATCCCTCGAAATCTCCTGCGACCGACCACAAATGATCTACAACGATCATGTCGGAAATGAATGGGCATATGGATTTCAATGCAATGAAAAAATGTACGATTGGGATAAGCCATTTTCCATTCCTTTATCTATGGCTTCATCCCTCAGTTTCATCCTTCAGGAACAAGATGAATATACTGATCAGGCATCCCAGCTCATTCCTATTGATCCTGCCAAAATGGAATTCAATAAGTCTTACACAAAAACGCTTGAACTGATCATTAAAGAAAATCGCGGACGATATGCAGGAAATACAGCGAAATGGGCAGTGACGGTACACATGAAGAAGGTGCCGGCAAGGACCTGAGTATTCCAAGTTTTTTAGTTTGCTAACTCAATAAATAAAAATCAAACTACCTGATACCCCGTTCCTCTTCCCACACCTTTTTTTACAATCAATTTCATATTGACCATTGATGCAAGTATTCTTTTTACTGTTGGATTTGGAATTCCGAGACGTGTTGAAATTTCACCAGACTGAATACCCGGACGCTCCCTGATGAGTACCAGGATAGATTTTTCACGCAGAGACAATGCAGCTTCTGTGCCCGATGTTTGAAGCTTTACCATTAACAATTTCTGCAATTGGATAAGGCACTCGAAAAAAAAACGGATCCATGGAGTCACATCTTCATGAGGTCGTTGCGATTGACAAGCGCGGAGAACTGCATAATAATCAACTTTTCGGTTTTCAATTTCATGTTCAAAACTGATGTACTGAATCCAGGTATAGCCTTGTCTGAGTAATAATAAAGTTGTGATGAGACGACTCATACGGCCATTGCCATCCTGAAAGGGATGAATACTCAGGAAGTCATATACGAACACAGCACATTTGACAAGCGGATGCACAAGTGAATCTTCATGGTACCACTGGAAAAGATTCAGCATAGCATCATTAGTTGCATGACCTGGCGCTGTAGTTTGAAAAATAATCTGCTTGCTTCCATCAGGAAGAGTGGCCTCAACCTGATTGGGATGTTGTTTATAATTACCTCGATGCCAACCATCCTTCTCGCTGTATTTCAGCAACCTGTTATGAAGATCTTTAATGCTGTTTTCAGTGATTTCGATATCCGGATATGATGATGTGATCAATTCAAGTACATCATAATATCCGGCCACTTCCTGTGTATCGCGGTCAGTCAGTTTTTGTATATTAAGTGATCTAAGGATGTGGTCCACCTCATCATCACTGAGCGATGAACCTTCTATGCGTGTTGATGCCCCTACACTTCTGACCGTAGCCATAGATTTCAATTCTCTAAGGCTTCTCCCTTCAGCCTTGGAAACTGAATCCCATGTCCCTTCAAACCTGGTGATCAGGTTAATCAGGGAAATTAGATCCCAGTTCAATTCAAGCCTGAGGGTATGAATATTTTCCACTTTAATGATTTATTTTGATACGATATGATACGTAAATATACGTAAATGATACGCAAATAGCTAAAAATGATACGAAATGATACGCAAATAGCTAAAAATGATACGAAAACTAAGCTCTAAACAAGAAAATTGAGCAATCCGCAGGTGACCTGTTCATTTGGTTGATGAAATTCAGGTTTGCAAGAAGTGTTTCAGTCAGTTGCAGAATTTATGGAATGTCTGTCCTTATTGTGGTGAGCTAATTAGAGATTAAAAATCTTACTGCGTACTAAAAGTTCCCTACTGCATTTCTGATCACACCTTGTAACTGCGAATCGCCCCCGCTGTTCAAAAAAGGACAACTATCAAAAAAGAAAATTTATGATCAATTATGATTTGCTTTTCCTTACCCGATGACCCAATAAATTATGCAAATTCGCAATACGAGAATCGAGAATTTAAAATTATCCGTTTTGGCTCTTACAAGAGATGCTTTTCCTGGATATCGCTTAGCAACGTTATCTTCTCCTACAATTCTATAATAACACAAACAGGTAAAGAGAAATATTGAACGATTTCCAAAGGAGTTCATGTTCCAACTTACCGAAGAAGAATTTGAATCTTTAAGATCGCAATTTGCGATCTTAAAGATACCATTCCTCTAATGACCTGTCCTACTTCAACCAACCTTCACCCAACTAATTATCCACCAACTGATACCCCACCCCCTTCAGCGTCAACAACTGAACCCCCGGATCCATCTTCAAATATTTTCTCAATCGTGTAATATAAACATCCAGATTCCGGCTATTAAAAAAATGATCATCTCCCCAGACATGGAGTAATATCTCTTTGCGTTCCACAGGCGACCCCACGCGATCAATAAACATCTTTAGTAATTCATTCTCCCTATGCGATAAGGTCACTGTCTCATTTCCATTTTCGATGGTCATGCGAATAGGATCAAAAGATAATTCACCGATTTTAAACTGATCAGGTTTTGATTTTCCTGACATTGCCAGGAGATTCCCGATGCGGGCCATCAATTCTTCAAGACTAAATGGCTTTTTTAAATAATCATTACCACCGGATTTGAAACCTTCGACTACATCTTTTGATTCACTTTTAGCTGTGAGAAAAATAATCGGTATTGTCTTATTGTGTTGACGAATCACTTGCCCAATCTCAAATCCACTCTTACCCGGCAACATCACATCAAGTATACACAGATCAGGTTGTACTTTTTTGAAAAGTGCTTCAGCCTCATTTCCATTAGCTGTCCAATGCACTTCATATCCATTCTTCACAAGATGATCCCTTACCAGCATCGCCAGCACCTCTTCATCTTCTATATATAGTATTTTAGTCATTACATTGATTTCCTTAAATAAAAAATACAAAAAGGACGCGGACGGTTGCTGAGCTGTAGCACATGGATGAGTTAAGCATGCCGAAGTATTTAATAAGAAAAAATTATGATCGTTTAAGATTTGATTTACGACTTTAATTCACGATTTACTAATTTCCTCTTCCGCCTCTTCCGCCTCTTCTGCCTCTTCTGCCCCTTCTACCTCTTCCGCCTCTTCTGCCTGGTTGCTGAGCTGTAGCACGGGGATGAGTGCATGCCGGTCGAAGCATTCTGCCTCTTCCGCCTCGGTTGCTGAGCTGTAGCACAAGGCTGAGTACAAGCAGGCGTCGCACTGAGCGTTAGTCGAATGTGTCGAAGCATCTGCCTCCTTATTTAGTTCATCGTCGAAGCATCCCACGCCGGCAGCGTCATTGAAAACTTTGCCCCCTTCCCTACTTCACTTTCAAGATCAATCCGTCCATTATGTTTTCGCACTACATCCGCTACATAACTTAACCCCAATCCATGACCCTTCACATCATGTCGGTTGTGCTGAGGCACACGATACAACTTATCAAATATCTTATCATGATACTCCGGATCAATACCGATACCATTGTCCTGAACAGATACCCTGACCGATCCATTTTCATGACCAAGATCAATAGTGATGTACGGATTGCCTGTACTATATTTCAAAGCATTCTCAAGAAGATTGTACAACACACCACTCATATGCGATTTATCTCCTTTGACCACAAATCCTTCACCATGCTGACTGACTTTGATCGTCGCATGCTTGTTGTCAAACTGCACTTTCATGTGATGCATCACGTCATCAAGCACCTGCTGAATATCGATTTTTTCATAATGGATCTGTGGCGCATGATTGTGCAGGATCCTCTCAACTAACATTGACAGCCTTTTCAATTCACTCTGACATATATCAAGATAACGCCGGCTATTGGATGAATTCAGATTGTCTGACATGTTCAACGACTCAAGGGCAACACCCACCGTTGTAATCGGTGTCTTTAATTCATGCGTGATGTTACTGACGAATTCATCGCGTAGTGCATTGAGCCGCATTTGGGTCCTTAGATTTTTCCAGATATAATAAAATGCAGCGCCAACCATCAACCATAGAAATAATGCAAAACTGATATGTGGCAATATTCCCTGAAAGATGTCAGCCTTATAATTCGGATTGGTCAGCGCTATCTTTTTTCCACCAAATGCATCTATCTGCGGATGGCTCATGAGTCCCTTCACCATCGTGTCTTCACCCTGCCAACTGATCAGATTATAGCCTGCATACTCCCCCGTACTATCCGTAAAGCGGATGTGGCTCATGACCATTTTACTCATGTTATGGCACTGCGCATCATTGAATGAAGTATCCTCTGACAAATGGCGTAATAGCATTCCCCGCATTTCACGATGAGGGCCTATCCTGAATCCATCCTTACCCATTACTCTTTCTTCACCGTTTACCCTTTGAAAAGCTACCGAATCATCCGCATTAATCGTGATGCGAATGGCTCTGTCAGAATCACCCATGGTCATAAACTCCTTGCTGGCCAGTTTCGAAAAAAGTAGCGAATCTTCTACGTCTCTCACGGTAGAAAACATGACATGGTTGATCATCGTCTCCATGTCACGGTATTTATTCATGTATTCATTGTGAAGCCATAGATATTCAAGGATGCCGAGAAGCACCATGCTCACGATCATGAGGAAACGGGCTAATGAAATATCAGGACTGTTTCGCATTGTCTTACAAAAGTAGTTTCGAATTGAGGTTTACGGGCGATTTGTTAACATTAATTAACCTTATTCAAGGAAGAAGGGCCCTTTTATAGACCTACCTTCGCTTCCTAAACGAATCATTCATGAAATATATATTCATCTTCTTTGCCTTTTTAAGCACCACATTGGCTTTTGCCCAGGGAAGCGGCAGTATTACCTATGAGGAAAAAATGAATTTGCATAAGAATCTCCCTCCGGACAGACAGGAGATGAAGGACATGATCCCGGAATTCAATACCTCTATGTTCACACTTACATTCAACGGCGACGAATCCATCTACCAGCCTCAAAAAGAATCAGACGAATCTGAAGTCACCTCAAACAGCGGTGGAAATCAGATGACAATGAGATTCGGAAGAGAAAACCGCATCGTGTATAAAAATCTTGCTCTCGATACAATGATCGAATCACGCGAATTCATGCAGAAACAATTCCTCATCGTCGGCGCCACTACACCACGTAAATGGAAAATTGGCAAAAATCAAAAAGAAATACTCGGGCATAAATGCATGGAAGCCGATTTCCGTCTTGACAGTGCCACATCTATGGTTGTATGGTTTACACCAGAGATACAGGTTTCGAATGGCCCTTCTGATTACCAGGGGCTGCCGGGACTTATCCTTGGTGTTGACATCAATGATGGATTGCGTATGATCACCGCTACCGACATCAAGATGGAAAATGTGGATACCTCTGTCATCATCGCACCTAAAAAAGGTAAAGAAGTAACATCAGAAGAATTCGAAAAGATCAGGAAAGAGAAGATGAAAGAAATGCACATGAATAATCCTGGAGGAGGACCTGGCGGACCGGGACCGATGATCATGATCAGGCATAATTAGTAGTAACGAGTAACGAGTAACGAATAACGAATAACGAATAACGAATAACGAATAACGAGTGAAGAGTGAAGAGTGAAGAGTGAAGAGTAACGAGTAACGAGTAATGAGTAATGAGTAATGAGTAATGAAATCGGTTGTAGAGACGTCGATTTATCGCGTCTCATCGCACAACCCAAGAGTAATGAGTGAAGGAGTGACGAGTAACGAGTAACGAGTAATGAAATCGGTTGTAGAGACGTCGATTTATCGCGTCTCATCGCACAACCCAAGAGTAATGAGTGAAGGAGTAACGAGTAATGAGTAATGAAAT
>JBBSAQ010000088.1:0-13367 GCA_038252065.1 Chitinophagales bacterium
AAAAAAATTCAGACTGATGGAATGCACCGGCAAACATGGTGGCCGCATGCTGATCCACTGGACGCATCAAAACGGTACAAGCGTAGATTTTATGGTCCCGGTCGTAAATGGGGATGAATCCGGCAGCTGGATCAATCGCCTTGGCTTACTTCATTATCTTCTCACATTCAATGAATATGGTCAATTCTCTTTAGGTCATAAAACCGTTATTGATTTTGAAACGATGGCCAGACATATTTTGGCGATCGATGACGCAGCAAAAGAGCATGGATTACGAATTCGGAAAATTCTATTTAATGAATATATGCACGACGAATTATTTGCAACGCCATCCGGAAAAATAGTAGAAGAAAGACATTTGAATATCATTCCACACCTCAACAATTTAATCAATATGGTGCATGATGATCATTATCATATTGATTTTGAATTTACGGATCCCTAAATCCCTTGAAGGAACATTTTTGTAAATGTCAAGACTCTTCACTGCGGCTATTCGATTGTGTCCAGACATAAAGGCTATTCGAAAATCGAAAATCGAAAATCGAAAATCGAAAATCGAAAATCGAAAATCGAAAATTTAATATGTCTCCGTATAATCCAAATCCGCATCAAACGTCTCCTTCAATTTCCAAAGGGAAAGAAATGAAATAGCAGACAGGATCACGGCCATGACCATTCCCGCCTGTAAAATATTGCCTGAAAAGGTTTTGTCTCTGAAAAACTGGTACATGATGATGATCAGCGGAAGTGATCCGCGTACAAAGTTTGGAACTGTTGTCGTCACTGTCGACCTGATATTCGTTCCAAATTGCTCGGCAGCGATGGTCACAAATATGACCCAGTAGCCCACTGAAAATCCCATCAATACACAGATTAAATAAAAAGTCGAACCGGAAATTCCATAAGCATTGAGGTAAATAAAAATCATACCCAGGTTCATGGCCAGAAAAATAGCCATTACTTTTTTCCTGCTTTTCAAATATTGACTAAGCAGCCCCGTGGCCATATCGCCGAGGACCAATCCAAAATAAGTCCATGCAATGGCTTTGCCTGCAGTAATAGCAGCAGCATCCTGCACGCCAAGATATTTTGCAAATTCAGGCGCAAAAGTGACCAGCACACCGACATGAAACCATAAGGGTATCCCAATGAGAATACAGCGCAAATATTTTGAAAGTCTTTTCCAGTCTGTAAACAATGAAATGAACTTGCCTCTGCCGGCATCTGTCTGCTCCAATTGCTTATACAAATGAGATTCCCGTACACTGAGTCGCAGGATCAACAATAATAATCCAAGCACGCCTCCGGCAAAATAACACAACCTCCAGTCACCAAGCGTCTGATATACAAGATTGGCAACGATGGCACCTAATAAACCAACGGATGCCACGATCATCGTACCATAACCCCGCTTAGTCTTCGGCATTGATTCAGTGACTAACGTGATACCGGCTCCTAATTCTCCTGCAAGCCCTACCCCGGCGACCAGACGACAAACAGCATATGCACCCACAGAATGCACCATCCCATTCGCAATGTTCGCCAAAGAGTATAGAATGATAGACCCAAACAGAACAGACAAACGCCCTTTCTTGTCACCAAGAATTCCCCAAAAAATTCCACCCAGCAACATGCCGTACATCTGCATACTGATCAGAAATTCTCCCTGGTCTCTGTTGGCCTCCCCTATAATGCCCAGATCCGTAAGACTTGCTTTTCGTACGATACCAAACAAGAGAATATCATAGATATCGACAAAGTATCCTAACGCGGCAACAATGACAATAGGGGTTAACAACCTGGTGCTGACTGGCTTTTCTTCCTGCATATTTTTGTTAAGTACTTTAATGACCATTCAATGTCTGAAAAAATAAAGACTTGGACATCGTAAAGTGAGCAGGATCAAAAAAAAGGCCTGACAGATGAACAGCCAGGCCTTTTTAATTTTTCAAAAGAAAATGTTCTATTTTTTAGGTTCATCGACGTTAGAAAATGCAGAATGCATCTTCATCCCAAAGCGATAAGAATATCCTATGCTAATCGAATAATCTGCAAAAGCGCCATCTCCCTGTACATGTACTTTTTCTGCCGGATTGGTGATGACAGAGTTTTTTAAATCCTGTTGTGCAATGTCTGCTGCACTCTGAATACGGTTTCGCACTATATTTTGTGGTACGAACAAGCTGAAGCTGCTATTACCTGCACGCAATGCCAAACCAGGCTCAATAGATACCACGTACCCCGGACGACGATAAGCTTCCTGTCCGCCAATAACATCATACGCCGGAATACCTTCCCATCGGCCAGCAAGCGAAACCGTCAGCTTATTGAAGATAGTTGTCATCACACCTGCACGAATAAAATATTGATCAGGACTTGCAAAGACGTTATATCCATTCAATGTTCCAAGAGGTGAGTTATCGACTGGGCTTTTGACGACCGTCGGTCCAGATTTATAGGCTCCATTTGATTCTCTTGGATTAAACATATAATACCCATTAGCAAATCCGTAAAAATTATTGAAAAACTGTCTGAAGGCCTGGAGTTCAACAGAAAATCCTAAACCACCATCTCCCGGTTGAATAGCCTGGTCCATGACGACAAAATCTTTTTTGGTACCATCAGATTGTGGCACCTGGTTATCCGTAGCATCAAATTTCCCGGTTGGCAGTTTTATTCCAAGACCAACCATCAAATTTCCATCCATTGCTTTCTCAGGATCAAAAACCCAATAATTAAGACTCAATCTCATATCTCCTATTCCGGCTGCATACACACTATAACGGAATGTATCAATGGCAGGCGATGTTTGTCTTAATACCTGAGACCTTTCATTATGCACATATGGAATTGTTGCATTCAATTGCAGTCGATCGCTTAACCCATATGAAAAACTAAAATCAAGAGCATGCGAATAAATATTTACGGCATTCCCGCGATCATTTCCATCAGCATCATGTCCGCCGCCTGTCAACTGTCGCTGGGGTTGTTCTTCTGTACCTACATAATGTCTCCAGGAATGAAAAAATCTGTAATTGACACCTGCCTGAAAAGTAGCTTTATGTAGATTATATGAATCGGAAGAACTCAGGCACAGACCACCCATCTGACGAACAGCTACACAACCCTGACTAAAGGCGTGGATGGCACCGGAAATGAAAAATGCAAGAAGAAGTGAGTACGATTTAAAACTCATGTGGAATGGATTTTCGTTAAGAGAGCAAAAGCGCAAGCTGAGGTAATCAATTTGTTTTTGACAATATTTCAGCCCTGAATTGCAAAATTAATACCAGAATAGTTGAAGAGGCTGCTAATCAGATTAGAATTTCCTTAGATTATCGACCTAATCTCCGGTCAGCAACGCAGAAATCTTCCATTCTCCTGATGGTTCCTTGTAAAGAAAAAGTCGCGGGCCCATCAGATTATATACAAATCTCCAGTTTACCCAGCCCTTTTTATTCCTTCCATAAGTTTCAATCTTATACCATTCAGGTTCTCCCAATCCATTTGAACCTGAAGTTATTTGCAATCCTTGCTTAGTGTTGGTCATAAATCGAATGATATCATATGACAATTGCGCTACAACTTCACTTTTGATATCGGGCTTAGATCTGAGATTTACGTTTTTACCGGTGATAACACCCATGTCATAATAGTCATCTTCAATACTCAGATCAAGGGCATAGGTATAGGGAAATACAAATTGAAATTTACCAGAATGATCAGCTGTATCATGAAGAAAGACACCCCCCATATCAATCACCCTTGACACAACACGCCAAAAATCGGAGGAATCATTTTCCACATCCCACGCCTTGAGGAAGGAATCCTTGTTCAAATCACTATCCACACTGCTTTCTGCATCATCTGCAAGTGATTTCCCAATCCATGTATTATCCCTGTCTGCAATAGCTTTCTTCAGATCAGTGACAAAGGCATATAGAGAAGGATCGGTATTAGTTTCATCTCTTGGAGGAAAAGGCTTTTGTTGCGCGGAGACCGACTGCATGAGCCAACAACTAATCACGATCAAAATAAATTTTCTCATTAGTCCCGTGCTTTCTTATTTATTGAAGTAAAGTACCAATACAAAGGTATCCCAATTAAAGTAAGGAAGATACCAAAGACGGAATTGATAAGAATCGATTTTCCGGAAGCATAATTATTGATATCATTGATCAATGTGATGACCAGAAAAAACAAAGAAAATACTACGAACACACCGGGCACAAAAGGATAACCCCACACTTTATAAGGACGATTGGCCTCTGGTAATTTTCTTCTCAACACAAATATTCCAAACGCACTCATCCCGTAAAACGAATAACTCACAAAAATGAGCATGTCCGTAAGTGTATCAAATGATCCACTCAGGACCAATAATGAAGTCCAGACTCCCTGTATCCATATCGCATTTGAAGGCGTGGCATATTTCGGATGAACACGTCCTAATGATTTGAAAAATTGTCCGTCAGCAGCCATCGCATACGTCACCCTGGCTGTAGCGAGGACATTACTGTGTGTTGTACCAAAAGTGGAAAGAATGACAATCAAGGCAATGATCCCACCCCCAATACTCCCAAAAGCAATTTTCATCGCATCAGATGCCACCATAGATGATCCCGCCATCGCATCAATCGGAAGCACATACAGAAAAGCCATATTTATCATTACATAAACAATAATACACGTCACTACACCCAATAATAAACTCTTCGGAATATTGCTTTGCGGATTTTTCACCTCTCCTGCTACGAATCCTATATTATTCCATCCATCATAACCCCAGAATGCACCTGATGTCGCCGCCACTATCGCACCCAACAAAGCCCAGCCCTTTGGATTTATCGAAGTTGAATGCTGGAAAAAATTAGCACTATGTCCATCACCTGAAAAAATTAGCCCTGCTACAATCATGACGATGGCAGCTATTTTCAAAATCGTAATGATCACCCCCAGATTGCCTCCAAGTTTAGAACTACGGCTATTGACATAACTAAGAAGTACTACAACAAAAATGGTCACGCCCTTCACACCGATATTTTCCAACGGAAAAATGTGTCCGATGAAGGGAATAAATAAATCAATAGATTTCTCTATTTCAATTGAAAATCTCGGAAGGTGGACAAAATATTCAACGTACGTCCCCAGTACATATGCAATGGAGGCAACCCCTGCTGTATTAAAAACTGCAAAAGCCGCCCATCCATACAGAAAGGCAATAAAATCACCATACATCTTTTGAAAGAATACATACTGCCCTCCGGTCTCCGGAAACATTGTCGCTACTTCAGCATTGCTCAATGCGCCGAACAACGTGATGATCCCAGCCCCTATCCAAACCGCAATCAATAACTGAGGAGAACCTAATTGAGCCGCCATGCTCGCCGGCTTCATGAATATCCCGGAACCTATGATACTTCCGATCACAATGGAGACACAAGCCCAAAGGCCAAAGGATTGTTTTAATTTCATGAGTGAGAAAAGTAAGAGGGTAAGACTGCAAGATAGTAAGTGTGTAAGATGTTTATTTCGCAAATCTGAAATTTGCTGACGCGAAAGCTTAGGCACAGCCTAAGCTTAACGCATTGCGTTTTTAATGCAAGCTTCGCTTGTTTCAAAAAATAGCCATCATACTTAAAAATTGAAATCGTTAAGTTCAGGCTGAGCCTAAGCTTAACGCATTGCGTTTTTAATGCAAGCTTCGCTTGCTTCAAAAAATAGCGATACATACTTAAAAATTGAAATCGTTAAGTAGTATTGGCAGTGCCTTGCGCCTGCCTGCGGAAAACTAAAGTGCCTTGCGCCTACCTCAGAAAAACAAAAGTAGTATTGGCAGTGCCTTGCGCCTGCCTGCGGAAAACAAATATGAGAATGAGATTTTAACTAAATCAAGCTTTGCTTACATTTAAAAAACTATGCAATTTTAATTGATTCTTAATCAACGTAGGTTTCTCTAATGATAGATTTGAGGTCAAGAACTGATCCTTCATTCAACTGTCCCACAATCTTAAATATCCTCTTCCTGTCAATGGTCCGTATCTGATCGACGACAACCCAGTTTACCTTACGTGCAATGATAACTTTCAATCGAGTTGGATATTTTTTAGAAGTTGATGTTATCGGACATACCGTGATAGTCTGCAGATGTCTGTTCATTTCGTCCGGTGAGACAATCACACAAGGCCTCGTTTTCCTGATCTCACTTCCTATGGTTGGATCCAGATTGACGAATACGATTTGATACTGATGAAGCTCCATATATACTAATCCCAATCGTCAGGTGACAGTACACTATCAATCAACAATTTACCTTCCCCACTCTTCCTCATTTTTGAAAAAGCCTTATCCCAGTTCTGTCTGGGCTTTGCAATGGGTTTTATCAAAATCGCTTCCTCTTCCATCACGAGCTCAACTTCATCCTCAATCTTATATTTAGCCAAAAGCATCTTGTTTAATCTAATGCCTTTAGAATTACCAATTTTAATAATGGCGATTTTCATATGCGTTATTTTAACAAAGTTACGTACTCACAATGTAACTACAAAATAATAATTCTATTAATGTAGCCGGTGTCTACGATTATTGAAGTGATTATAGAAGATATTTTTTCATATTGTTAACGGTATGTCTTGAAATCGTTAAGCTTAGGCTGTGCCAAAGCTTTCGCGTCAGCAAAACTCCGTTTTGCGAGCTGCCACTTCCTCCACCCCCACACCGAAAGCACAGCATAAACTACATACAACAACGCAAACAAATAACCTTCACTTCGCCAATATAATCCTGTATATAACACATCAATCACAATCCAATACACCCAATTGTGCAAATCCTTTCTAACCAAAAGTATCGTCGCCCATACCGAAAGCAAAGTCAACGATGTATCCACATATCCATATCGCGCATCTGCATAATGAATCAACAACCATGACAGCGGATAACTAACGATCAATAAAAGAATAATCACAACAACATGTCTGTTCCACACCATCGTGACGATAGGCTTATTCCCATCACCTCCTTTCTTTATCATCCAGTTCCACAACCCTAAAAACCCAATCGCAACATAGAATGTCTGTAATCCTACATCCGCCATCAACCTGTAATCCGTAAAACTTTTCCAGGCAATACATGCGCAACTCACAATGCCAAAGATCCAGCACAGTGGCCTTTCATAACCTGCAAGTATGACATAGATGATTCCGGTGAGGAGACCTATCCACTCTAAGGCGTCCTGATGAGCGATTTGTTCTGCCAGGACGCTTAGATTCACTTTAGAATGGAATATGGATCAGTCCCGTCTGATCTTATTTAGTCAGATCAAACTTGTACTGGAGGATATAATGTATAGGATGATGAGTCTTCGGATCACTCTGTTTGAGTATGACATCAATATCCGTCGTCTCCCCTATTTCTTTTTCAGTACTATCGAATAAAGCTTTTATCACACCCTTCTCCCCGGGTTTAAACGTTTTATACTGTGGATAATCAAGCGTGGTACACTCACATGATGTGATCAACTCGATTTCAACAGGTTGATTTCCCGTATTTGAAAACTGATACGTCATCGCTCTCTTATCGCCTTTATGCACCGGACCCAATTCAATCATCTTCTTGTCAAACGTGAGTTCGATCTTCGGATCCGTAAGGGGGATAGTACCTTTTGTTGGCGCAATAGGATTACCGGACTTTATTTCATTTTTTTTTTGATCGCCGAGATCTGATTTCCTGACCTCGATCGTCGTAGGACCAGCGATAATCTTGAACTCCGTACGTCGGTTCAGCCTATGCTGTTCTTCTGTACAATCAATGCCATTGATGCACTCGTTGAGGATTTGATTTTCACCATACCCTACGGCTTCAATACGGTTTTCTTTTATCCCATGAGAGACGAGCCAGTTCTTCGCAGATTGAGCCCGTCGTTGTGAAAGACGTTCATTGTAATTATCATTTCCACGAGAGTCTGTGTGCGATGAAAGTTCAATGACCATGTCAGGATATTGCTTCATCAGCCCCAGCAGGAATGCAAGATCCTTTTCGGATTCCGGCAGGATCTTGTCATCATCAAAATCATAATAGATATTATTGAGACGGATAGGTTCATTCATCGTGAGCGTCTCCATGCCTGCTTTATCTTCAGGTTTCTTCGCCATCTTCACCGTTCTCTTGATCGTTTGATTCGCGACCATGCCGACAGTATTGATTTCAAATTCACCTGGAGAATAACCATCCTTTTCTATCAGGACTTTATATTTTTTATCCTTATCCAGGCCGAACTGAGAATCATTGATTTTATCATTGACTTGCGTTTCTGATTTACCTGTCTTGCCCTGATTGATTTCAAAGACAGTAACCTTTGCGCCTAAGAGAGGAACAGTTCCATCATAGGTACTTGTGATCAGGTCTATGACCACATCGCGGATATGGAATTGATATATATCATCACAACATGTTTTTGACTTTACAGAACGTGACAATTCATCCGGACGATTCGAAACAAGGAATCCTAATTTTCCATCTTCATTGACAGAGAAAAACATATCATCGTAAGAAGAATTATATCCCTTCCCCAGGTTTTCAACCTTGCCCCATTCCTGACCATTCCAGTCAGTCCGGAAGATGTCAAAGCCACCGATACTTGGATGGCCGTCAGAAGAGAAATACAATTTATTATTCAGGTAAAAAGGAGTTACTTCATCACGAGGCGTGTTGATATCTGAACCGAGATTAACAGGAATATCATATTTCGTATCCGATATCCGGTCTGCATAATAAAGATCATATCCACCAAAACCTCCAGGCATATTGGAAGAGAAAAACAAAACTTCTTTTCCAAATAGCACACCCGGTGTAGGATGCTTGGCGATGTAATTTCCATTGATGCCCATGATCTCTTCAGGTGGAGCCCAATTATCACCTTTCGCTACACTCACGAAGATTTTACTCTCTGTGACTTCATTACCTGTCAGCGTAGATCTTGTAAAAAAGAGTCTTGACCCATCAGGTGATACACTTGGATTACCTGTATGGTACCCATCGATATTAATCTTATCCGGAAGTGCTTTTGCGGCATCCCATCCTTCATCTTTTCCTTTATCGGATGTATATACTTTGAAAAAATAATCGCCTTCTTTACCATCCAGCACGATCAGATCTTTGCGCCGGAATGAGGAGAAATATAATTTACCATTACTGGCTAAAAATGGTCCTGAGTCAGTGTATGCCGAATTGACATTCTTCCCTGCATTCTCAACAGCCAGATCTATAGGAGGCTTTGATTGCATAGCCAACTGAATGCCAGCCACTTCATTATCGGCAAGCGCCAGAAGACTATCATTAGCCACGAGCCCGGCATAGTGATTGAACGCATCGATCGCATCCTGATATTTACCATTCACTTTGAGTACCTGTGCATATTGAAATACAGCCTGAGGATATTTGACACCCTGATCTTTTTCTACGATCTTCTGTAGCCATCGTTCGGCATGCGCAAAATCACGAATCCTGACATTGAGATCAGCGATCTTCACTGCAGTCTCGGGATCACGCGTTTCTTTATATGCATTTTCATACCATTCCAATGCTGTATAATAGTCCGGAATAGCCATGCTCTTTTCTGCTGTTTCCAGCATCATTTTGACAGGCACCTCATCAAGAGGTTGCGCAGACAACTTTAGTCCTAAAGTCATCAACGAAATAAAAAAAATAAATCTGCTCAACTTCATAATTAGAATCTTGGACAAAATATAATTGGATCCGGTTTCGGCCTTTTATAGACTTTACCTATGTACTGGGCCGCTAATTCAAAACCACCTACAGTACCACTTGCGGCTGACAATGGTGAAATATTGACATCATAACCCAGCATCACATTGATGCCCTTGATATCAGCACCAAGCATTACCTGGATAGCATCACCTATTCCTGCACCACTACGATAACCTAGCCCTCCTTTGAGGACGATTTCTCTTTCTTTACTGTATAAATAATCAAAAAGCCCCTGCAGTACGATCGTATTCTCAGGCGTCTTCATTATTTTTTGGAAACTGATGTTAGGTGAGAATCTGACAGTATTTGACAACACTCTTGACAATCCGGCCTGTGCAAAAACACGAGGGAATAATCTGTAATCCCCACCTTGCTTTAACGCCGACCAGTTAGGTCTTCCAAATTTATCAGCTGAAAAACCGATATAGAATTCATCGGTCTTATTGTATTTGCTTGAATAGCGTATCCCGCCGACATGATCAAGAAATCCCTTTTTCATATCATCCACAATAGCTTGGTCCTGAGACTGCCCTCCAATAAGGAGTCCATCTTCAAACAGAAGATCCTGTGGATTTTTTACCTGTCGCTGAACAGCACCTGTCTGGTAGGCGATAGATAAGACATTAGTACCTTTTTTATTCAACGCAAGGTGGTAAGCAGCACTCACTTTGAATGATGATTGCGTCAATCCGCCTGTACCTGATTTGTCGCTGTAAAAAAAGATGCCAACCCCGACCCAGTCCGTTTTCTTAAATCCTCTGATCACCGGAGCATCTACTGAGAATGTCGGAGTCATGAAGGCCGCGCTTCCGATCACACTCCTGTATTGATCCCTGTACAAGCCCGATAAGCGATATGACCCATAAAAGGCTCCTGTATTGGCCGGATTGAAGGCCAGAGGAGTCATATTCTTAAGGGTGAAATGGATATCCTGGCTTTGGGCAGGGTTGAAAAGGAGGACCAGAATCAAGGCACTCAAGACCCGCAAAGTTTGTCGATGTATCATCATATTATCTATAAGCGATCTTTCAACCGGTTTTATGATCTAATTTGCCTGCAAAATATCAATAATTAACGTTTTTCTATCCGGATGTCGTTTAAAGGCCAAATAATATCCACCGATCGTCGCAGGAAGCTGAGTCTTATGCTGCCTTTACTTCTGTTACTTTCTTTTACCGGTAATGCTCAAAAGGACACGCTCAGGTTTTGGGATATCCCTCCTTCCTTTCATCCTGGCCGGTATTGGACGGCTGCAGGCGTAAGTGCCGCAGGTTATGGAGTCGCTCTGATCAGTCTCAATGAGCTTTGGTACAGGCAATATCCACGAACTTCCTTTCATTTCTTCAATGATGCAGAGGAATGGCAGCAAATGGACAAGGCAGGTCATCTCTTCTCCGCTTATTTTGAAGCAGACTGGACCCATGGCATCGTGCAATGGACAGGTGTGCGACGAAAACCTTCGATCTGGGCCGGAGCTCTTGTCGCTGTCGGTCTACAGGCTACTTTAGAAACACTCGATGGCTTTTCCTCACAATGGGGCTTTTCACTCTCTGATTTCACGACCAATATCATAGGCAGTGCATTGTGGGCAGGACAGGAATTTGCCTGGGACGAACAACGTATAAGAGTGAAAGTCTCCTCCACCTATCGCTCCTATCCGGATGAAATCGTGGCGGGAGATCCCTCCGGGACTACTACTTTGAAAACCCGAACGGATGATCTATTCGGGAAAAATATTTTTCAATCCTTCCTCAAAGACTATAATGCGCAGACGGTTTGGTTTTCTGTGAATATCCATTCCTTTCTCCCTGAAGAAAACAAATTTCCAAAATGGCTGAATATCGCTTTTGGCTATGGAGCAGAAAATATGTTCGGTGGTTTTGAAAACGAATGGAATGTTGATGGTGTAGATTATAAATTATCAACATCAAAGTATCCGCGTTACCGTCAATTATTTATCTCACCTGATATTGATCTGAGTAAAATAAAAATCAAGAGCAAGCCTTTGAAAGCATTAGTCTGTATGGCCAATATTTTTAAAATTCCAGCACCGGCACTGGAAATCAATGGAAGAGGAGGCGTGAAGTGGAAATGGTTATATTATTAAAGGGAGGAAAGTTAGAAAGGGCAGAAAAGGCGGAAAAGGCAGAAAGGGCAGAAAAGGCAGAAAAGGCAGAAAGGGCAGAAAGGGCAGAAGAGGCGGGAAGGGCAGAAAAGGCAGAAAGGGCAGAAAAGCCGTAAAGGGCAGAAAAGGCGGAAAAGGCAGAAAAGGCAGCAAGGGCAGAAAGGGCAGAAAAGGCAGAAAGGGCAGAAAAGGCAGAAAGGGCAGAAAAGGCAGAAAAGGCGGGAAGGGCAGAAAAGGCAGAAAAGGCAGAAAGGGCAGAAAGGGCAGAAAGGGCAGAAAAGGCAGAAGTAAAATACGAGTCGTGACTGAAAAGGAAATGTTCAATAAAAAAAAGAGTTGTTCGTAGTTTGAAAATACGAACAACTCTTTTTTTTTGGATGATGTATTTTGTATGAAATATTCGCTTGATCACTCGATCTTTATCTGAATATAAAATAAAACGTAAGTCGTGGTACGATGTCAGCTTCTCTTTTTACAAGTAAAGCTGTTTCCGCTTTGGCTTTATAGCTGTTGATCCAGATGTTTGGCATCAGGTGCACATTTCTATGCGGCATAAAATCAAGACCTGCAGTGAAGAATTGTTCATCGTATTGTTTGTTCATAGCACCTGCATTATAGGAGGCTAATATGTCCTTATCACGATAACTGTTATCCGGATTATATGAATCATACCTGACAAACGCATTTAATTTATCCTTGATGAGTCGACCTCTTGCAAATACTGAGTAGCCAAAAGGGGTGACATTTGTCCCGTCACTTTTTATTTTGTTTTGTGTGCCTGAAAACAACTCCATTCCGATAGTGACAGGATCAGTCTGATAAGCAGCGAATCCTCTTATATTTGATACAAATTGATCATTAGGCCCTGTCTGATAATCTGCGTACAAATCAAGGATAATCTTCCGATCAAATAAATAACCATACACTTCCCCTGCATAAACTTTATGTTTTCCGGTTTGCGTAAGTTCTTCTGGTTTTGGACCTGTTCCGTTTGATATCATTACATTATATCCATATGTTCCTAAAGAGTCAAACCTGCCATACAAAGCCACTCCCATATCACTTGATGGTCTGATACCCCGCTGATCAAGTAATGTTTTTTCTATACTGCGATAACTCCATATTTTTTCAAACATTGACGCATAAGCAAGTGTGGGCATTTGACCAAAAACTAAATCCCCTCCCTTGTATATATTTTTCCATTTTAAATTCAGGGCTTTGATAAATACAGAGCGTTCTCCTTTTGTCGTCAGAACCCCATCGCTTCCTTCTAAGATGGCTGTGGTCGAAAACGTAGGTGAAATATTGTAATCATATCCCAGATATATTCTGCGGAATGAAAAGGCATAAACTTTTTTTGAAATTGATGAATATTCGGCCCTGCTCGCCCAGGTTGCTGTATCCCCTCCTGTCTTTATAAAAAAATCGCCAAATGCATATCCCCAGATTTTTCCGGATGGTTTGAATTCCT
>JBBSAQ010000089.1:0-13316 GCA_038252065.1 Chitinophagales bacterium
AGATGAGGTATTTGATCAAGATGATTTCTGACCATTTCATCAGTTAGGATTTGTCGGTTGAATAGCCATAGCGAGAAGAACTCAGGTTCAAGATCAGTCAGTGTGATGATGTCCGGAAAATTTCTGTCAAAAAGTAAATGCTTTCTCTCCGTATCATAAAATTTTCGATATTCTGCTTCTGCTTTTTGAATGTATTTTTTGGAAATATCAAAACCCAATTCCCGTATTGTTCGGAGTGCGATGGCCAGCATACCCTGGTTGACAGCAAGACGGTCGGTCTTCGGATTAAAATCCACAATATCGACCTGGCTCAATGAGAAGTGTGATTTACAAATTCCATCTCTGTCGGCATCAAATTCATTCAATACGTAATCAACAGCTTTTTGAATTTTTTCTTTCGGAAGTGTCACTCCAAAACGGCGTTTATTCATCATGGCCCAGATCAACCATTCGATGGTGGCCTCATTATCTTTTGCTTCGACCGATCCCATCAGTGGCGTGATGATCGTACCTATACCACCCTTGGTTGTTTGTGTTTTGCCCCATTGTTCCCATAAAGAAAGGTTCAGTTCTTTATTGTAAGAAGCAACTGCCGCAAAAAAACAATCCCTGTTGTACATGTCCGGTGCATAATTCATGTTCGGCACATTGAACGGCGTAAAATCTCTTACATCGGTGATCCAGGTGAGCATATTGAAATTAGCGTACAGCATTTTTTCGATCTGTGATCCTTTAAAGCTTTCTCCTTCAGCCAATCGGGTCTGGGCCGAGATCATAAATTGCTGGTGTGATATCCAGGGCTCAGCAAAAATATATGTAGTCTTTACCTCTTTTTCGCCGAGTGGTAATATGTTGTATGGCTCTCGTGGTGGAAAATGTTTCTCGAATAGCAGGTCTCTTATTTGAAGATGACATTCCTGCCCGGATTGTGTGCCGATGAACATGGATACACTATCACCTTCAATATACGGGACCAGGATGCTTCCTTCGAAACGGGTCCATTCGTTATCCGTAGCGGGAAAGTTGTCAATGTATTTTACTCCATCTTCCAGTTCAATGGTTTTCTGTCCGTTTTTTATTCTGAACAGTTTTAACGCGACAGGTGTATTGCCTTTGCATTTAAAAGAAATGGTATAAATTTTTTGATCCTGAAATGGGGTTATAAAATCTATACCTGCCCTTCCCCCGGGATGGCCGTTTATTGAAATGAGTCCGTCTTTATTTTCAATTTCTGCATTGCCTTCTATGGTGAATGTATCAGATGGTTTTATTTTCGATGTTGTGCCGGCATCAAGATTGTACATTTCACCAAAGGATTGTCTGATGTAATCCGAATGATTTGCTCTTTCTGATAAATCAGGTACATGGTATAAATCAAGATCCGGTAATCTGCGCATACCTACAAACCCACCGCCGCGGCCGCTAAACCGACGTCGTGTATTTCTGGTGTATTGGTTTTTATACCCTGCATCCATCAAAAATCCAACGACATCATTACCCGGGGTGATAAAGCCTGCGGCAGGGAACATTTCATGAACGAGGCCCCCTGGGAAGCTATCATATTCAAATGTTACATATCGTTGTGGCGTTTGAGCCGGTCTGGCTGTCTCTTGTAGTATATAATACATACCCGGCATCGATGGTTGGAACAACTCAACTGTCTTCTTTACGACATTAGAATTAACGACCTGGTAGGTTACGGTTACAGACAGATTAGCATCAAACTCTTTCAGGTACAAATCACTTTGAAGTGAGATACTTCTTTCGTCCCCACTCCATTTTTGACCTTTCCATTGTACAAGTGCTTTTGTACTTAGGTCCAGGTTAAATAACTGTAAGAAAAATTCTTCGGTATTGGTCACTAATAGTTGGCCATCGTGGTAGATATCCACATGATATCCAGACAGAGCGTCTCCCGCGACTTTAAGCGAAAGCGGTTGGCCGGAGACTGAAGAATAATGAAGTACTGTGAAGAGAGAAAGAAAGAAAACCTGTAGAATGGTTTTTTGAAAGGGCATCAGCGACTATTGAGATATAAAACTAAAAAAAAAGCTGGCAGGAACTTTTTTCTGCCAGCTTTAAAAAATAGTCATGACAATTAAGATTATAATTCAAACAAACATAATATTATGATCAGTTAATAACTAAGATTCAACTTATAGAAAAGTCCTGAGGGTGTCAGCCATTTACATCGCAAGGCGTGTTTCTTTTCTACAGTGCTACTTGAGGTAAATATAGAGGGGGTTTGCAGAAAGAAATCTCACCAAAAGTGGTGAGGTTTTAAAAAAAAAGACACTTTTTTGGATTATTTACATAAAAAAACAGCCAAAACAAGGTTTTCGTACCCTGAGACCACGAGACTCTTATCTCCGGGCAGGCTTCATTTTCAGGTTAACTATTCATTTTTTCCTGTTTTCTCCTCCAATAGCGACTTAATTGTATCGGCTGCAAAACTGGCCTGGATTCTTTTTTCTTCATCCGCATGTTGAGAATTTGTCAAAGCCATATACTTACCAAAAGTTGATTTTTAGCTCAACTTTTAAATAGAAAGGGGAAATCTTAGGAAATGTAGTTCAATTTTTACGTTGTTTCCAGATTTTACCATCGAATTATTATACTGTATGGCAAGACTCGAATGAACCTGAATCAAAAATCACTTACTTAGAATTCCGATTTTTTCAATACTTCTAACCTGCAGCTCCCGGTTTTATGTTAATACCAAAATAGGCTCCCAGAGCACTTAGGCCTAAAACAGCAATTTCACTTAATCCGGCACTGATACTGAGACCAGCCAGATTTATTCCAAGGAAATAATAGGCGATAGCCACTATCAAACCAACCAGGATTCCACCCAGAATTAGTTTAGTTGGAAACTTTCTTCTCTGTCCGTTAAAATAAAACTTCGCCAGGCCACCTAATAATCCTCCCAAAACTGAAGCGACCAGAAATGCCCAAGGGAAAATGTATTTAAAATTCAGATCATTTGACTGTAAATTATTAGTGTATGCAGAGAGCCTGACTTCACCTGTACCTTCAGAACTCAAATAAACCGTTGAGGGCCTGTTGTAACTTACGTCTATTGAATTTGGACTAACTGTTCCCTTTCCAACAGTAAAATTGACTGTCGCAGAACCTGATGAATTGGAACCGAAAAACCGAACATCCACCGGTATTTTTTGAATGCCATAACCCTGTAGTGTGGTTACATTCGTTAAAATTTCCAACGTTGGTTCAACTTTCAGATAGGTTATATATCCGTCAGGGTTTGATGTCGTTATAACTTTTACTTGTGCCGAATCACTCACATGATCTGCTATCAGTTCCACTGTGGATGAGGGCAAATTTAAATGAGGAATTTGCAGATGTCCCGGAAGAATGGATGATACCTCAGTTGAAACGATTTCAATATCGACAGGCTGTGAAATATTAGCGGTGCTATTTCCTGTTTCCGGCATCAGAAAAAACCCCAGAGATGCCTTAAATTTATTCAATTCATTACTATATCGAAAAGGCTGGACCAATGAGAATACTATTCTAAAAGCTTCGGCCCCTGAAATTCCGGTTTCAACATGAAGTTCCGGAATAAATTTAAATTCTTCCCGGGATCCTGTCACCAGTGGAATTAATTTAATTCTTGAATACGATGCGGTATCAATAACGGATATTTTCTTCGCATACTTTACAATGCTTATAGCATTAGGTTTTACCTGAAGGTCGGTCACCGGAGAGACGTGCGTTTCCTTGACTTTTCCATTTTCAACAGTTTGAACCTGCACTGTATCAATAGGGATGATGACGTGTTCATAGATTTTTGGTTTCAATTGGACTGTTTTCTGAGCGGATAAAACCAATGAGAGACAAGTCAGTGTAAGAACCAATAAAGAGGTTCCTGGATTTAGGTTAAGCTTAAGTGATTTCATAGTTTTTAGTGTATTTAATATTTTAAATAATAAGAAGCTAATTAAATTCATTAAAGAGACATTGCGTATTCGGGCAAGTGGATAAAGGACTTATATGAAACTATTATTGGCAGCATTATATATTTTATTAAAAAGACCGGAAGTCACCGTTAGGTACATGGGCCGCATATTGCATAAAACCGAAAGTGAATTTTGCACGATCATAGGTGTTGAAACAAAAGAATGATCCCTTACTTTCGACATAGGCAGTAGGATAAATAAAATCTGCCCAGAAACCATACGTAGTTCTGAAGTCATCCGGCTTGTATAGGAGACCGGTTCTGGATTCAATATTATACAGTCCGTAGTTGTCCAGGTATTTAGTCCGGTAACCGATCATAAATCGGGTTTCATTCGAATTCGTAAGTTTGCCGTAGTAGGCGGTTCTCCCATTTGGCAAGACACTGGAAGTAATATTAAACGTGTAAGCCATATTTGTGTAAATTGAATTTTGTTTTAAAAAAAATAATCAGAATAATTTTATCGACTCAGAAGCGTAAATCAGAAAACAGTGAATTGATCAATAAATATTGAGATTCAATAAACGGCACGAACAAAAAAGTAAAACGCCCATGAGTGGGATATTTCAAAAAACAAAAAGAAGTACCGCTGATTAATTTAAAGAAAATAGACTCATCTTTTCGGTCTCCACAAGCCGGTGTGGCTGAGGGAAGAAAAAGACATGACTTAGCTTGAATTTTAGTGATCTCAAATTAATCAGTAGATATTCCGTAATGACTGTTAAATTATAAAACTGTTTTAAACTAAACAACAATTTTTCTTTATATTTTTTATTTTAATGTATTCAGTTACATTAAATGCTAAAGCCTCTGCAGGCAGAAGCTTTATCATTTATTAAACAGGACATTTACGATCCATTTCATTTGTCATTTTCAACGCACGATGATATTATAGTACACATCCGGAACGATACCCGTGGCCAGAATTTCTGCATGCGTATGGAGTGTGTGTCTGCCGGGAGAAAGATGATCGATCACGATCCAGTATCCGTCAGAAACACCTACCTGGAGTTGTCCGGTCACGGCCTGACCCACACACCCTGCAAGGTCCTTATTGGCTTTGAAATAGAACAGATCTGTAGCGACGCGATCTGTAGCGGTTATCTTGATCAGGTTTCTATCCAGGACCACTTTTATATTCGTAGCAAGGTTGATATATTTTGCAGCTTCTGTTTTCAAAAATTGTTCGACGGTTTGGTCCGGTCTTGGATTCTGATCTAAATTGACAGCGGGGTACTCTTTCAGCACATTGATGATGGGAATAAATAAGGCTTTGTCTCTTGATACTTCGATCGTCCTGACAGAAATACCACTTGTCATACCGGTCAGAAATACTACAGGGCTAGCCTGATTGACGGTGATGGACCATGACTGTTGATTTAATGGATTGTGTGCACAATCATAGGACATCATCGTCTTCCACCATTCTGTTGACCACTGTTGGTTCGACTTTCCAAATAATAATTTCGAATCCGGATTGGGTAACCCCAAATTATTTGAAAGATCCGGTACACTCCATCCTGTATGATCGACAGGTACAATGCCGTCGATATCCGTATCCTGGCAGGAAGTGAATACGAATAAGCATGCCATTGATGTGATGGCTGACATAATGAGGTTCATCTTTTTCATGATTATAGAATTTTGAATTACTGCTTACTCTTGATGGGATTTTCAGCATGCTCCCTGAACGTGATTATGAATTTCAGTTTTTTTGCGTTCAGATATTTATACATGTGGGGTGGAAATATTAGCAGAGATGTGAGACATGAGATGTGAGATTTTAGATTTTAGATTTTAGATTTTAGATTTTAACCCTAAGTGATCGTAGAGACGCGATATTGATGCTGAGCTGTAGCACAAGGATGAGAGAAAGCAAGTCGAAGCATCGCGTCATCTCGGGAAACCTACGATGTCATAAATCTTCCAGCGGGACATATGACGAGATCAAATCCGTATCGGGTGGTTGTTGTACACAAAAAGAGACGCGACAAATCGCGTCTCTACATCCATTTCTTTTTAAAAAATTAAATATTGAATTCGTTCATGGATTAGAAGCCGAATTGAATGCTGAATACAAAATTGCCGGAGACATTTTGTTGTTCAAGAGATTGTTTGTTGATGTACATGCCCTGACATACTCTGTTCAAGGTGCCCTGATATTCAATGCCGAGTAGTGTCCTGCCTATGGCATATCGGGCACCCATCTGCCATCCGATCTGGATCTTGTTGTCTTCCTGGTGAAAGCCCTGAAGGTGAGTCAATTCTTTTGCTTTTGTCAATGACTTGATGGCGGATAGGCCACTTGTAACGTCTATTTTTCCAAGACTTACACCTATGTTGACAGGCAGCATTATGATTTTTTCTTTTTCACTCATCACCATGTCAGCGGGATTGATTTCTGTGGGCATCCTGTAGTTGACCTGGTAAAGAGAAATTTTTTCAGTGTATGTCATACCGGCTTCAAGGAAGAAGGGGGGCCTCATCTGTAGATGTGCGGCAACTCCTGCATAAAATTGTGGTTTGACTTGCAAGGTTGAGAATTTAAATTCTTCATGAGGATTGTTGCGATTGACAATCATGTAATGTTCGAAAACCCCTGAACGAGGAGTCACACCTAACTTAATATTTAAGCTGGTTTGTGTCCAGGCGGATAAAGTATGTACGAAGAGAATGCAGGTGATGATCATTAGTTTTTTCATGGCATTGTTTTTTAAAAGGTATACTGAATAATGTCGATGTCATGAAAATCTTAGCAGTTCTGCATTCTTCTTATTGCGATTTCAACATTTATAAAAAACCCTGGTTATCGGAGATCCGGTAACCAGGGTTTAAAAAAAAATTAAATCTATATCACAGCTTTTTTTTCTTTCTCCTGAATACAAAAAAAGCAAAGATCAAAGCAGCTACGGCAACCGGGATCAAAACACATTTCCAGCAAAATGGCTTATTGCATTCGCAATTTTCATGGGATACAGGTCTCATGCAATTAAACGATCCTCCAACTGGAGGAGCTGAAAAAATCATATGTCCCATATCATTTTCCTTAGAGGAATTGGATGGCTTGTCTTTTTTATCAGGATCAGATTTTTTTTCGTCATTCTTGAGATTTTCGTCTTTGGCGGAATTTTGCTGAACTTCCGGATGGTCACCCCCTTTCTCTTTACAGTCTACCAAATCTCTGAATTCTTCTAAAGGGAATTCCAATCCGTCAAAGGAAACTATTGGAGTCCCCAATGAAAGGCTATTGGCAGGATCTTCCAGATTGAATCCCGCTGTCACCTTGACTTTAAACTCAACATATCCGATACCTTTCGATCTGTCTGTACGATTGTGAATGATGGGGGGATGATTTTTGAAAATAAATGTGCACGTATTACCTGTTATGTTCAAACTCCCGCTGCAAGCCTGGACGACATGCCACTCCACTATTTTTAAGCAACTTAAATCAAATTGAGAAGGAAATTCCACTTTAACTTTCAACGAATCAGCCTGAACATTGCTTGTGTTTTCAAATTGGAGATGATACGTTACCAGGTAGCTTCCGTCATCGGCCTGGCAGATTGATTTAACCTCCAGGTAATTAGGATCATGACTAGCCCTGATTGGTTCGGCTAAAGCACGTACAAATTGGTTATTTTTTAGCAATGTAAAAACTGCGAAATATTGTGGTGAACCATCAGATAAAGGTGGAAAATCAACCGTCGTTTTTCTAAAATTTACATATCCATAATGATCCGATCCCGGATTGAGCGGAATTTTTTCTACCATTGGAGGCGGTGAAGTTGAACCCTTATAGACTGCAGCGAGAGGAGATGTGGGACTTGTGCCAAATACAGGCTGAAGATTCAGGACATCGTTACCATAAGAAACACTTTGACTGCGTATTGGCTGAATACCATCAAATCTTAACTCATAGGTTGAATCCGCAAGAAAATTTTTGGTGTGAAATTTTGTGAGTGAGTCGTAATTTATAATCACCGTAATATCTTTATTTAATACCACATCGTGATCGGCAGACAGCATAGGTGATTGGGTTGTTGATATGGTGTAGGTTGTACTGGGATTGCCACGGGTATTGGATAGTGCCCGAACTCTTGCAGGCGGGTCATCGCCTTCATACCGGTTAGTGAGATATAAATATTGAACTTTGGCTAACCCGGTAACCAGAGAATCCTTTACAAATTTATGATCAGTGACCATGGGCGTGGCATTAAAATCAGCTCCATTATAGAAATAAACAGGACTATTCATAGCCCTGGAATTAAAATGCTGACCATCCGTATAAATGATAAAAATGTCATTTTTCGCATTTGAAATGTTCACACGATCAGGCGGTGTTATTCCCATCAATGTGAATTGAGTGGAAATGGGGGAAACAAAATTATTCGGACCCGGTAGAGTGCCATCCCTCCCGGAAATATTCCATATTAACCATTGATTTTCAATTTGTCCAAAGGAAAGGTTTATTAGAAAAATTAAACCTAATGAGAAGAAGAGTTTGGTTTTCATCATTCGAAAAATTAAATAGGTGAGATAATAATTATATTCATTTTTTATTGGGTTCAATTGGGTTCATTGCTCCTGCGGGGATAAAAGCTGCCCAATAATATGGATGCGCATATCGAAGAGAAGTATTTTTTAAATAATTTAATTTTGATTGACGTAAGGCGACATCCTTTCTCATTCCTTCTTTAAGATATTTATAAAAACCAGTCATGATGATCGCCGTGGATTTATCATTGACATTCCATAGAGAAATTACGGTAGCACTAGCCCCTGATTCCATAAAACTTCTGCCCAGACTGCGAATGCCTTCTCCCGGTTCCAACTTCCCCAGGCCGGTTTCACAAGCACTAAGCACAACGAGATCCAATGGGTGATGCATCAATTCGATCTCTTTCCCTGTCAATTGTTGACGTTCGATTTGCGTGTCATTCAATGCCAGGTAGGCCTGATCACCTTTAATGATTGCATGTCCAGCATAATGAAATATCCTTGACATACTCACATTATGCTGCCATACCACTTTATCATCTGACTGCGAACTCAACACGACATCCCCATATAAATAACGTATAGAGTCTACTTCCATGCGGGCATAAGGTAGATAATATAGGCCACCTCTTGAATTTTCGTTTTCTTTTGTCTCTTTCATCTTATACTGAGGAGCAAGGCAAAAAATAGCCCATTGCTTATCGTCATCAGACTTCTGTTTCAGATAGGTGGCATATTCGAAAGAGTAAGAGATTATTGTATTCTCGAGAAGGTACTTTCCCCTATCATCCTTCAACATTTCGAATGGTACGAAACCGATAGCACCATCCGGAATGATCACTGTGTATTCCGGTAGTTGATCCGTCAATGGATGAATCAGAAACTGATACATATCATTCAATACCAGATCGTCCATACTGAATCCTTTCGAAAGAATGAAATCATTCAATCTGTCTGCCAGTATCTGAAAATCAGCCTTTGTACCTAAGTTAATAAACTTCCGTTGATAGTTTAATTCAGAAAGGGCGTAGATGTGATCTTCTGACATAAAATACTCGATATATTCGTCAGGCACCTGAATTCTGAGAGGAATAGTATCATAGTCGGAAAATATTTTATCCATTTTTTCCTGGCATTTAAGAATTTCAAGGTTTAGAGCATTTATATCTGCTTTTTCTTCAAATTTTCTGTTATACAATTCAAGTAGATTATTATGTAATGTTTTCCATTTTTCTTTATCTCCTATGGAGATCATTTCTGTTAATATATTTTTCCTGGTTTTTTCTCCATATAATAGAGATTTTGACCTGTTAAATAAGGATCTTGCGATATCGAGATATTTCTGATTTTCATCCAGTGTGTACAATTCGTAAAGTATTGAAATTTCTTTCTCAATCAATTCTTTATTGCTGCGAATAGAGATCAATTTTGATGGATCGGCGATCACAGTTTCCCGAATCAAGTCATTTGCATGGATAGCCAGGTCAATACTCATCTGCGCCTTCTCCAGAAAAACCCTGTCTGTAGTTAAGGCAAATTGCTTTTCAAAAACCTGTGATTGTAAGTCAAGCAGATCCATAAAACTATTTTCGGCATATATCTGTCCGAACTGAGGAAGCTGATCTTCATCTTTTAATTCCGGAATCAATGTGGCAAGTCCTAATTTGATCGTCAGGCTGGCCATGTGAAGGGAATCAATATGTAAATAAGCAATTGCCAAAGCAATGTAATATTTAGCAAATTCTCTTCTATCCGAACTCGGATAATACTCCTTTAATGTTTGAATAGCTTCATTGTATAATGGAATACTTTCTGCGAATTTGCCTTGTAAGCTTTTAAACCTGGCAGCCTCAATCTCAAATGTGGATTTCTTTTCAGGATACCTGTTATCTGAAGTGAGGGCCGGCAGAAGTTCTCCGGCTTTCGATAAAAAGGATTCAGCTGACCCCAAATCGGGATAGTCATTGTACAATTCCGCCAGGTTGAGCGCATTTGAAAACATGCCTTTCTTAAAATCAATTGAATCCGCGAGTTTGAAGCCTCGTTCAAACAGACTAATGGCTTCTTCTACTTTATATTCAGAATTGCGTTGGCGCCCCAGATTCGTATAATATCGTGAAAGTTGATCAATCTTTCCGTAATACTTTAGACTTCTTTCTAACAAACCAGAATAATAGGAAGCCAATTCATAATCACCTTTGATAGTGTAGAGCGTAGCGATTTCATTTTCTATGAACCAGGCAAGCGTATCAAGTGTGTTCTTATTTTCTACATTATCATGTGCTATTAAATAAATCTGCAGCCCCTCGTCATAATTGTCGTTTATTTTGCAGATTTTCGAACCTATATGCATTGAGGCCCGCCGAAGTGCAAGACGCTGTGCAGGATCAAGCGCTCCAAAATCCTGTTTAAGTAAATTACCGAGCGCGGATAATCTCTTTGCATCACCTGATGCAAAAGCTTGATTGCCTAAATTTGTAATCTTTTTACAATACGATACCAGGTCTTTCTTTTCCAAAAAAATACCCAATGAATCCCCATTCGTATTTACAACTTCCTGTGCCCGCAGAGATTGATTTAATATCAGGGATAAAAAAAGAAATAGAAATAAGAAATATTTTTTCATCTACGCTGTCAGCTATTCTTTAATCAATTTTTATTCATTCAATGCTGCCAATATTTTCTTTGCTTTCTCTTTGTGTTGAACATCTTGATCATCAAGGTATGCTTCTAAATTTTTTCGGGCTTCTTCTATTTTACCGGCTTTCAGATTACACAGGCCGAGATAGAACCGGGATTCTGATGCATAAATCGATTTATGGTTTTGTTGCACGCCTGTCAATATGAGACCGGCTTCAGTGGTCTTGTTCAATGACATCAATACATTCGCATATATAAACCGGTAATTATCATTTTGCCTGTCTTTCGGAGTCATGTTATTGAAAGCCACCTGAGCTTCCTTATAATTCCCCTCCCAATAATTTAGCAGTAGTTTATCCGTAGGGGTTAAATCCTCCTCATCCGACCTGGAGGCAATATCCATGGTTTCATCTTTGTACGCTTCAAAATTTTCGGCAAAGATTTGTTGCATTGGTTTTACGGACTTAGGCCTGGAAGGATTTTGAGGTTGTACCGGTTTGTTTGTTTTCAATGTATCAATGACTACCGGTGGATTTTGAACGAGAAATGTCGAATCCCTGGTTTCATTCTTAGCCTCATCAATCGTTCTGTCCGGAGTGTATAAGAAATACCAGGCTACCAAAATGGATATGACTGCGGCTGCCGTCATCATCAACATATAAAATGGTGTCCCTTGCCGGCCTCCGTTGTTCTTCTGGTCAAGCATTTTATCCCGCTGCCTGAATCTGTTTTTCAATGCATCACGTTCAGAAAGCTTTATCGCTTCGATTGAGAGTTGATATTCTGCAAAATCTTTTCGGAACTGAGCATCATCTTGTGCACGACGTTCTACTGCGTTTCGTTCTGAAAGCGTCAACTCGTTGGCGAGGTATCGTTCGATGAGGGACTGATCTATCTGTTCCATACTTTTTCGGCATCCATGCGTTCACTTATGATTTCTTTGAGCCTTTTCAACCCCCGGGACAATGTCACACTCACCGCATTTTCACTTGTATAGCCCAGTGCTTTCATGATCTCAGGTACAGATTTACCATCCATAAAACGCATCACCAGGATCTGACGGCTTTTTTCCGGTAATTCTTTTACAGCGTCTTTTAATATGGTCTGATGTTGCTCGTTCACTTCTTCGTATTCATACACATTAATACTTTCATCTATACTAATATTAGCATCAAATTCGTCGACCAGGTCAGTTCGTTTTAATTTATTGTGCATTTTCAACAAACGCCTGTAACCTATCGTAAACAGATAGGTCTTTACTTCGCAAGTTAGATGTGTAAGTTTTTTATCGCGGACATTCTCATAGAACATGATCATCGTATCATGCCAGGCATCGATCAGATCATCGCGGTTTTGAATGTGGAAGCGTTGGCCTGCCCAGCGTATAAAATCATCTCTGTAGTCATCGTAGAGCTGATCCAATACAGCCATGTTTCCCCCGGAGAGGGAGTGTAACAGGGCGTTGGCAGATGTTTTGTTTTCTTTCTCCATTACGTACAACCCTGAGTGCCGGGAGGAGAAACTTAATGTTGCTTCCGCCCTCATGGCTGAGGTTTATTTGTCTTCCTGACCCCGGATGTCAAGCCCGGTATAAAGAAGAATTCAGTGAAAAGTAATAAAATATATCTGTTTACTCTCATGCCGTACGATTCCAATATGCATATGTTTTTCATGGTCAGAACTTGTTCGATTTGATAGTCGTCAATTCGTCTCCCGGAAAACTATTTTCATTCCGCTTTTCAATTTTCACTTTACCAAGTATCTGATTTTTCCGGTAATGACTCTTGGCAGGATCCAGTATAGACAAGTTTCCTTTTAAGATGACGAGGCTGGCATCTGTATGCATGTTGAGGGAATTAATTTCCACTTCGCCGGCTTTGATGACCGGGTAATTACAGGTGAGGGTATTATCTATAGGGATGAAAACATCTGTAAAATCATCAGGTGGCAGGTTAGTACTCCAATTGGATGGCCAGTTCCAATCACATTCATGACCGGGAGTTTTCCCCTTCCAGATGGAGGTGATCTGTGAAAAGGTATGGGTAGCCAGCAGGCTAAGGAAGAGGATAAAGGCTGTTTTCATGACATTATTCCTGATTGATTTCGAATATTTATATCTGTGGTGATGCTTTCTTAGCATGCCTTTCAATTTATTTTCCGGGAATAATCAAAAAAACTCCCCTCCTCTTGCCGGGTAATG
>JBBSAQ010000090.1:0-12500 GCA_038252065.1 Chitinophagales bacterium
TCGTGCCACGATGGTTTTGAGGGTGAAGAGGGATGATTTGTTTCAATTTCACAGCAAATCATTTTTTACCTTTCCGTACCGCTTCTTCGCATGCATAAATCAATTTATCATCTTTCACTAGGTAGCAACCTGGGAGATCGTGTCACTCAGATAAATCAGGCTAAAAACCTGATTTCAACAGAGCTTGGTACTATCAAAGCTGAAAGCAGAATCTATGAAACCCAACCCTGGGGATATGAAGATCAACCCTGGTTTCTTAACCAGGTAATAGCCCTTTCATCTCTACTTGGACCTGACGATATGCTTAAAGCAATCAAACAAATAGAAATTCAGTCCGGGAGAATACCGGGTGAAAAATGGCATGCACGGCATATCGATATTGACATTCTCCTCCATGGTGATGAGGTGATCAAAACTGAAAATCTGATCATTCCCCATCCTCATTTTCATGAACGAAACTTTGCATTAATTCCGCTCATGGATATTGCCAGCCAGATCGTACATCCTGTGCTGCAACAAACTATTGAAGAACTTTATCTGGATTGCCGGGATAGCGGAGAAGTATATATATTCAACGCAGATGAATAGGACAACTCCTTATAAGTACATCTGCATAGAAGGCAATATCGGATCAGGTAAGACAACCCTTTGCGAACTCATTTCGAATAAATATCCTGCACGACTTCTGCTCGAACAATTTGATGACAATCCGTTTCTGCCTTTTTTCTACCAAAATCCTGAACGGTATGCGTTTACGGTAGAATTATTTTTTATGGCAGAGCGTCATAAACAATTGTCTCAGATCACACTTCAGCATGATTTATTTTATGAATTTACAGTAGCTGATTATTGTTTCTGGAAGACCCTGATATTCGCCCGAAAAAATCTGGATGAAAAAGAATACAAGCTTTTTCAACGATTGTTTTCAATGCTTAATGCTACATCACCCAACCCGGATTTACTGATTTACCTGCACAGGACGCCTAAAAAATTATTACAACAAATTCATTTGCGAGATCGTGGTTATGAAAGTAGCATTACCGCTCAATATCTCCAGATGATACAGGATTCCTACTTTGAATTCTTTTATAGTCAACCCTCCTACCCTATTGTCATTGTGGATATTGAGGATCTGGATTTTGTTAATGATGTGTCGCATCTTGAGGAAGTGGAGAAAATTATTTTTAAAGAGTATCGGCCAGGGTTGCACAGGATCAGCTTAAGATTATGAAAGACATAGTGAAAAGTGAAAAGTGAAAAATGCGGTTATAAATTTCACCGCTCACTACTCACAATTCTCTACTCACCATTTGTAAGATTCAATTTCAAGAATCCTTCGATCTTAGCTTTCAATGAGATCGCCTGATCTATAAAAATTAATTCCTGCAATGTGATATTGGTTACATGGACTGATGCATTACCTGTATTTGGTATTGGAAACAGGGTTGGATCCTTCTTGATTTTGGCAAGTTGATCTGACAACAATTGATTAACCTTCTGTTCGATTTTTTTATTCAATTTTCCATCTAAAAATAAACGAGCAAGCCATCCTTTACTTTTGAGAATGAGATTCTTGCTTTTTGTTTGAAATTTTACATCCTCGATTTGAAGGTATTGTCGGAGAGGATCCCATACCGGGTGAGAAGTGATCTCAATAGATGATCCTTCATTCTCCTGAATATCGGCGTTTAAATTGAGCAGGCCACCTTCCAGTCGTATTTTGAGGTTGATCAGATGGATATTATCATCGATCGGAATGATGATATGTTTCTCATCAAGAAATCTGTTTATCCATGATTCTTCGATATGAATTTGGACGTGAAGGGCGGAACAATCTAGAGATGATGAATCCCGGTCAGTGATATTCATGTTTAAATGTCTACTTTTCAATCCAAAATTATCATTACTACTGTCATGAAATTCAAAATAATTCTACTCATACTGTTGATCATAATCTCGATGACAACAACATATGGACAACGAAAAAAGATCCTTCCACCAACCTATACGCCTATTGATACCACTTTATTCGGAAATCTTGAATGGCGTAATATAGGCCCCTTCCGAGGCGGTCGTTCAGCTGCAGTCACCGGAGTTAAGGGTAAACCAAGCCTCTATTATTTTGGCTCAACAGGCGGTGGCGTATGGCGCACTAAAGATGGTGGTCAGACCTGGGAAAATATTTCAGACGGTTTTTTCGGCGGAAGCATTGGGGCTATTGAGGTCGCTCCCTCTGACGCAAATGTCATCTACGTCGGTGGCGGAGAAGAAACCGTTCGTGGAAATGTATCATCAGGATATGGTATGTGGCGAAGCACAGATGCCGGGCAAACATGGCAACATATCGGTCTTGAAAACTCAAAACAAATCCCAAGGGTCAGAGTAGATCCTCATAATCCAGACATTGTTTACGCAGCTGTCCTGGGTGATTTATACAAAGACACAAAAGACAGAGGTATCTACAAATCAATCGATGGAGGAAAAACATGGCGACAAACCCTTTTCGTCAATCAAAGAGCAGGTGCAGTTGATTTGATTATTGATCCCAACAATTCACGCATTCTTTATGCTACTACATGGAGGGTCCATAGAAGTCCTTATGAGCTTAGTAGCGGCGGTGAAGGATCAGGTCTTTGGAAAAGTAAGGATAATGGTGAAACATGGCAAAATATTTCCTCAGCTTCCGGGCTCCCAAAAGGGACATGGGGCATCTCAGGCATTACAGTTTCCCCTGTCAACAGTAACCGACTATGGGCCATCATTGAAAACGAAGATGGTGGAGTGTTCAGATCAGATGACAGCGGAAAAACATGGACTAAAACAAATTCAGATCGCAATCTCCGGCAAAGAGCATGGTATTATTCCCGTATTTATGCTGATCCTTCTTCTGAAGATATCGTGTATGTTGTCAATGTGTCTTATCACAAATCAAGTGATGGCGGAAAATCATTCTCTTCTTATGGCGCAAGCCATGGTGATCATCATGACCTTTGGATTGATCCTGATGATCCTCACCGTATGATCATCGGCGATGATGGTGGTGCACAAGTCAGTTACGATGGTGGAGAAAACTGGTCGACCTACCACAATCAACCTACTGCACAAATCTATCGGGTCACGACAGACAATCATTTTCCTTATCGGATATATGGCGCACAACAGGACAATAGTACACTCAGAATATCCAGCAGGACAGGAGGTGGAACAATAGGTGAAGATGATTGGGAATCCACAGCGGGATGCGAGAGTGGATGGCTAGCTGTTGATCCATTAAATGATGATATTGTGTATGGAGGCTGTTATGATGGAGTTATTGAAAGACTGGATCACAAAACCGGTTTCAGCAGAAATGTGGATGTATGGCCTGATCTTCCGATGGGTCATGGTGCAGAGGGAAGCAAGTACCGTTTTCAATGGAATTTTCCGATATATTTTTCACTACGTGATCCACATAAATTATATGCGGCATCAAATTATTTGCATGTGACTACTGATGAAGGCAAGAGTTGGAAAACGATTAGTCCTGATCTGACACGAAATGATACTTCCAAATTAAAACCATCAGGCGGTCCGATAACAAAAGACAATACTTCAGTAGAATATTATTGCACAATATTTACTCTTGCTGAAAGTCCTCGTGTCAAAGATTTGCTTTGGGTAGGAAGTGATGATGGACTCATTCATGTCACAAAAGACGGAGGCAATTCATGGCAGGATGTCACGCCAGCTTTTCTACCGAAATGGATCATGATCAATTCAATCGAACCGGATCCCCACTTGGACGGAGGATGCTATGTCGCAGCTACGATGTACAAATCCGGAGATTACAAACCCTATTTGCTTAAGACCAAAGATTATGGACAAACATGGCAACTGATCACCACAGGTATTGATTCAAATCATTTTACGCGTGTGATTCGGTCTGATTCAAAAAGTAAAGGAATTCTATATGCGGGTACGGAGTCAGGTGTATACATAAGTTTTGATGATGGAGATCACTGGCAATCCTTGCAAATGAATTTACCAATAGTGCCTGTTACAGACCTGACGATAAAAAATAATAATCTTATTGCTGCGACGCAGGGAAGGAGCTTCTGGATTTTGGATGATCTCAATCAGGTAAGACAATTGAAGCCAACGACTCCTAAGGAATTGACTGTTTATCAACCTGAAGATTTTTATCGCATGACAGGATATTCAGGAAAGAGCAAAACTGAAGGAACAAATTATGCAGGTGGCTTGAATACATATTATTTTTCACCTGACTCCTTAAAGAAAGATGACACTTTAGCGATTACGGTCTTTTCATCGGCAGGAGATACAATTGTTTCTTATAGCACAGCCTCTAAAGAAAAAAATGACAAGCTCATTACGAAAAAAGGCATGAACAAATTCAATTGGAATCTACAATATAAACCTGCTCTCGGATTTGACGGAATGATCCTGTGGGGAGGTGGTTTATCGGGGCCGAGGGCCATCCCTGGTAGTTATTCGGTTGAGTTCAATTATAATAAAAAAATCACCCGAAAATCATTTGTAATCCTGCAGGATCCAAGATCACAAGCAACACCTCAGGACTATACACTTTATCATGATTTTGTAATGGAAGTGAATAAAAAAATGACTGCCGCAAATAAAACTATCATCAACATAAGGGATATCAGGCAACAATTAAAAAATTACAAGGAACGCATACCAAAGGAAGACGAACTGAAAAAAGAAATCGGGAAAATAGATAGTATGATGACAAAAATTGAAGAGGCATTGTATCAGACGAAAAACAGAAGCGGGCAAGATCCGTTGAACTATCCAGTGCGTCTCACAGATAAATTATCTTATCTGAAAAGTATCATGGGGAATGGTGAATATCAGCCTACTGAACAGGCCTATGCCGTCCGCAAAGAATTAGAAGCTGAAATTGATGATCAACTGGCCAGGTTTGAAAAGGTTAAAAGTGATATGCTGCCTGCATTTAATCAGATGATCAGGGAAAAAAATATAGATGCCATCATTTTGAAAAAGGAATAACAGGAAAAAAGGAAATCTGCAAAAGCTATCCTTAGTTTGAAACAGTGGATAACTTTTGCAGATTTCCCATTTTTGAATACCTCAGTTCTATTTGTCTGATACCTGCCATTTAAAGGAATAAATAACGACAATCGATTTTTTTAGTATCTGAATATTTAATTTAGGTTTTCAAAAATTTTCCAAAGAAAATTAAATCCTGACCTAAATTGAAAGACCATGAAAAAATTGTTTTACTTATTTCTCCTCCTGAGTTCCTCACCACTTTCAGGTCAATTGGATTCCACACTTGTGAATACAATGCCAACCACTATAGAAGAGTACAATTATTTGGTGAAAGGATATAAGATCCAGGTTGAATCCGGTCTTGATATGAAAAGAGGATATCATTTCGAAGATATCGGAGAACATGACATCGGAGGATACCATTTTAAAATCAAAAATTTAATTCGGGATAGCACGAATGAATTGGCAGGTATACTTATCATAACTGAATCGGCTACTTCTGGAATAATATATTACTCGGGCATTCCTATCAATAATTCCAAATTGATGGATAGATATGCACTGGGAATTTCGAAATGGCATGGGGGCCTGCAGGCAGCCTACAGTAATCTTGTAGGAGCATATCTGTCATCAACCTTCAATAATTTGCATAAAATGCAAAAAATTAAATCCGATTAGTCTTTTAACTTTTGGCCTTTTCACCCCATTTCCCTATGATATATTACTTTTGCGGCATATATGAATGGTTATGCAGGAAACTGAACAGGCGGTTGATTTTAAGGTTGCCAGCCAATTAGGGCTTTCTAAGGATGAGTTCGATCACATATGTGCTGTCCTGGGCAGGGAGCCGAATTTTACAGAACTGAGTATTTACTCAGTCATGTGGAGTGAACATTGCTCTTACAAGAACTCAATTAAATATCTAAAGACACTTCCGAGGGATGGTGGTCGTCTTCTCGTGGCCGCGGGTGAAGAAAATGCCGGATTGATTGATATTGGGGATGGAATTGCCTGTGCATTCAAAATTGAATCCCACAATCATCCTTCTGCGATTGAACCCTACCAGGGAGCAGCGACAGGTGTAGGTGGAATTCACCGGGATATTTTCACAATGGGTGCCAGACCTATTGCAGCGCTCAATTCTCTTCGTTTTGGAGATCCCTACTCTGCGCACATGCGACATCTGGTGAAAGGTGTCGTCAGTGGAATCGGTGATTATGGCAATTGCCTTGGCGTCCCGACAGTGGGTGGTGAAGTTTACTTTGATCCCTGCTATCAGCAAAATATTCTTGTCAATGCCATGTCTGTGGGTATTGTCAAAATAGGAGAAACTGTATCTGCATGTGCTGATGGACCTGGCAATCCGGTATTTATTGTTGGTTCTGCTACAGGAAGGGATGGTATTCATGGAGCCACGTTTGCTTCTGCAGATCTGACTGAAGATTCAGCGGAGGATTTACCTGCAGTACAGGTTGGAGATCCATTCCAGGAAAAATTATTGCTTGAAGCTTCACTTGAAATCATAAAGACTGGTGCTGTAGTCGGTATGCAGGATATGGGTGCAGCAGGAATTACGTGTTCTACTTCGGAGATGAGTGCTAAATCGGGAACAGGGATGCGAATCAATCTTGATCTTGTACCTACACGTCAAAAAAATATGCATGCGTGGGAGATCCTTCTTTCTGAAAGCCAGGAGCGTATGCTAGTGGTCGTTGAAAAAGGTAGAGAGTCCGAGATACTCAAGGTATTTGATAAATGGGATCTTGAATGTTCTCAGATCGGTGAGGTTACCGACTCAGGAAGATTAGAGTATTTCCGTCACGGAGAAAAAGTAGCTGATGTTCCGGCACATTCACTTGTGCTTGGAGGAGGTGCCCCGGTCTATGATCGTGAATACAGTCGTCCAACGTACATGGATCAGATAAAAGCTTTTGATCCACCAAAGAAATCTCTCGCAGAACTGGTTGAGATTGCAAAAAAAATAATTTCTTCTCCTAACGTTGCTTCAAAGCGATGGGTGTATGAACAATATGATCATACCGTAAGGACCGGAAATACGAATACAAATGAGCCTTCAGATGCAACAATCATCAGGCTCAAAGATTCCGACAAATCACTTGCTGTCACTGTCGACTGTAATAGTGCATATGTTTATGCCGATCCGTACAAGGGCGCATTGATTGCCGTTTCAGAGGCTTCAAGAAATATAAGATGTTCCGGTGCGATTCCATTAGGGGTTACAAATTGTCTCAATTTTGGAAATCCCTACAATCCTGAAGTATACTATCAATTTGTAAATGCACTGAAAGGGATGGGCGATGCGTGCAGGAAGTACGATACCCCGGTGACAGGTGGAAATGTGAGCTTTTACAATCAATCTGTCTTAAAAGACAAGACTGAACCTGTTTTCCCTACGCCCACTATTGGTATGGTAGGCTTACTGGAAGATCCTAAATTCAGGACCACAATTACATTCAAAAAGACAGGCGATATCATTGTTCTTCTTGGGCCGTTGCCCTTGAATGCGCATAACTCGGTGTATGTGCGAGAGATCCTTGACAATCGATTGACACCGTGCCCTGATTTTGAACTTGAGATGGAATACAAAGTTCAGATGATGATGACAGATCTCATCCATCAATCACTGATCCGGGGCGCACATGATGTATCGGAAGGGGGACTTTTTATTACTTTAATGGAGAGTGCCATATCTGGTGGCCTTGGATTTTCAGTTTCTATCCCGAATGAGAGCCGTGGAGATATATTTCTATTCAGTGAAAGCCAGAGCCGGATCGTCATGTCTGTTTCTTTAGAAAACTTTAAGACTATTGAGGCCCTCGCTGGTAAACAAGGCATCCCATTCCTTCGTTTAGGTGAAGTGACTTCGGCGAGTTTGTCAATAGCAGGAATGGATTTAGGGCATTTATCTGAATGGAAGGACCTTTATCAAAACACGTTATCAACGATTCTTGAGCAATAAACATTCAATCAAATATTTCACTATGAAAAATCTGACATTCGGTCTTTTTATTCTTTGTATTACCAGTATTGCTTCCTGTGGAGCAGTATCTTCAAAAGGGACCAATATCACAGGCACCATATCTGATGCACCTAATATGAAAGTGTATTTTGATAAAATGGGCACCAACAACAATACTACTGTTCTCGCTCAAACCGATACGGATGACAAAGGGAATTTTACAATGAAAATGGAAGAGCCACTTAAGGAAGCCATATTCAGATTGCGCATTGGGTCAGGTAAAGTAGCTCTGGTCATCGAGGACGAGACGAATAACCTAACGATCAAAGGCACGCTGGATGGCATGAGAAATTATGATGTCAGCATTTCTGGTTCTGAAAGTGCAAAGGATTTTGCTCAGGCGATGAATCTCCTTTCTTTGGGGCGTTTAACCTCAGACGATGTCAGGGATTATATCACAAATACTAAATACCCTCTCGCCGGGATGCAAATGGCCATGAATGCATTTGGCAATCGGCCTGAATTCTTCGAAATGCATAAGACAGCGGCTTCATTACTAACAAAGAAATATCCTACAAACGAATATGTGACTGATTACACCAATTTTGCTTTTGCCTTGCAACAATCCGCAATGCAAAGTGGAGGTGGCGGTGAAGCAATACAGGTAGGCATGGCGGCGCCGAATATTTCCTTAAAAAGTCCTGAAGGCAAAAACTATTCTTTGGCCGATTTGAAAGGTAAAGTTGTATTACTTGATTTTTGGGCTTCATGGTGTGGACCATGCAGGAAAAATAATCCGCATGTCGTAGAGGTATACAACAAATACAAAGACAAAGGATTTACGGTGTATAGTGTGTCACTGGATGGAATCGATGAGCGAACCAAATCCCGATTCCCATCAGATGAACAATACAAGTCCGGAATGGAACAATCAAAGAAGAGCTGGGTCAACGCTATACAGACTGATCAATTGAATTGGCCATACCATGTCAGTGAATTGGCAAAATGGGATACCCAGGCCGTAAGAGAATATGGTGTAACCGGCATCCCTAAAACATTCCTGATCGACAGGCAGGGTAAGATTGCGGCTGTGAATCCAAGATTTGATCTTGAAGAACAACTCCTTAAAATATTATAGGATCTGGTAATCTCCGGAAACTTCAAATAAAAAAGGTGGGCTATTTGTCCACCTTTTTTTATGTTAAAACCTACGGATGAGGTTTACATTTTTACAATCTTGCAATGGATGTCATGCTTTTTCGTAAGACGTTCAGCAAAAGCATATTGACCGGATGGGGCCATCAGAATTAAACCTCCGTTGCGTGCTTTCCCAAGCATACTCAGCAATTTCCACTTGCTGACGGTTTTTTCGACTTCACCATCTTTACGAACGACTTCAATGTACCATCGACCGTTTCGTTTAAGCGCTGTAATATCCGGAACTAACCTATCCTCACTTTCCTTATTGCTAAGGGCTGAGGGGGTCTCAAAACCATCAATATTAGCCTTAACCTCTGTATAGCCACCACGGCTAACGAAGGAGTCCAAAATTTTTTTAATCAGGTCATCATCTTTACTCATAGGCAAGGCTACGGATTCCATCATATACTACTTTTTGGATAGAAGGAGGGGCACAAATATAACAATTTGATTATCAAGGCAAAAGTTAGCCGAGGAAATTTTTAAAAAGATAGTCCGAATAACCACCTTCATTCCAAAGTAAAGCCTTGATTATGAGCCCTTCTGCTAAGAATAGTACATTCAGGGATAAATATCTAAATTTTTTCTTTGTTCCACCTCAATTACCGAATCGACCTGGTCAGGAATACTTTAATCCTCTTGTTTTGATTGAATTGAACCCATTTACTTATTTGAAAATCACTCAACTAAAAAAAAAGCCGCCCGGATAGGCGGCTTTAAAAAGACTATTAAAATCTCACCCAATGCATTATTTGCTTAGTGCTTCCTTTACTTCACCTACCATCTGGGAAGCATTTTGCTGAAAATCAGCCCAGCCTTCAGCTGTTGCTTCGCCTACTTTGGTAGCAAGAGTTTCAAGCTCAGTCTTTTGCTTACGCAGTACATCCAGTTTGGCATTGATCTCAGGTTTAGCTTCTTCTGCAGCACTTGCCAATTGATTTTCAACTTCAGTGATTTTAGTATTTACAGTGGTTTGCAATGCAGTAATGTTTTTGACAAGCTCTGTCTTAGAAGCCTGCATTGCACTTTCTAATGCTGTTGCATCCGCACTTTGATCACTCTTTGAATTGTCTTTACATGCTACAAATCCAATAGAAAGGAGCATGATCAGGGAAAAAAACTTAATGATTTTCATACTTTAGTTTGTTTGAATAAAAGGGTTATAAAAATCGCGTCAAATGTTATTAGATGCGATATATCATTAAACGGATGATAACCAGGTAAGTTTTATTTATATATATAAATTCCAAAAAATCAGTGTAAATCGTGATTCTCCGACCCAAATCTCTAATGTTAAACCCTGAGTTCCGGATCAGAAAGAAATAAATCCTCGCAGATGATCCTCCAGCACCCTGATGGTCGGATCATGGATGATATTTCGATTGTCATCCATCAGTTCATGTACCTGGCTAATAGGCAGAAGTCGCGGAAATACTATGCTTTTTAAGTGAATAAGCACAGCGGTCAGATGATCGAGTCCTCTTATATTGCCCGATCTGCCGTTGGTAACCCCGATCAAAGCCGATTTCTTAAATGCAAACGATTCTTCGCAATAGCGCACAGATATCGCATCGATAAACAATTTGAGGACTCCAGGGTAGCTTCCATTGTATTCGGGACTGATCCAGATAAATTTATCAGCAGGAATGATCCATTGATCCTGTATTTCTTTCAATTTCTCAGGCATAGATTGCTCTGTATAAGGATCAACATGTAAGATTTCGACCGGCAGATCCTGCATACTTACATACCCTACCGGGCCACTGTAAATTGTATTTATCAAGTCTTGTATCTGTCTGGCAATATATTCTGTATTGCTGTCAATCCTGTTCGTTGCCTGTATAATTGTAACCATGGTAGAAGAATAACGATGGACTATTACATGGCCAGAGGAACAATTGTTTAGCCTTTAGACGTATTTTTGCCCCCCTGCTTCCCGGCAAGTAAATAATAAACGACTTGCTTTCAATCATAACCATGTCATTTAAGGCAAGATAGATAAGACCAGTGTGAGTAAAATTGTAGCTATAGCAAATCAGAAAGGAGGTGTTGGTAAGACGACGCTGGCAATCAATATGGGAGCCTGCCTGGCAATCCTTGAAAAAAGGATTTTACTTGTGGATGCAGACCCGCAGGGCAATTGTAGTTCAGGACTGGGTATGGAGGTCGCAAGCGGTCAACCTTCTATCTACGATTGCATCATCAATAACATTCCAGCTACAGAGGCGATACGTCCAACAGCCACGCCTAACTTATCTATTCTTCCTTCTCATATTGATCTCGTCGGTGCTGAGCTCGAACTCGTCTCCAGGTTGAAAAGGGAATATGTCCTTCAAAATATTCTTTCGAAGGTCAGAGCCGATTATGATTATATTCTGATCGACTGTATGCCTTCCCTGGGCCTTCTCACAGTTAATGCCATGACGGCTGCTGATTCTATCCTGATCCCTATCCAGTGCGAAATATACGCTCTGGAAGGCCTCCAGAAGCTAAAGAATACCATAAGCCTTGTAAAAGATCACCTGAACCCAAATCTAAGGATAGAAGGAATCGTTATGACCATGTATGACAGCCGTCTTCGACTAGCCAATATGATCCTGGAGGAAGTACGGACGAATATAACTGACCCTGTATTCCAGACAATTATTCACAGGAATAGCAAGATCAGTGAATCGCCCAGCATGAAAGCACCCGTCATCATGTACGACGCTGCAAGTACAGGAAGCATGAATTTCCTGCAACTGGCAATGGAATTTTTAAAAAAGAATAATGACGAACCGAAAAAGTGAGGCGAAGGCATGAAAGACTAAGGCGAAGGAAAACAATTGATAATTGGGAATAAGAAATATAACATGGGCAAAAAAGTAAAAAAGTAAAAATGCAAGTCCCCGGTTACTGCGCTGTAGCACAAGGAAGTGTGATGCACGTCAAGGTATAGGGGATTTAATGGCAAAAGAATCGTAAATCGTAAATCGTTCAGCTTTGGCTAAAGAGACAAATAAAATGCAAATCGGTAAGGGGATCAGGGCCTTATTGACCAATATTGAAGAAAGAGGGACAGCTCCTACTGTGCCTGAGCTTCGCGAGATATCAAGAGATACACTTGAAATACCAGTTGATGCGATTGAAATCAATCCATTTCAACCCAGAAAGGATTTTGATGAAGCCAGCCTCCAGGAGCTAGCCCAATCAATTCTTGTCCATGGCATAATTCAGCCACTCACGATCCGCAGGATGAATGAGGGTTCCTACCAATTGATCTCAGGTGAAAGACGGTTGCGTGCTTCCA
>JBBSAQ010000091.1:0-12265 GCA_038252065.1 Chitinophagales bacterium
AGAAAAAATTCCTTTCCTATTGAGCAGATGTTCACCTTTTTCATAGGCTTCAATTGCTTCATCATACTTTGCCTGTTCGATGAAAGCATTTCCGAGACGTGTGATGGCATCCATCCTCGGGGGTAATTTATCGATCGCCATGCGATAAGAAGCCTGGGCACTCGCAAAGTCTCCTTTTCGTTCCTGCACATTGCCCAACGTGACCATCATACTGAAATCATCAGGAGTCTCTTTCATCTGATCCTTGATGGCTTTTTCTGCAGCGGCATAATCCCGTAGCGCCAGCATGCATTCAATGTACTTGTTGAAATAGCTGTAGTTGTTATTCTTTTTTGCCGTTTCGTGAAGCTTGAGATAGATGTCGCCGGCTTTCTGAAATTCTCCTTCCAGATAATACTGGTCTGCGAGCTTTGGATTTTGCCCGACGACGGTCAGCGCAAAACAAGTAAAGAGAAATGGAAGAAGAAACTTTAAAGTCATGGAGTTCAAATGTATGACTTAAACGTAGAGGTAAATATGAAAGTTGCTCGTTTTGCCCCCTGAAAGGGAGACTTGATTTTTATTTGAACGAGGTAGTTCTCTTTGTAAAGCGTAAGGATTATAAAACAATTCCCCCTCTCAGGGGGTAGGGGGTACAAGAAGGTTTTATTTCTGAAGATCCAACCCTAGTGCACTCACAGCCATCACATTACCTAATCGAAGACCCTCAGCACAATCCATGCGAATATGGACACCCAGCGGAATCCTGGAATAAGCATCTTCTTCAGCTAAATCCTTCCATGAAGTGAATGTTCTTGGATACCCTCTGAATTCATTTCGCCCAAAATGGCAGAGATCTGTGAATTCAAAATTGTCACCGAAAAAGTGGTCAAATATTCTTTCCCCTACACCGGCAAACGTGCTGTGACCTGATGGATAGCCAGGAAAAGAGGGCGAAAGACCCGGATGTCCGATAGCCTGACCCAAAATAGGAGCGAAGTCAGGATCAATGTATTTACGTATGTATGATTCTGGACGTTCTGTGTTGTAAATGTATTTTGATTTCCAGCAGGCTACAGCCGCATCATTGATCGCAATGCCCAGGAGGCAATACATGTGCAGGGTCTCTTCAAGATTCATTTGCACCCGAGGGATCAATTGATTGGCTATAGCAAAAAATCGTGCAGGTGGACTGAAGGTCATACCTGTGAGGTCATCACTCCAGAATTCGGCTATCCAATGATCCTCGTCCGTAATGTTCTTTACTCTGTTCGCTACTTCAAGATTGTCGAGGTAATATTTACTTGCTGGATCTGTACTATACACATTTACAGGAGGTATGCTGATGAGATCACTGTTCTTAGCAGCGAATGTGCGTACGAGACCCCAATATGGAAAAGCAGCGGGTGTATAATCAGGAGTTGTAGGTTCCCAAAGGCCTGTTCCTGCAGGTGGAAAATAACTTGCCGGATTAGGGTCATGAATTTGTGTAGCGCCTTCACGATCTGTTTCGGAATAAGCAATGATCGCATTGGCCACTGATTGTCCCCAAAGAATAGAATTTTCTACAATACCTGCCGCAACTCCCTGGCTCAAATCTGCAAGTTCGATGGTTTCCAGTTGATTTATCAAGCCGACCTGGGTGGGATTAGAGCTGAATAAGAAGAAACGATGAGCACGTGCATAATATGCATTGAGCGCTATAGGCCAGTTGATTTTATTGGTTTCGTATTTTAGAACGGGTGGTTGAAAACCCTCAATGACAGAACTTAAAGATTTGTAATGCTCCATTCCGGGCACTGCAGTTTCAAATGCACCCATATGAATGTAGGCTAAAGCTCTACAGGTAGGAGCGGGTCTGAAGCCCTGAAGATCCTTTTCAATCTTAAGGTAGAGGTCACTCCAGTCAGTAACAATTTTAGCGGTTTCCAGGGAAGGGGCCTGCGTAACAGGCAATACCTCATATAGTTCTTGAGTATCCGAACAGGATACGAACAACAGTGTAATGGCCAATGACCAAAAATAGAGGTGATATTTCATGAGATCCCGGTTTTCAAAACGAAAGGTCAAAGTTAACTTCTTGCATTCCATTTGACAACTTTAAAAACATAATTATTATTTCATCATATGACAAAACAAATATATATATAAATTTCTTATTTACAGCTATTTGAATTAAAAATTATGGAAAACAAAATTTTCAGTTTTGTTTTGATCAAACAAAAGATAAAAAAAGAACTTATATGGTTTAGGTGCTGAAAATGAACACATTAAAGAAGTATTACGTGTGATATTTGGGTTTTGGATGTTATTCATCACTGAATCGGTAATTTTGACAAATAATCAGGAAACATGAATTCCAAAATCAAATACCTGTTACACCTCGCGGATTGCCCTTTAATTCTGGGACAGCGGTTGGGGGAATGGTGCGGGCACGGCCCGGTGCTTGAGCAGGACATCGCATTGACCAATATTTCTCTTGACCTCATAGGTCAGGCAAGGTTACTTTATCAATACGCTGCTACTCTGGTAGGGGGTAAATCGACTGAAGATACCCTGGCTATGTTGCGTCTTGAACACGAATATTTGAATCTATTACTTGTCGAGCAACCCAATAAGAATTTCGGAGTTACCATCGTCAGGCAATTCCTCTACGATGCATTCAATCTTACTCAATATGAGAAGCTGACTCATCATGATGATCCGCAACTGAATGCTATAGCCGTAAAAACGCTGAAAGAAATTAAATACCACTACAGATACAGCAGTGAGTGGGTGATCCGGCTGGGTGATGGTACAGAAGAGAGCCACCGCATCATGCAGGAAGCTCTTGATGAGCTTTGGCGAAATACCGGAGAAATGTTTCAGCCCGCATCTTATGAAATTGAATTGCAAAAGGAAGGCTATAGCCTTGATCTTAATGCCATTCAACCCATCTGGATGGAAAAGGTGGCATCAATACTTAATCAGGCTGGCCTGGTGCAACCTAAAACAGAAGTAATGCAAACCGGCGGCAAAGAAGGTCGTCACACAGAGCACATGGGGTATATCCTTGCTGAGCTTCAATTCATGCAACGCACATATCCGGAGATGCAGTGGTGAAGAGCATAGAGCATGGAGCAGGGAGCAGGGAGCAGGGAGTCGTTTTGTATATCATTGATATTATTGATTCTAGGAACTTAGAAATAATGAAAGTTGACGATCGAGATGCATACGTTATAAGCTTAGCCAAGCAGTAAAAAGTAAATCTTGAACATTCCACATCTGATTTCGAAATGGATACACCGCTACTAGCTATAGATACCCGTATTTAACTCACGACTCACTTCTCACGATTGACACTCAAATACTTTTGATAAATACCGAAATCAACCTCACACGTCGTCACCTCGCCGATCTTCTCTCAGAAGTATCGGATCCCGAAATACCGGGGATATCTATTGTTGATCTGGGGATGGTGGTGGATATTTTTCCTGAAGAGGATCACTGGCATGTCATGCTGGCGACGACATATTCCGGTTGTCCGGCTATTGATGTCATCCCGATGATCGTAAGGACAACATTTGAAGATGCGGGAGTCATGGATGTAAAAGTATCCATGGGCATATCGCCACCATGGTCCACGGACTGGATCAGTGAAGCAGGAAAGGAAAAACTTCTAGCCTATGGCATCGCACCTCCGAATGGTAGTCCGTCACTACATGATGAGGGTAAACCAAAACAATGTCCTCAATGTGGATCAACGCACACGACATTGATCAGTCTTTATGGATCTACGCCATGTAAAGCATCCTACAAATGTGAGACTTGTCTGGAGCCATTTGAATATTTTAAGTGTTTTTGAAGAAAGGAGTATTACTCAGGAGTATTAGGCGTATTGGAGCAATTCAATTTTGATATAATGAGAAGGAGCCTGGATTGTCATTCAATTTCATGTGAAGATGCACAAAAGACTAATGATGAAAATTTAATGAAATAGAATGGTTGAGAAGATTAAGATAAGAAAACTGAATTTATACTTATTTCCTTTATTTATAATATGTATATTTATTTCTTGCCTGGGTGGAAATGAAATACAGCCTGAATTACACCTAATACCCAATAACTATATTGGTCCTGTTTGTATTATTTACAATATTAATTTCATGCAAAATGATAATTATAAAGAGGGGAAAAGATTATTTGTGGTTCCAGATGACGGGCTGATCCTGACCAAATTTGGCACAAATACAGGCATTTTTTCTGATTCTTCTTATCAATTTTATTATGTTGACAAAAATAATCATTTGATAAAAAAATTACCATTTGTTTTTAATCCCACAGCAGAAAGACCTGATACCTTAGCACAGGTAGGAGTCTATGACCTTCAAAATATAGGCACAACAATCAATGACAAGAATTATGACTTTTTACTATATTATGTCGATTCGATCAAATTAATTAGAGAAAAGTATCAATTTAATCATGTAGTAGATGAGTATTCCGAAAAATTCAAAAAAATACTTGCTACTTCAATACAATGATGAGAGAAATCAGTTTTAACGATTATTTGATCCATTAAGAATTATCAAATGATTTCACTTTTATTCAGGAATTATTTTGGATTGTGGAAAAAAGAATTTATGAAATACACTTTCAAAATATATACTCCTTTATTTTCAAAATCTTTATCTTTAACGCATACATTAAAATAAAAAATCATGAAGTCACAATTCAATACGATCACACTTATTGCAGTGCTTTTTATTATCCACTCATCTCTTGTTGGACAAATAACACTTACCACCGTTACTGATCCCCAACTTTCCTCATTGAAACCATCTAACATAACAAGTGGTCCAAATGGCGAAACGCTAATATTGAAGGATAAGAAAATTTATACGTATACGGAACAGGTTGATAATGTTTTTACTTGTGACATTTGTGGTGATATTCAGGATGTTGCATTCGTAGGTGATACCATGTATATCGCTAATGGTCAGAAGGGAATTGTAAAGCGATTCGGAGACTCCACTTTGCAGGTCAATTCTTCAAGAACCACAAGTATTGTTTCGGATGCTGCAGGTAATTTATATGCCATTAAATATCTGGATGGTATTGTGGTTTGGAAGAACTCCCAGTGGACTCAATTAACAACTTCTAATTCCTCCATCCCTACAAACAGTATATATGACCTGGCGGTTGATCATGCAGGAGTGCTTTGGATGGCTACACAGATCGGACTGGTTTCTTGGAATGGAACGACCTTTTCCACAAAATCAGTTCCTGTTGAATTAAGTGCAGCATTTTATGATATTGAAATCGATTCCTCAGACAATAAATGGGTTGCGAGCGGATATGGCGGAGTTGGAAAATATAGCGGTACGCATTGGACTACTTTCCCGGAGACATTTAATGACCTGGAAAGGGTAGAAAATCTTGCTTTGTTAGAAGGAAATGAGATATGGACTTCTGAAGGAGGATATGGACTTTTCAGGAACACTGGAACTGGTTTCTCATTGATTCCATTTGCCGATTTGGGAGTTAGTTCATGGGGAAACAATAGTGTGCTTTATGGTGATTCGCAAAATCGGCTATGGATTGCGAATGACTTTACAGAATTGAAGTATCTGACATTGAGCCCTTCAGCAGTGGGTGATATTAAATCAGAAATCAGGACTATACAAACATATCCTAATCCAGCAACTGGAGACGTATACCTGAACTTAGAGTCTACTCCATTAAAAGGAGAACTTTCAGTGAGAATTTATAATTGCAATGGTATCTTTTTGGAGAACCAGTCAATCTTTGCGGATGGCATTCCACACATTAGCCTGAGTAATCTGGCAGATGGAATATATGAAGTTGTGATTACAGATAAAAATGGTGGATTATGCAGAGGAAGGGTAACAAAGTTGTAAAGTTTAGTCCAATTGCCTGACCCGTATCCAAATCAATACCTTTGTGGTAATGGACATCCCCGGCATCAAGCTACACAAAGGAAGAGAAGAATCAATACTGCGTCGTCACCCCTGGATCTTTTCAAGGGCTATTCACTCTGCTACGGATGGTCTGGAGGATGGATCTACGGTCACTATTCATGACTCCAGAGGTGATGTGATCGGTGTAGGTCATTATCAGGATAGCAGTCTGGCGGTCCGTATCATCACGTTTCAGGAGGAAGATATTGACTTCGCTTTTTGGCAAAAACGTCTTCACGAAGCTGCTGAATACAGAATAAGATTGGGTTTGTACAAACCTGGTCATACAGATGCATTCAGGCTCGTGCATGGAGAAGGTGATCAATTGCCTGGATTAATCATTGATGTTTACGGAGAAGTCGCAGTGCTGCAGGCTCACTCCATAGGTATGCACAAAGCCCGTATTGAAATTGCCGAAGCATTGACTAAAATTGAAACGCTAAACATAAAATCCGTTTACTCCAAAAGTCATGATGCATTACCTGTTGAATACGCTAAGCAAACGACGGACGAATGGTTGATAGGTGAAACTTCCGCTGAACTCATTGTATATGAAGGCGAAATTCGTTTTCATATTGATGTTGTAGCAGGACAGAAAACAGGCTTCTTCCTTGACCAGCATGACAATCGTGAATTGGTCAGACGATATAGCAAGGATAAATCCGTACTGAATTGTTTTTGTTATACCGGTGGTTTCTCGCTCTATGCATTGGATGGAGGAGCAACTGAAGTGACGTCAATAGATACATCAGTCAGCGCATTGAGTATTCTTGATCAAAATCTTTCCATCAATAAATTTAAGGGCACCCATTCCAGTGTAAAGGACAATGTGATGACCTATCTGACTACGCATGAAACACTTTATGATATCGTCATCGTAGATCCGCCGGCATTTGCAAAAAATCTCAGTAAAAGACACAATGCTATCCAGGCGTATAAACGACTCAATATTCTGGCTATGGCGAGAGTAAAAAAGGGAGGTATGCTTTTTACATTTTCGTGTTCGCAGGTTGTAGACAAAGAGATGTTTCACAATACGATTGTGGCGGCTGCGATCGAATCAGGGCGTCTCGCCAGAGTTTCGCATGAATTGAGTCAGGGGCCTGATCATCCGGTCAGTATCTTTCATCCGGAAGGGCATTATCTGAAAGGGCTGGCGTTGTATATGGATTGAGGAGTGTTTCAGATGGGGGTTGTTATCTTCGTGATTCATCGAGATGGTTGGAGCAAACTCCAACCATAGCAGTATAGATAAAAGCAAATGATGACAGATACAAATGATATGATCCTGATGACTCGCGACGGAGATGTGACGACGGTCACCTTCAATCGTCCACAGCGATATAATAGTTTTGTCAGAGAGATGGCACTTGAGTTTCAGCAGAAATTGGATGCATGTGCTGAAGATGGCACACGATGTCTCGTGATCACCGGAGAAGGGAAAGCATTCAGTGCAGGACAGGATCTCAATGAAGTAACTGATCCGGAAGGTCCGGAGCTTCAACGCATCGTGGCTGATCATTACAATCCAATCATCAAACGAATCCGAAATCTTGAAATGCCCGTCATCGCCGCAGTCAATGGTGCTGCTGCAGGTGCAGGTGCAAATATCGCATTGGCATGCGACATTGTCGTAGCTAAATCGTCAGCTTATTTTCTGCAGGCATTCAGTCATATAGGTCTCATTCCGGATAGCGGAGGCACATATCATCTTCCGAGGCTGATAGGATTTCAGAGAGCAAGCGCATTGATGATGCTGGGTGAAAAAGTTTTTGCAACTGATGCCGAATTGATGGGCATGATCTACAAAGCCATACCTGATGAAGACTGGGATGAATATATTCCAACTCTGGCACAGCGATTAGCCAATATGCCCACAAGAGGTTTAGCATTAACAAAAATGGCGCTGAATATGAGCCTTTCCAGTACGCTGGATCAGCAACTTGACATCGAAGAAGAACTTCAGACGACTGCCGGTCAGACAGAAGATTATAAAGAAGGAGTGAAAGCATTTTTGGAAAAACGCAAAGCAATCTTCAAAGGCAAATGAAACGCATAGCCATTATCGGAGCTGGTGCCATGGGCTCCGGCATTGGACAGGTAGCCGCGATGGCCGGCCATGAAGTCATGATCTACGATGCATATCCTGATGCAATTGAAAAATCAAGAGATGCCATTCTTTCTTCCTTAAACAAATTAGCCGCAAAAAATAAATTCACCGATCAGGAATCGAAAGCAATCTTCGGAAGAATTTATTTTGTTGATAAAATAGAAAGTATCACCGGGAGCGAACTGGTGATCGAAGCCATCATCGAAGATGTGGACGAAAAGAGAAAAATATTCGCACAGGTAGAATCGATTGTTGCTGATGATGCAATTATCGCTACCAATACATCTTCACTTTCCGTAACAGGCCTTGCGAAAGTATTGAAGAAGCCGGAACATTTCATCGGGATCCATTTCTTCAATCCACCGGTGCTGATGAAATTAGTGGAGATCATTCCTGCACTTCAGACATCTGAAGATGTAGTGCGATCTGCTATCGAGCTTATCACTTCATGGAATAAAATCATCGTCAAAGCAAAAGATACACCGGGGTTTATTGTCAACAGAATAGCACGGCCGTTTTATGGAGAAGCACTAAGGATAGCAGAAGAACAAATCGCAGAACCATCATACATAGATCAGTGCATGAAGGAAGCTGGTGGATTTAAAATGGGCCCTTTCGAATTGATGGATTTTATAGGCAATGATATTAATGAGTCCGTAACACGTACGGTTTGGGCTGCGATGTATTTTGATTCGAGATATAAACCTTCTGTCTTGCAGGCCAATCTAGTTCGCGCAGGTTGGTACGGACGCAAATCGGGGAGAGGCTTTTACAATTATTCATCTGACACACCGTTGACTATTGCAAAATCAGAGACGGATAAGCAAGAAATAGCTGACCGGATCATCATCATGCTCATCAACGAAGCCGCAGAAGCATTACATTACGGAATTGCGACAAAAGAAGACATTGATCTGGCGATGACCTTTGGCGTAAATTATCCAACAGGTCTTTTAAAATGGGCAGATCAAATAGGGATCGATAATTGTGTCAGGCAAATGGACACTTTATTTGACAATTATCATGAAGAACGCTACAGATGCAGCCTTCTGTTAAGGAAAATGGCGGCATCTCAACAGACCTTTTACGCATGAACCCGATAATAGAAAAGATGTACAATGCCGATGCCTTTAGCCAATGGCTGGGAATCGAACGAATTGAAGAAAAACCGGGTTATGTTATACTTCAGATGGTCGTACGACCTGAAATGGTGAATGGATTTGGAATAGCGCATGGTGGGATTACCTTTTCACTCGCCGATAGTGCATTTGCTTTTGCTTCAAACTCACGTGGAAAGAAAGCTGTGTCAATTGAGACATCCATCAACCATCTTAAGGCAGTTTATCCCGGAGATACATTAAGGGCAATAGCAGAGGAAACTTCATTTGGCAAAAAAATTGCCGTCTATCATGTCAAAGTCCTGAGGGGAGAAGAATTGGTCGCGCATTTTAAAGGCGTCGTGTATCGAAAAGAAGAAGAATGGATTTTGGAAAACGAATCAATAATCTAAATTTGAAAAAACAAATCGGCATACTTATTCCCATTTTCTTTTTTGCTGTGCTCTGCAGTGGACAGGAGCAAATTTATAAAACCACTGAAGGGCGCATTACATTTAAATCTGAAGCCCCGCTCGAAACAATTATTGCGTCATCCTCCAAATTGGAAGGCGCTATTGGAAATGATGATTTATCATTTGCTTTCCTCGTGCCGATCCTTTCTTTCACGGGATTTAATAATGGTTTACAACGTCAACATTTTTATGAAAACTATCTTGAGGCCTCCAAGTATCCTCAGGCAAGTTTCACGGGAAAAATTATTGAGTTTGTAGATTTTTTAAAACCGGGTACCTATAATGTGAGAGCGAAAGGACAATTAAAAATCCATGGCCGTACAAAAGAACGCATTATTAAAGTCGAACTTATATCTACAGGAACAGTCATCACAGCCAAAGCACAATTTATGGTTCCATTGATGGATCATCAGATTGAGGTGCCTAAAATTGTAAATCAAAAAATAGCCCAGGAGATCGATGTTACGATCAGAGCCAGTCTTTCGCTCACGCCCAAACCATGAAATGGATTTTCAACGCATTCATTTTTTTAATGGCTTGTCCTGTCATTGGCCAGGAATTTTATTTCAGGGAGATGCCTCTTGATTTTGACGGGGATATTCAGAAGATAAGTTTATTATTCCAGGGAAAGGATCAGATGGTATGGGTAGGAACTGATCAGGGTCTATATTCATTTGATGGAAGGAATTACTGGAGGATTGACAGGCCGGATGGTGGAGTTCATGAGGTCACAGCCATCGCCGAGCGATCAGATGGAGAGATATGGATAGGATTTGATGACGGCTATATCCAGCTTATATCTTCACTCGGGGATAAAAGCGCCATTTCTTCAGATTCTTTAAAAGACGTTTCTATTTCAAAAATTCTTTTTGATCCTGCCGGAGATGTTTATATAGCCACCTATGGAAAAGGCATATGGCGAATCAGGAACAATCAGCTTATTCGCCTGACATACAGATCCCTTCTGCAAACTGATGATGTGTATGATGCTATCCTTGATCATCATGGCCGTATATGGTTAGCTACTGACAGAGGAATCTGGGTATATCAGCAGCAGCCTGTTGAAAAGCTTCAGCATTTGGGGCGCGAGCAGGGGCTGCCTGATGAGATCGTAACAAAGCTTCTTGCCGAAAAAAATGGTGATGTATGGATTGGATTATATGATCATGGGCTAGGTCGCTATGTTGCCGCTAAAGATAGTATCATCACCGTGATGGCCCTTGAGCCCGGAGATGAAGGCGTTGTCAGCCTTGTAAAAGGACATTCGGATGATATATGGATCTCTACAGAAAAGAATATTGGCAAGTATTCTTTTTCAGAAGCGGGACATAAGATTCAACTTCCTTCGGAAATAACAAAAAGAATAGATGTCATCCTCTTCGACAGAACAGGGAATCTATGGATTGCTTCAGGGAATAAATTATACATGGCCAATACACAATTGGATCATCGCATTCCTGATATCACCGGTATTCAGTCTATCACTTCTCTGGCAGGCAGACTTTGGCTGGGGTGTGAGAGCGGGTTGTATAGCATGAACGAGGATGGTAGTGAGATGATCCAGCTTTTGCCAAAGGAGCAGCTTAATATTTTATCTGTTTATGCAGATCCCGCAGGTATACTTTGGATTGGAACATTTGGTCAGGGTCTTTATGTTTACGATCCTTCTGATGGACGTAGGAGACATCTGACCGAACAGGAAAATATTTCCAATAACAGCATTCTTAATATTGATGGTAAGGATCATAAATTATGGCTTGCCACCCTGGGGGGTATTACAGAGATCGATTGGGTAAATGATCCGTTCAAAGACAATTTGACAGTAACTGTTTTCCAGGAGAAATTTAAATTTCCCACCGGGTATGTGTATGATGTATTTGCAGGAGAAGATGATAAAGTTTGGTTTGGTACAGATGGTAAAGGGTTATATTATCTGGAACATAATCAATTGTTTTCATTCAGTCGACCCATCGCATTGCCGGGAGAGGATACATTTGATCTGCGGACTATTTATAGCATCACCACGGATGAAAAAAATAATCTTTGGTTATCGACTACTAAAGGAAATATTTTGAATTTAGATCTTAATGGTAATGTGCTGGGGCATTTATCATCAGCATATGGTTCGCTGAACAGTCTGATCACAACCGCGAAGGGTGAAATTGTAATGGTCCGTGAAGGTGCCATTCAAATTAAAAATCCTGATTATGGTGTTTTTTCGTTTAGTTCTTCGACAGGGTTATCTTCATTTTCTCCAAATCTTAACGCAGTCTGCAAAGACAAGGATGGTTCTGTATGGATAGCGGATACGGATAATATACTGCACTACGTTCCTTCACCTACGGATACTGCGCGATATGTACACATGCATTTGGTGGATATTTCACCGGGTGTTCTGCATCAGAAGGAATCCATACGGCTCAATCCTGACAGTAATTTTCTGGATTTACGCTTTACAGGATTATGGTATCCCGATCCTTCACGGGTTCAATACCGGTATATGTTGAAGGGCCATGATCAGGATTGGATCTATACGCATGAAGGGAGGGCGGTTTATTCAAAACTATCTCCGGGTACATACACATTTATGGTCGCGGGTTCATTTAATGAAGATTTTTCACGGGCGAAGCCATTGCAACGACAGAT
>JBBSAQ010000092.1:0-12133 GCA_038252065.1 Chitinophagales bacterium
ACGGTCCCTAAAGCACCGGTCGGATGATGCATGAAATCATCAACAAGATTTGGTATCAGATGGACAAGTTCCGGAAATTGGGTTTTAAAAAAATCAAGAACATCTTCTTTCTGATTCAACTGATTGAAACCCGGTTGACCCTCAAAAGCAAGAAATAAAGTGACTGTAAAACTCCCATCAAGATTGGGCAGAGCAATGACCATAAAACTATGGCGGGGCCAGATATGAAGTGCATTTTTTTCGATACTCCAGGTGCCATTTGGCCCTGCTGGTATCTCCAATTCTTTATAACCATGATCAAGCCAATCCTGTCTGTAATTGAACCTGATATTAGAACCGATTTGCATGAAGCCTTGTCGAACATCACTGCCTGCTCCATCAGTTCCAAATAAAATATCTCCCGATAAATCTATTTTTTCAGTGGAATCCATTTTTAAACCCGTAACACGAGCGTGCCGAACATCAGCATGTTGAATACTAATTCCAAAATGAATATCAATATTAGCATGGGCACTGGCTGCATCGAGCAGAAATGCATTTAACCCATGCCGCGAAATAGATTGAATAAATTCATCTGGCCGTCCGCTATACGGCGACAATCTTGTGACCGATCCATCTCCGGCATGAATCATCCTGCCATACATAGGAATAGAAATATCAAGTGCTCTTTTTTTTAGCCCAATAAGGTCAAGAGCTGCTAATCCCCGATCCGATAGTGCAAGATTTATGGACCTGCCGGCGACAAGAGCTCCGTTTCTGGGATCATCCCTTTTCTCAAGTAAGGTGATATGGTGTCCGCGGTCGGCCAGCCTGAGGGCAAGTAATGTTCCGCAAAGGCCAGCTCCACAAATGATTACGTTTGATGACATGGGGTTAAGATATTGAAAATTATTTTCGATTTTCGATTTTCGATTTTTAAATAGAGGACGCAGATTTTTTAGGAAAAAATAGGATGGGGTAAGATTTATTTTAACTGCACATTGACTTCCCAGTATTCAGGCATTCAACCACCCACTATTCACTATTGGCTACTTACTGTTCTCAGGCGAAGGTGCGCTGTAAAACTCACCTGAATCCCGTAATATTGTTAAGTGGTATTCCATATTTATAATCTTGTTAAAAACATACATAATTATTATGAAAACGCCCTCCGCAATTTTCCTTTTATTTTGGACAAGTCATTCAAGTTTCGCCCAGCCTGTCACCGTAGATAATGAATCAGTTCCGGTTGAATATTACAGGATCCCTGACAACCCATTGGATCCATCCTACACTACCTATTCAGCAAATATAGAAGCCAGGTTTGGAGGTTTGTCAATGACAGGCTATACGGAGACAAGTCTTGAAGACGATTATCTGAAATTGGAAGGCTATAAAAAAGTAAACAGGGCTGGCGATATAGAAATTGAAGCTTCAATCGGAGATTTTAATGTGTTCGGAGAGCGGACAGATTTGAGAAGAACAAAAAAAAAGAACAAGGATGGAAAGGAAATCACTATCACCACATATGCCATAGAAGTAAAGTATTCAATACCGATCTCCATCAAAGTAGCGGATAAAAATGGCAACACCCTTGAAAATAAATATATTTTCTCCTGGTCAGATGAAAGCACATATACGTCTTCTTATTACAACAGCCTTTCAGAACTTGATTCCTATTGGAGAATCAACAGAAAATCCAAGTTGGCGGATCTTCAACGTGACAAGGTAAGAGAAGGATTTAAGAAAATATCTTCATTACTAAATGATAAATATGGCTATAGGCTCGTGAAGGAAAATGCACATTTCGAAACGATAGGGAAGAAAAAACATCCTGACTATGATGCCTATCAAAATGCGTTGGAAACAATTAAAGAAGCATTCAAAACAATGAACGCCACTTCAGGATTGAATACAATTAAAACCAGGATCAAACCATCCCTTGATTTTTATAATACTGAAAGTAAAAAGTATGGCACGAAAACGAAAGACGATAAAAAACTTAAGCACATCACGTTGTACAACCAGGCATTAGCCTATTTCTGGCTTGAAGATTTTGATCAGGCCGAAATTTTTGCAAAAGAGATTCAGAAGTTTAATGCCAAGGATAAAGATGCCAGGCGTTTATTGGCCGATATAGATTCTACCAAAGACTCTCTGGATAGAGCAGGCAAGAAGTCAAGACATGGCGTGATGGTGGGCGGCAAGACCTGAAAAAATGTTTAATCGAGGACAAAAATTATAAAAAAATAGGGACGCGGACGGTCGCTGAGCTGTAGCATTAGAATGAGGAAAGCTGGCCGAAGCATGAAATAATAAAAATTAAGATTTATTAAGATATATTTTGACAATGAATATCATTTGTGCACGGGATAGTGATCATAAATTTTCTTCTTTTATCTGCGTCCTTTTTGTTGCCCAGCTTAGTTTTTAATGAAATAAGTTTATTAATTCTTTTCATTTTTCAGTAGTATAGTTGAATACGCGGCTACATTGACTATACTATTTGTGATATGGATTTTAGGATCAGATATTATATCGAAGTGTTCCGGTATGGCAGTCGTTGTTGCTTGAGTGGAAAGGTTATGTATCACTATAAATTTTGAAGTAGGTCCCGATAAGGTGTAAGCCAGAATCGCAGGGGATTCCATTTTTAAAAATTCCAGTTTACCTGATGCTATCTCAGGATGATCTCGTCTCAATCTGATCCATTTTTTATAATAATTGTAAATGGAATTCGAATCCGCTTTTTGCAATTCAAGAGGTGTCACGTCAGGTGCTACAGAATATTTTGGTTTCATCCAATGCGTATCTTCCTTTTCCCCGGCTTCGCCTCCCCAGAGAAATGGTTCCCGGTTATTTTCATCAGGCTTCATACCCAGCATTCCGATTTCTTCACCGTAATAGATGTACGGAGTTCCGGGCAGGGTAAGAAGTAATGAGGCTGCAAGTTTAGATTTGGTGATATCACCGTCCAGTCTCGTTCTGATGCGGTTCATGTCATGGTTGCATAGAAGTATGGCGTCCTCAAAAGGAACAGTAGAAGTTCGGTAAACGGAATCAATGTGTGCATATGAATCAATGAACTCCATTGGATTACTTCCATTAATACAATCAGGAATGGTTTTCGTCAATTCGAAATTGAATAAAGAAGGAAGTCCTTTGAACAGCGTCACCAAAGCACCGGGATCTGACCAAACTTCTCCGACAAGTAATACATCGGGTTTGACAGAAGCCATCTGTGTTCTGAATTCCTCCCAGAACTGTCTCGTATCATCAAATCGGTCATCAGGAAAAATATGACGTGCTGCATCAAGTCTGAAGCCATCAATGCCTTTCTCCAGCCAAAATTTCCCAATCTTGTATACTTCCTTCCGGACTTTAGGATTGTCAAAATTAAGATCAGGCATGCCTTTCCAGAAAAATCCATAATAATGTTCCTGGTCATCATTCCATTTATGCCATTGCGTTAGATTATCTGAATCGAATGTGGTTGTTTTTTTATTTATTTCATCCTGCACAGTCTTGAAATCTTTCCAGACATAATAGTCACGATACGGATTGTCAGGTGATGATGCGGATTGAATAAACCATGGATGTTCGGATGACGTGTGATTGATGACAAGATCAAGGATTAGCTCCATGCCACGTTGGTGTACTTCTGCGATAAGTCGATCCATATCCGCCATCGTTCCATAATCAGGATGAATGGCATAATAATCGGTCACATCATACTTGTGATACGAGGGAGAAGGATGAACAGGACTGATCCAAATAGCGGTAGCACCCAGATCTTTGATGTAATCGAGTTTTGAAATCAATCCCGGGAGATCACCGATGCCATCGTTATTGGAATCGCAGAAGGACTGGATGAAGACTTCGTATACGATCACGTGGTCATGAATTTTTGGTTGGGCATCTGAATGGCATCCGAGTAGAACAAAGACAATGATAATAAGATATGACAAGGAACCGGTTATTTTTTGAAATGATGTTCTTCTTTTGCTATATCTGTCTTTGAATTTCATTTTCAATGCTTAAATGAATCCAATACACCAAAAAATCTACCGACGTCCTCATTTGTATTATATAATGGAACGACCGCAATTCTGATCACATTAGGTTCACGCCAATCAGCAATCACTCCATTTTTAGATAAATATTCAAATAAATGTTTTCCATCTTTTTCAACGAGCATCGAAAGCTGGCAGCCTCTTTCAGCAGGATGGGACGGAGTGATCATTTTTATTTGTTTTTTAGTGACCATGATCTCATATATATCGACCATCATCCGTTTCGAAATATCTCTGAGATTTTTGATACCTGCCTGATCAAATATTTCCATAGATGCTCTCATCGCCGCAAGGGGTAGTATCGGCGGATTACTCAATTGCCATCCTTCCGCGCCTGGGAGTGGATCAAATTCATCGCGCATCCCAAATCGGGTTTGTTTGTTATGTCCCCACCAACCAGAAAGACGCGGACGAGTAGTATCATTTCCATGACGATCATGTACGAATATGGCGCCCAAACTACCAGGTCCTGAATTGAGATATTTATAACTACACCATGCAGCAAAATCAACATTCCATTCGTGAAGTTTTAGTTCTACATTTCCTGCTGCGTGTGCCAGATCCCAACCAACAACTATTCCATACCGTTGTCCGAGCTTTGTGATTTCTTCAATATCAAAATATTGACCGGTGTAATAATTCACTCCTCCTAAAAGAATCAATGCAATTTCTTCGCCTTGTTGTTTCAATATGGATTCCAGGTCATCTATTTGAAGACAATGCTCTCCTTGTTTTGGACGCCATTGAACAATCGATTCTTTCGGATCATATCCGTGCCATTGAGCCTGCGATGCCACTGCATACCGGTCAGAAGGAAAGGCATCACTCTCGATCAATATCTTATATCGTTTTGGGGTAGGCTTGTAAAATGACGCCATCAACAAGTGTAGATTTACCGTCAGTGAATTCATGACGACCACTTCACTTTGATGAGCACCAACAAGAGCAGCCATCGACTTCGTCAGGAATTCGTGATATGGTAACCAGGGATGTCGTGCATGAAGATGTCCTTCCACACCAAGTGCAGCCCAATCATCTAATTCTTCATTGACATATTCTTTTACTTTCTTCGGCTGAAGACCTAAAGAATTTCCGCACAGGTAAATCGATTCTTTTCCATTGACGAGCGGAATGTGGAATTGATCTCTGTATTTTCCGTGCATGTAATTTTAGATTTTGGATTTTTAAATATAGGACGCAGATTTTTTAAGAAAAAATAGACATCTCACATCTCACGCTTTGTTTTGTTGCCGCAAATTTCGCTAATTAGCGCAAATTAAAATACTGATTACGGCTTACTGAATACTGATTACCTTTTCCCGATCCATGCCAATGCCGACTTATACAAAAGCCATTCCTTTGTATGATCACTATACGGCATATGCTCGATTAATTTTCCAGGTACTTTTTCGCCGAGCGGAAATGGATAATCACTTCCTAATGCAATTTTTTCAGCACCGACAATATCAATCAGATAATCGAGCATGCGTTCATCATGGACAAGTGAATCAATCCAGAATTTTCCTAAATACGATCTCGGCGATTTATTATTATCAACCGCCACAAGATCAGGTCTTACATTGAAGCCATGTTCAATCCTCGCTATCGTAGCCGGGAAAGAACCTCCTCCATGCGCGAAAGCCACACGCAGTTTTGGAAAATTTTCAAACACACCACCAAATATCATCGAACATATCGCCCGACTTGTTTCCGCCGGCATACCCACAAGCCAGGGCAACCAATATTTTTCAATTTCTGAGGAACCCATCATTTCCCACGGATGCACGAATATGCAGGCATTCATTTGCTCAGCCGCTTCGAAGAAAGGCATCAACGCAGGGTCGTTGAGATTCCATTGATTGACATGTGAACCGATTTCAACACCGACCATTCCAAGTTCTGTTACACACCTTTGCATTTCTCTTATTGCAAGATCCGGTGCTTGCATAGGAACAGTACCTATTCCAATAAACCGGTCAGGATGACGACTCGTTACTTCGGCGATGTAATCATTGAAAAACCTGCTGGTCTCAAGACCATGTTCCCCTTTCGCCCAATAGTTGAATAGTACAGGAATGATCGACAGCACTTGTTTATCGACTCCATCTGCATCACATTCCTTCATTCTGACCAGAGGATCCCAGCAATTGGATTCAATCTCCCGGAAAAATTTATCCCCGATCATCATCCGCGCACGACACTCACCACAATCCTCGAGATGTACAAATTTTCCATAGCCGAATTTTTCAATCCACTTTGGAATTTCATAAGGCATGATGTGTGTATGAATGTCTATTTTCAAAGTGAATAGTGAATAGTGAAAAGTGAGTTTTTCTTTGCTCTGCTTATGTTCGTGAGACGTGAGGAGTCATACGTGAGGTTAAGTTTTTTTCTATGTCATAAGTCCGGTATCCGGCATCCGTTTATCCGGCATCCATGTTTTAATGAGGGTACGCCACCGTAATATTCTTCGCCTCTGTAAAAAATCGCATCGCCTCCCAACCGCCTTCTCTTCCTAGTCCGGATTGCTTGACGCCTCCGAATGGTGTCCTCAGATCACGAAGCATCCAGCAATTCACCCAGACAACACCGGATTGTAAATTCGAGGATACGCGGTGTGCACGTGCGAGATGATTCGTCCAGATCACTGAGGCAAGACCATAGTTTGTATCATTCGCCATCGCGACTACTTCATCTTCTGTTTCAAAAGGGATAATAGATACTACAGGGCCGAATATTTCTTCTTTGTTCGTGCGGCAATCCTGTCCAAGACCGGTGATGATCGTCGGTTCTACAAAATATCCATCACCGAAGGCTCCTTTTAATTTAACCTGGTTTCCCCCTGATGCAATTTTTCCACCTTCCTGTTGAGCAAGATCAATATAACTCATGACTTTATTCATATGGCCTTCAGATATCAGTGAACCGATATCTGTATCCGGATCCATCGGGTCACCGATTTTCATCCTCTTCGTCCTGAATGTAAAATCCGAGAGAAATTTTTCGTACAAATTGGCTTCAACAAAAATCCTTGAGCCGCACAGGCAGATTTGTCCCTGGTTACTAAATGCAGATCTGATGGTTGTTTGCAACATGTTTTGATAATCACAATCACCAAAAATGATGATCGGATTTTTTCCACCAAGTTCGAGAGAGACTTTTTTTAATTGCTCTGCACAAAGGACTGCTATTCGTTTTCCGACAGCAGTACTACCTGTGAATGAAATGGCTTTGATGTCTTCATGCTTCACAATGGCTTCACCTGCTTCAGGTCCTGTGCCATGAACGATATTGAGTACACCCGGAGGCAGACCTGCTTCATTGCATATTTTGCCAAGCATTGCTGCAGTAGCCGGTGTCAATTCGGATGGCTTTCCGACTACAGTGTTTCCCGCCGCAAGAGCAGGTGCTATCTTCCATGTAAATAAGTAAAGCGGAAGATTCCATGGCGAAATACAACCGACTACACCAAGTGCATCTCTCAATGTAAAATTGAATGCCTGACCTGGCATCACATGTGACTCAGATGACCATTGTGTAGCCGCAGCACCAAAAAAAGAAAAATTGGAAGCTGCTCTGGGGATATCTAATTCACGCGCGAGTGAAATGGGCTTTCCGGTATCAAGGCTTTCTGCTTCTGCGAATTCTTCAAGGCGTTCAATGATCAGATCTGCGATTTTTTGCAGTATCGTTTGTTTTTTTACCAATGGCGTTAACATCCAAGCAGGTGAAGCCGCTTTTGCAGCAGCGACAGCAAGCTGTACATCCTGTTCGTCTCCCGCTGAAACGGTCGCGTATTTTTTTCCGGTAGATGGATTGATGACATCCATCGTTTTGCCACTTACAGATGGGCGATATTCGCCATTGATGAAGTGTTCAAAACTTTTCATTATTGTCATACGTAATCTTTAAGTGATCTTTTATTTTGATGAAAAATAAAATCCAAGATATTCTTTTAGATCTTCTGGTAGTGCAGGTAATTCAGATCTGGGGATGAGTAGCGTGGCCACCTGGTATAAGTCCGTAAATATCTGGTGATGCTGGGCAGTCGATTTGAGATACTGATGACCCGAAGATCCACCTGTTCCTGTCTTACGACCGATCATGCGCAGCACCATCTGGGAGTGTCTGTTGCGCCAATTGGTCAGCATCTCTTCAATGTCCATCAGGCGTGATAACAAGCGATAGGGTTGTTGCAAAATAGGTTCATCTCTGTAAAGAAAAATGAAGAGAGCAGCGAGCATGGCTTTGTATGAAAATTTTACTTCACCACGGTTTCGCATTTCTTCAAATTGCTCAGGATCGAAGACAGCATTAAAATACGTGCTTGTATCCCCCATCATCGTCAGCCTTTGTTTTTTGGTCTCTTCGGAAAGAATTTCAGATGCATTGATCGCATCTTTATCTTTCTGAATCATTCGTTCAACAGCCTTTTTATAAGCTTCAAGAAAACTGAATTTACTAAACTCAAGAAATGGGGTACGGTCAAGCCACTCGATGACATGCGTGAGCAGAGATTTGTTTTCAATACTTCGTTCCAATACTTCTTTCTGTGCATCAGAAAAAACCACATCATAAGGCAGGTTGTTATAAGTCAGACGTTGCTCTTGTCCTAAACCAAGTAAATTTTCAATTATTCTGAATTGAAGACTCTGAAAACCACTGGCCGGAAACAGATACTGTCTGAAATCAAGAAAGTCCATCGCTGTCAGTGTTTCCATGACGTTGATTTGCTCGATCAAAAGTTTCTGTATCTCGATGATGCGTTCAAGTCGTGTGACAGCTTTGAGGATCTCTGTCTCATCCATCAGATTGTCTTCAAACATCAGGGAGATGGATTCCAGTTCGTGGATGATCTGCTTGAACCATAACTCATAGACCTGGTGCATGATGATAAAGAGCATCTCATCATGGGCTACGGATTCTACCACCTGCGCTGAACGGGGATGCTGGGCATCGAGGATTTTATCCAGTTGCAGATAAGAATGATAATGTACGGAGGTAAATTTTTCAGACATAATTATTCGTTGGCAATATAAGCTGTTCCTTTTATTTCGATCAGGATCTGAGGCCTGGGGAGATCAGCTACTGCAACTGTTGTTCTGCAGGGTCCTGTGGTTGGAAAAAAGGAATTATAAACTTCATTGTAGGCATCAAAGTGGCTCATATCCTTTAAAAAAACGGTGACATCGACCAGATGTTGAAGATCTCCGCCATTGAGGCCCAGATAATGTTGAATATTTTCTAAAACCGCTTTGGTTTGTGTTTTAATATCCAGAATCCATTGACCATCAGCTTGTACGTCAGCACCGGCATATGAATTATCAGGTCTTCTTGAACTGGTGCCGGAGATAAAAACCCATGACCCTACACGCTTTGTATGGGGATAACGACCCAATGGCTGTGCTCGATCCTGTGCGATGATGGTATCCTGGGACATATGTGTTTAAATTGGTGATGCAAAGTTAGTTAATCCAATTACATGGGGCAGGGCGCAAGGTACCTTCGAAAGGATGTAGAGACGTTGATTTATCGCGTCTCGTTTAAGATAGTTATCGATAATTAGCGTAATTAGCGGCTTATTCAGATCAGAATACAATGGATATTAATCTAAAAGGTAAAAATGCATTAGTCTGCGGTAGCAGCAGCGGGATCGGGAAGGCAAGTGCAATTGTATTGTCGCAACTTGGCGCCAATATTACGCTTCTGGCGAGAAATGATGCGGCTTTGGGCGAAGCATTGAAGGATCTTGATCATTCGAAGGGACAGCATCATGATTTTCTTGTGGCAGATACATCAGATGAAGCTGATTTTCATTTTAAACTTCTTGGACTTTCTAAAGTGAAACCAATCCATATTCTCGTCAATAATACCGGGGGTCCTCCTGCAGGAAATATAGCAAGTGCGGAGACAAGTGCATTTAAAAGTGCATTCGCCCAACATTTGATAGCTAATCATGTGGCTTCTCAGCTTTTAGTGCCAGGAATGAAAGAAGCAAAATATGGTCGCATCATCAATATCATTTCAACTTCTGTCAAACAACCATTAAAAGGTCTTGGCGTCTCTAATACTATCAGGGCTGCTGTTGCTAATTGGTCAAAAACACTTGCCACAGAATTGGCGCCATTTGGTATCACAGTAAATAATGTATTGCCCGGCGCCACAGAAACGGATCGATTGAATTCTATTGTTTCAACTAAAGCAAATAGAACTGGCAGAGATCTTGGAGACATTCGTAAAGAAATGCTGGACGAAATTCCAATGGGACGTTTCGGTAGCGCAGAAGAAATCGCAAATGCAGTTGGATTTCTTGCATCTCCCGCAGCAGCTTATATCACAGGTACACAGATTACAGTGGATGGCGGGAGGACGGGAGTGCTGTAGAAAAAAAATGGATGCCAGATAAAAGGATGCCAGATGCCGGATTCGAAACGAAATACTATTCGACTAGCTTTAGAAACCTCAGAATTAATTCGCAGTTTTGGAAAAATCCTGCGTTTGGAATCCGGCATCCTTTTATCCGGCATCCAAAGAAATCCAAATTCAATAGTACTTTTGGCCCCTCTAAATTAAGACGATGTCATCTCCAAAAACATATGTAGTCACCGGTGCTAGTCAGGGTATTGGATTGGAAACTGTACGCAGTCTTGCGGACTTAGGTCATCGTGTGTTGTTCACGGCACGGTCTAAGGAGAAAGTTGATAGAGCAGTTGCTATTATTTTATCTACACATCCCGATGCATTAGTCGAAGGGTATGTGGCCGACATGAGTTTGCAAAGCGATATCCGGAAAGCTGCTTCAGAGATGATGGCTCTGCATCCTGTGATTGATGGTCTGATCAATAATGTCGGAACATGGATGTCAAATCACCAACTAACAAAAGAAGGTATCGAAACGGTGTATGCCACAAATCATCTGAGCTATGTGCTCATGACACATCTTCTTTATCCGGCATTAAGAAAAGCAAAACATGGACGCATCGTCAATGTAGCCAGCAATGCGCACTCTTACGGAAAAATAAATATTCCGGATCCGGGCTATTCAAAAAATTATCATGGCCTTCGTTCCAATGGACAGTCTAAACTTGCGAATCTTTATTTCACATTTGAACTGGATGCACTCAAGCCGGATGCAAATATCAGTGTGTATGCAGCGTCACCGGGTTTAGTGAAAACGGACATAGGATTAAAACACACGAATTGGTTGCACACATTGGCTTGGAAATTCAGACGTCGTAAAGGTCAGTCCCCTTCTGAAGGTGCTCGTACTTCTGTATTCTGTGTGACCGATCCATCTATAGAAAACCAAAGTGGAAAATATTGGGAAAGCAATAAAATCAAAGAAGTGTTTCCATCAGCAAAGGATCCTGTTTTAGGAAAACAACTATGGGATCTGAGTAACAGGATGTGCGGGATAGATGATTATTTTGGGGAAGATTGAGGTGGGGGAATCTAATGGTTGTTAGTTAAGTGAAATCAGATAATGTATTGGAAATTGCAATGTCAATATAACGAATTCATTCCTAACTAACTGTTTGTATTCTGAATGACTCATTCTTTTAACTGGTTGATTATTTTTAATGGGATCAGTAAAATTTAACATTTATAATAATGTAGTTTGAATATTTTATATTAACTTAGGCTCACCAATTACAAAACTCGTTCAATGCTAATCTGGAAAATATAGCCCCCAACTACCCTTTATTTCTACTGTTATAATGTTTCATGCATGAGAAACATTTTGAAATTTTACGTCTGTTTTTAGCCTTCACTCAAGGTTTGCTATGGGTATGACCCAAACTACTGTTCAACATCCACTATTGAATTATTGAATATTATTTAATAATTTTAATTTCATACAACTATGAAACAGCAATTTATTTTAGCTCAACAGCTCAACAGCTCAAGAAACTACTTTTAGTCTTTATAGGACAATAAAGTTGGTTCTACGCTGTTTTTAGTGGGTATGTTGGTAAATTTACAAAGCAATTATCCCCATATCCCTAACAAAATTAATCTCCTTGACTTAAATCCAGAGATGACCATGCTTCCCTGCCTGTGGCTTTGTCCACAAGCATTTA
>JBBSAQ010000093.1:0-11965 GCA_038252065.1 Chitinophagales bacterium
AAGCATAGAGCCAAAAGAACCCTGATCATGACCACTGATAGTGCCGGAGGCCATCAGATCGCCTACACAAACATTGCATCCGTTAGAAGTGTGATGCGCCAGTTGCTGGTACATGTTCCAGTACATGTATTTAAAATTGGATTTTGTCACAATGACTTCTTCATGCCCGGCAGGTGTAATCGCAACTTCTAATGAAACAGCATAATTTCTTTTTCCTTCAAACTGGAGATAGGGGAGAACCTGAGGTTCCTGCATAGCGCCTGAAACTCTGAAATCATTTAGTGCTTCAAGTGTTACTATCCATGGTGACATCGATGATGCAAAATTCTTTGCTAAAAAAGGACCCAGCGGAACGTACTCCCAGGCCTGGATATCACGGGCGGACCAATCGTTGAAAAGCACTAGTCCAAAAATATAATCTTCGGCTACTGCGGTCGTGATACTTGAACCGAGATAAGAATCTTTACCAATGATAAAACCTATTTCGAGTTCGAAATCAAGACGCTGGGTAGGGATAAAAACAGGTGATTCAGCATCCTTAGGTTTTACTTGTCCTTTTGGGCGATGAATAGGTGTGCCGCTCACAATTATTGAAGAAGCTCTGCCATGATAACCTACCGGCAGATGCCGCCAATTGGGAAGCAGAGCATTTTCAGGATCGCGAAACATTTTACCCACATTCGTTGCATGCTCGATACTCGAGTAGAAATCTGTATAGTCGCCGACATGAACCGGAAGATGCATCACGACTTCATCGAGCGGAATGAATAATTGAGGCATCTGTTTTAAAGGAGATTGATCATCAGACAAAGTATTTTGAATTCTTTGCCTTACCTCATTCGTCACAGATTTCCCAAGGCGAATAAAATCATTAAGGACAGGTTTGTCAAAAACACCTTCATCACTTACGATGTCTTTAAAGAAACCTGTCGAAGCGAGTGCACTAAGATTGAGGACATCATCTCCGATCCGTGTACATGCAAAATGCCCTCCACCGGCAATCGTTCCAATACCGAATGGAATATTGTGAATAGAGAAATCAGAATTTGAAGGAATAGGAAACCAGGTGTTCAATCGATAAACGTTTTTAGATTTTAGATTATAGATTTGTGATGCGTGATTTGCTGTGTCGTTCACTTCGACTCCGCTCAGTGACCGCTAAAGCACTCAAAAATATATTTCGACTTCGCTCAATAGTAATGCTCACCTGATCACCACATCACAAGATCATGCTTCGGCCTTCACTCACTCATCCTTGTGCTACAGCTCAGCAACCGCCCGATATTTATTCCAGCCAAGATTGAAAATATTTTCCATCATCAATGGCCAGCGCATGTTCTGTGATCATGAGTGGAGCGAAAGTATCAATCATCACGGCAAGTTCTTCAGTAGATTTTACGCCGATGCTGCGTTCGTAAGCACCAGGAGCAGGTCCATGCGGAATTCCAGCTGGGTGCAAAGTGATATAACCTTGCTGGATATTATTTCTGCTCATAAAATCACCATCCACGTAATAGATCATTTCATCTGAATCAATATTGCTGTGATTGTAAGGCGCGGGAATAGCTTTCGGATGATAGTCAAACAAACGAGGAACAAAAGAACACACGACAAATGCTTTTGTTTCAAATGTCTGATGTACAGGAGGTGGTTGATGTACACGACCTGTAATGGGTTCAAAATTATGAATGGAAAAGCCGTAAGGGAAATTATAGCCATCCCATCCGACTACATCAAATGGATGTGTAGCATAAACAAGTTCATGCATGAAACCCTGCTTTTTGATTTTGATCAGAAAATCACCCTTTTCATCATTGGTCACCAGACCTGATGGCATTTTATAATCGCGTTCGCAATATGGTGAGTGTTCTAATAACTGACCAAACCAATTCCGATATCTTTTTGGTGTGTAAATAGGATGAAATGACTCAGCATATAGAATTTTATTTTCTGTCGTATCAAAATCCATTTGATAGATCATTCCTCTTGGAATCACCAGGTAATCGCCATATTCAAATGGAATATTTCCAAGGAAAGTGCGAAGCGTGCCAGAGCCTCTGTGGATAAAAATTAATTCGTCGCAATCTGCATTTTTATAAAAATAATTACTCAACGACTTGGTAGGCGCAGCGAGACCAATATGGATGTCTTTATTGACCAATAAAGGATGCCGTGATTCGACGATATCGCCTCCTGCAGGCACTTCAAAACCTTTTAAGATGCGGGCTGTGAGGTTTCGTTCGACAGCGATGACAGGCGTAACGTCTTTTGGTGCACCAATGCTTCTAACCTGTGTAGGTCTGTGAACATGATACAGCAATGAGGCCATCCCATCAAATCCAACGGTTCCAAAAAGTTGCTCGTAATAAATTCCACCACCAGGTTTCTCAAAGATCGTGTGACGCTTCGGAGGAATTGACCCGAGTTTGTGATATATGGGCATATTATTTTTTCTTCAAAATTACAGGTTTTGAGCGGAAAGGGAGGATTGAAACCTTAAAGAAAGTGTTATTTGGATAATGTATAGGTTTTCGTTTAAATCTATAAACCTGAAAACCTGAAAAAATGGGGGGATTTACAAATAAAGATCTGATCCCATATTGGATAAGCCGATTATTAAAAAGTATTACCCAGTTGTCAAATAAAGATAGCAAACTGTTAAAATGAAAATTCCGGATCAATTACGCTTCAATATTGATATTATCTTTGTAATGTGAGGACCTGGCAGATAAATATCATGCTTAACATTTTATGGGTATTTATTACTATACCATTAAACGCTCAATGGGTAGATCAGTTTGAAAACCCATGCGGATTGACAGACTGGTTTGATCTTCAGCAAACCGAAGGATGGAATATTCAATGTATGGAAATGCATGATATCAGCCTGACACATCCCGGAGAATTCACAATGATGCCATATACGGTCACATGGTATGAAGATCGGAGAGGGCCTTTGTTTTACAAATCGGTTCATGGAAGTTTTGTATTAACCACAACAGTTCAGGTATCCAATCGGCTTGAGAATGATATACCAGGATCTGCATTTAGTCTTGGAGGTCTCATGATCCGGAATCCTAAAACACTGACGAATGGCGCTGCAGGCTGGACACCAGGTCATGAAAATTATGTTTTTCTTTCGATCGGGAGAGGTTCTACCGGTCATCCATCCTGCCCGGGATGTCCTGCTCCGCATTTTGAAGTTAAATCCACAACAAATAGTGTTTCTGATCTGAACTTAACTTCTATTAATTCGACCACAGCTGACATCCGGCTTATCCGGCTGGGAGCTGCAATATTTGTATTGTATCGATTTCCAAATCTCGATTGGGTCGTACACAGGCGATATTCGCGACCTGACCTTAGTGATACTTTACAGGCAGGTATGGTGACATATACGGATTGGGATAAAGCATCAACTTATGAGACTACGTTTCACAACAGTCATGTGATGAATGCTGGTTTGAATCCTGATCCAAGTAGTAATCCATCTTTACCATTTGCGCCAAATATCACTTCCCGATATGGTTTTTTGCAGATGTTACCTACATCACTTCCACCGGCCTGGAATGGTTTGAATTTATTGGATCCGAATCAGGTGACCAATGCGATGATCCTAAGTCAGTATGGCAGTAATATCCAGATTCCAATCGCATCAACATACCCTGTATGGTTAGGAAGAACCAATTCGAATTGGAATACAACGACAAATTGGTTATCAGGTTTGTTGCCGAATGCATCAGATAGTATACGTGTAAGTCCATGTAATTGTACAATGACGAATTGCATGATATTGCCTGTTGGAAATACAATTATATCAGGAATGACGATCATGGAAGGTGCTACGATCACAGTACCTGTGGGTGCAACATTAACTATACATGGACACCTGACCAATCGTGGGCATATAGATGTATATGGAACTTTATCAACAGATGGGGAGCCGCTGAAATATGTGCACAATTATGGTACTATTGAGTGTAAGGCTGGTGGTCAGATGATCGTGAATGATTAGAGAAGTATGATTATTGTATGTTGATTGGATGTTGAAGGATTATCTTGTGAATTAATTGTGCTTCAGGATTCTGGTTTGAAAAGAAAATAGTTGATCTCGAGGAAAATGGAAAATATCTCGATTTGTGTAATAGGAATGAAGGAAGGGAAACGCTTGAGATACCTATAAATACGAGGTTTTATATTTAAGGCAAATATAAGCGCTTCGTAAACGTTTGTAAACGTTTACTGTCCTGTTGTTTTGAAGGTATTGAAAGATCAATGTGTATTGTTCCAAAGTGGAAATGGCAATGGATCAGAATTTATCCAGGTATGCCTTTAAATACCGTTTCATTTTATTAAAATTTTTCTTATTGATTTTGTAAAAAGTATTTGGAAACTTTTCCCAGGAAGTCACTAAATCAGCGTTTCGCAAAATTCGTAGATGTTGAGAAATTGCCTGAATAGAAATTGGATGCAGTTTAGCCAAATTGCCAGCAGTGTTTGGGCCTTCGAGGTAAAGTTTTTGTAATAAAATTAACCGGGCTGAATGACTGAGCGCTTTTGCAAAGTAACTCGCTATTTGATCCTCTTTATTGTACAGATGTTGTCTTGAGTATGCCATGGGTGAAGTTTTTTAGGATTTCAAGGTTTTCAACTGCGATAAAAATAGGGGGTTTGATAATGAATTGCAAAAAAAAATTCACTTTGGGGGTAAAAAAATTTTCGTTAAGAACCAGAATGGAATATCTTGAACTTTAAAGGGTATTTGTCTCTATCAGGATAGGGATCTTCGTTTTTAAAGTGTTTGATTGATTCATTTATATTTAAGTGAAATATGAGTGATGTTTTTTTCTATGGATACCCTTTTAAAATCAGTTGAAACATCCTATTTTTCCCACCCTGAAATCCATTTCTATGTCCAAATCCAAAGAAATCACCCGCTGCCATTGGCCAGGCAACGACGAACTCTATCTCCACTACCATGACACCGTATGGGGCGTACCCGAATGGGACAATAAAGCCCTTTTCGCCAAACTCATTCTCGATGGCGCACAGGCCGGCTTGAGTTGGATCACCATTCTGCGAAGACAACCAGGTTACATGGCCGTTTTTGACAACCTTGATCCGGAGAAAATAGCGAAGTATACAGATAAGAAACTTGAAAAAATACTACTCGATGAGCGCATCATCCGTAATCGTCTGAAAGTCTTTTCTACACGTACGAATGCTCAGATTTATTTGGATATGATGGATAAGGATATCGATTTTAGTACTCATCTCTGGTCCTTTGTCGATGGCAAACCCATCAATACCAAAATGAAATCGAAAGAAGACTTCCGCGCTACCTCACCTGAAAGTGATGCCTTAAGCAAAGACCTCAAGAAACGAGGTTTCAGTTTCGTAGGCTCAACAATCATCTACGCTTTTATGCAGGCTGTAGGAATGTACAACGATCATATAGTCACCTGCTTCAGACACAATGAAGTGAATCGATTAAAGAATTCCTAATTCTTGATAACCCCTTTTACAATCAGAATCCCTTTCGCCATAAGGATGGATAGAATTCATCATTCAAAATGGAAACTTTCAGTTGAATCTCATTTGAATTGCCCGCATAGATAAGTTGGACGCAACGGGATTGGTTTGGAGATTGGATTGAGAGCCTGACTGAGGATCAATTGCTACACCGATATTCGGTTACCGGACGCACCTCATAATGTATATTTTTTTTTGGCGAAGCCAAAAAAAAATATAACCACGGTTAGGCGTAGGCTGAGCCTACGTCTTGGCGTCAGCAAAACTCTGTTTTGCGTAATCGAGGTTTTTCATTTCGCAAAGCCACCATAAGAATTTTAAATGATAATTTTTGAAGCCTGTATATCAGGAATAGCGATACGTACTTTTTCATGGGCATGATTTGGACCAAATACAATACTATTTTTTCCGCTTTTTACCGCAGAAACTGTATTCACCCACCAATTTTTGTAAACTGTATTTCGATCAATAAAGCATCATTTTATAATTTGGGAAATCCTAAATTCCTTAGCCTCAGCCTCAGCCTTCGCCTTTATCTACGCCTTTGTCTTCCACTTCCCCAATATTTACAATATTCCTACCTTCGCACTTTGATTTTCAGATTATGATCCATCCCCCCAAACGATATCTCGTGACCTCCGCATTGCCCTATGCGAATGGTCCACTGCATATAGGCCATCTCACCGGCGCATACCTTCCCGCTGATATCTACGTTCGTATGCTTCGCATGCTTGACAATGATGTCGCTTTCATATGTGGCTCAGATGAGAATGGTGCTGCCATCACGATCAAGGCCATGAAGGAGCATTCCTCACCTCGTGAGATCGTAGATAAATATCACACCCTTTTTCAGGACACATTCCAAAAAGCAGGCATCTCATTTGATATTTATCATCGCACCTCTTCTCCATTACATCATGAGACTGCACAGGAATTTTTCAGAAATCTTTATGGCAAAGGTGAATTTATCGAAGAAGAATCTGAACAATACTACGATAGCAAAGCTTCAAAATTTTTGGCCGACAGATACATCAAAGGAACATGCCCAAAATGTGGTAACCCTTCTGCTTATGGTGATCAATGCGAAAACTGCGGTTCTTCTTTAAGCCCTCTTGATTTGATCAACCCAGTCTCCACGATCACAGGTACGATTCCGGAATTGCGCAAAACAAAGCACTGGTATCTGCCACTCAATAAGTATGAATCCTGGTTGAAGGACTATATCGAAAATGGCACATTGGACGGCGCTGAACATCATGATCCATCCGAATGGAAGACACATGTTCTCGGCCAATGTAAATCATGGTTAGATGGAGGTTTGCAACCGAGAGCTATGACTCGCGATTTGGATTGGGGTGTAGATATGCCACAGGAAATTCCGGGGTCTCAGGGTAAGAAATTGTATGTGTGGATGGACGCTCCTATCGGTTATATTTCAGCAACAAAACAATGGGCTTCAGATAAAGGAAAAGACTGGAAACAATATTGGCAAGATCCTGAATCGGCTTTAATTCATTTTATCGGCAAGGACAATATCGTTTTCCATTGTTTGATTTTTCCTGCAATTCTGAAGGCACATGGTCAGTATAATCTTCCGGTAAATGTGCCTGCCAATCAATTTCTGAATCTCGAAGAACAAAAAATATCAACATCCCGCAACTGGGCGATATGGGTGCATGAATTTCTTAATGAAAATCCTGATCAGACGGATGCACTCAGATATGTATTGATTAAAAATATGCCCGAACAAAAAGATGCCGAGTTTACATGGAAAGGGTATCAGGCAGACGTCAATGCAGATTTAGTCGGAACACTCGCAAATTTTATTCATCGCGTGCTGGTATTGACACATAAATTTTATGATGGCAAAGTTCCTGCTTTCGATGAAGACACACCGATCGTGGGAGCACATGGCAATGATGAAGCCTCATGGCATGAAGTTGAAATGATGGATCTCTTTGATCGTATGTGGACAATCCAGGATAATATTTCAAAATTTGATTTCAGAGCTGGACTCAAAGCTGTCATGGATATAGCATCTGCAGGGAATCAAATCCTTCAGTTTAATGAGCCCTGGAAAATTCAGAAAGATGAACCTGAAACCGTAAAAGCAGTGCTTAATTTGTGTCTGCAATATTGTGCTGCATTAAGCATTGGCTTGCATCCCTTTATGCCGGGGGCATCTGCGCGTCTTCGTAAATTACTTTCACTTGATCCCATAGTTGAGCAAGGCGTTTGGGTCACTACATTGGATGACCTTGCAGAAGGAACACATTTGATTAAAGACAAACATATGTTGTCACAGGCAGAACATTTGTTTAGCAGAGTAGAGGATGAATGGATTCAGCGACAGATTTCGAAGCTTCAGGAGAGTGTTCCTCCGGTTCAATCTGTTCCTGTAGAGCAAGCAACTGAAAAGGTATCTATTGAAAAGCCAAATATCACTTACGAAGATTTTGCAAAGCTTGATATACGTACAGCAAAGATTATCGCAGCCGAAGCTGTACCCAAAGCAGATAAATTGTTGAAGCTTACACTTGATGTGAATGGGGTAGAGCGTACAGTAGTCAGTGGGATTGCAAAACATTATCGTCCTGAAGAATTGCCGGGTAAATATGTCGTCATACTTGCAAATCTTGAGCCCCGAAAGTTGAAAGGCGTCGAATCTCAGGGGATGATCCTGATGGCTGAGTCTGGAGATGGACGGCTGCATTTTATTCAGGCTACTGCTGATGAAAGCGGGATGTCTGTAAGTTAACATCTTCTCTGGACGTTGAACTTTGTACCTTAATGTCTGATCAAAGCTCGATAGCTGCGCCAATCAATGTCAAATAAAATTAATGTTCTGAAATCATCCGATATACCCAGGATTGCAGCTATCATGTTGCTGATAGCCATATTCGGGATATCTGTTTGGCGCATCATTGTACTCCCATTATGGGGATGGTGGCCCATGGTCATGCTGTTATCATTCTGGTCAATAGTGATCTTGTTATTTTTTCCCAAAGAAGCAGAGAAACGAAAATGGCTTGGTGCCGCATCACTGTCCGGAGTTATGCTTGGACTTGGATTTCCACCCTCTCCTCTCACGTGGATAGTCGCATTTGCCTGGATTCCATTGCTGGCTGTTGAGAATGGCATATTTCAAAAAAAGGATAAGCCGAGTCCTCGTCAGATTTATTTCTATGTATTCCATGCTTTCATTCTTTGGAATATCATCGCCACATTTTGGGTTACAAATACAGCATTTATCGCAGGGATCATTGCCAATTTTTTAAATGCATTTTTGATGACATCCGTTGTCGTTATCATTCATGTAGTGGGTAGGCGTCTTCCTGTCAAATGGTTCTTTGGCATTTTTATTTCCTTCTGGATTTCTTTTGAATATATCCATCATCATTGGGATTTGTTATGGCCATGGCTTACCCTTGGGAATTCTTTAGCAGAATATCCCTGGGCTGTTCAATGGTATGAATACACAGGAACATTTGGAGGCTCATTGTGGATTCTCCTTCTGAATGTTGCAGGATACTCCATGATTCAGCGATGGCTTCGGGCGAAACCAATAAGAGTAGGTATGTATGTTGGTTTGTTTTTTATTCCAATTCTTCTTTCTCTCCTTCTTTGGTATACAACGAAACCTGGTGATGCCGTACCGGTTTCTGTCACAATCATTCAGCCTAATTTCGAACCGCATTATGAGAAATTTACAATACCCGAACGGACTCAGTTAAAAAGATTTCTTGAATTGTCCAGGCAAAGTGTGGATAGTTCAACATCCTATTTAGTTTTTCCTGAGACTAGCTTTGAAGGTGTGCAGATTAATAAAGATGTTGATAATCCTTCAGTAGATTTATTTCAACATTTTATAGATTCATTTCCACATCTCCATCTTGTAGCCGGTATTACATCATATCGAATTCTGAAAAAAGATGAATTGGCGAATACAAATTTTCGAATTCACATCAGTCCGAGAGAGGATACTACTTATTGGGATGTTCAGAATTCAGCTATACAATTATCCTCCGGAACAAAGGATCTGCAGATTTATTTTAAATCGAAATTAGTACCAGGTCCGGAGATGTTTCCATTCAAATCAGTTCTTTTCTTTTTGAAGCCTATCATTGTTAGTCTTGGCGGAAGTTATGAAGGATTGACAGAGCAACCAGAAAGGTCTGTCTTCAAAGGTGGACCATTAACTGTGGGTCCTATCATTTGTTATGAATCCATTTTTGGTGAATATACAGGTGGGTATGTAAAGAATGGTGCCACTGCATTTTTTATTGTTACTAATGATGGTTGGTGGGACAATACACCAGGTCACATACAGCATTTGAAACTTGGAGCATTGAGAGCTATAGAACATCGCAGGCCGATAGCAAGAAGTGCCAATACAGGAATATCATGTTTTATTGATATCCGCGGCCAAATCCATCAGGCTACTCAATATGGTGTTGCTGCAGCTATTAAAGGAGAAATTATTCCGGAGACAAGAATTACATTTTATACACGCTTTGGAGATTTGATAGCGAAAGGAATGGTTGTCCTGACAATCCTTACAATATTATTTTTTGCATATCAGATGTTTAAAAGAAAATTACGTCCAGGGTTAAAATAGATTTCCTTTATCCGTTTACAAACGTTTACGAAGTGCTTATATTTCACTTAAATATAAATCCATATTACCGCATCTTTTTTGATATAAATTTTCTCATCCACACTCAGTTATACTGAGCTCAGCAAAGTCCCGCCATCCAACAGGAGTCTATAGATGAATGATTATTTCAGGAAAGATGAAATTTGCTTTTATCTTTATTACCATTGATCTTTCATGAAGTGAATCAAACAAATGAATTAAATTTATAACTCCCTCAACGCTCTCTCCCATGACTACTTTCTGGATTCTCTGGATTTTCAATGCCCTCATGTGTCTGATTCCTGTATACTTCTTTTTTGTGGGCTTAGGCGACGGCACAATCACCTCAAGGAATATCGGATTGTGGTTTCTAATTCTTCTCGTGGTAGCCATTGTTTTAGTTGGATCCTTTTTACTAAAATCAGCTAATCAAATGGCCATAGCAAAGGTCATCTTGAGTGTAGCCGCCATTCCAGGTGTTTTAGCCCTGCTTTATTTCATTATCGTATTTACTTCAAAGCCCAATTGGCATTGATTCTGTCTCCTTTTTTTTGTATTGGAACCAATTAATACTAATCTCAATGGCTAAAAAGCAGCCTGATTATAGTGAGGCGACAGAGGTGTTTCAAAAAACGATGCAGGCCACACTGGCGAATCTTGATAAAGTCCAGGAGGATTCGCGCAAAGCTCATGAGAAGGCTATTGAAATGCAAATCGCTGCGAAGGAAGAAATGCATCGGATCGAACTTGAAGCGGAAACAATCTCCAGAGATTTCGTCGACAAGCATCGTAAGGAAATTGAAGCCAGACTCAGAGACGATATTCTTTTTTCAATGGTGCGAAAACTGATCCTATTTGGCATGAGCTCAAATGCAATCATGAAGGAGTTGGAGGTGCCGGCCAAAATGATGGCAGATGCATGGAATACTATAGGGTTTACAAAATTGGGTAAAGCGCATGTCGGCCATGTTGCTTATGAAGAGGAAGATCGCGCAGGCAATGTTATTTTTTATCGCGAAGATATCATGCTTAAGTTTTGGTATGAATTCGGTGATGGACTCTCCTTGGCATTTATTAAGGTGCCAAATTCCGGGAACTGGAAAGCGGAGACAGGCCTTCCATTAGATGATCGCCTTCCTATTTTAAATTTCATTGGCGAGCGCGTCATTCGTGATAAGGCTGATGGATATAATTATGAAATCCAGGATGATTCTATAAATATTACCCTTAAAAAACCTGCAAAGAAGTCCAAATGAATAAATTGTCAAACTATCTCATCGGTCCTGAATTGTTGTGGCTCTTTTTTTACATGACAGTGGTGATGATTATTAAATTGACTCATTCACCTATAAAAGCCATGGATTCTTTTTGGGTGAATACAGCTTATATTATTCCGCTGATCCTGATCCCGATCACGTTTGGATTGTATTATGTCCCTGGAGTCATTCGCCCCTGGTTACTGGCGAGAATATGGATTGTAGGTATTGTAGGAGGTCATTATATCCTGAGTAAAAGTCTTTCCGCACATTCCGAACAAGGCCCGGGAGTAGGGACAGCCTATATTATGGGCATGATTTTTCTACTCATTGTTCTTATGGCCGGAAGCATTTTTGCCGTGATCAAATTCAGGTAAGTAATCTTTGTTACGTACGAGTTTTGCCCCTCTGGGGCAAGGAAAGATTTATTTGTTTCGGAAGTTACCAACCTATTGCCCCTCTGGGGCAAGGAAAGATTTATTTGTTTCGGAAGTTACCAACCTATTGCCCCTCTGGGGCAAGGAAAGATTTATTTGTTTCG
>JBBSAQ010000094.1:0-11836 GCA_038252065.1 Chitinophagales bacterium
GAAATCATCTTGATCAAATACCTCATCTCAATACAGTGTCGAATTCGCCACACCCCGAATATGGAACGACTGCACCCATCTGTGTCAGATTGATAAATGATGCCCCGGGCTATTCATATTTAAGCGGTGATTATCAGCCTTTTGAAAAATTCGGAGAGGAAAATTATAGCAATGGTAAAAGTGATGGATATTATTACAATGGCGGTAGTTGGTTCAGGGCAGAGTATTGTGCCTATGTTGTTGGATTAAAACATGGTTGGACGAAGGCTACAAAGTTGATGGAGAACAGAGTGTGGGCGGAGATTTATCTAAATCCGAAATGGCCGTTCAGTAAAGAATTTATTCCGACGAAATGGACGACGACAGATAGTTGGTGGACATCAACAAGGGGATTGTGTTGGAATGTTTTTATTCTCATGGCTGATGAAGTAGCGGGCCTGCGCACGCCGGACATGGATCCTGATTATCAACAAATGAAATCAAAATAAAAAATACTATTTTTCGATATGACCATTTATCAGATCGATGCATTTACAGACAAGCTCTTCGGCGGCAATCCCGCAGCTGTCATTCCATTGGATACCTGGCCAGATGATGCACTTATGCAATCCATCGCCATGGAAAACAATCTTGCGGAGACAGCATTCATAGTGCCTGAAGGAGATGACTTCCGCATTCGTTGGTTTACACCGGCTGTAGAAGTGGACTTATGCGGGCATGCAACACTTGCCGCGGCGTATGTGATGTTTAATGAACTTGGGTATCTCGCTGACACCATCCGTTTTCAGTCACGGAGCGGTTGGTTATCTGTTCATCGGGATGGAACCTGGCTTACACTTGATTTCCCTGCTGACAAGCTTAGCCCACTTGAAGTGACGGGAGCAATGAAACGATGTACGACAGCCAATATCCTGGAGGCGTACCAGGGAAGATCTGATTATATGTTTGTCCTCTCTGATCAAAAGACAGTGAAAGAAAGTCATATGGATTTTTTGGCCATTGCCGCTCTTGGATATAGAGGAGTTATTTTTACATCAGAAGGTACTGGTGTAGATTTCGTCTCTCGTTTTTTTGCACCTGCTTATGGAATCCCTGAAGATCCAGTGACAGGCTCAGCACACACGACACTTACACCTTATTGGGCTACAAGGCTAGGCAAAAAGAAGCTCGTTGCCAAACAAGTTTCTCCGCGAGGCGGCGATCTTAAATGTGAATTGAGAGGTGATCGGGTCCTGATCAGTGGTCAGGCCGTATTGTTTATGAAAGGAGAAGTCAGGATGAACTATTGATACATACGATCTTTATAAAACTCAATGCCGAATAAATTATGGAACAAAATAGTTTTTATAGGTATAATTTTATATATTTATTTGGAAGTTTGTAAGACCGTTCTGATTTTTTGAATGCAGAATATAATTCTTTTTGATTCTCATCAGACAAACACAGGTATTATCTGAAATCGCTATAGAATAATTTAACCTTTTAATTTTTATTATTATGTCATATACTAAAAAAATATCCGAAATCACTTTTGGAGGGAATGGTGCTGATAACCCGAGTCCATTGACCAGAGATAATTATCAGTTATCGGATGCAGAACAACAGTTGTCGTTCCAGTCCATTAATGTTATCTCGCCTTATCAAACCGGAGGAACAAAGTCTGTAACAGGGCTTATTGTTTTAGATCCCAAAACCGGTGATCCTTTGATTGGCCCGAACGACCTGTGTTTCCATCCTTGCCCACCATACTGTTAGAAGCACTAAGTATTTTTTAAGGTGGAAATATAGCGGCGCGTAATATGTTATGAATTGCGTCTTTATTTCTTATTTTGTTGATCGAATGAACAACATAGGAAATATCAATGCTATCAAATATTTGTTCATTCTACTATCATGGATTTCTTTCAGTATGAATACGACCTGTCAGCAGGGCAGTTTATTATTTCATCATTTGAAGCTGGAAGATGGGCTAAGCGAACTGACTAACCAATATGTCGCTAAGGATTCTGAAGGGTTTATCTGGATAAGTTCAATAAGTGGATTAAACAGGTTTGATGGTACTGTCGTAAAAAGGTATTTCCCTAATCCTGATGATTCATTAGCTATTTACGGTGGCTTGGTTCAAAGTAATTTTTTTGAAGACACATCTTCCCATTTGTGGTTTACAACCTATAATGCGATCAATGGGTATGACAGAAAGCATGATTGTTTTCATCATTATATGGTGGAAGATAGCCTGGCATCCCGGCTTGCAGACTATCATGTTCTCTATTTAGACCCCAGGAATGAATTATGGCTTGTGACGGACGATAGTATACTGCGCACATTCAATGTTTATTCGCACAAATTTAGTTTTGTGGCAAAATTGGAAAGCTACTGCCAAAGGGCTACAGTCATAACCGGTAGCTACAAGCAGGTGACGAGAATTTATGGATATACACAACTTACTTCAGGCCTTTTGGAGGTAATATTTAATGATCATGAAAATGTACCTGATCAAAAATTATTGTGGGCTCAAAAAAATCATGTTCTTGAGAAGCCAAAGAAAATAATAGCTGACGGAGATAGCGTCATTTGGATTATCGCTGAAAATTTACTGGTTAAATATAATTTTTTAAATAAATCTGTCAGGTCGTTGCCTATTAAAGACATTTTGGCTATTGAGGAGTTTAATGATTCTGTATTGCTGGTCTCAATAGAAAAAGACGGTGTATTTGAATTTAATAAAAATACATTTTCATTCGGATTCCAATACATTTCAGAAAATAATAATACACTTAGTTTGTTATCAAATACAATTAATTATATTTCCAGAGACAAAGACAAGGGATTTTGGTTTAGTTCAAAGGATTTGGGTTTAAGTTATGCATATGTCGGTAAAAAGAAATTTACCAATTTCAACCTGATTCTGAAAAACGATCCTGGAAATTTAAATTTTAACGCAAAAGATATTGTAGTAAACCATGCTGGTCATATCCTGTGTAACACAGGAGAAGGATTGTTCGAATTGGATAAAGAATGCAGGATTATTAAGAAAATTGAAATAAAAGACTCCGAAACAACAGACCGACTTAATTCTATTAATCGACTTTTTGAGGATAGTAAAGATCGTCTCTGGTTAAACTCTTTATCAGGACTTTCTTTTTTATGGCCATCACTTCAGGCTGCAAACCATATATCCAATTTTCCTGAGGTATTTTTCGAAGGAATTGAATTAAATGATGGGAGACTCATATTTTCCCGTAGTGAAGGAGGAATATATGTGATGAACGGTGGAGCGGATTCTTTAACTCAAATAAGACCTGATAGCTTAAACATGGCCTATCTATCCATTAAGCAGGACCGAAAAGCCAGAATATGGATGAATGACGGAATAGGAAATTATATCGTCCTGAATCCAAACACATTTAATAAAATCGCAGAAATTCCGATTACAGGTATATATAGTATGATGATAGAATCCGGCGATGGCCGGACAGTATGGATTGCAAGTTCGGACGGGCTTTATAATATTGATGCTGAAAATTTAAAGCTGCGAAAGATATATAATGAGAACAATGGACTTCCTTCAGTTGGACTGAATAGTATACTGATGGATAAGACTGGAAAATTATGGATTACATGTAGAAGCGGTATTATAGTTTTCAATCCGAAAACTGAAGAAAGTATAGTCTATAATTATGAAGATGGATTGCCGGCTTCCAATTTTAATCATAATGCTGCATATCAATTTGAAGATGGTGAAATGTGGTTTGGATCACCTGCCGGGATTACGAAATTCAATCCCGATAGATTACAGGATATTCAGATTAAAGCCATTCCCCAGATTACAGAATTACTGATCAACGATCAGCTTCCCGTCAATACGCTTATATGTGAAAAAACAAAAAGCACAAATATTTCTGAAATTGAAAAACTAACTTTTTCATATCGGAACAGGACCCTCACATTTATTGTCAATTCACTTGAATTCAGTGCGCCGAAAAAAAATAAAGTACGCTATTGGATGGAAGGTATTGATACAGACACTATTGAGACCACTTCAGGAACTCGGATAAGATATCCAAACTTACCTTCAAGGAATTTTACATTTTGTGTTCAGGCCGCTAATTCGGATGGGAAATACAGCGATGACATCCGAAAATTAGAAATATGCATCAATCCACCGTTTTATAAGACCTGGTGGTTTATCCTATCTATGGTATTACTTACCCTGGGACCGATAGCCTACATCATATATTTGAGAATTAGTAAAAAAATTGAACTTCAAAATGTACGTCTAAGGCTATATGAGAATCTGCATGATGATGTAGGTTCAAGACTGAGTGCTATTGCTATTTCAGCACAGGAATTATTACGTCAGGATCAGACGGGAAATCCCAAAGTTCAACAAATATCAAAAATGGCTAATAGCATCGTAGGGAATATGCGCCGACTCGTATGGGCTATCGATCCCGACAATGACAGCATGAATAGTCTTGTAGAAAAAATCAGACATGATAAATCATTTATTCTCGATGAAGCAGTTGAGTTTCATCTTGATTTAGATTTACATCTTAGCCCAGTGATCGTCCCCGGAGAAGTCCGCTACCAGTTAACCTCTATTGTCAATGAAGCACTCAATAATATTTCGAAATACGCAAAAGCTAAAAATGTCTGGATTCAACTGACTAAAGAAGAAAGAGAATTGAACATGGTCATCCGCGATGATGGAATCGGCTTTAATATTGAAAATGTCACAAATGACAAAGTAAAGGCCTCTGGATATGGACTGGGTAATATGCAAAAAAGGGTAACTAGAGTGAAAGGCAGTATCAGCATTAATTCCCTACCGGGTGAAGGCACAACGATTCTTGTCAGAATCCCATTCAGGTAGAAATCAAAACTATCTTCAAAAGGTTCATATCAGATAACTACATTTGTCTGAAGACACCAACTTTAATTTTTATGGGAAAAACAGTGATTGCCTATGAAGATGAACCAACCTTAAGAGCGCAGCTGGAAAATATTTTTTATGCTATCCGGGAGGACTTCCTTCTTTTAGCTTCTTATGGGGAACCTTCGGACGTGCTTGAGCACCTTGTGAACTATAAGCCCAATGTTGTGATCATGGATATCCAGATGAATGAAGAAGAGGATGGCCTCAATGCACTTTTTAAAATCAAGAAGGCCAATCCGAACATGAAGGTCATGATGCTGACCACGTTTGATGTGGATGATAAAATATTCAAAGCGATTTGTCTTGGAGCAGATGGATACATGCTGAAATCAGATTTTTCATCGCACCAGGTCCCGCATGAAGCCATGCGTAGATCTTTACGCGTACTGTTTGACGGAGGGGCATACCTCACACCTAAAGTAGCAAAACAAATACTCAGGCTTTTTGCTGATCAAACGATTGCCGATAGGATACTCAATATCAAAGACCGGTTTCAGACTATATTCCAGAGAGAATCAGTGATGGATGCAAAACCTCCTCATCTCACCAAAATGCAAATGGCCGTCCTAAAGCAAATAGTCGAAGGAAAATCCACACCCGAAATAGCAAAAGAACTTGAGCTGAAAGAAAATACAATCAATACCCACACAAAAGCCATATATACCGCATTGGGAGTCCATTCCAGGGCGAAGGCAGTCAAAAAAGCTATCGAGGAAAGATTAGTCAGATAGTTTTAATCGGAGAATAAAAAAAATATTAGTTTTTTTATCGATCTCACCACTTTTGGTGAAGTCAATCACCAAAAATGCGTATATATTTAACGCGAGACTCCAACAAAAAGATATTGGGATCACACTATGGCATTGTGATAGCGGAGTAAGGCATGTGATCGGAACACCAAAACGATTGATTTAAATGTCCTTATGATTTAGAGCAAAAAGAAGTTTGGATCGTAAGTTGATGAAGTAAGTCATCAAACCCCTTGTTTCATAACACCCATTATGGATCCTTGGTGATATTATTTTCCCCCTCGGATCAAATTTGCCCGGGCTGATCATTCTTGCATGGAACGGTCAGCCTTTTTTCATTCCAATTCTTTATGGACAAATTCTTAATGCACAAAAAGAATGGAATTCTGATTTCCTTTCCCATCATCCTCTATGATCGGATTAGCCGGATCTGTATACCATTTGCCGTCTACGATAAATTTATATTGATGCTTCCCGGAGACGAGTTGAAGTGTTGATGTCCAGACACCATTAATAGAAGTCATCTTTATTTTATTTTCATTCCAATCGACAAAAGATCCTGTTATAATTACTTTATCCGCATGTGGGAAACCCTGAAGTGTAATGGTCACAGGTGTTGTGATATTGAGCACGGAGTTAAACGTATTATGTTCATTCTGAACTCTTTCTTTATTTGCAGGATCGGGCATCCACTCCCCATCCACTATAAATTTATATTCATACCGACCCGGAGGAAGATCTGCTTTGAGTTCCCATCCATCAGTTGTCTTTTGCATCAGCGTGGTATGTTCATCCCATCCATTAAAAGTACCTGCCAGCACAACTTCTTTGGCTTGTGGAAATCCTTTGAGAAAAAACCGCGTATTTCCCTGGTCAGTACATTTCAATACGGACAAATCCAGTTTATATACCTCTCTTAAAAAATCATTGGAGTAGTTCTTTTCATTTACACTATTTCCATTTTGTTCAGCAATGTATTTTCCATTGATGATATACCTGAATTCAAGTGGAAATACATCGTTGAAATCGAGTATACTTTTTCTTAATTCAAATACATACGCTCCCTTCTTTTCCATGTGCCACCCCTTCTTACTCCAATCATTAAATTTACCACTGATGGCAACATCATTAATATGGAGATCAGCAAAATCCACTTTATCCTTGCCCTTGGTTTGCAAAGCCTTGGCATAATCACGTACATCAAATACGAAAACGATCTCCGGTCCGTCAAAGTAATAAGCGTTAGCAGGCTGCTGGCAGTGTGCAATAGCTGGCAACAGCCAGAATATGCAAATTCCAACAATCAGTTTGAAATAATATTTAATTTTTATCTGCATCTTCTCACGATCTCAACGAGTTAAAAAAGTAAAGTTTTCTTTTTTTATAATTAATTATGATCCGGCGTGTGCTCAGAAATTCGTACCCAAGCACACCATTGAGCGACACACCAAAACTTTCATTGATATCATCCAGACTCGTCAGCAAGGTATTCATACTTGCGCAATGTTCATTACCTACTTTCATATCATTGAGGGTGCCGGCGATGACCTCGACCTGTCTCTTTCCTATACCGATCAGATTGACACGCTTTATGATTGTAAACCGATCCAGGGCCTTTCGGTTCGTTTTTCTGTCGATAAGATTTAATTCTGCACCGGAATCAAGCATCAGATGCAATTTTATAGTATTGACATACCCGTCCACAATGATGACATGTTTTTTCAACTCGAACTTCAGGCTATCATATGGGATCTCCCAGTTGCGAATGCTATCTACCCGCACACCATTCCTGTCAAGTCGGCTCAACACAATCCGGCTATTCTGAAAATCAATAAACAACTCAAAATCCTGAAACACGTCAAATCCCAAAATACCCAGGACCCGGGCGTTTTTCTTTTCTTCAATATGGCTCAGATCCACCACATGAGCCCGCAAATTCAGAATAAACAATCTATCAAGAAGGAGCGTATCTACTTTCATTTCCTTCACTGAGCCCACGATACCCGTGTTGCCGGTAGCGACCACAGCCCGGTCAGTGTTGTTCGGTTTGAAATAGTGTTGATTCAATACCAGCCTTTCAGAACCTGTATCCAGTATAAAATTTCCACTTAAAGTATCTGCATTTGCCTGGACTATAATCAAATGGCCAAGGAGAGAAAATGGAATGTAGATCGTATTGAGATTGGGCCTCGCCGCCTCCGGAAACGAAAGAGCACAAAATATATTTGTTCCCGCCGGCTCCCCATTTCCTCCGTTTCCATAACAGACTGAAATGGATAGAAGATTGAAGAAGAGGAAGAGATTTCGAATCACCTCGAAGTAACTAATTTTTTGGAAAAATATTTGACAGTTGTACAAATTATTTCTTCTGAGCCACTGAGGAGGTTATCAACACTCAAGGAAGCACTAAGAAATTTCTAAAATTAATCTTAATGAATCCTATTTTTACCTAATAGATCTTCGTCTATTTTTTTCGACGCAGATTACGCAGAGATTATTTCAAAATTATTAACGCAAAGCGTATTCGATATCAATCATGAAAAATCATGATAATCATGACGATCTGCGTTCTTAAATTTTTGCTGCAAATTTCCCTCTTTTATGTTTCAATCGAAATATGAATTTCTGCTCCATCCATCCATTCTACTCTGTTATACCCTCCCATATTATGCATTTTTAACATTTCTGGTATCGACGTAGTTATAACATCAATTTCATCGGCCAGCGTCTCACTCTTGATGTAACCCCCAAAATCTAAAACTGCTTTTTCAATTCCTGACAGCCTCTCCACTTTTATTTTAATCCTGTCCGTCACATTCAATCCACTACTCTTCCTCAGATTCTGTATCCGATTGACCAGCTCACGTGCTGTCCCTTCTGCGATCAATTCATCATCAAGTGTCACATCCAATGCCACAGTGATACCATCTTCAGACGCAACCTGCCATCCCGGAATATCTTCAGATATGATTTCAATATCATCCCTGACAGGGATAAATTCCTGCCCTTCGATCATTAATATCAACTCTCCTCCACTTTCAAATCTGTTGATCTCCTCCTGAGTGAGCGCACTGATCAGATCCGCTGCAGCTTTCATATTTTTACCTAATCGCTTTCCCAGGGTTTTGAAATTAGCTTTCGCTTTTTTCGATACTATTCCTGAAGTATTAGCAATGTATTCGATGCCTTTCACATTCACTTCAGAAAGAATGAGATCCTTGACCTGATCAATATCCTCCTGAAACTTATCATCAAGGACAGGCAACATGATTTTCCGTAAAGGCAATCGTACACGTAGTTTCTCTTTTTTACGGATAGAGAGCACCAGTGAACTGATATGCTGTGCATAATCCATTCGCCTGATCAACACTTCATCTTTCAATTCGTGTGATGCTGCTGGCAAGTCAGTCAAGTGCACACTTTCAGGATATCGATCAGATGAAGAAGTAAGATTTCGATACAACCAATCTGCAAAAAATGGTGCAACAGGCGATATCATCTGTGCTACAACTGTGAGACACTCGAATAGGGTAGCATATGCTGCTTTCTTATCATCAGTTAATTCGCCTTTCCAGAAACGTCTTCTGTTGAGACGCACGTACCAGTTAGATAAATGGTCGTTGACAAAAGTTTCAATCTGTCGGCATGCTGTAGTGACATCATAGCCATCCATGTCTTCATGATACGCACCGACCAGGGTATGAAGCCTTGATAATATCCATCGATCTATTTCTGGTCTTTCTGCAACCGTCATTATGCCTGGATCACTACTATTCCATTTATCAAGATTAGCATACAGCGCAAAAAAGGAATAGGTATTATATAATGTACTGAATAATTTTCTTGTCGTCTCTGTGATACCATCTTCATCAAATTTCAGATTGTCCCAGGGCTGTGCATTCGATAGCATATACCATCGGGGAGCATCAGCACCATATTGATTGATGATCCGAAAAGGGTCAACTGCATTGCCCAGACGCTTGGACATCTTTTGCCCGTTTTTATCCAGCACCAATCCATTTGACACCACATTTTTAAAGGCAACAGAATCTTTTACCATTACAGCTATGGCATGCAGTGTAAAAAACCATCCCCGCGTCTGATCCACCCCTTCGGCAATAAAATCAGCAGGGAAATTTTTATTAAAGACATCGACATTTTCAAATGGATAATGCCACTGTGCATATGGCATCGAACCGCTATCAAACCACACATCGATAAGGTCAGTCTCCCGTTTCATGACTTTTCCTGTCGAAGAAATCAATACAACATCGTCAATAAATGGCCTGTGCAAATCATCAGGAACTTCCTGGGAAAGATTTAATTTCTGATTTGCATTTTTGATTTCACTTGCAAGTTGCTCAATCGAACCGATGCATATTTCTTCACTACCTTCATCTGACCTCCAGATAGGCAGAGGTATCCCCCAGAATCTGGACCTCGACAGATTCCAGTCTTGTAGATTTTCAAGCCAGTTGCCAAATCTTTTTTCGCCGGTATGTGCAGGTGTCCAGTTGATCGTTTTATTTAATTCAATCATCCTGTCCCTGCATGCCGTGGATTTGATAAACCAGCTATCCATCGGGTAATATAAAATCGGTTTATCTGTACGCCAACAATGCGGATAGTTGTGTTCGTATTTCTGCACATTGAGTGCTTTCCCTTCCAGCTTCAATTGTACCGATATGTCGACATCCACATTTACATAATTGGGATCGTCTTTATAATCTTTCACATAGCGCCCTGAATAAGGGCCCACATTTTCTTTGAACTTACCTGTGAGATCAACCAGTGTAAGTGTACCTACACCATTTGCTTTTGCTACACGTTGGTCATCTGCACCGAATGAAGGAGCAGTGTGTACAATACCGGTACCGTCTGAAGTCGTCACATGATCACCTGTCAATACTACAAATGAATCCGTACCATCGAGAAGAGGTTCAATAGGATTTCCAAAATTTAAAAGTTGTTCGTACCGGATGCCTCGCATTTTGCTTCCCTTGAAAGGAGCCGATTGTGATTCGATGGCAGGTTGATTTTTTCCACCTAACCAATGATTCACTAAAGCCTGTGCGAGTACAACGCTCACCTGTGCATCTGTATACGGATTTTTTGTTTTGATTTTGATATAATCGATATCAGGCCCTACAGACAGTGCTGTATTTGAAGGAAGGGTCCAGGGTGTTGTAGTCCATGCAAGAATTCGAACGTCTTCTTCTTTGTCATCAAATAAAAATGAAGACGTATCATCACGATTCACTTTGAACATCGCGACGACTGTTGTATCCTTCACTTCTTTATATGCGCCTGGCATATTAAGTTCGTGTGAACTCAAACCCGTTCCAGCGGCAGGAGAGTAGGGTTGTATTGTAAAGCCTTTATATAAAAGTCCTTTATCATAAAGTATTTTCAACAGATTCCATACAGACTCGATATAATCATTCTTGTACGTGATATAAGGATTGTCAAGGTCAACCCAATAGCCCATGCGTCGTGTGATATCATCCCATTCTGCTTTATAGCGCATGACAGTCTCCTTACACTTAGCATTGTAGTCTTCGATGGAGATTGACTTACCGATATCATCTTTTGTAATCCCCAATTCTTTTTCAACACTAAGTTCAATCGGAAGTCCATGTGTATCCCATCCACCTTTGCGCTCGACACGGTGTCCTTTCAGCGTTTGATAACGACAAAAAAGATCTTTGATCGTGCGGGCCATGACATGATGGATACCCGGCATACCATTAGCACTCGGGGGCCCTTCATAGAATACCCATCGTTTATCTTCCGGACGCTGGGTAACACTCTTTTCAAATATGGAATGTTCCTCCCACCAGCTCAAGAGCTCCTTATCGATGGCCGGGAGATTCAGTCCTTTATATTCGGGATATAGTTTCATGTCAGTAGTTCAATTCCTTAAATTAAAAAAGCCCCGACTGCAATCTGACGGGGCCTCTTAAAGCTTAGATTGCAATTCTTTATTACGTGATAATAATTTGACCTATTATTCTATTCATCAGGGGAGTAAAGGTAGTGAAAAGGGTTTGAAAAAAGGCGGAGGCTATGCTTCGACACATTCGACTAGCGCTCAGTGCGTCGCCTGCTAAACACAACCTTGGGCTACAGCTCAGCAACCGGCAGAGGC
>JBBSAQ010000095.1:0-11802 GCA_038252065.1 Chitinophagales bacterium
AAATGGATGTATTGGTCTTTTTTGGCCAATTGCTCAAGGGTTTCTTTCATATTGTCATTAGCGCTCTTGGTCAGGACAGTAAGATCACCCACCTGGGTCATTTGTTTGTCTCTCTGGTTTTTGCAATCATCCAGCTGGACACGAAGGTCTTTTGCTTTGTCCATCTCATGAGACAGATCCGATTTGCTGGCGTCAGCATCAGCCTGACACTTCTGAAGACGGTTCATATAGTCATTGAGGCTCATCCCGCTTTTACCGAGTTGTTCGTTGCAGGATGCCAGTTCGTCCTGGAGGGCGATAAATTTTTTCTTACTCACGCAGGAGACAAGGAGTATCAGTGCCAGGACGGGAATAAGTTTGAAATAGGTACGATTCATTTTTTAATGGTTTAGATGATCAGATAAACTCCCGACCAATAGCAGTATAGCTGAGGGACTGGCTTTTTTGGGTCGGGTAGAGCAATGTTTCAATGGACAAAATTAACCCTCTTATTTAAACTACCAAATAAAGGAGGAAAGACCAGGTACGATGGGCGATAGGCGATAAGGATAGAACGGCCATTCCCCAGGTTTGTGGGGTTTATGCTTTGTTGTACTGGTCGCATTCCGTTCGGTATGACAATAGATCCACATTGGAAAACAATTGGTCGTAGAGACGTCGATTTATCGCGTCTCAAAATCGACGTCTCTACGACCGATAAAAAGATTACATAATGCGGCATTTGGAATCACAAATCGGTTTGATTCGTCAAATCCTCCATTGAACCCCGACATAGGAGACGCGATAAATCGACGTCTCTACGACCGATAAAAAGATTACATAATGCGGCATTTGGAATCACATATCGGTTTGATTCGTCAAATCCTCCATTGAACCCCGACATGAGACGCGATAAATCGACGTCTCTACGACCGTTAAAAAGATTACATAATGCGGCATTTGGAATCACAAATTGGTTTGTTTCGTCATTACATTTATCATTTCATCCCTGGGTTTTTAGACGTTCTAAAAAATTTGAAAAAAAGTTTACGAAACCGAAAGGTTGCACATATATTTGCAACGAATTCAAACTTTAACAAAAAAGACTGATATGATTACTCAAAAAATAACACCTTGTCTTTGGGTTGATAAAGATGCAAAAGCAGTAGTAGATTATTACCTTTCTATTTTCAAAGATGGTAAAATGAAAGACTATCGCCAATACAAGAATCCACCTCAGGAAGAAGTGCAGGGTGGGCAGGATACTTTCGAAACAGCGGTTATGGAAATTGGTGATATTGAATTTAGTATTTTAGCTGCAGGTCCATACTTCAAGTTTAATGAATCTGTTTCGTTTGTTATTAATTGTAAAGACCAGGCAGAAGTAGATTATTATTGGGATGCGTTGACCTCTAACGGTGGGGAAGAAGGTTCTTGTGGGTGGTGTAAAGACAAATATGGTTTATCGTGGCAGGTTGTTCCGGTTGAATATTTTGACCTTATTAACAGCGAAGACCCTAAAATCAGAGAGAAGGCCATGAAGAATACATTTAAACAGAAAAAGCTAATACTTTCAGAACTTAAATGAGTTAAATACTATCAGCTAAGAAAGACAAGTCAGAATTTGAATACGTTAAAAATATAAACTGCTCATAGCAGTTTGGAAATTTGGCAGGGCGACGAATACATTCTCTCGCGAAAGGTATTGGGATTGTTCGCTGTTCGACTTCAGTTCCAGCCGACGAATAACGCCGGGCAATAGAATGAACAATGAATTTTTGTTTATAAATTGAGGAGCGGTTACGGACAATAATCTTACAAAATGAAGGAACTTCTCAAACAAAATATAGCCAACCATATATCGCTTTCTCCAACGGAGCTAGAAGAGTTCTGTTCTTTGTTTAAAGAAAAAAATTGTAAAAGGAAAACGTTTCTGTTGAGAGAAGGAGAGGTTTGCAATTTTGAAGGATTTGTAACGAAAGGACTTTTTCGAGTATACCATATTGACCACAATGGCTTTGAGCAAATACTTTATTTTGCACCTGAAAATTGGTGGATTACGGATATAGATAGCTTCACGAATCAAAGACCATCTCAACTTTTTGTAGATGCGCTGGAGGATAGTACGGTTCTCCTCATTTCAAAAAAGGATAAAGAACGTGCGTATGCAAATTTGCCGATGATAGAAAAGCTGTTTCGGATAATGACGCAAAAAACGCATGTTGCTTTACAGAGAAGAATGATAGATAATTTGAGTAAAACTGCTGACCAGCGTTACGCTGATTTTATTGAAAAATATCCCGGACTTTTTCAACGACTTACCAATCTTCAAATGGCAGCATACCTTGGCATTAGTCACGAATATCTGAGTAAAATCAGAAAAAATGGCACCAAAGGGAAATAAGTCTTTCATTTATTGAACTTGTTCAATGTTTTCAAACATGACTTGATTGCATCTTTGCAGCAGCATTTATAGCTTTAAATGCATCAGGAATTTCAACAGCATTTCTAACAAGTTTAATTTTCATCATAATGGACTCTACAGCACAAAGATTTAAATCGATTGAAACAAACAGTCTGCAACTACAGGTTTACAATGCAGCAGAAAGCAGTTTTGGTGTAGCCTCGGTCATCGTCTCAGGAAAAACAGAAGCCGTCTTAATAGACGCACAATTCACTTTGGCAGATGCCGAAAATGTTGCACAAGAAATTAAAACGAGTGGTAAAAAACTTACCACTATTTATATTTCTCATGGCGATCCTGATTTTTATTTTGGCTTAGAAGTATTTAAAAAATATTTCCCCGAAGTTACCGTTTTTGCTTCGCCTGCAACAGTAGAACACATCAAAGCAACGGCTCAAAAGAAATTAGAAGTTTGGGGAGAAAGATTAGGCAAAAACATCACGTCAAATGTGATTTTACCACAAGTTTTAAAGGGCAATACGATTGATTTAGAAGGACAGAAATTGGAAATTGTAGGTTTGGAAGAATTTCCATCGAAAACTTTTGTTTGGATACCTTCTGGCAAAGCAATAGTAGGGGGTATCAATGTTTTCGGCACTACATTTCATCTTTGGATGGCGGATGCACAGACAGCAGAGGCCCGTAAACAATGGATAATGGTGTTGGATAAAATTGAATCATTAGATGCTACCATTGTAATTCCGGCTCATGCAAAATCAACATCAGCATTCGATATGTCCGCAGTCCACCATACAAAAAGTTATATCCAATTCTACGAAGAGGCGCTGAAAGCTAATAAAACTTCAGAAGCTTTAATGGCATCCTTAAAAGCAAAGTATCCTGCACTTACTTTTGACGTTGCCTTGCAAATAGGAGCGAAGGTAAACACCGGAGAGATGAAATGGTAAAATCGATTTTAATGTTCAATCTGACAATGATTGCATTGATTTCAGCTATTTCTCTAATAAAAATGCAATGACAAATCTTGAAATTATAAAAAGCACATACGAAGGAAAGACTTCAGAAGAAAACGGAAGAAATCTGTCTAAACATGTAGCCGAAAATATTTCCTGGGCAGAAGCCAAAGGCTTTCCGTATGCAGGCACTTACGTTGGTTTGGAAGCCGTTACAGAAAATGTTTTTAGCAGATTAGGGAGTGAATGGATAGACTACAAATTTGCACCTGAAGACTATGTAGCCGCGGATGACAAAGTAGTAGCCTATGGCACCTATACAGGCACATACAAAGTAACAGGCAAAGCCTTTACAGCGAGGGTTGCTCATGTATGGAAATTGGGGGATGGAAAAATACTCAGCTTTGAACAGTTTGTTGATAGCAAGATGGTGACAGACGCAACCCAATAAGCACGACTCCAATTAAAGTAGCGAAAGCTACATTGTACAACCTGTGCATGTACCCTGGTTTTGTGTCATCAAAAAATAAATAAATACTAAGATGACAACAAAAACAAATGCCACAGGCAAAATCAATGGTTCATGCAGGAGATTGAAAACATCAATCTCTGCTATTCTCTCATTTTTAATTTTATCAAATACAATGAATGCACAAACAAAACAAGTTTCATGAGAGGTTGAATGGCAATTGACCAGGTAGTAGTTGTCAGTGAGCGGTAGACAAGACGGTGGACAAATAACATGCACCAAGGCGGAGTCATTGATTTGGAATGGAGATGGGTGATGAAAAAATTCAAGGAGAACCCAAATCCATTTTGCTACTGGAAGATTGCGCATCCACAGGGCATAAGTATTACATTCGTAAGTGAACATTAAGAGCTCCCGATAGAAATGGGGACTGGTTAGGCTAAGTGAGACTTTCAGGCACGGTTCTGTGTAGGAACGGAGTGGTGAAGCTACTTTGCAGGATGCGATTTGCAATTATTTATATACAACACACGGATGGAATTAATACACAATCATAAAATTTCGGATTTATATACAGCGCTTGGTCTGCCCTTTGACCATGAAATAGATTTTACGATTTTAAGCGTTCCAGATATTCATTCCCAAATTCCCTTCAGGTCATCCGGTATGAGGGCTGATTACTTCTCCTTTATTTTAACAATAGATGGTTCCGGAGTCTATTATCTTGATGATAACGAATTTCCTTTCGGTCCCAGGTCCATTTACTTTACTAATCCGGGACACCTAAAATCTTATGTATTAAATGAATCAAAAGAAGCTTATATCATCATCTTAACGGAAAACTTTCTGCGGGAGAACGTGCAGTCTGAAATTTATGGTGGATTCCCTTTCTTGTTGGCGGAAATAGTCCCCCCTAAGGAATTAGTGCAAAATGATTTTGAGGAGTTTGAAACTCTATTTCATCAAATATTAAGGGAATTCACAAAGGAGTCTCATTACAAAAATAAAGTTCTGGGTAGTCTTTTTCTGGTGTTTCTCTTAAAGCTAAAAGAGAAATTTTGGTTGAATTACAATCCAATAGAGGAAGGAAACAGGAATTCTCAGATTGTTAAATCTTTCAGACACCTTTTGGAATCGGAGTTTAGGAAGATTTTGGATAAAGGACAAAACGAAAGCAAATTACAAGCTCAGTATTTTGCTGAACAATTGAATTTGCACCCAAATTATCTGAATTCGGTGATAAAAAGTAAAACAGGCAGAACGGTTAATGACTGGATTACGGAAAGAACCCTTTCTACTTCTAAATCTCTATTAATGAGCACCACGCATTCCTCCAAGGAAATAGCCTTTAAGTTGGGCTTTAGTGAATCCACCCATTTTAGCCGATTTTTTAAAAAACACACCCAACTTTCCCCTGGCCAATTCCGAAAACTGAATTCATCTCACGTCATTCTTTGAAATAGGTCATTTCTTGTTTGATTGAGGTTGTGTGATATTGTTTTAAATCCCTCATTTTTGCAGTCTAAATTTTTAAATAAAAAAACAATGGAACACAAAACGATATTAGGACACAGTACGCTCAACGTTAATCGAATTGGTCTTGGCTGTATGGGGATGTCAGAATTTTATGGTTCATTTAAAGAGGAAGAATCGATTCATACGGTGCATAGAGCCATTGATCTGGGAGTCAATTTTTTTGACACAGCTGATATGTATGGGAGTGGTTCGAATGAACAATTATTGGGGAAAGCCTTTAAAAATCGCTGGGATGAAGTGATTGTAGCCACCAAATTTGCTGTGATGCGAGGACCCAATGGTGCATTTCTCGGTTTGAACGGAAAGCCTGAATATATCAGAAAGGCCTGCGATCAAAGTCTTCAGAGATTAGACGTAGAAGCTATTGATTTGTATTATATGCATCGGCAAGATCCAAAGGTGGGGATTGAGGAAATAGTCGGTACGATGGCTGATTTAGTTAAGCAAGGAAAGGTGAAATACATTGGTCTTTGTGAAGTTGATGCTGAGACTCTTCGTAAGGCACACGCTGTTCATCCCATCACTGCTATTCAAACAGAATATTCATTATGGAGTCGTGAACCGGAACATGAACTTTTTGATCTTTGTAAAGAACTCGGTATCACTTTCGTGGCCTACAGTCCGCTGGGGCGAGGATTCCTGACCGGAGCAATTAAAAGTCGTGCAGATTTTGAAGAAGGAGATTTTCGGCTTAGCAATCCTCGTTTTACGGATGCTGCTATAAAAGAAAATCTGAAGTTTGTTGACGTTGTTGAACAGATTGCACAAAGCAAAGGAGTAACCAAAGCGCAGGTGGCCCTCGCCTGGGTGCTGAGTCAAAACAATGAAATCACCACTATTCCGGGTACGAGAAAAATCAATCGTCTTGAAGAGAATTTAGGTGCATTCAATGTAGAGCTGACACAAGATGATTTGGCCACCATTGAAGCACACGTGCCTTCTGAAACTGTCGGCGCAAGGTATTGAGCAAGTACTTAACCCAGTGCCTTTATGTTGTTCTCTTTATAATATTGTTTTAATCGCTCCACCTTCCCTTCAAACTCCCGCACAAACCAATCATCATACTGCGCCAGATGAAAAGCTGCTAAGTCTGATTCCTGAATGCACTTCACTACAGTATTCGCAGCAGTAATTCCTGACAGCAATGCATTGAATATTCCCTGACCTGCGGCCGGATCAAGAATGCCTGCTGCATCACCACACAGTAAAATCCCCTCACTGCACACCGGACGAAATAATCGCCAACGCATATTGGCTACATTAATCTTGCCGATGACTTTTTGATCTTTTAGTTCTTGAGGAGGTAAATGATTTTTTTCTCCTTTTATACTGAGTCTGGTCCACGCACAATAATCAGGTGGCTGAGGAGCTAACCATGTCCATCCATTTTGGTGAGGAATAAAATGTGCTGCATGCCGATCGAATGAAAAATCCTCATCCATTTCAGAAATACCTGTCCAGCACACTAATGGAGGAGAAAAAAATCGCTGCTTAAATTTCAACTTCTTTCCGGCGACTGATTTTTTTCCACTGGCATCGATGATGTATTTCGCATAGTAATCTGCTGTTGTTGTCTTTATACCAATTATCTCCCTGCTCCCTGCCCCATGCTCCCTGCTCGTAATAAAGTCTTCTACTCTTTCATTATACATCACTTTCATCCCGCGATGCTCTATCAGGGTAATCAAACGTGCATTGAATATATCCCGGTTGATGTGCATGCCTTGCCAGATACCGGTGCTGTCTTCACCAAGTGGAGCATAAATACCATTTGAATAAATGCCGGAATACAATGCACGTGTTGCTTGTTGTTCTGTACCTGATAGGCCGATCTTTTCAAGAAGTGAAGTAACGCCGGGGTGAATGCTTTCGAGAGGAGTGAGTGAGTGTGTAGAAATTTCGTCCGGTTCAGATGCTTCAGTGACGATGAGGACATTCAGACCTGCATTAGCACATACAGATACGGCAGTGCATCCGGCAGGGCCGGAACCGATGATGATGACATCAAAAGAATGACGATTGACGATTGACAATTGATGATTATTATTTGGGTGATTTGAATTATGTTATGAGGATGCCGGATACCGGACTCATGACGCACATTATATTTTCTCTAAAGATATTACTTGGGAAATACCCAACAGATTTTATTCAACCACTTCGTGGTTGGGGACCTTCTCTTTCATTAATCCCCGGGTTGCACCCGGGGCTATTAACATTTGATCCTTTCAGGATCGCATACATAACATTAATGATTGAGCGGAGCCGAAATCATAATGTAGGCTTCTTTCCGGTCGCTGAGCGGAGTCGTGGCGAACTGAAGTGCGGAATCAAAGCGAACCGAAGTGCGGGGTCGAAGCGAGCCGAAACGCGGAGTCGTGGCGAACCGAAGTACAGAATCAAAGCGAACCGCAGTGCGGAATCAAAGCGAACCGAAACGTGGAATCAAAGCGAACCGAAACGCGGAGTCGAAACTATGAATCGAAGTAATATATCTCACGAAGTACACAGTACACACCGAGAAAATAAATAAATAAATAAATAAATAAATTCAATTTCTCAATTTCTCAAATCTCACATCTCACATCTCACGCTCTCACACTCTCACGCTCTCACGCTCTCACGCCTCACATCTCACTCACATCTCACTCACATCTCACATCTCACATCTCACATCTCACGCCTCAAATCTCACGCCTCAAATCTCACGCCTACGCCACACGCCACACGCCACACGCCACACGCCACACGCCTCGCATCTCACGCTTCGCATCTCACGCCTCACGCCTCACATCTCACATCTCATATCTCACATCTCATATCTCACATCTCACGCCACCTTCCACTTCACCACTCCTTCTTTAATCGTAGCCATAGCAAGATGTGGAGCACCAGCCTGGCCATCCGTAACCTGACACACATACAATTTGGTCATCTCTATTCGTCGTCTGCCAAAACCATCCCACGATACATTTTTATCATTGACATCAACGATGACGTATAGATATCCTTTGCCGGAAACTTTTGCATTTGATTTGTCTGTGACCCACTTGCTATCAGAGCCTACCAAATTAGCAGGAATACCCCAACCCTTAGCATCTTCTTTTCCAAAATCAACCGGCTCTGCACTGATCAGCCACCATCTTGTGAATGCAGGCATCCTGCCATCCTTCTGATGTGTATTAAAATTGGATTTCGGCAGATGATCAATACATTTCCGCAGACAGGCCATGCGTGAAATTAATTCTGCACTTGTGAGCGTTCTCAATTTTGACATATCAAGATTTCCATCCAATGCATTTTGCACCACATCCGCACGTCCTACATCCGCAAAATTGATCATCCACTTGCCATCGATTTTTTCCATGAAGGGTCCCTGTACTCCATCCCATCCAAAGGTTTCTTTATCCGTCTTCAATGCCGCAGGAGAATGTTTGTGAAACCCAAGTTCATCATCCAACAATGGAATAGCCGTCGGGTTCCTGTAATCACGATCCAATGCACCCTGATACGTCCGCGCTGAATCAGGTGATGATGCCGGCCACATGCCATTGCTCGCTGCACACAATTTCATATCCTCTACGAAAGGTGAACCCAGTCCTTCTGTACTCAGATAAACATCAGTACTTCCGGGCTTGTCTGCCGAATATGTGACATCCCATCCGGGCGCAAATACAGATGATGCGACATCCGGTAAAAACCCTGACACAACGTACCCTTTAGGTAAGGTCGGGTCTTTAAATTTTGTGCTTTGCATTGAAGGCATTGCAGTTTTTGACTTCTGACTTAGTACAGCGGTGTACGTTTGATTATCGGATTTGGTATTGACTGTGATAAGTTTTGGATTCGGCGTTAATCTTGCTGTCGCCAGACTCGCTACGCCCCCTTCATAGAAATTACTTTTTCCAACTATTTTACCTGGCGCAACATCAAATTCCAGCAAATCAAAATTGTCAACCTGTGGAAAAAAATCAGGTGCGGTAACGATTGAATAGGCAGGAAGACAATCCGTATAAATCCCTTTGAGCGGACCTTTCGGATCGATGATAATTTGGGCCATAACCTTTCCTTCGCAGATACTATCTTCAAATAGCGGAGACTGGAACAAACCATCATTAAGACGTTTCTCAAATGCATCATCTTTGACGACTTCATGAAAACCTGCTGCTATCAGTGTGTCTTGCTGATGTGTAATATTTAAAAATAAGGGCTGTGTCCTGGGTTCATTATATTGATTTGGAATTTTCTGGTAGTTGGTTTTACCTTTTCCTTTTACAAGCAGTTCAACATCCTCAACATCCTGTGTATTGTAGCTGGTGAAATACCTGTTCGGTGAATAACCATCTTCACCAGGAATCATGGCGGGCACTAAAAAGTAAAGCATCCTATTCCCTTCCTTCGCAACGCGGATTAATTCTTTTGGTTGGGAGATGACCAGGAACGAAGAAATTACATTTGTTGCATTATGATTCTGTACGATCAGATAGGATGAGTCACGGGCTGTAGGTTTCAGATCACGATAGAATTTGAGATCTGTGTGTTCTGCGAGTTTTGCAAGTTTCTCACTCTTGTGCGCTTCATGGAAGTTAAGTTTTGCTTCACCAAACAGCAGATCATTGTGAAACACCTTCCGGATTGGTTGCAAAAATGTGCGCTGATCATCGTGCTGGTCATTGAACTTATCTCCCGGCTTGTATATGCCAGTCTTCATCAAATCTATTTCATTGAATTTGACGCGCTTTGCGATGAAGAGGCCATATCGTGCCGGTACTACTGCAACTTTTTTTACAGGGATACCCTCTTTTGGTTGATTGGTATAACATCGGTTGATGGTGTCATAATTAATGTCATGTTGGCCTATACGTGCAATGCCTGTTCTTGAATACACCATGTCAGCGTATTCGTGATGCGGCGTTTTGAATGCAGGTCGGTATTCGTACGCAAATACAGCCAAGACCAGATCATCATTTGATTTGACTTCATAGATGTCTTTGATATGTTGCCATTCCGCAAGTGCGTAAATATAGTTTTCGAGGACATCAATATGTTCTAACTCCGGATAAGCCTTAAAGCCGAAAGATCGCACTCTTGGACTAGCCAGGGCGTGATACAAAAGACTGAAAGCCGGGAAGCCGGGTTTGATCAGATTCATACCTGCGAAATCATCAAATCCGGAATCCGGTGTATCTTTTAATTTCTGAAGTGCATCTTTATCCAGGTCCTTGAGGAGTTCTGCTTTAAGTGCATCACCGGTAAGTGTCAAATTGACGCCAAGAGCATCCTGGAGATAAGTAGTCCAGCCATTTTTGGAAAGCCAATTCATCAGGATCGTGAAATTCTCCTGTACATATGTACTTACCTGTGCAATGTCCTTCTCTTCATTTTCGAGGAAAGAAAGGAGGTTCAACTTGTTTCTGCCTACAGAAAATATTGTATTGACAGGGCCTATAGCTGCAGCTATTGCTCCTAACTTTAAAAATTCTTTGCGTTTCATGTTTGAGTTGACTTGAGGTTGATCAAATATAAAAACAATTGGCAATAAGCAATAAGCAATAGGCAATAGGCAATAAGCAAAAAAGCAAAAAGCAATAGGCAATAAGTAATGTGCAAAAGGCAATTGGCAAAGAAGCAATTGGCAAAGGGAAGTGGGAACCAACAGGTATGCTCAATACTTAGAAGGATTATTGATCATATGGCCTATAAGCTTTCCGATTTCTTCATTTTCATTTGAAAGTCTTTTATGGACATCTACCTGGATGTACTTACAAGCCAGGGAAAAATCGAGCCAGACGCCGGTTTCAGAGTTTTCTGCATCAGCGTCAGTTAATTTTGAGATGAAATGAGCTTCATATCTTTTTTTTCTATAGGCTTCCCCGATATTTGTGCATACACTTCTGGATGCTCTCCGTATTTGGTCTGTGAGAGAGTAAGTTTCTTCTTTTGGAAATGATTTACTGATTTCAAATATTTCCATAGCCTGTGCGAAGGCTTTCTTATAGACGGTTGTGTCCTTAAAGGAAAAGACACTCATTTTCAACTGATTTAGTGGTGATGGAATATTGATTTCCCACTAAAAATAATAAGTAGTTTTATAAGTTGATGATTTATTTTGGATTTATATATTTTTTGGCCAATTGCAATTGATTCGCTATTTGTTTTATTCTTTTTGCCAATCGCCATTTGTTAGTTGTTTTATTTGTTTTGCTAATTGCCAATTGCTTTTTTGCCTATTGCCAATTGCCAATTGTTTTTATTGCCTATTGCCTATTGCCTATTGCTCATTTTTTTTGCCAATTGCCAATTGTTTTTATTGCCTATTGCCTATTGCCTATTGCCTATTGCTCATTTTTTTTGCCAATTGCCAATTGTTTTTATTGCCTATTGCCAATTGCCAATTGTTTTTATTGCCTATTGCCTATTGCTCATTTTTTTTGCCAATT
>JBBSAQ010000096.1:0-11552 GCA_038252065.1 Chitinophagales bacterium
CGTCTAAAAAAAGAAAGGCTCATGCAACGTCCCAAGCCGGCAATGCCGAACTAGTCCGGGATCTTATGCATGAACCGGGGTAAAAATATATAAAAATATTTTTCAGATTACTTGGAAATTAACGGTATAACTGAGCTGTAGAACGAGGTTGAGTTTAGCTGGTCGAAGCATTGCCAATTGCCAATTGCTCCTTGCCGAGAGGACAACTAAAAAATTTTAATTTTTTCGCGAATCGGTTATCTTTGCCGCCCATATTGACCCATTGTGTAACGGTAGCACGGCAGATTTTGGTTCTGTTAGTCAAGGTTCGAAACCTTGTGGGTCAACTTTCTTATGTATAATGTTGTTGATAAAGAAGCGGTAATAGATGCAATAAAATAATCAAATCAGATTTATTAAAATTTATCTTGTTTGTTGATTTTATTAGAGTTATATTCACTCTTCCTAAATTGTTCCCCCTCAAAAAGTAAGGCAGGATTTTTGTGAGGGTTTCCCTGTTCCCACCCAGAAATTGAGCTAAGCGTGTTTGAATGAATTGCTTTCACCTTCTTCCAAAATCAGATAGAAAAGATGTTGGGGGGTGGTTTTTTGGCACTTTACTCAATGAAACACACCAAAAACTAAATAAGGAGAACATTTAAGAAAAAAAACTACCAAGTAAAGGGCGAGATGCCTATTTTTGAGAGCATTATAAAAAAATGCCCCTGACTAAACCCATTTTTTAATTATTTGAAAGTATTAAGCGGATGAAAATGAAACTACTTATCCTATCAATTTTGAGCACGGTGTCCATATCATCATGGGCTCAGGAACTTATCCACAATGAATCAACGATCACGGTTCAGGCGGGTGCCGTCCTTTATGTGGAAGGCACATTGCTCAATACCGCTACCGGCGTCATCGCCAATAGCGGGACGATCGAGCTAAAAGGGGATTTCACCAATGGAAACCCTGCGGGTTGGAACTCTCCGAATCCGAATACACTGAAATTTAGCGGTGATCTGGCCTCCAATGTCACAAGCAACGGCGCTCAATTCTATGACGTAGTTGTACAAAAAGGTACCACATTCAATGTGAACCTACTTGACGCCATGAATATCACACACAATCTTGATTTTAATGCTCCTGCTGCAGGAACCGGCAATAAGGTCAGTATTGGAAATAATAACCTGATCATGGGTAGCGCAGCCACAGTAACCGGCTTTGATGCAGATGAATATGTGATGACGGGTGGTACGGGGTATATGAAAAAAACATTGGCTTCAGGAAGTTTTCAGTTTCCACTGGGATTTGACGCAGCTACGTACAATCCTGCTACAATCGCAAACCTTACAGGACCTTCGGATACTTACCAGGCACGTGTACTTGCTTCACCAACAAATGGTAATGGTTTGACTGGAACACCACTGACTACCCAAGTGGTAAATGCAGTTTGGGATATAAATGAGGCAGCCGCGGGGGGTAATACATATGATCTTACTCTTGGATGGACTGTCGGTGACGAACTTTCTGGATTTAGTGAAACAGCGAATGCCATAAGCAGGAATGACGGAGTGAATGGATGGGATGCATTATTTGCAAACTTAGGTGGGTCAGGAACGACCAGAACAAGAACTGGCTTGAATGCTTTCGGGGCTTTCGCAGTAGGTGGTAAAGCAGTTGCGAATTCTCTTGTCCTTAATGCAAAAGTTTTGCTTCAGGGACCTTTTGTAAGCGGTTTAATGGTGGATTCACTTAGAGTTCATAATTATATTCCAACTTCAGAGCCATACACCTCAACACCTTATAATTATGTCCACAAAGCATATGGAGGTGGTGAAACATCAACTTTAGCAGCTTTTGATCAGCCAGCCAATAACGATGATATCGTAGACTGGGTTGTAGTAGAATTGAGAAGTAATCCATGGGCTGTTGTTGCAACAAAAACTGGATTACTCCAGAGAGACGGAAATATCGTTGATCTTGATGGAACTAGTAACTTATCGATTCAGGGTGTAGCAGATGGACCTTACTACATTGGTATTAAACATCGTAACCACCTTCCGGTGAGAACTAATGCTGCTGTTTCTTTAAGCAATTCAGTTTCTGCACTTGTTGACTTCACGGTTTTAGCTACAGCATTCGATTCAAGTGGAATTGCCAAGCCAACAGAGCCTGAAAAGCTTCTCCCAGGAGGTTTGTATGGATTGTGGTCCGGAGATGCAAACTTCAATAAGTCTGTTTCTTACAATGGGGCTTCAAATGATAAGAATATCGTATTAACCACAGTTGGACCTGCAACCCCAAATAATGCTATTTTGGGTTATAACAGGGCTGACGTTAACATGAATGGTGTGACATTGTATAACGGAGCTGCTAATGATAAAAACGTAGTTCTTGTGAATGTGGGACCAGCAACACCAAATGATGTTCTCTTTGGTCATATTAATAACTAATTATGAATTTTCAATTAATAAATTGTGAATAAAATGAAAAAATTATATACAATATTCGGTTTCATTTTGGTTACGGCTCTTTGCTCTGCTCAGCAAGCTTCGGGTTTTTATCAGATTCGCCTGACGAATCCTGGATCTCAACCAAACACAATGCATGTCCAAATGAGGGCTGTTTCCACTGATATTCCAACTACGAATGATTTTTGCTCTGATATTGGCTTCAGATTACATTGGAACACTGCCGCTATCACTAGCATAGATATGGTTCAAGGAACAAGTATTGGCTCTTCTCTTAATGAACAAGCTGCTGTTTCAGGCGCAGGAAATAATAAAACGCAAACAGTTGGTTTTTGTGCTTCCTGTAATTTCTTCCTTTGGCCTTCTGATTGGGTTTTGAATCAATGGGTAAACTTTGGTACCATTAATATTAATGGCGTAGGAAGTGCTTCAGATTTTGATATTGTTGGGCCAGATGGTCAGTTTCCAAATATTGGTAACAATTTTACTGATTTTCTTCCTTCTAATGGTGCATTACCGCTGAATCTTATTTCATTTAAAGCAGATAAGTCCGGAACTAAGGATGCTTTGCTTTCTTGGGTGACAACAAATGAAGAAAACACAAGTCACTTTGCCGTTGAACGTTCTTTTGATAAAAAATCCTGGACGAAAGTTGGAAGTGTTACTGCTGCTGGTTATAGTTTAGGAATACAGCAATATAGTTTCACGGATCTAGGTGTATATAATGGCCGCGACAACAAGCTCACAGCATATTACAGACTGCAAATGGTAGATCAGGATGCAAGATTTAAGACATCACCGATTGAATCCGTGGTATTTGGTAACTCGACAACTACAGGAAAAGAGTTCGTTGTGTATCCAAATCCTGCATCAGATGGAATTCAAATTGAATGGGATGCTAACATGATCGATCAGCCTACATCACTTGAATTCTTTGATGTGCAAGGCAAGTTAGTCTACTCACAGAAAGTATCAGACAATACAAATCAGGAATATATTGATTTCGGTCATACCACCATTTTGCCGGGTCTATATCTGTTGAGAATATTAAATGGAACAGAACCTCTTGATTTCAAACAAATAGTAGTAGGACAGCGCTAGTCAAAATAATCTCACCCCCCTTTTATTAGGAAGGAGGTTATCAGTGTGCTTGGAGCCGTGAATCTTTTAAATAAGAAAAAGCGACTCAATTAACCCTTGACGCTATCAAAGCTTTAAGCCCTTCCTTCTTTTGGGCCATCCCATATCGCAAAACGATATGGGATTTTTTTTGCCCAAACTCCTACTGCTATTTGAAGTTTGAACTTCAAAAAGGCAGATTGCACCTGCCAAAGTAAATCTGGTTTTGATAACGCTGTGCAGGCACAGCCTGCTCAACAATGATTACGATAGAGGAGGAAGAATTAATATATTGATTTTAAGTTCAACCTTAAAATAGCGTTCAATTATTAAAATCCGCTATTTGAAGTTTGAACTTCAAATCCATATATCGGATCTTTTCATCAAAATGAGATCATCTAAAGGCAGGTTGTACCTGCCAACATAAATCTGGTTTTGATAACGCTATGCAGGCACAGCCTGCTCATCGATGATTACGATAGAGGAGGAAGAATTAATATATTGATTTTAAGTTCAACCTTAAAATAGCGTTCGAGTTTAGATTGTCATCGCTTCTCTTACGATCTTCTCCTGATTTTCATCGTGGAGCTTTTTGAATCCTGTAGCTGGAGATGCAGCTGTTTTTCGCGAAATTAATTTGAGCCCTAATGTCGGAACTTTGTTTTGGATGAATGTCCATGCCCCCATATTCGCAGGCTCCTCTTGTACCCAAACCATGGATGCCCCTTTATAATGTGAAGCAATTTCCAGAAGATGATTTTTATAGATTGGATACAGTTGCTCTAACCGAACTATAGTAATATCCTGCACATTATTCTTTTCCCTGAAATCAATCAGATCATAGTAGATTTTACCTGAACAGAAAATAACACGTTTTATTTTTTTTATCTGAGCAGCTGTAAGTTCTTCTTCAATGACAGGTTTGAATTGTGTTGAACCTGATAATTCATTGATTGGAGAAATACACTTGGGATGTCTCAACAAAGATTTAGGCGACATCACAATCAATGGCTTCCTGAAATTCCACACCATCTGTCGACGCAGTAAGTGGAAAAAATTGGAAGGTGAAGTCACATTGCAGATCACCATATTACCATCACCGCAAGCCTGAAGAAATCGTTCAAGACGAGCACTCGAATGTTCCGGACCCTGGCCCTCATATCCATGTGGAAGCAACATCACGAGACCACTCATCCTATGCCACTTACTCTCGGCAGCACTGATGTATTGATCAACTATCGTCTGCGCCCCATTTGTAAAGTCACCGAATTGGGCTTCCCACAAAACGAGGTGCCCCGGACTTGCGAGAGAATATCCATATTCAAATCCCAATACCCCGAATTCAGATAGCAGCGAATTGTATATCATAAATTTACCCTGCTTCTCAGCAAGATGATCAAGTCGGTTGTAGGCCACGTAATTCTCATGATCATATATTATGGCATGACGATGCGAAAATGTACCGCGCTTCACGTCTTGTCCACTCATGCGCACATTCATACCATCCGTGAGCAAGCTTCCGTAAGCTAACAACTCCCCGAGGCCCCAATCTATATTTCCTTCTTCAATGAGTTTTGATTTCGATTTATATATCCTTGTGATTTTACGCAGTGGATGAAAATCAGCAGGGAGCTTGTATAGCGCCTCCAATAAAGAAGTAATTCTTTCAGGGGCAATGCCGGTTGTCGGAATAGTAAGCATGTCTTCAAGAGAGGCATGCTTTTTAAGTTGTCGCCATGCAAGCTCAGGTTCCTGATATTCATATGGCAGTTTTTTCTCCTTCACCAAATCAAGACGATTCTGGAGATCATTCCAAAAATTTTTTTCCTGCTCCTCAGAAAGTTTTAATTCAACATCACCCCTACCGGCAAGTTTTTCAACATAGATTTCACGTGGATTCGGATGATGACTGATGATGTCGTACATCTCCGGTTGGGTAAATTCGGGATCATCACCTTCATTGTGTCCATGACGTCTGTAACATACCATATCAATAAAGACATCACTGTTGAATTTCATTCGATATTCGGTAGCCAGTCGCGTAGCAAAGACTACAGCTTCCGGATCATCACCATTGACGTGAAAAACCGGGGCTTGTACCAGACCTGCGGCGGCTGTGCAATACGTGGAAGATCGCGCATCATCAAAGTCCGTCGTGAATCCAATCTGATTGTTGATGACAAAGTGAATTGTACCACCTGTGTAATAACCTTCAAGCTGGGACATCTGTACTGTCTCATAGACGACACCTTGACCGACAGCAGCAGCATCACCATGTATAAGTATCGGAATGATCCTGTTATAATCCGAGTTGTAGAGAAGATCTGCTTTAGCCCGCGAGAAGCCTTCCACTACAGGATCAACCGATTCCAGATGTGAAGGATTGGGAACAAGTTTGAGATGAAGTATTTTTCCGTCCTGGCCATTAACCTGTGACGAGAAACCCAGGTGATATTTGACATCGCCATCACCGAAACTTTGCTCCGGCATCATATTCCCTTCAAATTCATTGAAGATCTGCTCGTATGTTTTTCCAAGAATATTGGCTAATACATTCAGCCGACCCCGATGCGACATACCGAAAATAAATTCTTCTGCACCCAATGAAGCACCAAACTGGATTATAGCATCTAAAGCCGGAATTGAGCTCTCCCCGCCTTCAAGTGAAAATCTCTTTTGACCAACGTATTTTGTATTCAGAAATTTTTCAAAAACAACAGCACCGTTGAGCTTCTCAAGAATACGTTTTTTAATTTCAAGCGAAAGACCATAATCATCATTTTCGGCATTAATCTTTCGTTTTTCGATGCGATCACTAAGCCACATTCGTTTAGACATGTTTTCGATATGCGCATATTCAAAACCAATGTTCCCACAAAATATAAGCCGAAGCCGATGCAGGATTTCTTCAAGCGTGCTGTCCTTTAACCCGATTTCAATCCCGGATTTAGAAATTTTATTTAAGTCTTCATCTGTTAAATTATAATCCGAAAGATCAAGGTGAGGTTTGCGATCTCTTCGTTGACGGATTGGATTCGTAGTCGATAAAAGATGGCCTCTGTTTCGAAAACCATTTATAATGGACATTACGCCAAATTCCTTTGAGGCATCATCTAGTACCGCCAGGGATGTGGCAGCGAGTGTATCAGCATGTCCGTTTTCATTCTGGCCAAATTCAAATCCTTGGAAAAAGACGCGCCACCCCTGGTCTACGCTACCAGGGTCTTTTTGATACGATTGATACAGTGAATCAATATATTGGGGATGGGCATTGAATATGGGACTATAGTCTTTCATAGGGATTAGCCGTGAATTGCAAAAAGCAAAATTAGGTAGATTTAAAGTAGGGATTAGTAACAAAGACAAAACTGAAGAGTTGACACTCCTTGGTTAAAAATACCGGAATTGTCTCTTTAGATTGACGTGTCGAGGCTGAACTTATTCTGGTGTTTAACGAAAAACGAAATATTAAATTCACCATCAAAATCAACTATTTATGAAAAAAACCAGACTTTGGCTTTTATTCGTTCTTCTTATCAGTGGAGGTTGGGTTCATGCCCAGTTTTCGGCTTCAGGGACGATAACCGATGATGGGGGTAATCCTTTGGTCGGTGTCACAGTTTCAATTAAAGGGACAACTATAGGCACTATTTCAGATTTCGATGGCAAATATGAGATAGCCGTGCCTACATCCTCAGCGACTCTTGAGTTTTCCTATTTGGGATATACCAGCGCCACATACGTTGTCACGTCAGGGGCGAGCATGATTAATTTCTCCATGAGTGAAGATGTAACCCGGATGGAAGAAGTCGTTGTGACCGGTCTTGCGAGTAGCGTAAAACGATCGAACCTCGCCAATTCTGTAGCCTCTGTTCCAGCCTCTGAAATATCCGGAATAACGGTGCCAACGACTACAGAAGCAGCCTTATACGGAAAGTTTAAAGGCGTTAATATTTCATCCAATTCGGGAGCTCCAGGCGGAGGTATGTCTTTCAAACTGAGAGGTACCACTTCTATCAATGGATCATCACAACCACTTTTTATCATTGATGGAATTTATCTCGATAACTCTTCTGTCAAAGCAGGACTGAATGCTGTGTCAAAAGCACAGGCAGGTGGAGCCACTACTAACCAGGACAATCCATCTAATCGACTTGCCGATATTGATCCAAATGATATTGAGAAAATTGAAATCCTTAAAGGAGCTTCTGCAGCAGCTATATATGGATCACGTGCATCAGGTGGTGTAGTTATAATCACTACCAAGAGAGGTACTCCAGGGAAAACTTCTGTCAGACTGTCTCAATCTGTAGGGGTTAATACCATCCTCAACCCACAGGGTGTTCGGCAATGGACAGAAGAACGGGTGTTGGCTTCTAATTTTGCATCAAAGATTGATTTGTACAGACAATCTGTAGCCAATGGACAGATCCATGATTATGAAGATGAACTCTTTGGGAACAATGGAAAATTGTACAATTCCAGGATCAGTGTAAGCGGTGGAGATGATCAGACGCAATTTTTTGTCGGAGGCACATACAAGAACGAAGAAGGAATTATAAAAAATACCGGAATCGTCAAGGAATCAGCTCGTTTAAATTTAAATCATAAGTTCAATGATTGGCTAGATGGTTCTGTGTCTACTAACTATATCCATTCCTCAGCGGACAGGGGATTTTTCAACAATGACAATACCGGTACAACGATGGGTGTTGCATTAACATCCACGCCATCTTTTGCACAGTTGTTACCTGACGCAAATGGTAATTTTCCAAAGAATGATTTTGCGGCTTCAAATTTCTTAGAAACGGCTGCAAAAATTACCAACAATGAAGAAGTCAATCGATTCATTGGTGGTGGTTCGTTGACCGCTAAGATTTTTTCAAATGGACATCACGAACTTAAGTTATTACTCAACGGTGGTGCGGATTATTATAATCTGAATACCACAGCGATATTTCCAAATAGCCTTCAGTTTGAACGTGATGGAAATGGTCTGAATGGTGTGTCTGCACAAGGGTCTACTAAAAATTTAAATTCCAATTTGTCGGCCTTCCTGGTGTATTCACATTATACAACTAGTGGGATTTCTTCAAGAACACAATTGGGTGTAACACAGGAAAATTTTGAAAATAATTTTATCCTGGGTACTGCATCAAATCTTGTAGGCTCACAAACCAACCTGGATCAATCCGGTACACGTGACATTGAACAAACAAGACTGATCCAACATGACAAAGGTTTTTTTGGTCAGGAAGAATTGAACTATAAAGATAAGGTGATTGCCACAGTTGGAGTACGTGGAGATAAATCATCCAACAATGGAGACGTCAATAAATTTTATTTCTATCCTAAGGCCTCTGTCGCGGTTAATCTTCATGAATTCATTGATTTGAACAGTGACAATCTTAACCAGATAAAACTAAGAGCTGCTTATGGACAATCAGGGAATTTTGCAAAATTCGGATCCAAGTTCACCACATTCACAAGTGGTATTATCGTAGGACAGCCAGGTGTTGAAATTGATGGATTGTCAGGAAATAGTAATGTAGCACCTGAGCGTCAAAAAGAACTTGAATTTGGAATCGATATAGGAGCTTTAAAAAATAAACTGCTATTCGATTTCACGTACTATATCAAGAATGTAGAAGACCTTCTACTCGAAGCTAATGTTCCCTGGTCAAGTGGATTTATCACCCGGGTGACTAATGCCGCATCGCTGCAAAATAAAGGTGTCGAGATTGGACTGGAATATCAGGTGATACGCACTTCTGATTTCAACTGGAATACCCGACTTGGTTGGTGGAAGAATAAAGCGGAAGTAACTAAGCTGCTTGTACCCTCCTATACTACGGGAGGTTTTGCTGACTTCCTTGGCCAATTCAGAATTAAGGAAGGACATAGTCCTACTGAGATTATTGGTGTTGGTGCTAATCCTGATGCGGACGGATATGTTGTCTATGGAGATGCAGAACCTGATTTCCAGATGTCATGGTTCAATACATTGTCATGGAAGAGTTTTGATCTTACGTTTTTATGGCACTGGAAAAAAGGAGGACAGGCTATTAATTTATCCACACTCTTATTTGATCTTGGGGGCACTACACATGACTACGATGATGTGACCCTTGATCCTGAGCATTTATTGGGCAATGGACCATATCGTGTATCTCAGATCGGGGTGAACAGTGATGTGATGATTGAAGATGCTTCCTATATACGCTTGAGAGAAGTTGGTCTGTATTATACACTCCCCAAGACGTTTGTTAAAGATGTTAATCTTAAGCTTGGTTTTTCAGGAACTAATCTGATTAACATATTCAAGTATAACAGCTATGATCCTGAAGTATCCAATTTTGGATCAGATGGCCTGTCAACGCAGGTTGAAGTAAATCCATTCCCTTCATCCAAACGATTTGACTTTCACATCATCGCTGATTTTTAATCAATTCCAATCTATAAACATAAAAAAATGAATAAATATAAATTTCAAATAAGGTCCTTTTATCTTTTTTGCGTGACGATCCTGATGTTAGGATTTTCTTCATGCCAGATAGATGAAGTGCTTGATCCAAATGGACCAAGTCTACAGGCCATCGTCAATAATGCTTCAAGGAGTGATCTTCAATTGGTCGTGACCGGCGCTGAATCACTGCTCAGGAAGCAATTGAATTTCTACTATTTCTCTACCGGTATTATTGGTCGGGAAGTCTATTTGTTTACTTCAGCTGACCCGCGTTATACAGGTGAGTTGCTCGGAAGAGCAGAATCTGTTCTTGACAATGCAGGTTTTTACGGAACCCGTCCATATTCAGGAAGATATATCACCATCCGGAATACAAATATTTTAATTCAAGCGGTGGCTAATAATGCGCAAAAGCTGAGTCTGACCAGTGAAGAAATCAATGGGTACAATGGTTTCGCACATGCTATTCAGGCGTATGAATTACATCTTGCCCTGAATATGCAGTACCAAAACGGTATCCGTGTCGATGTAGCTGATCCTGACAATCTGGGCCCATTTCTGAATTATGATCAGTCATTGGCTGCAATACAGAGTTTGCTCACCACAGCTGCGACTGAATTATCAAATGCCGGAGCTGCTTTTCCTTTCAAGTTGTCATCCGGATTTAATGGATTTGATACACCAGGTACCTTCCGTCAATTTGTGAAAGCAGTAGCAGCACGTATTTCGATATATCAGGGTGACAAAACTGCAGCGGCAACGAATCTTGGAGAATCATTTCTTGATGTTACAGGTGATTTGTATGTCGGTCCATACCGTCCATATTCTACAGGTAGTGGTGACCAGTCAAATGAAATATATAGAACGCCTAATCAATCTGAGGCCTATTTGGCACATCCATCTTATGTCAACGATATTGAACCTGGAGATGACCGGATTAACAAAGTACAGTCAAGGGATACTATCAAACTAGATGATTTGACCAGCACGTATGATTGTGTCGTATATCCTTCTCTTTCATCACCTATCACATTGATTCGGAATGAAGAATTGATTCTGATTCGTGCAGAAGCAAGGATTGGTAGTAATAATATCGGAGCAGTTGAAGACCTCAATGTAATCCGCAATGCGCATGGCCTTCCCGATTATAGCGGAGGTACAGATGATGCATCCCTTACGGATGAGATGTTGAAACAACGCAGATATTCATTGTATGCTGAAGGGCATCGATGGGTTGATATGAGAAGGTATGGAAGATTAGGTCAATTGCCGATCGATCGTCCCGGAGATGATGTATGGCAGGAATTGCCAAGGCCTGTGACAGAGGTACAATAATAATTTACAAAGAGGGCTTCCGGTGGAGGCCCTCTTTGTTTTTGTGCGCCCGGCAGGGCGCAAACACTAGAGGGTGTAAGTCCCTTGTAGGCCCGGTAAGGGGAACTACTAGCTTAACGGCAAGTGCATTATTGTGAAGTAATGTATGAAGGAAGCTGAGAGCAAAACATTGACCTGAC
>JBBSAQ010000097.1:0-11058 GCA_038252065.1 Chitinophagales bacterium
CAGTGGCAGCCCTTTCGATAAAGTGATTTTTAAAGAAAAGATTTTTAAATCGGGCCAGGGTAATAATGCCTATATATTTCCGGGTATTGGTTTAGGTGTGGTGACCTGTAAAGCTAAAGTTGTACAGGATACTTTATTTCTGGCTGCGGCTAAGACGCTGGCGCATATTGTCAGTCAGGAAGATATCGAACGAGGATCTGTATATCCGCCGTTAAAAGATATTCGGACCATTTCGCTTGATATTGCGGTAGCCGTGGCTGACAAAATTTTCAATTCCGGACTCGCGCAGGTTTCCAGGCCGGATGATTTAAGACAAAGCATCGCGAGCTATATGTACAATCCAAAGTACTAAGGTATTTTATCTTATTTATCAGCATTAAGTATGTCACATCCACTTTATATTTCAGCAACAGAAGCTGTCAGTCGCATTGAGTCGGGTAACCGGATTTTTATTCATGGTAGTGCGGCGACACCTATGCATTTATTGAGGGCATTATTTCAACGAAAGGATGAATTATCCGATGTTGAATTGATAAGTATCAGCACACTTGGGGATGATATTTTTAATGTTCCTGATTTCGGGAAAAGTTTTTTTATGAATTCCCTTTTTGTTTCCCAAAATGTAAGGGACATCGTCGATAGTATACATGGTGATTATATTCCAATATTTCTGAGTGAAATACATCTTCTTTTTGAAAGGAATATTTTGGCTCTTGATGTAGCATTGGTTCATGTATCACCTCCGGATAAGCATGGTTTTTGTTCCTTGGGTGTTTCGGTTGATATCGCCAGGTCGGCTGTACACAATGCGAAACATGTCATCGCTCAGGTGAATCCTCAGATGCCACGAACACATGGTGATGGCATCTTGCATATCAGTGAAATTGATGCATTAGTATATGTGGATGAACCTTTGCCGGAAGTAAGTTATCACGATCTGGCGACAGATACATCCATGAAAATAGCGAAGTACTGTGCAGAATTGATTGAAGACAGATCTACGCTTCAAATGGGCATCGGAGCTATTCCTGATTCTGTGCTATCCTGTCTTGAAGGGCATAAAGATTTGGGTATACATACCGAAATGTTTTCTGATGGTGTCATTCCCTTAGTAGAAAAGGGAATCATCACGAATAAGTATAAGAAAAAGCACCCCGGAAAATTAGTAACGGGTTTTGCAATCGGCACACGTAAATTATATGATTTTATTGATGACAATCCGCAGGTTGTTTTTCTGGATATTGAATATGTCAACGATACGAAAGTCATCCGAACGAATCCCAAGGTGGTCGCGATCAATTCGGCGATTGAGATTGATCTTACGGGCCAAATATGTTCTGATTCTATAGGAGTATATCAGTTTTCAGGTGTGGGCGGTCAAATGGATTTTATGCGTGGGGCCGCATTGTCAGAAGGTGGAAAGCCTATCATAGCTATGAACTCAACGACTAATAAAGGCGCCTCGAAAATAGTTCCTTTTCTCAAGCCCGGAGCTGGTGTAGTGACGACGAGAGCGCATGTTCAACATGTCGTCACTGAATATGGCGCAGTGAATCTTTTTGGGAAAAATCTGAAGCAAAGAGCTGAGGCACTTGTTTCTATAGCACATCCATCCCATAGAGAACAACTTGACAGGGCCATGTTTGAACGGTTTGGGAAATAGATATGGGCAAAAAATTCGCATGATGATAACTTTTTTACAAACATGTTGTTCTTATTAATGAATTTTCATTTTTGAGTAAAAAATAATTTTGATATGAAAGGATATAAAGCGAATATTGAAAAAGAGACGAAGAAGAATACAAACTTCCGCAAAGTCTTGTATACTTCGAAACACAGTCAATTGGTGTTGATGACATTGCAGCCCAAAGAAGAGATTGGCTCCGAAATACATGCCGGAAACGATCAGTTTTTCAGAGTAGAAAGTGGCCGGGGCAAATCAATCATTGATGGCAATGTGTATAAATTAAAGGACGGAGATGCCGTCGTGGTGCCTGCAGGGGCGAGACATAATATCATCAATACGGATACCCGTAAAAAATTGAAATTGTATACAATTTATTCACCGCCTCATCACAAAGATGGTACCATTCGGAAAACAAAGAAAAGTGCTGAAGAAAATCCGGAAAAATATGATGGTAAGCCAACGGAGAAAAAGAAGAAGTCGAAATAACTTTCTTTCGGAGATGTCAATAATAATTCACTAAACTAAATGAACAGGTATGAATAATTTATTAAGAGGAGGACTTGCCGGTTATGGAGCCTACAAATTAGGCGGGGGTTGCCTGGGTACGATAGTTGTCTTTGCCATTATATGGATATTACTTGGTCATTGCTGATGAATCTAGGTATAGTGGGTGCCGGTGAATTCGCGGAGTTTGCTGCCTTGGCTTTTCTGAAAATTGACGGTATACATATCGTTGGTGTGACCGATATCAATGAAGCATCAGGTGAAAGGATGGCAGCTAAGGTGAATGCTAAATTTCATAATAACGTTACAGATTTACTGGCAGATGACAGCATCGATCTTGTCTACATTGCAACTCCGCCATATTTGCATTTTAGACAATCGGAAATGGCACTTCATGCCGGAAAACATGTGATCTGTGAAAAGCCTGCAGCTTTGCGCACATTTGAAGCGGAAACGCTGGCTGCATATGCAAAAGAAAATAATCTTTTGTATGTCGTTAATCTTATGCAGCGCTACAATCCTTTGTATGCTAAAGTCAAAACAATCATTGATGAGAAATGGCTCGGTGATTTTGTGCATGGATTTTTTGAAAATTATGCAAGTGATGAAAAGCTGATTCCGGCGCATTGGTTTTGGGATGAAGAAAAAAGTGGCGGAATATTCATTGAGCATGGCGTCCATTTCTTTGATATGTTCAGTGGGTGGCTAGGAAGGGGAGAACTTATAAGTTCTTTTGAAATTCAGCGATCTGGAGTGGAAGGAAAAATAATCGACAGGGTACAGGCTGTTGTACTTTACAAAGATGGTCCTGTCAATTTCTATCATGGATTCAATCAACCCAAACTTCTGGACAGACAGGAATTGCGATTGCAGTTTGACAGGGGAGACATTACTTTGTACGAGTGGGTTCCTGTAAAGATCAGATTACATGGATTATTAAAAACGCATCAAGTCGACAAGTTAAAATCTTTGTTTACGGGTTGTGAGATTGAGTTTCATTCAGATGACTCAACATATAAAAAAGTAAAAGGAAAATTCCGTGATATAGATTTTGATTCGCTTATCACGATGGAGTCGGGTGATATTGATGATAAAATGGTTCGATATGAACAACTAGTCACTTCAATGTTAGAAGATCAGTGGAATTGGATTAAGGTTCGTTCGCATGTACGTAAGATTGATGATACGAATGCTGTGGAATCGCTCCGGATGGCAGAGGAGGCAACAAAACGGTCTGCAATATTTTAAGGTATACTACATTGCTCCTTTTTTTAATAAATTTTTCAAATAAATCTCTGGAGTGTTGTCAAATTCAACTGTTCGCAGTCGATGAGTATTTTATAAGATGTCGTGAAGGGCCGAGAATAATCAGATACAGGTAGCTGCATACTTTTTAAGTTGCATTTTTGCCACCTTAGGATCTACATGAACTGTGTCATGCTCGAAGTCTAATTTTATACGCCATTTCTGCATGGTTGCTGCTCCGATGATAACCTCTTCACTAAGACCCGGTACAACAAGGAATTCATCGGAGAGCAGGACATCTTCAAGGTAAAAGTCTAATCGTACGGCCTCTGATATTTCAATAAAATGACCTTCGGCTGCAGTATAAACATTCCTGATGCGACCCAGTTTTGTAGGTGTTTCGAGACCAGGAAGATAGTCAGGATGAATGCATGATAAATTGGCACTACTGTCAAACAGTGAATACAACCGGGTTTCACCTCTGGAGCCAACGAAAAGGATTGGAAGTTTTATGACAGACATGACTTAATATTTTTATAAAAGTAAGGCCATTTGCGGACTTAGCCATTTCGTAAACGGATAATATTTAAAAATCTCTGGTATATTTTCCTGTCTGCATTTAACTCTTTGTTAGTTGGACGTTCTCACATTCTTTTATTTGATTGACAAGACTGGTGATTTTTTTATCCGGGTACCTGCATGAAATAGATCTGATAAATTCTGAGTACGGTATATGCTTGTATCCAGAGAATGGATCATGAATTGAAAAGACATTTACGCCCCATGCATTGCAAAGGATCATTCTTGAGTATTTTGGGTTAAAATAGGAACAGGTTATTTTTTGACTGACGGGTTCGAGAAGTATCTCCTTAAATGTGTTGCCATCAGTTAGTAAAGTACCCCTCTGATTTGTGTGTATCAAAAAATTGTCTGTTTTATTTGATTCTGTATTTTCGCGTGGTTGATCAGAGCAATCAGTTGGTGAGTTGCCGATTTTAAAATATTCAATGACACCATTTTGAAATACAACCCATATGAATCCTTTTGGATCTGCAGTGACAGAATAGATTTTCTTATCATTGGTCTGTACATGTACAATCCGAATGCTTTTTTTTGTATTTCCGGTCATTTTGAAAAGCCCAGCACCCGGAGTACTCAACCACACATTATCATCCATGTCTGCAGCTATTGCCTTAATATCATGATCCGGAATATTTGAATTCTCGCAGTTGAGAACTAGAAATGCATTGTTGTCCCATAATAACAACCCCTTTTTTGTGCCGATGTATGCGAAGCCCTTTCTGGTACAAGTGATACCGGTAATATGATCATCCGGTAAAGTCGAATTCTCTTGAGTCAGAAATATTAATCTTCCATTTTGTTTGTTTTTTTGCATTACGCCCGAATTTGTCCCGATATAGAAAAATTTATCACATTCACTGAATGCTGTAAACACAAAATATTGATCAGGAATAAGGGATGAGACTGTGTTCATGTCCAGTGTGGAATGTTTTAATCTATCCAGGGTGATTTGAACTAAGGAGATTATTGATTTCATTTGACAAGGGTAAAATTAATAGTGAACTGTTTGGATCGATTGTGAGCGGATTGTTTATAGCCTTTCGTTTCCCTTTCTGAAAATTTGGAGACAATGATTCGAGGAATTCGTAAATGCTAAATTTGACAGTGGCATTCTTAGGATAGTTCCAATCTAAAACGTCAACTTCATCTTTAGAGCAAATGACAAATCTGGAATATTCAGAATTGAAATAGCCATATGTTGATTCACTACATAACGAATCAATCCGTAAATTCCGGAATGAACCATCTTCGCACATGTATGTGCCGGGATCAGGGGAATTGACAATAAATCTTCCGGTAATCCCTGGTTGTATTTTGTCAACAGAATGAATAGACGCATAGGTATCCCATTTTCCATTTCGAAGACAGGAAATACGGCTATCATAAAACGCCACCCAAACATTTCCCAACTGATCGAAAGCTATAGAGTAAATTTTCTCATCATTGAATTCAATAGGTTGAGTCCTGAAAGGTTTGATGGCATCGCCTGTACTTTTCAATAATCCATCACCATAAGTGCCAATCCATAAATTATCATCACGATCCACAGCGAGTGCAGTGATATGGTTATCGGGTATAGATGAATTTTCGCTTGTGATCAGCAGGAAGGCGTAATTATCCCACATTAAGATTCCATTCATAGTGCCTATGTATGTTTTTCCATCCTTGGTGCAAGCAATGCTTGTGACATAATTGTGCGGCAATCTGGAATTCTTATTTGTGAAGTGGCTTCGTACTCCATTATTTTTATTTATCTTATATAGCCCTTCGTTGGTTCCTACCCAGATATAATGATCAGATTCCCCTATGGCCGTAATCATCAGATTATTTTCAAAAGGTATTGCAACCGTCAGATCCTTTGCAGAAATCCCGATCGTATAATTGAACAGGCAGAGGAATATGAATGAGCGAGATGTAGTCATTTTTGGGATATTTATAATTTGTTAAAAATACTTGTGGCAAATACTAATTGCTATTCTGTAAGCATACATGCATGAATGACCAGGAATGAAAATATCTAGTTTACTCTTTTGGAAAATAAGCGATCGATTTTCCATCCTGGAAACATTCAAATTCTCCGTTTTGATAATTAACCCAAACATGTCCTTTTTTATCTGTAGAAATGGAATAAATGTTTAGGCCTCGGGTTTTGATTGGTTTAATTTTATAAGGTTTGATACAGCCACCCACACCGATCACAATACCGGAACTAAATGTCCCTATCCATAAATGTTCATCTTTATCTAATGCCAAAGCTGTAATGTTATTTTCAGGAATATTTGAGTTTTCGGTTGTGATGATAATCGTTGAAGAGCCATCACACATTTTTATTCCATTTTGTGTTCCTGTGTAGGTTTTACCATCGGAACTACGAACAAAGTTTCTGTCCTGGATATCGGGTAATTGGAAATACTCTTCCAGCAGCATTTGGTAATTCTCACTGAGACTATCGGACGAATTCAAATTGTGCTTTGAATTGTCATCATTTGACCTGTCACTTTTAGAGGTCTCATTTCTTACTTTTTGACCGTTTGACTTATTCGTTATCTTTAATTCCTGTGTAATACCTGGATTAACAATGGACGTAATGAATATTATTTGGGCAATAAAACGAGTTTTCATAAGTCAGGGTGTTAGAATAAGTAAAATCAAAATTACAGATGAATCGAATCGAGGACAACTGCATGATCATGTAAAAATTTCAGGTTTGGTTTAGTATTCATACAGATCATTTCTGTTTCTTAGCAATTTTACAATTAATCAGGACAAAAATATATTTTTAGTAGCTGGGCACAATACTTGTTAGGGTGTATTACTTATACACGTGTTGGTGTAGTTCTAGAAAAAATATGAGAGTATGATCATGTTCTTACAAAATTAGGAATTGAATAGCCCTATATCAACTACATGATCATGTATTGACGATAGTGAAAGCATAATCTTCCTGTGCGCTCAAAATTGTTTAAACAAGTTTTTCTCTGATGGCCTTACTTACTGCTTCTGTCATGGAATGAACATGAAGCTTTTCATAAATCTTGCGGATATGATAACGAATTCCGTCAATAGTAATGTTCAGCTCGGATGCAATCATCTTATAGCTAAGGCCTTGTGTGAGCAAAGAAAGTACTTGTTTTTCTTTTTCAGTCAACATAAATACCTCGTCGGACTTTGAAGCAGAATTCTTCTGGATCATTTCTAACACCTTCCTCGCAATCACCGGAGTCATGGGTGCTCCGCCATCCATTACATCGTGAATGGCTTCCATTAATTTTGGCCCTGTAGTATTCTTGAGCAAATACCCCGAAGCACCGGCGCATATGGATTTAAACACCTTATTGTCATCTTCAAAGATGGTCTGCATCAGGATTTTTATTTCCGGATACTTTTGGCGAATCAGATAAACAGCTTCAATTCCATTTATGCCCGGCATATGTATATCCATTAATACCACATCTGGGGTAGCTCGCTTAAGATCCTTTAGCAGATTATTGCAATCAGGATAAGCACCATACAATTCCAAGTCGGGATTGCGCTCAATAAGTTGAGATAAACCAATGCGTAATGATTTATTGTCTTCAAAAATTGAAACACTGATACACTGTGCCATTCACATCGGTTTATATTGGAGAACTAAGATCTGATTTTGAGTCAATTCATAGAAGTACATAATCATGTAGTTGGAAAGGAAAGATGGACAGAAGTTCCTATTTCTTTTACAGATTGAATGTCGAGTTTACCCATCATTTCTATACTACGATTTTTCATATTTGACAATCCATTGCCTGCGGGGTAATCATTCAGGTCGAAGCCCGTTCCATTATCTTCAATTTTCATATTAAGCATTTTTCCTTCAATCCACAATTTTATAACGCAATTATTAGCCTTTGAATATTTTGCAACATTATTTACCGATTCCTTAAAAATGAGATAGAGATTTTTTCTCTTTTCCATAGATAATTTCAAAGATGATAAAACTGCAGCTGCATCAAACATAAGATCAATATTTTTTACTTCTAGTATGCCTGATGCAAATGTTCGCATGCGAGTTAGAATGTTTTCGAAGTGGTCATTTATAGGATTGATGGCCCAGACAATGTCACTCATCGAATCCAGAGTTGACCTTGCGTTATCATTGATGGACTCCAGAAGTTCGGTAACGTGCTGTGATTTCTCTTTCGTTTCTTCTTTTGCCAATTCACTGAAGATGGCAATACTGCTGAGGGTGCTGCCAATATCATCATGAAGATCTCCGGCGATTTTATTCCTGAGCTTTTGTGAAAGAATGTACCGCTGTAACTTGAAGCGATAGAGAATGTAAAAGATAGTTGTAATTAATAAAATCACTAAAAAAATTATACTAAGACGAAACCAAATTGATTTATAAAAACGAGTTGCAACATGAATCTTTATTTGCTTATCCATTTCACTCCATTTCAGACCATCAGTAGTTGCTTTCACCCGGAAAGAATAATCACCTCCCTGCAAACTGGTGTAGTTAACAAATTGTCTCTTACCTGCTAGCACCCAATCCGGATCAAAACCATCTAGCCTGTATGCATATTGATTGTCTTCTGCATTCAACATATTTGGGGTGCTGTATTCGAACGAGAAGGAATTATTTTCAGGAGATAAATTAACGGTACTGGAATCATTCCAGGTAACTGCATTGCCGAGTACTTTAAAAGAAGTGACCGAGGGATGAATTGGGGTAAAAGATTTTTGAAGGCTATCTGGATTAAAGAAGATGACTCCATTATTAGAAGCTACACACATTGTGTTGTTGAGCGTATCGAATACAAGCGAATTCAGGCTCCCTTCCGGCAATCCATCCTCCGTCGTGAAATTAGTGAACCGTCTTGTTTCAGGATTAAAGCATGAAAGCCCGACATCCGTACCTATCCAGATCTTTCTATTATTGTCGCAAGCAATATCCTTTACTCTGTTCGAAGCCAATCCGTGACCGCGATTATATCGTCGAGTGAAACAGGAATCAAGTGAACATTGAATTATATCTGCATCCGTAACTACCCATATATTACCATTGCCATCATTCAGCATAACCGAAATATGTGCATTTTTAAGTTGCTCGTTATAGGGCTCAGGGAGAGAAATAAATTGATGAAGTTTGTAATCATACGACGTCGCACCTCCTTTGTCATAACCCATCCAAATGTGTCCCTGACTGTCTTCAGCTGCAGTATTAAAATGGCGTAATGGGAAAAATCGGGATCCTGTCTCATTTGCTCCATAATGTATGAATTGATTTGTTTTCCTATTCCAGCGGAATATTCCATGATGTTCAATCATACTCATCCAAATCTGATGTTCCTGATCATGGAAGAAACCCACTACTGTTATGGAATCCAGCATTCCAGGATGAGGAAGTGCAAATTTTTTAAGAATTTCTCTTTTGAGATCTATTGTAAAGAGTCCTACCCTGGCTCCACCTACAATATTCGTGGATGAAACGAGTAAATTTTGATGATCTAATGCAATAGCGGTCCAAAAAGAATTTTTCTTTTGTTCATTGCCATAAGTATAGCGATATTGTTTTTTAAGATGAGTAACCGTGTTCATGATGAAAAAACCATTGACAGTAGGTATAAGGAGATTTGATCTAGCAAGAATGATATCCATGATTCCATTTTTATTATCTCTTGATGAGAAATTATAAGGCCCAAAGTCTTCATCGTATAGAAACTGATTTTTCTTTAATTTATATCGTATTAGACCGTAGGAAGCAATCCAAACATTGCCGGTTTTATCCTGTATTGCATTTACTGAGCCTGGCAATGCCCGCGGAAGTGCCTGCGATACGTGGACAGATACAGTCTGAAAAGTTTCTGTCAAAGGATTAAATAAATAAAATTCGCTGAGCCCCGAAAGGAGTAAAATTCTTCCATCCTGGAGTAATAGAGAACCCTGTGTTAGTATCCTTTCACTTAATGCAGGAAAATAGGTCAATTCATTCTTTACGCGATTGAATTTGTAGATACCCTCGGGTCCAAGCGGCCAGAGATTTCCAAGGTTATCTTCACTTAAACCCGCATTAGTAACTTCTAATATTTTCCAATGAAATGGATTGTGATCGGCATTATAAACCTTTCCGTTTTCCGGATCGATTACATTGAATGAACCATTGACAGAGAACCAGATATATCCAAATTCATCTGCTAAACATAAACCAGCTCTCCACCATGTAATATTTTTAGGGAGCCAGTAGAAATCCTCAGTTGTCTTCCATTTTCGAATGAACTTGAAATGTGGATCAAATTCAATAAGTGCATCTGGTCCTATCACCCAAATGTTTTTATGACGATCTACAATGAAATTGTTCACATAGTTTCCCAATTCCTGAATATAAGGCACAAGCGGATCGTAATATTTATAGGTTTGGGGATCGAATACGACAATCCCAGAGCGTTGTGTCTGCAACAATAAAAGATTGTCTGTATCCTCGGCTATCACTCTGATCTCATTTATAAAGAAATTCTCCTTGGTCGAGTCGGAAAGATAGATCGGAGTAAATGTTTTTCCATCAAAACGGTTTAGGCCATCAAAAGTACCCACCCATAAAAATCCACAATGGTCTTGGTACAGAGAAAGTACATCCTGATTTGATAATCCATCTTTTTTATCAAATTGTTCGAATTGGAATGCGTTGGTTTGTGTAAAAAGAGAACAAGAAAACAGCATGAAAAGCATCACGTACATCCCGGCTGAACTCGACAGATGAATCAAATAAAAGGAAGAAATTGGCCGAAGAACTGGCAAAGCACTAACCTTAGATATTATAGTGTAATCTTTCCAACGAGAATTCAATTTGCCGTCACCCGATGACATAACCTTCAGTGTGGCACACTGTTTTAAACCATTGATTATGAGAGCCACTGGATAGTTATACCAATCCAAATTTGATTTGTCCAGTTAAATATAATGATTATATTTAATGTGTGAATCTAAAACCTCAGGATCGTCGTGTGATAGAGGATTTGCGCTACGATACCAAGATAAAGAAAATCTACATTCGATACAGCATC
>JBBSAQ010000098.1:0-10870 GCA_038252065.1 Chitinophagales bacterium
GCAATGAGTTCTTTTTATTGAAAATGAAAAGAATATTAAGCAAGGTGACCATAATATTCATCATTACTAAAATCATTTTTTGTTAAAACTCCGGCTAAAAGTAAAAGGAAGCACCGGATTTCGGTGCTTCCTTTACAGATTTAATCCTTGCCCTCTTTTCCTTCTGCCACTTTGGTTTTACTGATGAATTTTCCATCAGCTGCATAAAGGACGTCATAATTCATTTCGCCCTTTTCAACTTCAGCTTCATACGTGCTTCCATTTTTTACACTCTCGACTTTACTGGCTTCATTGATTTTATAGCCTGCAAAGTCCTTTTTGAGTGCCGCCAGGATATTGGCCGGTAAACCGGAAACTTCTATCTCTAATTCTGTCTCCAGCCATTTGCCGGTCTGATCAAAATTAGCTGATGCTTCCTCTCCATCCTGTTTGAATATTGCTTCATATTCATTTGCGTCTTCCATTTCCCATTTCACTTTAGTGACAGCAGGGAATTTAGATTTGAAAGCTGCGGCGACTGCAGAAGGTACATCGGTAGATGATACCTTTTGAGCCTGTGCTGTTGTCATCAGTGAAACAGCAAAAAACATTATTACTAAAATTTTCATTTGAATTTAATTTATGTGGTTAATTAGAATTTAATTTATTTTTTCCTCCAAACTTCCATTCGATTCCCGGACGCAGGAGTATTGCATTAACAGGTTCAACTAACAGGGTAAATTTTTTCGTAAGGCCATATTCAATGGCGATGGGTAATGCACTTTCTGTTCCTTCCTTTGAAGTTTGAAATGCTAAACCCGTACCCGTTTCAAATTGTCCTGAGCGTAAGGGTTTTGATTCTTCAGTTTCCAAAACTTGTGCATGCAAGGGTTGAGCCAGCATTGTAAATAGCAAGCTCAAACCAAAAATCAGATTTTTGATTTTCATTTTGAAAATTTAGTTAGTGATCAATACAGATCCACTGCGAAAGCAAAAGGTCTTTATGAAATAAACACTAACTTAAACGATAGGAGGTCGGAATACAAGTGAGGAAAAACCATCGGGATAAACGCTTTCAGCAAAGAAAGGAATCGAATAGTCCCTAGAATTAGGATTTCTTACAGAAACTTTGTTTTGCGGTGTCACCACAAACATTTGCATCGTCGTATGATGAACCTGAAAAGGCGCATGGGGCCTCTGTTGATCCCCGTCATCATGCTTATCAAACAAACCATCGATATTGAGCAGATGGTCTGTCACAAAGTCAAACGGCGTCATATCCTTGTCTTCTGTTGCCTTACAGTGCTGGTACATCGAAGGAAGATCTGCCATAACTGAAAAGTCTCCCTGTGGCAGACAAAAAGTACCCAGAAAGTAGTAGCAGAATACGAATATGGAAGTCAGGCGTAGCATAACAATGATATCAACGGTAAAATTATGTTTTAGTTGTCGTTTGTTCAATAGAGCACATTCATTCATTCCTGAATTCTTGCCAAATCTTCTTTTTTGGCATCTATATCCGTTGCCTGGTCGCGAAGATGAATTCTTTGATTCAGAAATAATTGACTTGAGAATAAGGTGAAATACGCTGATTCGAGAATAGAATTCAATTCCGGGAAAAGAAGTTTACCAATTCATGAATATCGTTTTACAGGAATAGGAAACAAACCTTAAAAACGTTAGTTTAATTCTTTTTCAAAACTGAAAATATATAAACGAACTCGTACTCTCCTGGCTCAACATGATCGAGAATAGCATACATGCCCATGCTATGGATAATACCCACCACGGAATCTTATAAGCCAGAGTAAGCACCGAACTATTGCGCATCAACCAATGCACGATCACCATAATCGTGACGATGACAGAAACTTTAATGATGGACATACTTGTCAGCATCGGTTCTCCTCCATGCGTGATACCAAACATAGAGCCAAGCATTGTCCAGGATTGTTTGAAAGTTGATGCTCTGAAAAACACCCACGTCACATTGATCAGAAAGAATGTAAGCAATGCATAAATAAAAGATCCTGAACGACCACCTGATGTAATCCCCGCTGTGGAGATATCCGATGGAAGCATAGGTTTCGATTTGAATTTCTCACGAAAAAATCTTTCCACCCAAAGATAAAATCCATGTAGTCCACCCCAGAATACGAATGTCCAGTTGGCGCCATGCCATAATCCACCCAGCAACATGGTCAGCATAAGATTGATATAGGTACGTCCTTCTCCTTTTTTATTTCCACCGAGTGGTATGTAGAGATAGTCCCGAAGCCACGCCGAAAGTGTAATATGCCATCTGCGCCAGAAATCAGAAAACCCTACTGCAGCATACGGATATTTAAAATTGTCAGGCAGTACAAAACCAAGACACAATGCCGCACCGATCGCACAGGTAGAATAGCCGGCAAAGTCAAAAAAGATCTGACCTGAAAATGCAAGCACGCCCATCCATGTATCTAACATCGGTAGCATACCATCATTTCCAAAAACATCATCGGCCGTACCGGCTAATAAGGTATCTGCAAGAACAACTTTCATAAAAAGCCCAAGCGATAACAGCAGAAGCCCATCCATGAGCTGCTTACGTGTTGAAATACGAGGTGTTTCAAATTGAGGCACCAATTGTGGTGGACGCACGATCGGGCCAGCCACGAGATGAGGAAAGAACGTGACGAACAATGAAAAATCAAGTATTGATCTCACGGGTTCACTCTTCTTGTGATACATATCAATCGTGTAGCACAATGTGGTGAATGTGTAGAAAGAAATACCTGCAGGAAGAATGATATCCGGTTTAGCCGGATGAAAATCAGCACCCATGGCGTTGACAAGAAGTGTAAAATTCTCAAGTAAAAATCCGCCGTACTTGAAAAAACATAGCATACCTAGATTTCCGATAAGGCTGATCACCAGGAGCAATCTTTTTTTCGTGACGTTTTCTTGCGTGTATAATGCTCTGCCTACAAAATAATCTACGACAGTAGACAACCAGAGTAAAAGAATAAACGGTGGATTCCACGCTGCATAGAAAACATAACTCGACAATAAGAGAATAATCTTCTTTGACTTCCAGGCAAGAGGAAGATTGTATAAAAGCAGAACGACTATGAAGAAGGCTATGAAGGTGTAGGAGTTGAAGACCATGGATAGAAGGATAAATGGATGAGGGAGATTAAAAAGGGTTTAGAGAGTTTATGGGTTTAGAGAGTTTATGGGTTTAGAGAGTTTATGGGTTTATAGAGTTTATAGGTTTATTGAGTTTAAGAGTTTAGAAAATTTATATAGTTTAGAATGTTTAGTTTTTATTTATGTATGGAAGGGAATGTCCATGCATAGTTTGTCTGGAGGATGTCAATAAATTTTGTTGTAAAATCTATGGCATCGGATGGTGAGAGATGTGAATCTTCAGGACAAGTATATTGGGCGATTTGAGGATAGTCTTTATAGTGTAAACCCATACATCCGGTTTCAATCAATAGTTTATCCCAATATTGTTCCCTTGGGTATCCTTTTTCTTCTCTTTCCAGGAATTGACCGCTTGAAGGTGTTCGGACAAAAAACACGTCACCACCTTTTGCCTTTATTTTTCCGACATCTATTTTTACAAGATTGATCACTGAATCCAGCTTCGATCCGGCGATAGGAGGCGTCTTATTCATGCGGCCAAACATTGCCCAAATGCCTGCCTGTAGATGTTGCTGAGCCGTATCTGCCATGAATAGTTTGCCACAATATTCCTGTCTGTTGAAACGGACATAACCGAAATCACGTGCGAATATCGGACCTGTATGCACACCTTCCCTGCTGGGTATCTGCAGATTGTCAAGCATGGTATTGAGTGAATAATGGTCCTTATCCAGGAAAGCAAACGTTGATTCAAGCGGGATATTCAATTCAAAACCTGCACGTTGGGTCGGTGTGATTTTAGTGTGATACTTTATCGCTTCATTTGGCCGGAATGCGTTTCCTGGATTGAGGGAGAAAAACAAACCTTCTGTAACATCGACAACGACCCTGCCTTTAAATTTAGGATCATCAGCAAGTTCGGATAACTGCGGTCTGGGTGTACTCCCCACACAAGCAAGTTGTACAGCTTCAGTACCCGTAATCCTTTCCCAGGTCGGAATGTCGAGATCAAATTTGATTCGTGACGAACCGATGAAGACAGTTTTACTTTCGATCGGCCCATAAACGCGATCCCGTTGATGCGACCAGAGCGGTCCACCGTCATCAAAGGAGATTTCAAAACCGGTACTGCGGATATAGGATTCCCAGGAGATGACTGCGATCACAACCAATATAGCAGCGAAAAGTGCAGCCTTTGAGAGGGAGCTTGTAGACATTGGCTTTCAGTTAAAGTTTGTAAAGAAGGAGTGTTGGGATAAATATCTGAATAAATTGGCATAGAGCATAGAGCATAGAGCGTATTGCGTATTGCGTATTGCGTATTGCGTATTGTGTATTGTGTATTGCATAGAGATGAATATGCAACAGACAATGCCAGGACCAGCTAAACTCAACCTTGTGCTATGGTTCGACACATTCGACTAGCGCTCAGTGCGACGCATGTTAATGCGCATCCTTGCGCCTCAGCTCACCAACCTCAGCTCACCAACCATAAGCAATAAGCAAATTGGAAATGAGCAATATGCAAATTGGCAGTAAGCAATAAGGAAAAAAGTAAAAAGCAAAAAGATTTAATCCTGCATAGTCCCATTGTCCATTGTTCCATTGTCTGTCGTCCGCGGTCCATGGTCTATGGTCTTTTTCTTACCCTAATTTTACGTGATTTCATTTATAATTTATTGGGAATTCTCTGTTATTTTTGACTATCGTTTTACCTAATTAAAATAAAAATTAAAATGAAAAGAATTGCCCTTTTTTTGATGGTCTCCCTTGTCGGATTGACTATACAGACTTTGCATGCACAGGATGACCAGGCTGCGATGATGAAAGCCTGGAATGACTTTAAGACACCGGGCGAAATGCACAAGATGCTGGCTTCCTGGAATGGTGTATGGAGTGCAGAGGTTTCTTCATGGATGGATCCTTCCGCACCCGCTATGAAATCTTCTGCGACCATTGAAAATAAAATGGCCCTGGATGGCCTTTACCAGATGGGACATTATGAAGGCACCATGATGGGAAGTCCATTCGAAGGCTACAGCACCATGGCGTATGATAATGGTAAAAAAATGTTTGTCAATACCTGGGTGGATAATATGGGATCAGGTGTGGTCGTCATGACCGGCAAATGGGATGCCGCCAAAAAAACTCTCGAATTGAAAGGAACCCAGACAGATCCGATGTCAGGAAAAGACACGTCTATCCGCGAAGTCATCACTGTAGTCGATGCCAATACGCAAAAAATGGAGATGTATGGCGCCGGTATGGACGGAAAAGAAATGAAATTTATGGAAGCAACAATGAAGAGAGCTATGTAGGAGGTGCATCTTCCTGAAATTTAAAAACCTCTTGCTGCCAGGCAGGAGGTTTTTTTTAATACTTCTGTAACTAAAAATTTTCTGACCATATACCGCTGACCATATACCGCCGATTTTCGATTTTCGATTTTCGATTTTCGATTTTCGATCACCCGATCATGCTTCGACCTTCACTCGCTCATCCATGTGCTACAGCTCAGCAACCGCCCGATCACCCGATCATGCTTCGACCTTCACTCGCTCATCCATGTGCTACAGCTCAGCAACCGCCCGATCACCCGATCATGCTTCGACATTCACTCGCTCATCCATGTGCTACAGCTCAGCAACCGCCTGATCAAACGATCCTCATCACTCGTTCTTTCATCAAATCGATGACCTCCTGCTTGCTCTTAAATGTATTGTCGATGTTGACTACATTGTCGGCAAGCTTATCATAGCGTTTGTTCATTAGCCAAAAGAATATATGCAGGTAATGTATTCCATCAAAGATGAAGGTCTTGTTTTTCTTGAACTGTTCTTTGTTTTTTAAAAAGGTACTCGGGATGTCTGTATAATGCAATGCGGGATTCAAATGGTGGATCGAGTGATACCCGTCATTCCAGCAGTTTTGATTATAAACATTGTTGATGCAGTTATACACACTGGTGAAATGTCCATCCGGATCACTTTTGTCGATAAACGAATGTTGCGTCCAGTTGCCCATCATGCTGATCAGACGGGAATAAATCACCGGAATGATAAAGACCATCAATGTGGCTTTTAAATTGACAAAGCACATCACCGCAGCAAATACATAAAAAGATAATTCTCCAAGGGTAAAGCGTGTATACACTTTTTTGCGCTTCTTTCGAAAGAGATACATAAAGGTGTCGACGATCCCAAGAAGTAAAAAACGGAAAAAGTACCGGAGGAAATCAATAGGATTGTCACGGCGGTATTTCAATGTGCTGCTTGCATCATCTTCCATGTTATTTTCCACGTGATGCATGATGATGTGATGAGCAAAATAAGTTTCTGGTGTACCTCCAAAAAAAGGTGCCACAAACCATGTAACGTACGTATGTATCCACGTGTATCCTTTTTTGAACGTCGGACGATGACACATGCAATGAAACATCAGGCCAAATCTTCCTTTGAAATAGGATTGAGAAAAATAGGCATATGGAATAAAAGCCAGCCACCAATACACACCCTGCAATAAAGGGGTGAACAATACTACAGCCCATGGAATCACTATCAGATGTATCCTGGTCAATAAATGAATAAAAGGAAGATCCCTGGGGTCATTCATATATTTTAGCCAGAATGTTTCGTAGGCCGTAAAATTTTCTCTGGGGACATATTGAGGATCGGTAATGGTGGTAAGGAGCTTCATACTAAGTGTTAACGATGATAAAAAGATTTCGGACTATAGCTTTCTTCTTAAAGTTTTTAACTGTGTTTAGCAAATGTAGCCAGATGCTTTTAAATAAGGCAGCTAAAAAAATTTATTAAAAAGGAATTGTAATAAGCAGACAATCAGCTTTTTGTGAACTTGATTGCGTTGATTAATACATGATCAGGAAGGGAGCTATCGATGCACAATATAACGAATTCGGTGGGGTTTTAAGTTCAGTATCCTGACCTGCTTTTATAATTTGGAATCCCTCTTAATTGCAGGCATTATTTTTTTTATATCACAACGCCAAAGACCACCTGATGAATATGTGCTTTTTTATTTAAACAATCGCTCACGATGAAAGCTATAGATCATTCCAAATAGCGAAACAATAGTAGAAATCAGGTAAAACAAAAATCCAATCGCAACTGCTTTTTCTGTATGAATATCCAGCCATTGCGCACCATAGAGAAAAGTCAATTCACGAGCTCCTGCACCACCGATCGTAAACGGTACCATCGCTACAAGTGATGAGGCCAGAAATAAAATCAGATAATCTGCCCAGTGTTCTCCCTGCCCCAGCGCTAATACCAATCCAAGTGTCGCAATCGCCTGAGCACCCTGTACACCAATCGATTGAAAGGTTGTCTTGATCCACACAGATGAAATTTTTCCTTTTGCCCATCTGGAAACCCACCAACTTACGATAAGGCTGATGAAGAATCCAGGTACTACAAAAAACCAATATTTTTGAAATTCAGGTATCCAGAACAGCAGAATGAGACAAAGCTGACCCAAAGCAATTACCCCCGTTATTCTGTCAAGAAGTGTGACCGTAAAAATCCGTTTGAATGGACGACTGAATCTTTCCATCAGCACTTTGATCTTATACCCATCACCACTGATACCTCCGGGCAGAAGCAGATTGTAATACATTCCTAACCAATACAGCCGTAGATTTTGTTTTGCAGTAAGATGAATATCTTCTGTACTCAGCAGTGTATTGAACCGGAATGCAGAGATGATCTTGGAAACAATAAACCATATCACAGCCCATATCAACCATAGTGGATTTGCTTCACGAATCGTCTGCAATAATAATTTTTCATCAATTTTCCTGAGGATGATGACGATGATGGCCACCGAAATAGCCAGCTTGATCAATGTCTTCAGCGGACCAGGGATATTGATTTTGAAGTCTTTTAAATTCATATTCCTGTGCTCATCGGCAAATGAAATCTATAGATATATATTTTCATTGATGAGATACTTTCATCAATGCGATCACCTGACCTCGTTCCAATAGCAATGAATCAATTTGTTGTCCGGGGAAATCAGGATACAAACTTAAGTCAGTAAGATAATAAGCTGTACTATCCTTTAGCACTTCAGCTTTCCGGATGATTTGATTTTTATAGGCCGAGGTATAATACCTGGCTACTTCATGCATTTCAGTTTTTCCGAAAATATACCAAGGCTTGTCTCCGTGCGCCGCCGCCAGCCGCATACAATCCTCACGACACCTGTTTTCTGTAAAATCCTGCACTCTTAATGGCAAAACGACATAATTGAATACACTACGTGTGACCAGAAGAGTGATCGCCACCCAAAGAAACATTCTTTTTGAATCAAATAATACACCAGCAAAACAAGTCAGCATCAGTAAAGAAGTGAAAATCCATATTCCGAAGATGCCATTTATAGAATAGACTCTTGAATGGAGGGGCATGAATAGAATCATGGCCGCTACAATACCTGAAAGAAATGTAAATGCATAATGAAAGATTTTCCACCATTTTTGGCTTGTCTCTATGGATTGTTGCAAAATATATAGCCCGATAAGATTAAATAAGGGTAAAAACATCAGCAAATATCTTGGATACACCTGGACAGAAAACCAATACACAGGAAGATTGGCTATCAACATCCAGAAACAAAAATGTACAAAAGGATTTTGCTTTAGCCATTGTCTGAATCGGGGATGAAAAAATGTCACGATCAAAAGTGACCAGGGAAGGAAATGATAGGTCTGTTCGAATGGAAAAGCAAACACATGAGTTATAGTTTTTAAAATTCCATAATGCACACCTGTTCGTTGTACAGATTGATCCCACAAAATGGAAAAGACATTCTGCAGGGAAACCTGACGGGCATAAAGAATATAATAGACCAACATGGGCAGTAGACCGAGCCCTGCACCAATGAAGTGATCTGTTGAAATAAATTTCTTCCGCAATACTTTAAAAAAAAGTAATGTCGAAATCATGGAGATGCCCTGAAAAACTGCAGCAGGAAGACCTTTCAATAAAAATGCGATGGCGCACAGAAAATATGATGTGATAAACATCCATTTCCATCGGCCTTCTTTGCCCAGATGATAAAGGGCCATAAAATTCAAAAAAACAATCCATGAAAAACAAATATCAATCAATCCCAGCATGCTGTCCCAAAACAATATCCGTCCACTCGTGATCAGCATCAATGCCAGCGAGACAGCTGTAAGCCGGTCAAAATGTTTTCGCGTGTATATGTAAACAGTCCAACTGAACAACCCCAGAGATAAAAGTGTGGTTAGCCTTGTCGGCCACTCCCCGAAATGACCCAAAAGCGCTGAAATCAATAAAATAAACCAATTGTAAAGCGGAGGTTTGTTAAAATAGCTCTCGCCATTGAGTGTAGGGACCAGATAATGGCCTGATAATTTCATTTCCAGGGCTACCAGGGTGCGGATGCCTTCGTCACCTATGAAGGCTACAGATCCCAGATTTAACAGAAACGCAGGCAGACAAAGAAGCAAGGCGATACCGGTCAATCCTCCGACCGGGATATTTTGAAGATAACCCTTCAACCGCTCCATGCTATAATTGCTTCATTTTGAGGCAAAGATGCCATAATAATATGTCAGGGCGTATATACGCGTAGTCAGAAGTAAAGGCCTATGAAGAGGAAGAGATCCAAAATCGGCGGACAGGATGTCCCAAAAAAAGAAGAGAGCGATCAGTTGATCACTCTCTATTGCGTATGCTCCCTCAAGATACCCAATTTCTGTAGGTTGAATTTTTCAACCCTTTATATGTTGGAGTGATCTTGCTTCAAGATCACTCTTCACAAATACGCACGTTCCCTTAACGTGTGAATATATTTATGAATCTGTTTTTAAAATCAGGAACTTTTGGTCAGGAGGATAATCTTCCGTAACGATACAAATGTACAGGCGGTACCCCCCCGTCAGTGTTATATAATTTTTATAAAATGTTTCATAATTCACTGTTTTTAGAAAACTCGGAAGGAGTTATAATTCAATTCAGATTTTAGGTAAACCTTATCGAATTCAACATGTTACAATCACTTCAGGAGGTGAAATGATCACTCTTTATGATCATATCAGATTTAATATCCTGTAAGTAGTTTTTGTTAATCAATTTAAAAAAGTAAATATGAAAAAGGCTTATTTGATGCTATTTCTGATCCTTGGTTCAGTCATAGTGAATCCGGGATGCAATACAAGTAACAAGACAAAGGGCGCAGTCATCGGTGCCGCTGCAGGTGCAGCTACCGGAGCTATCCTTGGCAAAAAGAACAAGGCCGTAGCCATCATCATTGGTGCTGCAGTAGGCGGAGTCGCCGGTGGCCTGATCGGTAATTATATGGATAAGCAAGCTGCAAAAATCCAGGAAGATCTCAAAGGCGCAAAAGTGGAAAGAGTAGGAGAAGGTATTCTGATCACATTTGATTCAGGTATCCTGTTTGATACGGATAAATATTCGTTGAAATCTTCAACTCAGGAAAATCTTAAACAACTTGCGCCCATCCTTTTAAAATATGATGATACGAATCTAAAAATTCTGGGTCATACAGATAACACCGGAACGGAGGCTTACAATAAAACTTTATCGGATCATAGAGCTGATGCGGTAAACAACTTTTTAGTTGCCCAGGGCGTAGAGAACTCACGAATGACAACCACCGGATATGGTGAATCGGATCCATTAGCCACAAATGATACTGAAGCCGGAAGAACATTGAACAGACGGGTTGAAGTCGTCATTGTCGCCAATAA
>JBBSAQ010000099.1:0-10215 GCA_038252065.1 Chitinophagales bacterium
AATCGAATCACATTTGGGCGATCAGATACAAGCCTACAGGATGCGAAAATCAAAAATCGAACAGTCATTGCTTGATTCTTTTTTGGCTGATATCGAGCTCGAGAATGGTACAATGGATCCTAATGATCATTCAGGTTCTGCTGCTACCGGAAAACTTAATATCATCATTGGCACAGCCTTGGGTGCCCTGATGGGCTTCCTCATGTATCTCGTGATCTTTATTTATGGCGGTATGGTCATGCGCAGTGTGATGGAAGAAAAATTAAGTCGCATCGTGGAAGTTATGGTGAGTTCAGTACGTCCCATCAATCTCATGATGGGTAAGTTGATTGGCGTAGGAGGTGTTGGGTTGACTCAGCTTGCGCTCTGGGCTATTCTGATCCCCATACTTCTGATCATTGCACAAGTATTTCTACCCGGTGTGGATCATTCACAATTAGCCAGTGTCAGTAGTGTATCGCAAGTCGATCAGGAATCACTCAACGGATTCACCGGACAGCAAATCATCCAGGCGATATTTAATATCAAATGGTGGCTTATCCTTCCGGTGTTCATACTTTTTTTCCTTGGGGGCTATTTTATCTATAGCTCCATGTTTGCTGCTATGGGCTCTGCTATCAACGAGGATATGGGGGAAGGCCAGCAATTAATGTTGCCTATCATCATCGTTGTTTTGATCGCTTTCTACATGTTATTCCCGGTTCTGAGTAATCCGAATGGAACACTCGCCATATTTGCATCCTTGTTTCCATTATTCTCACCGATCATCATGCCCGCCCGCTTAGCCTTCGATCCACCCTGGTGGCAGATCGTCGTTTCAATCATCCTGATGCTTTCCACCGTTTGGTTTTTCATCTGGCTCACCAGCAGAATCTATCGCGTAGGTATTCTGATGTACGGCAAAAAGGCCACTATCAGAGAAATGATAAAATGGTTACGCTATTCAGAATAATTATTGACTATTATCTAAGTTAATATTCTTCTAAAAAAATCATTTTTATTCAGGAAAAAAAAGTCGCTCCACCGGAGCGACTTTTCGATGAGAATTCGTTTTGAATGATTGGTCACAAATGATCTATGCCCATCATCTCATGCCAAAATTCTAAATAATATCCGGACTAAAAAATCATTTTTGAAGATTTAAAAAATCTTAACACTAATTGATGCATTACTCAGTCCACATACTCCCTTCTGCCCGGAGCAACCTTCATCACAAAGATTGAATCCTCCTCAGACAACTGGATTGACATCAATTGACCTACGTCAGCCCACATTCCCTCAAAACCTCCGATGATGATCGTGCTCATTCCATTTGATTGAATATCCAGGCCCGGAATAGCCTTCAGTTTTTGAAGAAAATTCAATACGGAGGAGGGATATTCATTGTGAAGCGGATATACGCTGATTTCGATAGTAGCGGTCATCCATAATATTAATCAATCTTTCATTACTACTTAGACCTATCTTTACCCACAAATCTATACTGATGAAAAGTTTATTCGCACTCTTACTGACGGTTCTTACTGTTAATCTTATTCAGGCCCAAACCTGGAGCTGGTCATCTGAAACACCTAAAGCCGGTGAAATTGTAAATGTTAATATCAAAGGTCTTGACCTGAAAGGTGATATGCACATGGTTGCATACTCATTTAAAGGAAAAGAGCTGGTCAGCAATGATGTCTTTTATATGACCGATAAAGACGGGGTCCATGTTTCTCTCCTTGTACCTTCCGAGACAAACTGGGTCCGTCTGGTAGCTAAAGATGCAGACAATCAACCAATATCCGGTGACCATAAGGCAGTAATCAAAACTGATGCTCCTGCGATGTCAAGTCAAATCGAGCAAGCAATGGCTACATCAATGTATGCCAGATCAGTAGGTCTTAAACGGGATGATGCGGGTGCTACCACTCTATACAGAGATGCTATCAAAGCTGATCCCGACTGGCTCAATAATGCAGATGTATTGTCAGGTTATGCATCTTCAGCCAAAGCTTCCAAATCAGATGTTGATCTGAAAGTTATTAAAGGCCAGCTCATGACATTCAATTCGAAAAAAAGTAGTGAATCTGCAGATCTGTTGACCAGCGCGGTTCGTGTATCCAAATCAATCGGAGATACTGCTCTCTCTATGACATTGCGTAAAAAACTCGATAAGGCATATCCGAAGTCTTCGCTGAAACAGGAAGATCAAATTGCTATAATCGGCAAGGCGAAAACCGTAGAGGATAAGATCGCAATACGGAATAAATTTAAATCCAACTTCGGCCTCACAGATCAAAATCAGGGGATATATGATCGAATGACATCTTCGATCATAGAAGATTATGCAACCGCACAAGACTGGAATAAAGTAGAGTCCTACATCAATGAAATAATAGATCCAATGACGAAGGCGAATGCAGATAATGAATATGCATGGACATTGTCAGGTGAAGCTATTGATAAGGATGCTATTAATCCTGAGATTGGAGCCCGCTTATCTTCTGCATCCCTAAATGCACTGACGCCTGATCTGAAAAAACCTTCATCCTTGTCAAAAATGGAATGGGAAAAAAATCTTGAGTTTATGCGGGCCCAGTTTGGGGATACATACGCACTGTTATTGTATAAACAAGGGAAATACAATGAAGCCATCGATCACCAGGCATTTGCTGTCAAAACCACCAATTATGATAGCCCGGATATGAATGAACGCTTTGTCATCTACCTCGATAAAGCCGGACAGAAAGATGAACTCATTTCCTTCGTAGACCAAATGATAGAATCAGGTAATGCCACTGAAAAAATGAAGGATATCCATAAGAAAATCTGGATGACCGACAAAACACCTGATCAGCTTTATAATAAATATGTGTCCAAACTTGAAGAAAAAGCTAAGGAGAAAAGACTTGAAGAAATCAAAGCGATGTGGATGGATGCTTCTGCCCTCAATTTTACCTTAAAGAATCTGAATGGAGATGATGTTTCACTGGCAGACTACAAAGGCAAAACTGTTGTACTTGATTTCTGGGCTACATGGTGCGGTCCATGCAAAGCAAGTTTCCCCGGCATGAAAAAAGTAGTCGAACATTATGCTCAAGACAAAGATGTCGTATTCCTGTTTGTCGATACCTGGGAAAATGGAGAAAAAATTCCGGAAAGAGTAAACACTTTTATCAGCGATAACAAATATCCATTCCCCGTAATTCTGGATAGCAAAAATGAAGTAGTGACAAATTATAAAGTGGATGGTATTCCTACAAAATTTATCATCGATAAAGATCAAAAGATAAGATTCAAAGCCGTAGGCTACAGTGGAAACACCGATACACTCGTCGAGGAATTAATGACTATGATTGAAATGGCACAGAACGGCGGTACGCTGCAGAAGTCGTAAAAAATTATCAGGGATCATTTTCTATTACAAATTATAAGTGTAGATTGAATAAATTGTAAATGATTTCCGTAGTCTCAGACTACGGATATCATTTACAATTCATTCTCCTCTCCGTAGTCTCGATAGGAGACAAATTGTTGAAATTTTTCAATTATTGTGATAGTTGATCCTGATAGGATCTCACAATAATAGTCCCTGGGCAGATTGTTGAATTCCTAAAGGTTTTTGATAACTGATCCTGAAAGGATCTCACATTAATAGCCCCGGGTTGCAACCCGGGGAAATAAGAAATGTAATATGTTATCAATCCTGAAGGGATTGAATAAAAATCTGTTTGAATAGGATTATCTGTCTATTTGTTTCTTTGCCCCAATCCATCCTTCCGTCAATGATACCCCGACATAATTTTTTTGCGGTGACATCTTTAAAAACGCAAGTTGAGACGGTGAAAGAAACACATCCGCATTCTGTCCTTCTGCCAATGCGCTATTCACTCTGCATTTTTGAATTTCCGTCATCGGTATTCCACGGTATTTGGAATTGGTGAGATAATATTTCGGCGTTGTGTCCGGTCTGAAACTTCCTGCGCTTGTGGCTTTGCAGGTTGACTGCTGCGCTATTTTATCCAGTTGTGATTTTGTAATAACGCCCGGATCATATTCGACTTTCACCGCCTCTTTTCCTTCCTGATATCCGGCATTTGTTGAGATCACTCCATTCACCGCTCCAAATAAAGCCTCACCCGCCCAAAAGCAATACATTGTATATGTAGCCGTCGTAGTTCCTTTTTGTTCGGCAGCAAGTTCATCCGTCAATAGCTGAAGATATAATGGAGCCTTTCCATTTATTTTGACTAAAACATTTGTCATCATATCACTTAATCCATTCGGACTATAATTGCCATTTAATCTTGATGCCAGATCATTTCCTTTTTCATCAACAATCCTGACGACCGGATTATTCCAGGCAGGCTCATTAAATCGTTTTAGTATTTCTGCATCCGCTCCTTGTTTATTGTTGTAAATGGCCAGCGGAACAAAGTACGTTTCAATAGCTTCAACAATCAGTGGATGGCTTAGCACTTCATTTCCATATGTTCTGCAGGTGATACACCCTGGTATTTCCTGGAAAAGAATAAGAATAGGTTTTTTTTCGGCTTTACTTTTGGCCTGTGCCTCTTCCATCGATCTGAGCCAATGCACATCACCCAGTTCGGTAGGATTGCCCGTAGCTGCAAAGCCAAAGAAGTTTATCAACAAGAGTATGTAAATCATGATTTCAAGTTAGAATATTTTTAGAATAATAAGCGATTAATGCACTTATTGAAACGACTTGGACGCAAATTAACGTATCCATCGCCTTCGTCTCTTTCTTCGCCTTCGCCTTTTCCTTCGCCTTTAAACATTACGGCATCTCTGGTTTCAAAAAAAAACTCCATATTCGTAAAAATCTCAATGAATGAAAATCATAAGCTGGAATGTCAACGGTGTCCGTGCTGTAGCCAAAAAAGGTTTTGCAACTCAAATCAAAAACTGGGATGCAGACATTATTTGCTTGCAGGAAACGAAGGCCCAGGATGCTGAAGTGAAGCAGGCCCTTTCCGATATCACAGATTATAATGTCTATTCCTATTCAGCCATTCGTAAAGGGTATTCAGGTACAAGCATCATGACAAAGGAGCATCCAAAAAGTGTAAACTATGGATTGGGTATTGAGGAACATGATCAGGAGGGAAGAGTAATCACAGCTGAATTCGAAAAATTTTATTTGCTCACAGTCTACATTCCGAATTCCGGAAGCGAGCTCTTACGTCTTGATTATCGCAAAACCTGGGATGCGGATTTCACCAAATACCTTAAAAAACTTCAAAAGAAAAAACCTGTGATTGCATGCGGCGATTTTAATGTTGCCCATCAGCCTATTGATCTGGCCCGGCCAAAAGAGAATTATAATAAGACTTCAGGGTACACTCAGCAGGAAATTGATGGAATGACAACGCTTCTGGGCTCAGGATTTGTGGATACTTATCGCCATCTTCGCCCGGAAGAAGTAGGGTATAGCTGGTGGAGTGCACGATTCGGAGCCAGAGAAAAAAACATCGGATGGCGCATTGATTATTTCATTGTATCAGATTCATTTTTGCCGTCTGTCGTCGATAGCTTTATCATGCCTTCTGAAATGGGAAGTGATCATTGCCCTGTTGCACTTGTTATTAAATGATCTTAACGATAGAAAATCACCATGATAAAAAAAGAATATACGAATGGCGATATCACGGTTGTTTGGCAGCCGGGACTTTGCATCCATTCAGGCGTTTGTTTTCATAGCCTGCCTGAAGTATTTAAGCCAAGAGACCGGCCATGGGTCCAGATGGAGAAGAGTGACACTGCAAACATCGAAGCAACAGTTAATGCCTGTCCGTCAGGTGCACTTTCATTGAAGGTAGCGGCAGATATACCCAAGACGGATATTTCTCATCCTGTAGAATTGCCCAAAGTGAAAATAATGCCCGATGGACCCGTTCGCTTCATGGGCGCATGCATGGTCACCCTGCAAGACGGCACGGTCGTTGAGAAACCCAATGGGGTAGCCATCTGCAGGTGCGGTGGCTCTGCTTCATATCCATTTTGTGATAGCAGCCACAAAACCAACGGATTCAAAGGGTAAGGACTTGGGGAATTAAAAATTCTGGAAATTTCCACGCAACACATTATATATTTTTATAAAGTGTTTATATTGTGCTAACCATTCTTCACGGACCATGACAGCATTAGCTTTTTTCATGAACCTTTGCGCCCGAATGGAAAGCCTTCATCCTCATCTCAGGAAGTCCACCCTGTTGTCCTCGCCTTCTATTGAATACAAAGGGAGAGCCTTCGCCATGATTCACGAAGACAGGATTGTACTAAAGCTTGACGGGCAAGAATTACCAGAATCAGGTGTCTTAGGCTGGCAATATTTCAAACCATATGGACGGCCTGTCTACCTCCAGAAATGGGTAGAAGTGCCTTACTATTATCATCACGACTGGCCGGAACTTGCAGAAAAAGCCCTTTACGGATTGAAAGATTCTCTCGGCGAATAAAAACAAGGGAAAAATTTTCCCTTGTTTCTATTACTGCACTTTGCCTCTTCTGCCCCTTCTGCCCCTTCTGCCCCTTCTGCCCCTTCTGCCCCTTCCGCCTCTACTGCCTCTTCCGCCTCTACTGCCCCTTCTGCCTCTTCTGCCCCTTCCGCCTCTTCCGCCTCTACTGCCCCTTCTGCCCCTTCTGCCCCTTCCGCCCAATCTGCCTCTTCTGCCCCTTCTGCCTCTACTGCCTCTTCTGCCCCTTCTGCCTCTTCTGCCCAATCTGCCTCTTCTGCCCCTTCTGCCTCTACTGCCTCTTCTGCCCCTTCTGCCTCTTCTGCCCAATCTGCCTCTTCTGCCCCTTCTGCCCCTTCTGCCCCTTCTGCCTCTTCTGCCTCTTCTGCCTCTTCTGCCCCTTCTGCCCCTTCTGCCCCTTCCGCCTCTTCTGCCTCTTCTGCCCCTTCTGCCCCTTCTGCCTCAACCTTAATCCTTAATATTGCGCATGGTATTACCCAAAAGAGTCGGTCTTTTTTTTGGATCCTTCAATCCGATTCATACGGGCCACCTCATCATCGCGGAATATATGGCCTCACAGCCTGAACTTGATCAGGTATGGTTTGTCGTCTCACCACACAATCCACTAAAAAACCGGGCAACGCTAGCCAATGATTTTGACAGGCTTCATATGGTGACTTTAGCTATAGATGACAATCCAAAACTGAGAGTTTCAAATATTGAATTCGCTCTTCCCAAACCATCCTATACGATCGATACGATGGCCTATCTCCATGAGAAGTATCCCGATCATACGTTTTCACTCATCATGGGAAGTGATAATCTTGAAAGTATCCACAAGTGGAAAAATTATGACGTTTTACTTGCCCGATATACCATTCATATTTATAATCGACCGGGATCTTCTGCAGGCATCACTCCCGAACATGCCAAAGATGTAAGATTCCATGATGTTCCCTTGCTTGATATTTCTTCCACATTTATACGACTACGGATTGTTGAAGGACTCTCCATCCGGTATATGGTGCCGGAAAGTGTTTATCAATTTTTGGATGGCTCAAGACTTTACAGGCAATAAATCACAGGCATCTTTCATTAATAACAAGAATCCATAACCAATACAAGGCCGGGCAAGTGCTCAATGGAAACACTCATTATCTTTGATGCGATCTATGAAACTACCTTTCCTTTTTACGTTCTGTTTGATTTCTATGCTTCATCCGGTCATCGGACAAAGCGATTTACGCATTGGCCAGTGGTCTGAACATCTGCCGTATAATGTGGGCTCAACAGTGGCGCAAAGCCCTACCCGGATTTATTACGGAACCGATTTTGCGCTGTTGTCCATTCTTAAAAATGATTCTTCAAAAGTTGAATTTTTTTCGAAAGTAGATGGTCTCAGTGATGTCGGTCCGAGTTGGATACGATATCATGCCGGTCTGAAAACACTCATCATCGGCTATAAAAATGGCAACATTGATCTCCTCGATACAAATGGTATCACCAATGTCAATGATATCCTACGTAATGCTTCAATTCAAGGCGATAAAACGATTACAAATATTTATACAGATGACAGCTCACTTGCTTTTCTGTGCACTCCTTTTGGATTAGTCATATTTGATCTTGAGAAACTTAAGTTTCGTTCCACAGTTTTTACGAACATTCCGGTGAATGGATTTACTATTTTTCAAAACAAATATTATCTGGCTACGGACAATGGACTTTACACCTATGATCCTGCTTCAGGTAATATCATTGAAAATTTTAATCAGTGGGAAAAAATAATTGTTCCCGGTGTCCCGGCCCCATATATTTCACAAGCGGTTGCAGTTTTTCATGATCAACTTTATTTCGGTGCGAAAGATGATCTGTACAGAATGGATCATATCGATTCAGTCTGGTATCATTTGGATAATTATTCAGTTTCTTTTATTTCACCTGAAGGTCAGAACATGATGGTCGGTTTTCGATGCATCAATGAATGTGTAGGAAAAGTACTTTACTTCAGCGACCATGCCTATTCGCATGAGAACGGTATTTATTGTACTGCCCGACCAAACTATGCTATTGAAGATGAAAAAGGACGCATTTGGTATGCTGATCAGTATCCTGATATTCGGGTAGCGCAGAATCATTATACACCATGCGATCTGCTTCGTTTTAATACGCCATATTCAGGCAATGTCAGCGAAATGGATGTCCATGATGGCATCTTATATGTTGCCACAGGAGGTGTTTCGGAGAGTTACAATTACCAGGGTAATAAAGATGGCTTTTTCTCTTTTGACAGGGTTACCTGGAAAACGTTCAATCAATTTAATAATCCGGATTTAGCGGCGACCAGACTGGAGAATTTTTTCAGGATACTTCATCATCCCACGAACAACAAACTTTATGTCGGATCTTATTGGGGTGGCTTGCTTGAATATGATGGCGAGCATTTCAAAGTTTATGAAGATTCCACCAGTTCTTTACAAGGTGCTGTCGGAGATGGACTCAGAGAGCGTGTCAGTGGCCTTGCTTTTGATGAACAAAACAACCTATGGGTCACAAATTATCTTGCCCCAAGGCCATTGAGTGTATTAAAAACGGATGGAACATGGAAGTCATTTGATCTGCCATGCACATCGATCACAAATGTCTCCCAGGTGGTGATTGATAAAAGGGGCTATAAGTGGATCATGCTCTATAGCAAATCTGCAGGCGTTGTCGTGTATGATGATGGAGGGACTATTGATGATGAGTCTGATGACAGGTGCATACAGCTCGGGTCTTCTAACACCGCAATACCATCCAATAGCGTAAACTGCCTTGCGGTTGATCTGGACGGTGACATTTGGGTAGGTACAGCAGAGGGCCCGGTAGTTTTTGATGGAGGGGCGGATATTTTTGATGGACATCAGGGTAGCCGGATCAAGGTGGAGCAAGACGGGGTACTCAATTACCTTTTAGGTGAGGAGACTATATATTCGATAGCAGTGGATGGGGCCAACCGGAAATGGTTTGGAACGGGGAGCGGTGTATTTGTACAATCACCTGCAGGGAATGAACAGGTAGCTTCCTATACGACAAAGAATAGCCCGTTGTTGAACAACCGGATTATCGATATTGCCATTGACCAAAATAATGGAGTTGTATATATAGCCACGGTGGGAGGTATAATGAGTGTGCGTACAGACGCTGTTGTCGGAGAAGATACTCATAGTGATAATGTTTATGCCTTTCCCAATCCTGTCAGACCTGATTACGACGGGTTGATTGCGATCAGGGGTTTGGCCAGGGATGCGATCGTCAAGATTACAGATATTCGGGGCCAGGTATTATTTGAAACGAAATCGCTTGGTGGGCAAGCTATTTGGGATGGAAAAGATCTCAATGGACAGCAGGCGGCTACAGGCGTTTACCTGGTCTTTTCAACAGCTGCGAGTGATGGGTTTAGCAAACCGGATGCCCTGGTGACGAAGATTTTGGTTGTAAAGTAAAAGCGTATTCTTTACCCCCAACCCCCTGAAAAAGGGGGCTTTCTTCGCTCTCCCTCAACATTTACTTCGAAATGTCGGGATCATCCCTCCGCTCGAGTCCCCTTTTTTTTTTGCCTTTTCCTTTTTGCTTATGGTTGCTTATATGTTTGATTTTAAATGCTAAATCACTATCGTTGCTGAATGAGGAGGAAGGTTGCATGTTACTTGATAACGCAGCTCAGTCTTTCCCTCAGCTTCGGTAGAGCTTGTGGTATAACCTGGTACGAAGA
>JBBSAQ010000100.1:0-9697 GCA_038252065.1 Chitinophagales bacterium
GTTTATACCTGCACCTGCAGTCCCGAAATATACTCAAATTATGAACTTCTGAGGTGGATTGCTGCAAGAGTAAGAGATCTTCAGGTGCAACAATATTCTTCAAACATCATTTGGATCACAGCACCTTACTTTTGAATACACCCGCATTCTCTTTACACCCACCCCTGGCTGCAAAAACTACCTAAGGTTACGTGCAACATCGACTTCATTGCTTGTGCTTCGCACACAACGAAGTCTTAGATGTTATGCGAGGTTATCATTTATTTTTTGTTGAACAGCAAAGAATTCCCTGATTATGCGTTTCGACAAGATTCGCTTTACCAATCAAAAATGAGCAAAAGTTCTCAAATTGTAAACCAAGCGGTATTTTATGACCTACATCATTGAATAATCCGGTGGATGTTGAACAAGTACAAGGGCTTCCGGAGTAGCAGATCAAAGTAGTCAATGGGCTGAGGCATATCTCGGATGCAAATCCTTACTTATGCTACCACTGGGGATCAGACCCCAATCCCACAATATTGATTAATTTTGGTAAGCTAAAAAGAAGGCAACACCTAAATGATGCGGCTAAAAATTTCCCTTCTTCTCTTGTTTCAATTGCCTATCGTCTTTGTAGGTGCACAACAGTATTGGACCTCCACGGGCAGCTTACCATCTTTTTTTTATAGTATAGACCTGGGTTGCAGTGTAACCTCTGAGTTTGATTGGCTGGTCTCAGCGGATTTTCTGCAATACGGATTGTCGATGACACCGAATGGAACCCTTTACGCTCTTGCCCAGGATGACAAAATCTATCAAGTCAATACAACCACTGGTGCTGCAAACCTCCTCCTGGATCTATCCGCTGTGCCCTGGCTCACTCTCCAGGGGATAGCCTGCGTCAGTAATACGATCTGCTATTCAATTGATCGTCAAGGAATAGCTGACACGCTAGTTGAAATTAATATTTTTAATGGCACCGTTACACCTCGTGGACCCCTAATTGGGAGAGTCTTCCTGACTGATTTAGGGTTATTTAATGGAGACCTGTATTTTGAAACAGACAATTTTTTTAACACCGACGCCAAACTGACTAAAATTATCCTGACTGATCCGATCGTAAATGAAATTGTGATGGATCTGCCTGATAATGAAGATTTTCACCCCATGACTGCCACCACTCAATGTCATACATTGTTGAGTAAGACAGGTGATCCAGGGAATGAGATGTACGTTCTCATTAACACACTGGATGGGGATAGGAATATTCTCGCCGGAGATCCGTTTTGGACTTTTGGCATCACCGGAATGGTAGAATTCCAAACACCAAACTGTGTGACGTCAGTTGATTTAGATTGCGATGATTCATCCGGTGCCACTGGCTATGATTATCAAAGTCCGGATTACTATTGCATTACTAATACTGGTGTACCGATATGTGATCAGGATATCATTTTTCTTTACGATACCCTGATTGATTTTGTGACCATAGAGATTTCCGGTTTCATTCCGGATGGCAATCTTGAATACCTGGAGACGAATGCAAGTTTTCCGGGACTGACGATCACAGGCTCCGGAACACAATCGATCCGGATTGAAAATAACGGTACTGCGCCCTCAACGGCTTTTAAAAATGCGATGCGCTCCATCCTCTATTTCAATGACGCGATCATTAAAACACTGGGAACTCGACTGGTCAGGGTAAATGGACAGACGTATTATAATTCTGAAATGCCTGAAGCTATCGCCTATGTTAAAGTCGCTTCCTATCCAGCTTACGAATTTGATTTGGGTCCTGATACCGCTCTTTGCGATGGAAATTATTTGGACCTGAATACCCATCTTCCGTTTTTAAATTATGATTGGTCAACTGGCGAAACTACTCCGTCGATCACGATTACAGACAGTGGAAAGTATCTCGTCACTGTAACGGGAAGTGAATTTTGCCCTGGTCTTGATAGTATTGAAGTCACTTTTATTCCATCGGTCACTGTAGGTCTGGCCAATACGCCAATTGGTTGTGCGGGAGAAGAATTTACTATCATCGTTGAAGTTGAATCCGAAATTCCTGTCACTATCACCGTCCTCAGCACACCGGGTGATACCATCTTTTTACATGATGTATCAGAAGATACTGAAGTGCCTCTCATCATTCATGATACCACTTATTTTGAGATTCTTTCCGTTACATCGTCTCAGGCGATGTGTCTTACTATTGAAAACAGTTATATGGAGTTTGATGTTTGGCCCACTTACTATGATACACTAGCGGTCGGCATTTGTGAAGGTGATAGTTTATTAATTAAGCCGGGTGAATATGTCGACCAGCCAGGTGAGTATACGGTGCTGGGCAATACACCGCATGGATGTGATAGCATTGTCACGTTCAATGTTTATTTCAGGCAATCCGTTGATGTCGCCATTGAAAAGTCAACCTGCGTGGTTGCGGATACCGGAGTCTTTATGCAATTCATAGCCAATCCGTTTGGTTGTGATACGTTTCTGCAAACCCATATTGTGCTTGGACCACTGGATACCACTTTTGTTAACGCTATAGCCTGCAAGACCGGGGATGAGGGAATATTTACTGAACAATTTATATCCCTTGATGGATGTGATAGCTTCGTTGTTCGCAACATTGTACTGTCCGCTCCTCAGGACACTTCATGGTCGTATCAAACGTCGTGTGATCTGAATGCATTGGGGACTTTCTTTTTCATTCACACTAACCAGGGAGGTTGTGATAGCCTTGATATACATACTGTCAGTTTTGGCGATGCCGACACTACCCATATTTCTGCCACATCCTGTGATCCATCAGCGTTGGGTGTTTTTGAGACATTATTACAAGGACAGAACTTATGTGATAGTCTTATCATCCTCACGGTGACGATGAGTGCTGTCGATACCACACAAGTGTCCCGGACTTCGTGTGATTCTGTTTTCCTTGGCGTTCATGAATTATTATTGACGAATAGTAAAGGATGTGACAGCCTGGTCATTGAGACAGTGACGTATGCTGAAAAAGATACGACACATCTTTTGGCACACACTTGTAACCCGGGTGAAGCTGGTCAGTTTACCTCTTCCTATATCAATCAATATGGGTGTGACAGCATTGTCATTCAGGATGTGTTACTCAGTCCATCGTATTTTCAAACTATACATTCAGGCTCTTGTTTTGTCGGAGATACAGGCACCTTTACGCAAAATTTCAGTAATCAATTTGGTTGTGACAGTGTGATCACCACGATTGTTGATTATTTTCCATCGCACAACATTTTGCTGAATGAAGAAACTTGTCAACCAGCTGATACAGGGACTTTCATCACCCTTTTTCAGAATCAATTTGGATGTGACAGCATGATCACGCGAATCGTCCGCTATAGGTTGATAGACACAACACATGTATATGGAAATACTTGTCAGGCATCTGAGGCTGGGGTTAAGGAAGATTGGTTAATGACCGCTGAGGGCTGCGACAGTTTAGTCATCACCACCATTACCTACGAGCCGGCTACCGTTGCCATTCATACATTGAGTGATTTCAATGGCTATCCTTTGCGCTGTTCTGATAGTGCAGATGGTGAGATAGAAGTCACTGCGGTAGGGCAGGCGCCATTCAGCATAGCGTGGTCAACGCTTTCAACTGAACCCATCATTACAGGACTTACCATGGGCAGTTATACGGTCACGATGACAGATGCACTTGGTTGTCACAGTACAGCAAGCATTCAGCTCGAAGGGCCTCCGCCTATTGAATTGGGATTCGAGGTCACAGATCCCGATTGCTTTGATACGCATACCGGTTTGATTACAGCTGATCCTTCAGGTGGCATCATGCCTTATCAATTTAGTATTGATGGTTCAGCCTTTCAATCGTCCTCTATATTCGGGAACTTATCAGAAGGGATGCATCAATTGATGGTCATGGACCAAAATCTATGCTCAACGTTGGAAGTAGTCTCGATCCATCAGCCTTTACAAGTCAACGTTGACCTGGGAGATGATGTACATATAGTTGAAGGAGATTCGATCCATTTGTCGGCGGTCGTTAATGTTCCCGTTGATGTATTAAATGAGATTACCTGGTTTGGGGTAGATACGACGGATTGTCCGGCTTGTCTTTCATACATCGTCTCTCCTAAGATCACGTCCACGTATGTTATACAGGTGACCACCGATGAAGGATGTACAGATGTTGATTCGGTTACGATTGTCGTCATGCCCGCAACAACCTTTTACATCCCGACAGTTTTCTCACCCAATGATGATGGTATCAATGATGTCTTCAGCTTTTATGCTGGCAAGCAAGTTGTCCGCATCTCAAGCTTTATCATATTTGATCGCTGGGGAGGGGTTATGTTTTCAGCTGAAAATCGAATGCCGGATGATCCATCCCTTTTTTGGAATGGAAGTATGTTAGGTAAGTCATGCAATCCAGGTGTATACGTTTATAAACTTGTTGCTGTGTTATCAAATTCGGAAAAGATAGTCCGGGCGGGTAGTGTGACGCTGGTCAGGTGAGGGTAGAGCGACTGCCGAAGAATCCTACATTGCGTTTCCGCAAGCGCATTCTCCCCCATCTCTTCGCACGTGCCGGCGAAGAATCCTGTGTGAATAATGAATAGCGAACAATGAAGTGGATGTAGAAGTGGGTTTACATGTAGAAGGAGAAGGAGAAATGAAAGCTTCGCCACATCCGCCGGGGCGTCAACAAATTTCTGATTTGCTAAAACGCTGGGGATTGAACCTTATGCGAATCCATATTCCCCGGTGTTTCTGGAATGATGAAAATAAGCGGAGTGATATAAGCGAATGATCAACTACGTATTGCATACTTCGTCGATTGAAAACAAAACGCAGTGGAGAAAATTCCAGTTGGATTTTCGGGGGAGATCGTTAACGGTTTTGTAGTAACGTGGGAGAGGTTTGGGGGTGAGATTCTACTTTGCCTACTCGACTATGGCCAGTATTTGAATTCGATTATTATGTTATAAGCTATTCTATATATTTTATTTATCGTTGTCTGATTATCTTTTTCCGGTTGATAGGTGGCGACTATAGCTTTATCGGAACTATTTTCTCCTCCCTGCTGATGAGTAGGTTATGTTATCGGATGTGCCTTGCATTTAGGGCTACCAGGGAAAAGTTTCCTTATATTACATTGAAGTAGACATTCGATGTATCGTTTCACTTTTATTCTTTCTTGTTTCTTCTCTTTGCAGCTTGTTGAAGCTCAGAATCTTAATGACAATTGTGAGAACGCTACTGACATAACCCAAGAGATATTTCATTATATAGAATTGCCGGATGATTGCAATTCGATTAATGGGACAACACATAGATCTTTTGGCAGTGTCACCGATAGCGTTAGTAATCCTACGGTGGATACCCCGGTATACAACAGTCAAGGATGCATTGGTTACAAACAAGAAACCACAGACCATTATCCCGACCTTTGGTACAAATCCACCTTTCATGATGGGACCTATCTCTTTGCTCAAAGTTTTTTCTTGTGGGCTGGGGATACCGTTCAGGTGGCGATATATTATGGCCAATGTGGGAATCTTTTTCAAAGTCAATGTTTCACCCTTACATATCTTGATTCATTGTATTGGCAGGGGGCTTGGATTGAATATTATCCACATAATGTTGGGGATGATATTTATATTCAACTCAAAGTGCCACCCCAGTATCACGATGTAGTAGAGATATGTTTTTCGGATGAATATTGGATTCCTGGAAGTGGGTTGATGTATTATTTTAATTACAACAATCCTGCTGATACTTTGGGCACAACAAGTTTAATTTCAATAGATCGTCATTCTCCGATTTTTATATTTCCAAATCCTGCAAATTCCCTAATCAATATCAGATCGGATGAAGAAATATTAACTTATTCGGTCACTGATATACATGGAAAAATATGGCTCACAGCCCATATTAAAAATAATATTGAATCTATCTCTGTTTCAGACTTGCCCTCAGGTATGTATATAATTACTGTAAGAACGGAAAAAGGTATAGGGGTCAGTAAATATATTAAGGTATAACCAATATCCGATAACGTCCGGGGATGCTCGTATGGTGGCCAACTAAGTTGAGGCTAGGTTGTTTATAAAGAACAATAACATCTGAAAAAACTACACTCCCGGATGATCATCCTGTAAAACTTCGTGCCCTTATATTCCTTTTCCAATTCCGCAAAACTATTCTTGAAAGGTTTGGTATTCGAATCAACACTGCCATTATAACCGCCATAGTCCATAACCACACCAGAATTGTAATAGGCGTTCAATTCGCATTTGGACATCATGTAAAGACAGCGGGCATTTAATTCTTTGTCAGTCGATTGGGATATTACTTGTTTGTAATGCTCATAAGCTTTTTTCGCCAGACCATTGTCTAATTTATAGTGATCAGTAACATCAAGTAAATTAAAGCCTTCATTCATATCTATGAGATCCGCCGCTAAATCGTGTTTTTCATCTCTATTGAAGAAATACCGGTAATTACAGCAATTGGATTGCCCAGATAATGTACCTCGGAAATAACCGGTGTTAGAAACATTAAAATAATAATTGCCCAGCAAGTAATGAGCCAGCTTACGCTTCCATGATGTGGGCTCTGTAGTTAAGGAATCCAGTTTCATCAAATAAGAAGCCAAATCCGCTTTACTGAAACTAGGCTGAATGAAAGAAAAGGGATTTGCCAGAAAAACAGAATCCGTCATGATGGTATCTGGACAATTGAAACATTCTATGGTATTGTTACTAAAGATCGTAGCATAAACGAAATCACTAACTGGCAGACTCTTCGGCGGATCTGAGTAAGTGTTCAATGTAGATTTATTTAAAAATGGAAAAGCTTTGGCGGCATCTCCCAGCTGCAAGTAGTACAACCCTTTCATAAAAAGCATGTAATCCCTTGCGGATATATTACCCGGCAAGTGTGTAGCGTGGCGCATCAAGATCTTTTCAAATTCATTTTTCACCTCTTGGTCTTCAAAGGCTATCAGGTCATCAATCAAGGCTTGGGAACCAATAGTTTCAATTGTTTCGATGCGATTATGCAGGAGAAAGGCTTTTGCGAGTTTAAAATCCTTATAATAAAGGTGCGCTGCCTGGTCTATGATTAGATAATACCAAGCTGGCATCAGAGTATCCCAACGACTAAAAGAATGAACTGTGAATCGGTCATCCAGGATGGATGCCAGGTAAGTTTCTTCAGGTCCTGAAATATGTTTCCAGGAGAAAACATCATATACGATCAATAAAACATCCTTCTGTTTTCGGTATGTATTGTCTTTTACTTGATCTATTTTTTCCTTTGCCTCTAGCAAGTCATTGTCCAAAAAATGGAGGTAAGATGCTGCCAACAACCAAAAATCCTGTCTGATCACTTTTGGATTTACAAATTGTTCCCTGCAGACTGCAATGAGATCTTTTATTTGTTGTCTATCCCGTGGTTCAAGATAGGGAAGCAATTTTTTACCCATCCCGATGTGGGAAGGCCAAATTCTTCTCTCAAGGTTATTGATCGCTCGCATGAAGAGTAATTCAGTTCGTTCATCCGTAGCGGAAACTTTCATTAATTCACGTACTCCTGCGAGGTCATCAGAGAAAGAGCGTAGATTTTTTATTGTTAAATAACCGATCGTGTCGTTTATATTATCAAAATAGGATTTTCCTTCCCCTCGATAGTTTGTGCAGAAATTATAACTGAGAAATGCAGATTTCTTTCTATCAAGACTGTGGTTAAAAACTTGTATGAAAATAAAAGCAGCATACTCGTAATTTTCTAATGAAAAATAACATCCACCGACCTGGTCGAGCGCGTAATAATAAAGTTCATTCTTGTCAAATTCCAAAGCAACATGGTCTTGAAAGAAAGCAATAGCTTCCTGGTATTGCCCGGAATAATGCAGGATCCGAATCAATTGGTAGGCATACCGCAATTGCAATGCTTCCTCATTCTCATTTTTGAAGGATTTTATTCCTTCTTCCAACAAAGGGGATATATCAGGAATCTCCTGTTCAAGGATTTTCTCATAATCCCAGGAGTTGCGATAGCGGTATTTAAAAAAGGAACTACATTTCCGGGCAAAGGTCATGTATTGCCGGGCACTTCGTTCAATGGATGATTGCGTTCCGCTCCAGAGTTGCTCAAATTCTTTGTTTGAGGAAGTGAGTAAAGCCTTGTTGATTTGGTCAGCAGTCCAATGTGGAAGTAAATCTTGCCAAAGTTGAACATTACCACGATTGGCAGCGAAATCGAGATTATCCGTTTCGTAAAAAGTGTGGTCATCCGTCCTCAAAAAAGGGTAATATTCAGCACCGGAAATATTGGTTTGCTTAAAAAGGTTGTAGAAAAAATACAGATCGCTTACTTCTCCCCAACCACAAGCAATTGACCTAATAGAAATCAATAATATAGCAAGAATAAAGAAAAATAATTTCATAATTGTGTAATTAACCTAATTAGGTTGACTTGCTGAATGGCATCGTCATCAAGGTGATAAAAAATTACATTCATCAGATTTAACTTACTTTTCCGAAGGGCTGAATAAGAAGCCACGATTTCAGTTTCGGAAGCTTCTTCCAACTTTAAGCTATAGCCAGGAGAAAGATAAAAACCTTTGTAGAGAATGTCGTGAGTAACCTTAAACAGGTGCTCATTTACCTTTTGAAAATGCAGTGTATCCTTTTCAAAAGAGGCCTTTTCAACGCCTGGGACAATCCGAATTTGGTTTTCTTTGCTTTGAATCACAGTCTGGGAAAAAAGCGGCAAAGCAACATCCAGGTGGATCGGGTACGAAGTAGTAGCGTGAATATAATCAGTCACTATTGATGCATCTATAATGGAATTCTCACGGGTGCTATCCAAGTGGCCTATGTTATATAACATGAGAGTGCCTTGATCTACAGGTGGGATACCGGTCTGCTGCTGGTATTTGATTTGGTGCAAACGTATCGTGGCATTGACCTTATAATATTGTTTCAAGAGATTGATTAGCGAAAAATATTTATCCCTGGTTGCAGATGTCCAATCACAATCAAGTTGAATGACCTTAAATTGCCTATGAAAATGGAAATTACTGATCTGATCAATCAGGCTGCGGATTCGCATGCTTAAAGCAGCGATATCCGCATCTTTCAACGCATTGTTTACAAGAAATACGACAGGTATGATTTCAAAGTCGGCATACTCCGGACTTACTTCTGTAAGGGTATAGATAGGGAATAAATCTTTTCCAGCTTCATTCCCCCTCTTGCTGATGTCTACATCGAAATAGTGCATGTATATCTTTTTTGCCTGTGTGCTCTGAAGGGCTTTTTGGATGACATCTGTATATATCGCTTTTGATTTCCAGTGATAAAAGAAGATATGAGCTTCCTTTTTCCTGGCACAGGAGAAACAGATAAAAATCAAGACCAACACTACTAAATTTAATCTCATGATAAGGGGCCTTTCATTTTGTTCCTTTAGCTTTCAAGAAGGCAGGGAAAGTTTTATCTATCTCAAGGTAATGATTTTTGAAAAATCGGTTGTCCATCATTGCCAATAGGAGCCGATGTTGCACGAAACCTTCGGTAGTTTTCCCAAGCCATTAATCTTTTCTACGTTTACCGATTCAATTATTAACTAAAATCAATGATGATGAAAAAAAACTGAATTACAACAAGCCACTGGTGATACACTGGTGGCACAA
>JBBSAQ010000101.1:0-9404 GCA_038252065.1 Chitinophagales bacterium
AGAGTTTTTCAAAAATATCGGAGATTGGAAAGAGGCACTGAATAGTCTAATCACATGGAAGTTTCAAATTGTCCTATGGTGATTATGTGGACATTTCATACTGAAATGGGTATATACACAGTTTATTCTAATGTTAAATTGGGAAAGCAGCTGATCTTTACGTGAACCTACATTAAGCTATTAGTGCTATATGTTTCAGAGGTTGTATTCTTTAAATCGCAAATCAATCAATTAGGCAGCAAAAAACATATACATGATCGGGTAAAATTAGTTTTGTTTAAAGGACATCCTCCGGGACGAAAAATTGAAAATCTAAGCGACCTTTTTTATTCCCTTATGTTCAAATTTGTTTATTATTAGGGATTTACCTATCGCTTTTAACATTCCATGATGTTTTGTTTTAATGAATAACCCTTCATGATCAAGGGTCATCTTAAGAATGTCATTTTCAGGAAGGCCTGAATTCTCTGTCGTAATGAGTATAAATGTATAATTATCCCAAATGAGTATGCCTTTATGTGTACTTATCAAGGTTTGACCATCCGGATAACAAACAATACTTGTAACCATATTGGCGGGTAAATTGGAGTTTTTCTCAGTGAAAAAGTAGGTTCTGCCAGTTTGATTATTTATTCTGTATAAGCCCTGAATGGTGCCTACCCAAGTATATTTTTCGGTTTGACCGATTGCAGTTTGTATATGGTGATTGCTGGAAAGCCTTACTCTATTGGGTGGTATGCAATCTCCAACTCGTATTATTTGTTTTTGATTAAAGCTACTTTTTCTGAGACATTGAATAATGATATTTCCATTTTGGATACTTAGATGACTTCCGACAGGAATACGTAAGGAATTAATTTCAGGTATTTGATTTTCAATGACCGGATAATTATCATTGAAGGATTCATCAAGTGGGATGATTACATCCGTCAACTCATCTGGAATTTGGTTGTTGTCCCAATTGGTCTGGAAACTCCATTCACGCTCATGTCCTTGTGATTTGCCGATCCAAGTGGAGGGTATTTGTGAATAACAGTTTAGTATAATAGAAGAGAGCAATTGCAAAAATAATAGTTTCATAAAGGAAATATTTCAAATTGAGTAATTATGTATCATTAAATAAGTATCAACTGTTCGAAAGTTAAAATCGTGGTCAATAATTCCAAAGAAATAACACGTGGTTTATAAAAACACACTTGAAATCCATTGTCCGTAACTTCCTCAATAATGACAACAACTAAGATTTTAGTTATTCAGTCCTTTTTCAAAATCCAGGTTAGTGGGTATATCTTGAATGTAATCTAGCTTCTTCCCATTAACTGAACCGGTTGATTTCACAGCAACGCCAACAACTTCAAAAGTGATGTTATCAAACCAAACCTGTCCCGTTCCCGAAAGCAAGGCGCCATATGCAAGTATTGAAGCATTCGATGGGACATCAAGAACTATTTCATATTTCGTCCATCCGGTTGTTCCTTTTATAGGTCTGTCTTGCATATTGTCAAATGCCAGAGGTTTAGTTGAGCCAGCCTGGTCAACACGAAACCACAATCCTGCCCAATTCGTCACATTAGCTGATTTCACGATGCCGCTCATTTTAATTTTCTTTCCTGCATACATACCTGCTTTACATTCCTGCATGAGCGTACCGAATCCGGTAATGCTCTGCTCAATTGATTTAATGGTGCCGACATTTTTACCATCCTGTCCTGCTCCTTTGTCAATGCCCATTTCATATTTCTGCGGCGAATCGCCTGCAATTATCCAACCCTTAGGAAGGTCGAAAGAGAGAAGAGTTAACATCGCTGTTGTGATGATTAGGGCTAGTAATACATTTTTTGCAATTTTCATTTTTTTGTTTTTAGATGTTAGTACTATTTAAATATTTTATTGATGATTTGATAAAACTTCACCTGGTTTGTTTATCCTGTTTGACAATTGTATTGGAACAAAACAGGTCTTAATACAGCTGGATGAGATTCTTGTTAAGGTGTATTTTACCCATACACCATATAGTGAAGTATTTGAAAAAATATGGAGCGTACAATCATCTGCGAACGAAATTAGGTATTGAACGCATCTAGGGCAACTACATGATCATGTAATGGCAATAGCATGGGAGACAGAGGAAATGGTGAAAGATTAATAATCTTACGAGCTGAAAGTTGCTTAAACAAGTTTTTCCCTGATGGCCTTGCTGACAGCCTCAGTCATGGAATGCACCTGAAGCTTTTCGTAGATTTTCTTAATATAAAAACGGACAGTATCAATACAAATGTTGCATTCTGAGGCAATCATTTTATAACTGAATCCTTTTGCAAGGAGGGTGAGCACTTCCAACTCGCGTGCACTCAAGTCTATATCCTCATTTTGCACATGATGTTGTTTCCTTAACATATGGAGGATTTTAAACGCGATGCTGGGTGACATAGGCGCACCACCATCATATGCTTGTTTGACAGCATCCACGATTTCTAATGGATTAGTTTTCTTGAGGATGTATCCTACGGCACCATTGCATATCGATTGAAATACCTTTTGATTATCTTCGAATACGGTCTGCATCAGTACTTTTATATCCGGGTAGTGGGTCTGTATCATCGCTACAGCTTCTATGCCTGAAATGCCCGGCATATCAATATCCATAAGGATTACATCCGGCTTACGGTATCTGCAGTTTTCAAGGAGAGCTGATGCATTTGAATAGGCGCCTATTAATTCGATTTGCGGTATTGCAGAAAACAATAGTGATAAACTTTCGCGAAATGCGCAACAGTCATCGTATAAAGAAACTTTAATTGTATATTCCTCTTTCATGGGCTTAGGAATTGTTGAATTGAAGAGTCAAAACAGTCCCTTTTAAGTTTTCTGAAAAAACAGTGAAGACAGCATTCAATTCCTGTGCCCGCTGTTTCATATTGGTAAAACCATTTCCGCTGAGGTTTTTTGTCTTAGGGTCAAATCCGAGTCCATCATCTTTTATCTGAAGGTGAATTTTTTTATTTCGGAATTCTGCAATGATGGTGCAATGGTTTGCTTTGGAATATTTAGCTACATTATGAATGGCCTCACGAAGGATCAGGTATATATTCCTTCTTTGCTGAAGATCAAGTTTGGCATGATACAGAGATTCTGCAATATCAAATTGCAGGGTGATGTTCTCTGCCTCCAATATTTTGTGGGCATAGATTTGCAATCTTTCCATCAAATCTTTGAAGGAATCATTCGTAGGACTTACCGCCCATACAATATCACTCATGTTCTCCATCGCGCTTCGGGCATTTTCACCTATATGATGAAGGGTGGTGATGATTTCCGGATATTGCTCCTTATCCATCATTTCTGCCGCCGCGCTGAAGATGGATATACTTCCCAGAGTGCTACCCAGGTCATCATGAAGATCTTTTGAAATCCCGGTGCGAATCGCTTGTATTTTTTTGATTTGCGTCATGCGAATCCGATAAATGCTATAAGCCAACAATGTGCTAAAAGCAAGACATAAAGACATAAACCACAACGTCCACCAAAATGGTCCTGATACGTGAATGTTCAATACAACTTCAGGCACATTCCAGTCTCCTGCTTTATTTGTGCCTTTGACTCTTAGAATATAGTTCCCGGGTGGTAAGGCACTATAGACAGCGTATGAACGACTATCCCAAGGGCTCCAGTTATCCTCATACGGATCCATCATATAGGAATATTGAGTTTTGGCCGGATCAATAAAATTTATTCCGTAAAAATTGAATGTGATCATTTTGTCCCGATACGAAAAGTTGAGGCATTCGTCGGTGGACAGGATACCATATACCTCACCGGATTTATCAAAGGATGTGAATCCAATTAATGGAAGTTTGAGATTAGCATGTATATCCCGGGGATTGAAACTGATCAGGTAAATATCACTACTTGTATATACGGTTCCATCTTTGGTTACAAAATTGGGTGTTGAATTGAATTGGTTGCAAGGCAATCCATCAGCTGAATTATAAGACGAAAATGTTTCGGTTATCGGGTCGAATTCATTTAACCCATTGGATGCATTGATCCAAAGTTTATTATCCTGATCGAAGACGATAGCCCCAAGATTATTGCTTGATAAATGGTTTTTGGTATCATAGGAAGAAGAGGATTTCTTAGCGATATCATATTTGAATAGACCGGCTTGCGAGGTTCCAATCCAGAGATTTCCCTTGGTATCGAGGGTAACGGATGAAATACTTCCAACTAATCCGTAATCATCATTTGAAAGTATTTTGAAATTCCGAATAGAATTATCGCATGTATTTATTTCCGACAAATCATTAGACACATAACCCAGCCAAAGTGTTCCATTGTCATCCATTGTTGCTGAAGATATTGTTCCAATGCCCGGCAATTTATATATGGAATCAAATGATGTATAGTGAATGTATTCTCTGGTTTCAAAATTGTATTTAAGTAATCCATAAGGGTAAATGCCTATCCAAAATGAGCCTGATTTATCTTTAAGGATAAAAGAAGTGGGGCAGTCAGTTAGTTCCTGTACATATTTTGGAATTTCTTTGAATAATGGCTTAAATGCTTTTGAAGTAGTGGAAAAAGTGGCAAATCCTCCCTCAGTTCCCAATAATAAATTATTTCCTTCAAAATACAATGACCAAACATTGTTGTATTTGCCTGGAAATTGGTGTGGTTCTATTTTTCCGGTTGCCGGGACATAAGAGAATAGACCGTTTTGTAATGGTGCAAACCAAAGTTTTCCCTGCTCGTCTTCGGCAAAATGAACAGCCATGTTCCCAAGTGGTGTATTGGAGGTATTAAATATTTTAAATGGGGGTTGTGATGGATTTACATATTCAAGACCATGCTCTGTAGCTAGAAAAATAGTTCCCAGACTATCAGATAATGTTTGACATGCAGAATAACTACTAAGCGAACGGGGATTTGTATTATCAGGAACATAAAACCTGGTGGTGTGCAACTTCTTATTGAACGTAAAAATTCCGTTGTTCATAGATGAGCCTACGATTTCATCATCGTTCAGCTTACTCAATGCCATGACCCAGATATTCCTGGCATTAGGGTTATTGTCAAATGAAATTGAATCCAAATACGGACTACCTGGACGATATGTATACAAACCCGGAAAATGAACGGTGGAAAAATAAAGAATCGAATCCCCATCATTGTATAGAGATGATAACCAGCCTTTTTCGAAAATGGGCCAGTGATTTGGATTATGGTCTTTATGATAAAAAGTAATTCCGTCTTCAGTATACACCGGTCCTTTAGAAGAAGAAAACCATATAGCGGATTTCGTTGTGATTATTCGATTTGGAAGGAAGTATGTCTTTTTTGCAAGAGTGGATGTTAAATGATCTTCCAGCTTTGTGAAGTGAAATGAATCCTGTGGTGTTGAAAAAATGTGGCTACGGGTTACGACCCATATACGTTTATTAAATTGGCCAATAGACATTACGCCTTGCCTGAAATCAACAGTATCGTTTGCTGAAATTACATTTCTAAAATTGATGAATTTAGATGAATCAGGTTCAAGTATACTCAAACCGCCATAGGTGCCAATCCATATACGATGTGATTCATCTTCAAACAGTGTGTTGATATCATCGTTTAGTATTGTAGTTGGATTTCCAATAGTATGTGTGTAAGGAACAATGTTTTTTCCATCAAAGCGATTAAGACCATTATCTGTGCCTATCCATAAAAATCCTCTGTTGTCTTTTAGGAGGCAGCTTGTATTGTTTGAGGTCAAGCCCTGGTCAGAGGTCAGGTGATTGAAACGAGGATCAATCTGGCTATACAATGGCCTGCAGGTCAGAAGGAATATAAAAGACAGAATAACGTAAAAGTATTTCATGCCGGAGGAGTAGTGCGGATAGGCATTGAAAAGAGAAAGAGTCGATAAACCTTAAGAATACTTTGACAACAACTTTATATTCCTTGAGGAGTACAAGTAGTAATAAAATAAGAACATATAAAAACTTGCAGTATTATCTACTGCTTAGAATGAACGCATAGGTGTGAAGAAAGCAGAAATTTAAACGATGATTTGAACTTTATGTCAATCTTTGTTGTCCCTGATTAACGATTATAAATGAACAACATTGTTTTCAAATTGACAAGTTCTGAATACCGAACGTGCTAAAAAGGAGGATGAGCCGGAAAGATAGTGTCTCGAACCTACCTCCCTATCACCAGCCTCTGGATATAATACTTCTCCCCTGAAGTCACTTTGATAGCATATATCCCTACGGCGATATCTCTGACATTGATGTTCCGTACATTTTTCCAGGTATCGACAATGCGTCCATCAAAACTGGTCAATTGAATTTGATAGTTTGAAATTTCACCTATATCAATGTGCATTTCATCCCTTGCAGGGTTTGGATACACCCGAACATCCAGTTGATCCGGATTGGCAAATCCAACTGTTTCTTTTATTTCAATAGAATCAACGGAAGTTGTACAGCCATGTGCATCCGTGACAAGCAGGTCATAGTAGCCAACCGGAATGTCAAACAGATCTTCCATCGTATCGGAAAAACCATTTGGCCCGGACCATACATATAAATAAGGTTCAACTCCACCAGTGATCGTAACTGAGATAGATGACGTGCCTGTGGGTGAAATATTAATCACGGAATCAATTGCAATTGTTAGCATTGCCGGCGACTGTAATTCGAATCCAATATTATCAGAACAACCCTGACCCATGTCTGTCACTACGACATTGTAAGTGCTATCGCCACAAATAGTAATCATTTTCGTCGTATCCCCTGTACTCCATGCATATGTATAGGGCCCAACACCACCAATAGGGATAACAGTCACTTGGCCATCACAAGTCCCGAAACATGAAACGTCTTTAAACTTACCATCAATAAAATCAAAACATGTAAATGAATTAATGTCTACAAATTCTGCCTGAGAACAACCATTCGCATCTGTCACCACAACAGAATACAGATCCGGGGACAGATTAATGATCAGGGAATCAACGCTGCCGTTACTCCACAAGTACGTATATGGAGGAGTACCACCGAAAGGTATCACCCACGCAGTGCCATCATTACCTCCCTGTGCTGTTTCATCTGTACTTCCGACATTTGTAAATATTTCAGGTGGTTCTGTCACCGAGTACGTTTCAATTACGATGCAGCCGGTGCCATTCGTTGCAGTCACAATATATTCTCCAGCACAAAGCTCAGTGATCGTTGGAGAAGTAACACCAATGCTCCAGTTATAAGTTGCAGGCGGTATTTCATTATTCAGATGCACCGAAATGCTTCCGTTACACATTCCAAAACATGTTGTATTTGTAATTGTATGAATCAGGATTCCACATGGACCCGCTTCAACTGTAACCGTTTGAATTGAAGAACAATCATGGCTATCTGTAACGGTTACCGTATAGATTCCTGGAGCAAGATTTGTGATTTGCTGATTTGTGCCTGAGTTATTCCAGTGATAGAAATAAGGAGCAGTTCCACCAAATGGTGAAGCAGATGCTGTGCCATCATTAAGGCCTTGTATAGTTTCATTTGTTGATCCTGCATTTGCATGAAGTTCCGTTGGCTGAATGATTGTATAAGAACCAATAACCTGGCATCCATTATCATCCGTAATAGTGACGATATAATCGCCTGGACATAAGTTGATGGCTGAAGGCAGAGTAGATCCAATAGGAGACCAATTATATTCGTAATTCCCTGCACCGTTAGTAACACCTGTGATGTCAATAGTACCATCACATAATCCAAAACAACTTACATTCGTAACATCAGCTTCAATAGTGAGTTCAGGACAACCAAATGCATTCACTGTAACACTTTGCGAAGCTGTGCATCCCGCATCATCCGTAATGGTCACCGTATAAATACCTGGCGCAAGATTAACAATTTCGAAACCTGCACTTCCATTACTCCATAGCCAACCAAAGGGTGGCAGTCCATTCGTGGGAATGGCGATAGCTGTACCATCATTAGCATTGACGGCAGTTTCATCTGTTGAACTTGCATTTACTTCAATAGGATCCGGTATCGTAATGGTTGTACTGCCCGTTGCAGTCATCGCACTTGCATCGGTGACTGTCACCGTGTAAGTCCCGTCACCTAAATTAATAATGGCTGATGTTGTAGCTCCAGTGTTCCAATGATATGTGTATGGTTCTGTCCCTTCGGTAGCAGTAGCAGTTGCAGTGCCATTGGGATTACAGAATGAAGTGCCATTTTGGCCCGTGACATCAACGTGCAGAGGGGACTGTAGAGATAATCTGTACACAGTACCATTTGAAGGAGTACCATTAAGAAAACTAACATTGGCTGACAATGTAGGATTTGAGGGTTGTCCGACAAGGAAATGAGGATTCGATATGATATCATCTGTCTCATTGTAATTCGTCACGCCTAAACCTGCACCTATATCACCTCCATAAAATACAGACGGATCATTGATAGAGCTATTTCCAAAATGAAACTCAATCTTGTTGCTTCCTTCAAATAGCCAGAGTTGAAAGTTGATGAACATATCCAATGTTCCATTCTCATCCATTTCATAATACGAACCGGCATTTTTAAATTCGATTTTAAGAATGTGATTTCCAACTGTGCCCGTTGATTTATAGCTGATGGGAGACAGTGAAACCGATCCAAAAGAGCCTCTATCGACAAGATCTGTTTCAAAAGAGAAAACATAAGCATCCACATTCGGATCTTCAGTTGGTGCACGCATCAGTGAGCCTGAACCATAAAATTCAAGATAAGTCACATCTGTACCCAGTAATGTAAATGGAAAAGGTAAGGGAACGATATAGTCAGGTTCATCCCAGATCTCACCATTATTGATGGATGTAGCACCTGTAAGGTCATTATAGGGTTCAGAAAACGTAGTTAAGGTGTAGTTAGTGGTAAGCACAGATCTTGAGGTGCTATGGACATTATTGAAAAGTCTATTTTCCTTATTTAATAATGATTGCCCTGTAGCAAACGAAAGAAGGAAGCCTGTAAAGATTGTAATTGTCAATATCCGTTTCATAAATCATGTTTTTTATATGGTCAAATATTATTCTTATAAAATCGCAATTGCAAGAACGTATAAAATTGAAACACAATTTGCAATCTTCGCGTCATATTGGTATTTCTTCAGACTGTAATAACTATGGAGGACTGAAGAATTTGCCTTCGAGATCGAATTTAGCTTAAATAATTTGTGTACTTATAATATGAAATGAATTTTAAGAAAACTTTATGTTCACCGAATATGCTTCCCTTCACCGGTTGGTTCAGTTTATCATTTTTCGCTTTAAGCTGTGTAATGTACCGAATGAGTACTGAATAAAGAGAATGGGTATCCTATATCGCTAAAAATGATGGAGATTTAGGAAAGGCTAAAGGGCCTGCAAT
>JBBSAQ010000102.1:0-9254 GCA_038252065.1 Chitinophagales bacterium
ATGCTGTATCGAATGTAGATTTTCTTTATCTTGGTATCGTAGCGCAAATCCTCTATCACACGACGATCCTGAGGTTTTAGATTCACACATTAAATATAATCATTATATTTAACTGGACAAATCAAATTTGGATTGGTATACTTTAGACTTGCCGATGTGGTCATAGGGCTTATCCATCTCTCCGGATGAGTTCTCGAGACTAATGTTATGATTCATCTGCAAATGACTTGCTGTTCCCAAAAGCTCTCTTTTCCACTTGGAAATAGTAATCGGATTACGCTGAAATTGGTGGCTGAGCTGAGCGAACATAATTTGGTTCTAGATGGCATCAAGGGCAACCAAGGTCCTTGAATTCCGTCGCTGTATTAGCGCCTTGTTTCCTTTGTCAGAGGTTTAGTAAATTTAATGGTGTTTTTAACTAAACCTCTTGTCTCAGATTAGGTGAGTATTACATTACTAACTTTTTTACATTGCCAAAGAAGCGCCAATTAATATGGAACTATACTATTTTAATACTTGATACAGATGGTATTTTACTTAATGCTTGGTTGAAAAAAATTGATGCTTTTGTAGCTTCTATAAATGGGGGTGTAGAAATTCATCAGGATTATATGGGGAAATATGGTGTGTTAGATTCTAGCAGTAATACTGGAGGTGAGAATTGAGTTGGTTTAGTTGTATTTTAACTCTAATTTGAACAAGAGAGTTAGTAGATTTATTCCTTTATCTCTCATAACATTTCTTGGGAAGGCTACACTGTTCTCTCCTTAGGATAGTGGTTTTAACAATACTGAAATTAAGGAAATTATTTGGGAGTTTAACTATTGGGAGATTTAGAGGTTAGCAATCTAGTTATTACATATTACGATTAGGAATTTAGTTTTCGAAATGCTTTTTTGCGAATTGTATCGCACTCTTTGCCTTATCCCCTTGGACATATGCATACATGACTTTTAGGCTCTGTCCTGTCATATTTGCTACTTCAGCAGGATTAGCCCCTAATTCGTTTAACATAAAAGTAATGAAAGAGTATCGAGCTATGTGGTTAGAAACTTTGCTCCATATAGGTTGGTGACTGAGTTCGATTTTTCCGCTAATAGACTCTTTTACTTCAACTTCACGATTTAAGCCTGCCTTCTTGCAAACCTGTTTTATTATTTCATTTGACTTTTGAGAACTTAATGGACTAGGAGGGTTGTATTCATATTTAATGAGGAGTTCTTTAAACTCCGGTAGAATTGGTACCACAACTTCATTGTCAAACTTTCTTGAGTCGCCTTTGGTTGTATGAAGCCTCAGCATCTCTATGTCTTCCTGGATAAAGATGTTTTCTTTCTTTACTTTTTGATAGTCACTATATCTGAACCCCCCTCCAAAAGCGGACATTAGAAAAAGGTCCTTTACTTTCATTTCAGTCTCTGTTAGTTTGCTATATGTTAGTAATTGCCTTAATTCCATATGTGTGAGCGGGTGATGTGAAGTCTTAACTCGCTTAACCCCAAACTTTTTGTCAAGCGGGATCTCGTTTGAATGATATCGAACCTTTATACCTCTGTCATTAGTGTAATAGCGATTGTAGGCTTCTTTTATCAAATTTGAAAGGACCTCAAAGTTCTTATTCATGTTGTTCTGGCTATGGCTCCTTGGAGCAGTATAGCACCAATTTTCAAAATCTCTTTTGAAGTCCCAATCTATGTCATCGTAATCTAGATCATTAAGCCCCTTGTCCTTTGAATAGGCTATAAGATGATTCAATAAACTTTGAGTCTTCTTCCAAGTGCTTTTGGCGTTGGCTTTAGTCTTTTCATGTTCAATTATACTTTCTATGAATTCAAATAAACCTGGATGAGTTCGCTCATTTATTCTCTTTCTGATTCCAAGCAAGTAGTCCATTTCTTCTTTAAACTTATCATGTGTTATTCCAGGGGTATTTAAGGCTACTTCCTTGGCTTTGGAGGCGATTTGGACTAGCTTCTCATTAATTCTCTGTATTCGGGGTGCAAGGCCGTTATACGGGCTTTATGGGCTTTTTGGTCCCAGTATTTTGGAATTACTGACAAACCGGTACTGTATTTTAAGCGGTCCATGTCTTTCCTGTATTTAAAGAACAGGAATATAGATGTTGCCTGCTTTTGATCGGTCTTATCCCTTAAATTAAAGTGTGGGATTGCTATTCTGTTTCTGCTATGATTTATCATTTTGGGTACTTTAAGCGAACTTATAAAGTGTCTATATCTGTATGAATTAATACAAATCTACTAATGAAAGTTCACAGAGTGCCTATAAATAAAGAGATCTAATTTAAGTAGGATCAAATACGACCAAATAGGTTCAAGCGGGATTGCGCTGCCCCCGCTACTACAAGAAGGCACTGAGAAATCAGTGCCTTTTTTTTTAAGTCGCCTTCTCCTCCACCGTCTCCTTCCCCTCCGACAATCCACCCCAATCCGCCCTCATTCGGGCAATTTCATCATTGATCCATTGCTGCGACTGCCTCAGCAACGTCCAGGAATTGTCACCATAAATGACATCGCCAATGGACAGACGAACAACTGTCCGCCACTTAGCCAGGTTTTTGAAATAATGCCCTGCCATGGTATCCGTGTGATCCCAATAGTCTGCGAGACTTTTATATTCAATGGCAAAGGGTATGACAGGCACATTCAATTCCGCCGCCACATCAAACGAGCCCTTTTGAAAGGTTGCTGTCAGAGGTTGCGCACCTGTTTTTCCTTCCGGATAGATCATGATGGATTTGCCTTCTTTGAGGGCATCATAGATCGCCTGTTTACTGGCAGTTCTGCTGGTTTTGCTCTGTTTGTCCACGAAGATGATGCCTGTGCGCTCAGCTCCTTTTCCCAGAAATGGATAATTTTTTACATCTCCCCGACTGACCGGATTGGCTTGCAGGTACGCAAGACTAACAAAAGGATCCAGCGAAGAACGATGATTGCCCACAAAAAGATAATTGCGGTCAGTTGGAAATTTTCCAATCACCTCAACCTGATAATTGAGAATGAAAATAAAAACCCTTGACCACGCCCTCCGGATCTTAAGACCCCATTTATATTTATTGATGGGAAGAATCCCAATAAAGAAAACAGCAAAGGTTGCCAGAACCGTGATGATGAAAACAAAAAATAAACGGATGTAACCTCTGATCTTGTTAGCTAACATAGTTGGATTGACGATTAACAAATGACGAGTAACAAATAACGAATGACGATTTATTACAAACACTCTACTCACGATTCACGACTCACGATTCACAACTCACGATTCACGGCTCACGATTCACGACTCACGATTCACGATTCACGAAAATGGTGCATACTCCTTATTCATTAGATTTTTTCAAGGATTATTGCCGAAGCACCTCCCCCACCATTGCATATCGTAGCAAGGCCATATCTGCCATTATTCTGCTGAAGAATGTGTGTAAGTGTCGTCACAATCCTTGCACCTGAAGCACCTAATGGATGACCCAATGCACATGCTCCTCCGTTGATATTCACTTTTTGATGCGCTATTTCAATCACCTGTTCAAATGCAAGTGTAACCACAGCAAAAGCTTCATTGACTTCATAAAAATCAATATCTCCTGTATTAAGATTTGCTCTTTTCAATGCAAGTGGTGTAGCAAGCGTCGGCGTCGTGGTAAACCAAAAAGGATCCTGCTCTGCATCTGCGTAAGAAACAATTCTTGCTAATGGTGTAAGTGAATATTTTTTGATCGCCTCTTCACTCGCCAGGATAACTGCTGCGGCACCATCATTCAACGTTGAAGCATTTGCAGCAGTCACTGTTCCATCAGAACTGAATGCAGGACGCAAACCAGGGATCTTATCAAAATCAACTTTGAAGGGTTCTTCATCCTTATCGATCATGAGGGCAGGTCCTTTCCTTTGTGCGATTTCAACAGGTGTGATTTCATTTTTAAATTTCCCGTTGTTCGTAGCACTTTGCGATCTTTTATAAGAATCAATTGCAAATGCATCCTGCGCTTCTCTGCTGATATTATATTTCTCTGCTGTCTTGTCAGCGCTTACACCCATCGCAGTTTTGTTATACACATCCGTCAATCCATCTTTTGTCAGGCCATCGATCAATTCAGCATTACCGAATTTTGTCCCCCATCGCATACCGGGAACATAAAATGGAGCATTCGTCATGCTTTCCATTCCTCCGGCGACAATAATATCTGCTTGTCCCAGAGCTATAGATTGGGCACCAAACACAATGGCCTTCATTCCCGAGGCACATACTTTATTGATTGTGGTACAAGGAACATCGTAAGGTATTCCCGCTCCCAATGAAGCCTGTCGGGCCGGAGCTTGCCCAAGATTGGCCGAGACCACATTTCCCATGAGCACTTCCTGAACCTGATCCGGAGAAATCTTAGCCGCCGCTAATGCACCAGCTATAGCCTTAGCACCCAGGGCAGTGGCAGAAAGGGAAGACAATGAACCTCCAAAACTCCCGATTGGCGTCCGCACTGCGGCAACTATATATACATCCTTCATATTTGAGTTTTTCAATAAGGGCACAAAATTAGGCATTAACCGAATACCAGAATGGATTCGTTCCATTTGGAACCGCGCACTGCTCCTTTCTATTAGTAAAAAACGGCTATGTTTGCAGTCCTCTATGGAAAAGTCCTTAGAAATATGGGGCTATAGCTCAGCTGGCTAGAGCGCTTGCATGGCATGCAAGAGGTCAGGGGTTCGACTCCCCTTAGCTCCACTTAAAAACGCCAAAGCGTCTGCTTTGGCGTTTTTTTTCTCTCATGACGGCAAAGTTAAAACGTCAATCTTCACTCGTCATCAAAAACGCACTCCTCTTTGGCGCAGGCATAACACTATCCTCCCCTTTCACCGCCTTCCAGATCGCCTGGCTAAATAAGATATCAGGATTAAGATCTTCCTTTGAAAAATCAAACTTATGATATCCTTCAAAACCGGTAGCGTTTGAGGAGTTAATTTCATTCAGATCTATATTAGCCTTGACAGAATGAAACGGCCGCATATCAAGCGAATGTGAAAAACTTCTCCACATCGGTTCGGCAGCTGCATCATATTGACTCATAGGTGGAAGTCCCAGTATCAGTTCGATCGTGCGCAACATCGATGATGTGGAATACATGGTGTGATCTACAAAGTTTCTTTTTACATATCCACCGGCCAGATAAGCTGTAGTGCGATGCGCATCCACATGGTCACTTCCACTTTGCGCGTCATCTTCCACAATGAAGATTGCAGTTTTATCCCAGATACTGCTCTTAGAAAGATAATCAACAAACATCCCTACAGCCAGGTCATTGTCTGCCATATGTGCAAAAACAGTAGGCCTTCCCTTTTCCAATCCTTCAGTATGATCAGTGATAAATCGGATGGTGCTTAATTGAGGCAATTTATTTTCTCTTAACAAGGATTCAAAATCTCGTTTCCATTGATTAAACCGGACAGTGTCTCTAACCGTCATATCCCAACTTGTAAAAAAAGGGCAAAAATGTCCCTCCAGCACAGGAATATTTGCCTTGAAGTCATCTATAAATTCCCCATATGTTCTATACGTGACATTTGCACGTTTACAATAGTCCCATAAAAAACCATCTTTAGGATTCGCTACGGCTCTTGTGCCTTCAGAATCATAGGTGCCTCCACGATCTCCGTATAAGGTGGGCCAGGTCTTTTCGAGAAAATCATTTGCATTTGCGGACAATGACCAATTGTGGCCATCCGCACTTACTTCTCCATCCGCATAAAAATTATCCAGTAAGACAAATTCATTCGCAAGCTTATGTTGATTAGGGGTTACATTTTGTCCAAATAAAACCAAACTTGTATCTCCATTCCCCTTTGGCATGTCCCCCAGCACCTGGTCATACGTCCTGTTCTCTTTGACAATATAAAATACATATTTAATAGGCGATGAGTCGCCGACATTCATGGGTATTGGGTTGCCAGATTCGCCATGAGCTTTCATTTCCTTTTCTTTATTAAATGGTGTATTCTCATAGACCATTCCGGAATATTGGGACAACTTTTCTTTTGTAGGCTCATCAATGATGCTCATATTGCCTTTCATCAGTCCTGCGATATATTCTACTTTTCGCTGGGCCGCAATATCGCCTTTCTGATAAGCTACATTTTGTTCCGGACTTACGGGATTTGGACCATTCGGATTTGCAAATGAAGAATAACCTTTTCCGTTGGCGACAAAAATTGTGTGATGGACTACTTTGACATTTGTCGGATACCACCCTACCGGTATAAATCCTTTTGACTTGCTTTTTCCGATTTCAGAAACATCAAATACAGCCAGGGCATTGTTATCAGCATTTGCTACATAAAGGGTCTTCTCATCACTTGAAAGTGCCAGACCATTACTGGTCGAGCCTGTTGGAGAATCCGGATAAAGTGCTGCATTGAGTTCTTCAAGTACGTGTCGATGTTTGATATCCAGCACAGATACACTGTTGTCATTTGCATTGGCGACAAACAGATATTTACCATTTTTCGAAAGTACTAATTCATTTGGATTACTTCCAACAGATATTGAACTGAGTAAAGTGTGTGAAATCAGCGAATAAATCAAAATCCTGGAACCTCCCCAAAGCGAAATGTATAATTCCTTTTTGTCAGGCGAAAGTACGCACGAGTAGGCCTCGGCTCCTAAATCAATCTGGTACTCAATTTTTTTTGTATTCAAATCTATTACATACAGGGCGGTATTATCTTTTGTGACGACATACAAAATTTGATTTTCATCATCGATGTCGATCCCGGCAGGTGATATTTTTTCAGGCCAGGGTTTCCCTAATAATATCGTATCCCGAATGATCAGTTTGTGCTTTTCTATGCCATATTTATAGATCAGGTTATCATTTCCGCCGCTGGCAAACAGAAATTTTTCATCTCCACTAAATTTCAATCCATACCAGGATTTGGTAATTTCAATATTGTCCAAAATGATTTCGTTTTTTACATCGATCAGTTGTAAGCTTTGAACACTTTGTCCATTGTTCGTCACAGCCATCAATCTTTTGCTTTTTGAAACAGCCATATTTAATGGCAAATCTCCTAATGGCAATGAATGGCCGGCAGGTGTAAGTGACCATCCATTTGGAAGGACTACCTTTTGTTGAGTCTGCGAAAAAAGAAACAACGGAATGCAGAGCAGACCAGAGAACACAATATATTTTACGCCTTTGATCATGCCTGTCTTACAATAATTAGGATACATGTATAAGTCAATTCAATATAGTAACAGAATTTAAAGCTATACCATATCTGAATAAATACTGCTGCAATAATAATATATTACTTACCGAGTAAACTCTCTATCGGACCCATGACAGGTTGATCTGGCTTAAAATCAAATCCAAGTAAAGCAGCGAATGTTGTAGCCAATTGTCGCTGATAATACTGCTTTGTCTTCTTCATTTCACCAAGCGGCTTAGTGTCCGGACCTATGACGGCAATCCAGATCTGATCTGAATCTGCTATTTTCTCCCCATGCGAAGTCCACTCTGATTTTACTTTATCACCACGTCCATGATCGCAGGTCACAATTAAAGTGGTGTGATCAGCATATTCCGGCATAGATTGTAACAATGACCAAAGATCGGCAAGCATGGCATCCTCTGCATGAGCACTTTTTAAATATTGATCATACATGCCTTCATGCGCAAAATCATCCGTTTCATCAAAACCAATATAAAGTACTTTGGGATGGTATGCTTTCAAATATTCCCTTGCTCCAAAATAGGTCAACAAATCAGGCCGCACATCCAACGGTCGAGACGAAAGAGAATGCATATCACTGATCAGTTTTAAAGCACTATTACCTGATTGTATGGTGTCATCTGCATTTACATAAATTCCACTCCTCCCTTCATTTAATATATATGGAAAAACATCCCATGAAGTAAATGCTGCAACCTTTCCTTTAAACCCCTTTTGCTTGTTTATGAACTCAAGCACATTAATGTTTTTATTCAGAATTTTATCGTTGGAATTAACAGCCGTATCCGGATAACCAGTGAAAATTTCATTATAGCCCGGATAAGAGAAATGATATTTGTTTGCCACATTGACATTACTTCCTTTAAGTCGGTTCCCATAAAGTTGACCCTTATTTAATACCGTCGTCCACAAAAATGGAAATAATTTTCCCCTGCGCTCATGTATATCTTTGCTCCAATATGTCTTGACGACAGTAGCGGAATCATGTGTAAATTTTTTATTTACAATCAACAGTGAATCTACTCCTCCAAATACCTCCTGCCACCGCATTCCGTCAAGGGTAACAATAATTAAGTTTTCTGTTTTATGTTGTGCCTGAACAGAAAAAGTAATGATCAACCCTACAAGAATTAAACAGATTTTATGCATAAGATGATTCAATTTATTTTTATTGCAAATTGCTTTTCTTTCTCCTGTAGTGTTTTATTTTATCAACCAGATCACCGCATTAATATCATCACTTCCTCCATATTGTCTGGATAATGCTTCTGTAAGATTAGCGCCGTTAGTCGATATTTCATTAGATGGGTATTGATATCTCATGGGTATGACACCACCATTTCCAGACCCTGGACCGGCATCAAATGCAGGAACACCCGTTCTGCGCCATTGATAATAAGCCTGCAAACCGGAATTACGGGCATAGGCAAGATATTTCTGCAAAAGGATTTGATTCAGTCCATCTGCATTATTCCCTTTGTATTTGACCAGGGGTTGATTAAAATAATTCGCAAAACTGAAGTGAACCGTATATGGAATGTTACTAAAATCGACGGCCTGAATGTTGACAACATTAGCACCATCCGTTATCCCATAAAAACTCCACATCGCTGTGATCCCGTTTTTATACCATGTTTCAGCATCGCCGTTGATCCAGCCTCGATTGATAGCTTCAGCGACAGAAAAACAAACCTCAGAATAACTTAAGATCAGGGTCGGTTCAGCCGTATAGGTTGTGTAGAATCTGTGATAATTATATAAAGAAATGAGATGATCGGAAGATTGTGTGGCCAATGCACTAATGTCATCACCTGACTTTCCACCCACATACGACTGATAAGAAGTATCACTGAAGCCGAACCCACGCGCTGGTTCCGCCATGATCATCGCACGAAGGTCATGCAGTTCACTTAGATTATTTAATAGCGTCGCAGCGATATTCAGACGCCCTGCATTGTTACCAAAATTTCCCGGATTGTCAGGATAATAATTATACGAACTATTATA
>JBBSAQ010000103.1:0-9210 GCA_038252065.1 Chitinophagales bacterium
GAAAGATTAAATCTGGTGATACAAGAAATAAAACGAAGAGGAAGAGGTTATCGAAATATCCACAACTTTATACGAATGATTTATTTCCATTGCGGAAAGCTCGACATGCCAGTTTACCCACTAAAAATGGCGTAGAACCATAATTTTTCAAGTTTCTATTTGGCTTAATTTACGGGAGAGTATATAATGGTATTAATTCAAGAAACTATTTCTGATTTCTTTTTGAACGAGAATATAAATAAACCGCTCCTGAAATTATAAACAATATAAAAACAGTTCGTAGAAATCCAAGGCTAATGTCATCACTACTTTCATCTCCAAAATCGGCCAAATAGCTCTTCCCTTCAAAAATAAATTTTAAAGCAATAACCAATATCGTAAGGCCGAAGGTTATTCCTCCAAAGTAAAAACATCCCTTTGCAGGATCATTTTCAGGAAACATATAGCTTATTTTCGGTTAAATTAATAAAGTTTTAACAAATTTTTTGCCTCCCCTCTATTGAAATAAATATCTCCCCTCCAGGTCTCAAAGTCACCATAGGTTTTTCAGCAACATCTTTCGACATCAATTTGATGTTCCACGTATTTACGATCGTGGTCAGAATAAGCTGCATTTCCATCATGGCGAAATACTCGCCAATGCACAATCGTGGTCCGGCACCAAATGCCATATATGCTTCCCTGTTGAGATTCGGATCATTCCATCGATCAGGAATAAATTCATTCGGTCTATCCCAGTATTGAGCATTACGATGCATCCCTCTGATATAGATTACCCAAAATGTTCCTTTCGGCAATTGATAATCCAATACTTTATCATCTTCCAAAGAAATTCTGTCCATCACCCATGCCGGTGGATATAATCTCAATGTTTCTTCAATCACATTACGCACCAGTGTAATTTGAAGTTCATCTTGTGCGTTTTGAAGTTTGGTATATTCATTAGGATGAGAGCCCAATAAATAAATCATCCACGACAACGCATTGGCAGATGTCTCATGACCGGCTACAAACAGGATCAGGCATTCGTCTATCAACTGCTCGTCTTCCATTCCCTTTCCGGTGTCTTCATATTTAGATTCTAAAAGCATCGTCAGCAGATCATCCGGCATAACAGACTCACTGCGACGTTTTTTTATAATATCCCTGATCAGTTCATTTGTTCCTTTTGCAAGCGCTATATGTTTTGCAGTGATGCCAGTGAGCTTAAACCACCACCGTTTATGTGGCTGTCTTACTTCCCTGATGATGTATGCCTGTATTGTACTTATCAATCCACTTAACTGTGTAAGTTCATCTTCACGGATGGAATCACTGAACAATGCTTTCGCGATAATCCGAAAAGTGAGTAGATTCATTTCTTTATACGCATCAATCATCACTCCACCTGCAGACTTGATGGTCCAATTGATCATTCCTGTATCAATCTCAGTTTTCATAAGCGTCTGAAGAGATTCAATTCGCTTACGATGAAACCCTGGTTGAATCAATCTTCGTTGCGCGAGCCATTGATCACCGGTATTGGTAAGCAGACCATTTCCTAAAAACTTTGCCAGGATCTCTGTGACAATTTTAGATTTCTCATAAGCGCGGTGATGTTTCTGAAGAATATATCGTGCAACTTTTGGATCAATCGTGAGTACTGCCTTCTCCACTCCCCCCATATAAAAACCATATGTTGTCCCCAATTTTGAAACTGCACGGTCCAGTATTGGAAATGGATTCTTTATAAACTTGCCTGCATTGAGGAGAGATCTGAATCGACTGGCAACCGGCGGATATTTATTTAATGCCTTCACTGAATATGTTTTTTCGAAAATAATTAATGGACAAAAATGTAATAGATAAATATGAAAATAGAAATGAACATGAATAAGATCTGAATTATTAATGCGCTCTTATGTTGTTGATAAATAAAATTTAATACTGTGCATATGAATTCAATAATGACGATTGGAATTAATATAAAAATAATTAGAATTGGGCCACTTACCCAATCACCCACAGGAAAAATATTCAATAGGATTGGACTTAGAGTTGTGATGCCCAAACAAACTAAAGAAATAATCCTCCTTTGAGTCATTGCGAATCATTTACTATTTTAAAAGCTTCAGCTATATGCACAGCTTTCCGGTCTGCAAAATCTGCTATCTGATGTCTGCAGCTAAATCCATTGGCGATCACCATCGCATCAGGTTCTGATTTTATCGCAGGGATTAAAATTCGTTCGGCCATTTTTTTGGAAATATTATAATGCTTCGATTCATATCCAAACGAACCCGCCATACCGCAACAACCACTATCGATTTCTTCGTATTTCGTGGAAGGCCACATGGAAAAAATTTCTTTCACAGCATCCATCCCGTATATTGATTTCTGATGACAATGCCCATGGACAAGTACATGTGCAGATTTAGGTTTGATTACAACCGATCCGTTTTTTGTTTTTTTCAAAACATCTAATAACAGTTGCTCAAACGTCATGATTTTTTTCAATGCGGCTGCCGTTACATCATCTTCGATAAGATCGGGTATATCATCTGTCCAGGCTGAAGCACAACCCGGTTCTAATACGGCTATCGGGATATTTTTATTCAACCATGGTATAATTTTCTCAATGGCCGGTTTTACTTTCTGTGCAGCTTCTTTCAAAAATCCATGCGAGATCCGCGGTCGTTGACAACATCCCGCATCAAGCAACATCACATTCTGTCCCAATGCTTCAAGCAATCGCACAGCTGCGATACCGGATTCCGGCTGATGACATTGCGTATATGTATCCGTCAGAAGGATGACATCAGGATCACCACCTAAAGTTTTTACATGTTGCTCATCATAAGACGTAGTCCAAAGTTTTGAAGCATATGTTGGCAACCTTCGTCTCGCATCCATACCTATCGACTTCATCACCAGGTGTCGGATACCGGCCATGTTTTGAAGCACATTGACTACACCTGCCTTTTTTCCTGCTAATCTTCGGGCCAGATCAGCACTCCTTCCGATCATCTTATCTTTTAATGAAACGCCCAGATGATCAAATTGATATTGCATCACTTCACCCTTCAATCGGGCCATATCCACACTGCTCGGACATTCAGCTTTACATGCTTTACATGAAAGACACAGATCAAGGATTTCAGGCAGATCCTTATTAGCGAGACCATCTTCCAGTTGACCTGACATCGCGAGACGCAAGGCATTCGCACGACCACGAGTAGAATCGCGCTCATCAAGTGTCACCATGAAGCTCGGACACATCGTACCACCGGATACTTTCCTGCAGGCACCAAGGCCTGAACACTGGTGAACTGCTGTATGAAAATCATGCTGTTCACGATATTTATACACGGACTCAAATGGCCAATCATGATACACTGCTCCATAGCGAAGCTGACTATCAATCGGTGGCGCATCAACGATCTTCTCCGGATTAAGAAGGTGATCAGGATCAAATAAATTTTTTGTTTTTCTAAATCCTTCATAAATAGCATCACCATAAAACGCACGCAGGTAACTACTCCTGATGAGGCCATCACCATGCTCACTACTCCATGATCCTTTATAAAAAAGTACAAGTTGAAATACTTCGTCTGCTATTTTTTTGAAAAGATCAATATCTCCCTGTACCCGAAGATCTAAAATGGGTTTGATATGTATGACACCGACACTTGCATGTGCATAATAGTCTACACCCACTCCTTTAGATTCACATATCACAACAACCTTTGCAATAAAAGCATCAAGATGTTCAAGAGGAATTGCAGCATCTTCAATGACGGGAACACCTTTCTTATCCGTAGGTTCTCCAAGCAACAATCCCAACCCACGTTCCCTGATCCCCCATACATCATAAAATGTTTTCCCCTCCGGATAATAATCATGTGCATATCCAAATCCAAGCGATCTTAATTCAGTATGCATGGACTCCGCTCTGTTTTTTATTTCTTCCGGATCATCTCCATAAAATTCAATGATTTGAAGTGAGTCCGGATCTCCTTTCAGAAATCCACACATAGGAGCAGTTTCAATATTCTTCCGGCTATACCCAATCAACAACCTGCTCAGGATTTCAACAGCAGATGGTTTGTATTTCACCATCGTCATTGTTGCTTTGATAGCATCCTGCGCATGATCAAACTGAACGACACTAAGTCCTTTGAATTTTGGAAGCGTGACAACGTTTAATTTTGCTTCAAGGATGATACCCAGTGTTCCTTCGCTACCGATGATAATCCGGTTGAGGTCACCAAATCCGGAGGAGATAAAATCATCGAACGCATATCCTCCAACTCTTCGCATCGTTTTTGGATACCTATCCTTTACTTCGCGGGTTAAAGGCAATACGATATCCATCAATTTTTGATAATAGATTCGATCACTGTCCTTGCTTTCCAATTTTTTTTGCAATTCTTCAGATGAAAGTGCTTTTGTGTGAATGATTTTACCATCCACCATCATTACTTTCAGTTCAAGGACATGATCACCCGTCTTGCCATAGATAATACTTTTTGTACCTGATGAATTGTTTGCCACCATGCCACCGATAGTAGCTCTTGTACCTGTTGCCGGGTCAGGCGCAAATTCAAGTCCATGCGGTTTTAGAAATTTATTGAGTTGAGATCGTATCACACCTGGCTGAACAGTGACATGATGGTTTTCGAATGAAAGAATTTTATTCATGTACTTCGAAAAATCAATGACAATGGCTTCGGCTACGGTCTGACCAGCCAGACTGGTTCCTCCCCCCCTGGCTAAAATGGGGACTTGATATTGATTTGCTATTTTAAGACAAGTCTTTACATCCTCTTCATCTTTGGGACATACGACAGCTACGGGCATGATTTGATAAATACTTGCATCTGTGGCATAAATTCCAAGTGTCACAGGGTCATGATACACATCACCTTTGATATCCTGTATCAATGCATAAATAAATCCTAGCGGTTTTGATGTCATGGGTTTACCCGTACTGCTTTGATCTCTTCAAAGAAAATATCATCATTAGGGACATCAAATAAAAGTTTATCCGGATGTCCATTATTATCCTGAAGTATCTGCACTGTCCCGAAACTAAACCACGCCTGCGGTTTCAGCCACTCTATCTGGTAAACATCATGATGCCAGTGTGTAAGTTTTGCTTTTAATCCCGGAGAAGCTGTGAAGTCTATCATCAATTGTCCGGCATCCTGTCCGATGCGGATATCACCATACATAGGATCTCTGTATAAACCTGAGATCACCTTTGCACTCATCGACGGCACAGTACCTGTCTCATGGGCTTCTATTCGTTCTTCGATTCTGTCAGCTTTGTTTTTCCAGCCGGCCTTATCTTGTTTCAATCCCCGTTCTTCCCAATCACCCTGGGGAAGACCTAATAACTTATCAATGATCTCATAGCTCAACATCGGACCTATACTGTGCATGGCATTCGTCAATACAACAATGCCAATATGTTCATTTGGCAAAATCATCACACTCGAATACATACCATCATACCCGCCGGTATGAGATACAACAAATCGTCCCTGATATTCGCCCAGTCCCCATCCTAAACCATAACCATTGAAATTGCGGCCAAAGATTTCATGAGCTTTTGCACTTACCGGGAAATTATTGTGAGGTGTCCATATCGTAGTTTGTGCGCCAACAGAAAAAAAAGTATCCGTTCCTTCTACGCCATGATTCAATTGCATAGCAATCCATTTCAGCATATCATCAGAAGAAGAAATAATACCACCTGCTGCACCCATATTATCCCAGTTGACCCAATCGATGGGTACTTCATGATCACCTTCAGGTCGATGTGGTGTCGCTACATTAGAAGTCGAAGAGATATCATTTGTTGACGTGATGGTTCTGTTCATGTGTAGTGGCCGGATAAAATTTTCTTTCACATACGCATCCCATTTTTGTCCCGTTACTTTTCGGATCACCTCACCCGCTGCAAGAAACATAACATTGGAATATCCGAAACCACTTCGAAATTCAAAATCCTGCGGAAGTACCGCAACGCGTCGAACGACTTCTTCAGCACTATATTCACTGCGATACCATATCACGTCACCACTGAATGTCCCTAGTCCTGAACGATGACATAGCAGATCACGCACAGTCATCATCTCTGATACACACGGATCATACAATTCGAAATACGGAAGATATGTTCTCACCTTATCATCCCACTTCAACTTTCCTTCATCTACAAGTTTTGCGAAAGAAGCTGTTAAAAATGCTTTTGTATTTGATGCTATTGAAAAAAGTGTATTCTCATCTACCTTCGCTTTCTTTCCCTCTTCCAATACACCATATCCACCGGATAGTATGATCTTACCATCTTTAATTATTCCCACAGACATACCCGGTACATGATACTCATTCCTCCATCTATCTATCAGTTCATTCCATTTGACATCCTGTCCATTGACGAATGAACTTTGTATTGAAATAAACAGAATGAATAAAAAATATTTATTGTACATCCTCATCATTGATTAATTTTTAACTCATTTTCGATTTTAGATTGTTTTTTACTATTTACTAATCACCAGATCACTTGATCACTTGATCACTTGATCACTGATCAAGCCCAAGTATTTTTCTATTGGTCTTCTGATCTGAGACACCTCCCGCAAAATCATCAAACGCTCTTTGCGTAACATTTATCATATGATTCTTTATGAACACTGATCCTTCTGCAGCACCTTGTTCGCTGTCTTTGATACAACATTCCCATTCCAGTACAGCCCATCCTTCATATTCATATTGTGCTAGTTTACTGAATATGGCTCCAAAATCGATCTCTCCATCACCCGGACTGCGGAACCGGCCTGCCCTGTCTACCCAATCCTGATAACCTCCATATACTCCATTCGTTCCATCCGGATTAAACTCTGCATCTTTCACATGAAACATGCGGATCCGGTCTTCATATAAATCAATAAACTGCAGATAATCCATCTGCTGAATTACAAAATGACTTGGATCATAATTCAGACATATCCTTGGATGCTCATCACATTGATCAAGAAAACGATCAAAGCTGGCACCATCATGTAAATCTTCTCCGGGATGCAATTCAAAACAAAGATCTACGTCATGTTTTTCAAATGTATGCAAGATGGGCATCCATCGGTTTGATAATTCAGTAAATGCTTCTTCAATCAATCCATTTGGTCGCTGTGGCCATGGATAGACATACGGCCAAGCCAAAGCTCCTGAAAAAGTAACATGTGCATTAAGGCCAAGATTAGCACTTGCACGAGCAGCTAGTTTAAGTTGATCAATCGCCCATGCTGTTCTGGCTTTTGGTTTTCCTTTTACTTCTGCGGGAGCAAAATTGTCAAACAATACATCATAGGCCGGATGTACAGCGACCAATTGTCCCTGCAGATGTGTGGAGAGCTCTGATATCTCGAGGCCATGGGATTTTACTTTTCCCCTGAGTTCATCACAATAGGTTTTACTTTCAGCAGCTTTCTTCAGGTTAATAAGCCATGGATCAAGCGTTGGCATTTGTATGCCTTTATATCCATGTCCTGCCGCCCATGCACATATACCATCAAGAGTGTTGAACGGAGCTTCATCACGAATAAACTGCGCAAGAAAAATAGCGGGCCCTTTCATATGATTAGGTATTGATAATAGATGCAACAATATAATTGATTGTATGCAACCTCAATAGAAAACTCTACGAGAGTTAAGCATTCCCATTCATGCAACTCTTTTTCTATTTTTATCAGATGACTGCAAAAGCGAACTCGCACTATGTTGAAAATGTCTACGAGGTTGTCAGATCGATTCCCAGAGGAAGAATAAGTACGTATGGCGCAATAGCTGACTTTCTGGCCCTGGGATCTGCCAGAATGGTAGGTTGGGCCCTACGACAATCAAGTGTCATGGATGGGCCTATACCTGCGCATCGTGTAGTCAATCGACTGGGCCATTTAAGCGGTCGTCTCCATTTCCCTGACCCAAAATACATGCAGCGGGCTCTTGAAAAAGAAGGCGTCAAGGTCAAAAACGACACAGTCGTCAATTTTGAAAAACACTTCTGGCATCCCGCAGAAAATATTCTATGATCGATTAATATCAAAACCGAGAGATGTCATGGATTGAAACGAGTTGTCCGTAGTTTCAAACTACAGAGAACTTGCCCCTGTTTTCCTTTATTATTAATCATTGTCTTATTTTTCGTCATTTATTGACGATTTTTACTACTTTTGCTGTAGAGATGCGATTTATCACGTCTTTACTAAAGCTTTACAAGATTATGCTTTCACAGAATCTTCAGTATCTCAGGCGTAAATCAGGTCATTCCCAGCAAGAAATAGCCGACCGTTTAGAAATTCCACGCACGACATGGAGTGGTTATGAGCTTGGAAAAGTTGAACCTAACATAGGTATGCTACAGCGTATTTCTACCTACTTCAATCAATCTATTGACCGGTTGTTGAATCAGAGAATAGATTATGATGCCTATGAAATCGCAAAGGATGATCATCTCCGTGTTCTGGCCATCACGATGGATCAGGACCAGCGTCAAAATATTGAGCTTGTTTATTCAAAAGCAGAAGCCGGTTATCTGGATAGTTTTCAGGATCCCGAATACATCGGTGAGCTTCCCAAAATGTACATTCCCAATTTACCATCCGGCAGTTATCGGGCTTTTGAGATTCGTGGCGATTCTATGTTACCTATGCCATCGGGTTCACTGGTGGTATCAAAATATGTTGAATCACTTTCAGACCTGAAAGATGACAAGACCTATATCATCATCACCCAGCGTGACGGTATTGTTTACAAAAGAGTCCACAATCATAAAGATCAGAAATGCCTTACCGCTATTTCCGACAATGAGTCTTATCCTCCATACACGATTTCCTATTCAGATATACAGGAGATCTGGCGCTATCATGCCCACATCGTATACTCAGATGCCCGCCAGCAAAAAACAGATTGGCTGCAGGAAACCGTGATGGACATGCAAAAGAAACTCGTGGAAATGGAAAAGAAAATGTAGCACTGAAATTCAACTTTCCTTTCCCGCTATTTGAAGTTTAACCTTTTAACCATCGAGTAGGGTAAGGTAAAAGGAAATCTTTTACCTTATCCCTCTCACACCACCGGACGTACGGTTCACGTATCACGGCGGTTCACAGATGTAATCAATAGATGGTGATGCCTGTGCACATCTTGCAAAGAAATGAGACC
>JBBSAQ010000104.1:0-8786 GCA_038252065.1 Chitinophagales bacterium
CTTTTTATTTCTTCTTTTTAATAACCTGGTTCCCCTTTTTGTGGTGCACTTTCTTTGCCTCCCCAAACTTTTCGTGCCACGATGGAACACGACGCTCTCAATCAGCTTTCAACTGAAATAATATTTTTTAGAAAAAGATTCCATTTTTTTTTGCGTCGTATCCTTTACGACCCTATATTTATATCAACACTTTAAAATTTACCAGTTTGAAACTAAAACCTAATGAGATTTATCATCTCTATAATAGAGGTATAAATCGCCAGCCGATCTTTTTTGAAAAAGAAAATTATCATTTCTTCCTTCAAAAGGTGAAAAACTACCTTGTCCCTTATTGTGAAATTCTGGCATATGCATTTATGCCAAACCATTTTCACTTCTTGATTTGCGCAAATAGTCGATCAAACAACAGAGTTAAAAGGAGTAACTATTTGCTAAAAAATAAACCCAGAAAAAAATCAAGAATTAAGATGACATTGTTTTCGAGGGGATTGAAAATGTTATTAAGCAGCTATGCCAGGGCTATTAATATAAGGTTTGAGAGAACTGGATCTTTGTTTCAACAAAACACAAAATTAAAATTAACGTCTGGTGAGTCTTTACTGGACGACTACTCACTGATCTGTTTCAATTATATCCACTACAATCCTGTGAAATCAGGTCTTGTAAAATCTCCGGATGAATATGAATTCTCCTCCTACAATGATTTTATAACTAATAATCCGAATTCAATTTGCAACCTGGAACTAGCCAGAAAGTTGCTTTCGCTTGATCAAAATGAATTATTCAAATTCAATTCAATAGAAATTCCGGTAGAAGTGATGAAGAGAATTTTTTAATCTTTTAGTGGGTTTTTCGCTGAAATCAAGACCAAGTCTTTCCTCAAAACGATATAAATAAGTGTCCATTATTTGGAACCAAAAACCCCTTCCAATGCTCAGAATATCAGGGTCTTAGACCATCGTGGCACGACTAGTCGTGCCACGATCATTGCCTGTCATTTAATGGCTTTCACCTCACCAAAAACGTTTCCATCCATTTTTACGTTATTATACCATCATTTCAGGCCCTAAAATCCTTGCATTGAAGTATTCTTTACTTTTTCCCCTTCTTCTATTCGCTTCATTCCTGAAGGCTCAACCTCATTTGGACAGCTACGACGACGGGGTGTACAGAGATTATATCAAGTCCGTAAAAATGCACGTCAATGGCCTCTTCCTGACCTTTCCGATCGCCAGACTGGGTCAGGAGAATTCATTGTTCCTTTCTTTTGATGAGCTCGACGGAAAAGGCACCCGCTATTATTACACGGTCATCCACTGTGATCGATACTGGAAACCCACCCAGGAATTATCTCCATTTGACTATTTGGGTGGTTACAGAGAAGGAGAAATCCGTGACTATGAAATTTCCTCCGGCACGTACCAGGATTACCTCCAGTACAAACTCACCATCCCGAATGATGAAGTAAAGTGGACCATCTCCGGAAATTATCTCCTCGTCGTCTATGAACCCGGAGATGAAGATGACCCTATCCTCACCCGCCGATTTTTGATCACGGATGAGAAAGTAAGCTATCGGACGCAAGAGACCCGGCCTGCAATGGTGTCAAAACAAAATACGCATCAGGAAATCGATTTTGGTGTCGAGATCTCAGGATTGAAGACAACTAATCCACGTGCAGAAGTATCTTGCAGTGTCATGCAGAATGGCCGATGGGACAACATCCTCGAAGATCTCGAACCACGCCTTATCACCGGCACGTTTCTAAATTATGATTTCCAGGATAAGATTGTATTTGAAGCCGGCAAGGAATTCCGAAACCTTGACATCACCAGCATGATCTACAGGTCTGAAAACGTACTCGATATCACAGAGGATAAAGAAGGCTATAGTACTATTCTATTTCCGGATGAACCAAGAGCGATGAAAGCATATCTGTGGAGAAAAGATCTTGATGGCATGTATGTTCCGTACAACAGGGACTACAGTAAAAGATCAATCCCGATTGATTCACTGGCATCAACTATTAATCTCGTCAACAGGTATAATTACCGCGAACAAAATCTGAGCACAGATTATTCCGAAGTACTCTTCACCCTTAATCTTCCTGAAGATTTTGGAAGCAACATTTATATTGTCGGCGGGTTTACAGACTGGAAAATGTTACCTGAAAACAGGATGGTCTTTGATCAGCGTGTGGGTGCCTATGTTGCCCGGTTGCTTCTTAAACAAGGATATTATAATTATGAATATGCAATTCAGGATCAAAAGGGTAATCCTGATTTTTCAGAAATAGAGGGTAATTGGTATGCCACAGAAAATCAATATACCATACTCACTTATTTCAGACCCCGGGGCGGTCAATATGATCAATTGGTCGGAGCCCATACCTTTGGTTCAAATGATTGAATTGGATAGGAAATAACAGGTTTCGCCCGATCTTAAGTAAGTTTGCACCACAAAAGCCCGTAGCCCTGATTTGATCCGTTATTTACTGGTTTTTATAGAAAAAATAATTTGATAACCCGATCCTACAGTAATATAGTCTTCCAAACCAAAGATTAGATGAAAAAAATTTACTTTTCATTGCTTTGCCTATTGATGCTGAGCATATCCATTTCAGCACAGGAGCAGTGGAATCTTGAACGATGTATCCGTGAAGCGCTTGCTAAAAGCCTTACCATCAAACAAGTCAACCTGACGAAAAAAGGAAGCGAAATTGAAGGTAAACGGCTCCGCATGGAACACCTGCCCAATCTAAATGCCAATACAAACCTTGGCGTGAGCTTTGGTCGTGTCATCAATCCGGTCACAAATCTTTTTGAAACAGAAAATTCATTTTATCAAAGTATTGGTGTCAATTCAGGTTTAATGCTTTTCAATGGCTTCAGGCTAAATAATTCCATCCGCCAGAATAATTTCCAGACAAATGCATCTGACGATGATATCCGGCAGGCCGAAAATGATCTTGCACTGAATGTAGCGCTGGCTTATCTGAATGTATTGTTCGCCTACGAAAATCTGGAAATTGCAAATAGCCGCGTCGAGTTGTCAAATCATCAACTTGACAACCTGGATAAAATGATAGCTGCAGGCACAAAACCTGAAAATGATCGCTTTGATATTCAGGCTCAGATCGCGATCGACGAACAAGGCATTGTCACCGCACAAAATAATATTGACATTAATCTACTTGTACTCAAACAGCAGATGTTGATGGAAGCAGATTTTCCATTGGTGATCGAAAGACCAACATTGGATGTATCTCAACTTGAAGCACTTGAGAATCAATCATTCGAAACCGTTTATTCTGCAGCCCTTGCCACTCAACCTAACATTCAGGCTGCAGAGCTTCGCGAAAAAGCAAATCAATTGGGCATCGCTATTGCCAGAAGTCAGATGATTCCTTCACTCAGTATCGGTGGGAACCTTGGCACCAATTGGTCTGATCTCGAAAAGTCTCCCGGAACATATATCACTCAACGGATTGCAGAACCAGGTGTCTACATTAATGGTCAGCCTGCCTTATTCGAAGTTGACAATTCTATCCCGACTACATTCAATCCGATTTCCTATGGGACTCAACTGAATAATAATCTTGGATATGGATTTGGACTGACCTTATCAGTACCAATCTTCAATAATTATAGTGCAAAAGCTGCTGTTGAAAATGCAAAAATCAATGTCATCAATGCCACCATTTCAACGGACCTCGTAAAGCAAACCTTAAAAACAAATATTCAAAATGCGTTAACTTCCGCAAAAGCTTCCAAAAAATCACTTCAGGCCGCTGAAGCATCTTCCATTGCCGCAAAAGTAGCCTTGAAAAATACCGACCGCTTAGCTGAAATAGGCTCACTCAATAATTTTGAATACTTAAGTGCACGTAATCGTAGCGATACTGCAGAGCTCAACGAACTTATCGCACGGTATGATTATTATTTCAAAATTAAAGTGATCGAGTATTATATGGGTCGCGGCATCAAACTCAATTAATCCATTAGAACAAACGAACGAACTCCTTAATCATGACAATTACGAAAAAGAAATCAAACAAATGGATCATCTGGGTATTAGTTGGTTTACTTGTACTTCTTATCGCAGGTGCAGCTATTAAAGCAAGAAAAAAACCAAAAGGCGAATCTGTAGAATCAGAGAAAATCATTCTTCGGGACATTCGCGAAATCGTCTCGGCATCAGGTAAAATTTTTCCTGAAAAAGAAGTAAAAATAAGTTCCGATGTCTCCGGTGAAATCGTAGAATTATATGTCAAAGAAGGTGACTCGGTAAAAGTAGGTCAAGTCCTGGCCAGGATAGATCCTGAAGCCTATGCCAGTGCAGTGGAAAGTGCAGGTGCAAATGTCAATGTTTCCAAATCTGAATTATCACGTTCGAAGTCTGCAATTGACAATGCAAAGGCCCAGGTCGAACAAATGAAATCGCAGGTCGAAACGGCAAAACGTACAAATGATCGAAACAAAAAGTTAAGAGCTGATGGCGTCATCTCCGCACAGGATATGGAAAATTCACAAGCTGCTTTAGATCAGATGGAAGCGAATCTCAGAGCCGCTGATGCCACCTATCAATCCGCTGTGAATGGCTCTAAATCCGCAGAATACAGCGTAGCATCTTCACAAGCCAATTACAGAGAGATCAGTACTAATCTTCATCGTACTACAATCCTCGCTCCTACTTCCGGAATCGTAAGCAAACTCAATGTCGAAAAAGGAGAACGTGTCGTCGGAACTATCCAAATGACAGGTACGGAAATGATGCGTATCGCAAATTTCAATAGTATGGAAGTACAGGTAGAAGTCAGTGAAAATGATATCCTCCGCGTTTCAGTAGGCGATACAGCCGATATTGAAGTGGATGCCTATCTCGATAAAAAATTTAAAGGTGTGGTCACTGAAATGGCCAGCTCTGCTTCTAACACAGGGACAGGAATGGAAGCCCAATTGACATCTGATCAGGTGACAAATTTCATCGTGAAAATCAGGATACTCCAAAAATCGTATGCAAATCTGGATGATAAAAAAATGCCCTTCAGACCGGGCATGTCTGCTTCTGTAGATATAAATACCAATACGGAACGGGATGTCATAGCTATTCCTATTCAGGCCGTAACCACAAGGGAAAAAGATGGAGAAAAGAAAGATTCATCCGCAGTAAAAAAATCAATTACCAATGATGATATTGATGAGGTGGTTTTTGTATATGAAGCCGACACAGCCCGTATGGTAAAAGTAAAAACGGGCATTCAGGATAATGAATATATTCAGGTGCTTGATGGATTAAAAGTAGGTGAGGAAGTCATCACAGGACCTTACTCTACAGTCTCCAAAAAGCTTAAAAACGGGCTTGCAGTCGAACGGAAGAAAAAAACAGATAAGGATAAAAAGGACACGAAGGATACAAAGTGAGGGGATGATTGAGATCATAACGCCACCTGATGAAAATGGCCTGACAGTAATAGGCCGGAATCACTATACCTCCTGAGCAAACTTATCTCCTCCCATAGAGTTTTACTTTTCCTTTGCGTTTTGTCAAGGGGTTGCTTTTGTAATAAAAATCAACCGAGTGGATGATACGGTTACGACCCGTTAAATCCAAAACACGCGTCTCCCCTCCTGCCGGAATGAAATCCCTGATGGTAAGTTCCTGTTGTCCGCCGTTTCCAAAATGGACAACAACGCGTTCAAATTCGATGCCTTCATGTTCCACAAAAAGCTTGATGGCTGAAAAATTGCCCTCCAGGGCAGTGACCAGTATTTCATCGTGATCTACGCCTACACCGTTGACCTTAGCAGAACCAAGAAATGTCCACTGAGCAGAAAGCGAGGACGAAATGCCCATCATCATAAAGATTGAAATAACTAAAGAAACTACATTTTTCATATCCTGACATTTATTTAGTAACAGATGATTTGACAAAAAATAATGGGGGAAGTTTAATGTCTTACATGACCATGTTAACATTTTTCCCACAACCCCTTACTTATGTGACCCTGACACCGAAATTATATCTCCACTCCGAAGAACAAGTAATATTGAAAGTGACTTCGTGTTCATAGCTGTTGTCATGAGCGTTATTTCAAATCAACATTTTCTTCTATCCGTTCAAGAATGGATTTAAATTCTTCTTTTAATTGAAGAAATGATGTTGATATAGTGCATGCTTTCACAGAATCTTGCGGCGCATTACGGCCAGTAATTCTCAGAGAGATTTTATCGACTTTGTCAGACGATTCCTGATCAGCCAGGTGAACGATTTTCATAAAGACATCAGGGCCTATTTAATAGCCCATGTTGTAAAAGTAGACTTGTATAGCCTATCAGAACATCACCTGAATGGGTGATTTAATCGAAAAAGACTGCCGGGTAATTGAAATCAATTTCTATAATCTGAAATTTATGGGTAATGAAACCGTCCATTTAATGGGGACGCCCCCTTTACTGGCAGGAGCCCATGCCGGCATGTTTTTCAACACCCGGATACATTCCGCTTCGATATCATGGCTCAGGGCCTGAGGTATCCGTATATTTTTGATACTACCATCTTCCATGACATCCCATTGTGCAAAAGCACTTCCTTCAATATGCTTCTTTTTCGCATCTGATGGATACTTGATGTTAGTATAGATATACTGCGCCAGTGCCGCTTCCGTACATGCAGACAAGGTGACTCCTTGTTGCACATAACAACTCTTGAGAAATGGCAATGTAATCACAGGCTGCTTAAATAATTCTGCTATCAGCGAATCATTCCTGTAAAGGCCTTCATTTGTTTTTTGCCCTGTACCATCATACATATAATATTTTCCATAGCGCTTGTCATCTTTGTAATTGTATACAGATTCGATGACACCTACGGAGTCAAGCCGTGTCCAGAGACCTTCTTTATGATCATTTATGTATTCACCGGAGGAAGATTTTCCCTGGCCTGGTTCGTGGTGAAGCCAGATACCATTTTTCCTTCCATACTGATACGTGCCTTGTTCGCGTATCGATCCGTCATCCCACCAGCTCTTATAAAATCCATGCAATAAAGTCAATGCGGGTGTGCTGTAGATTTTTTCTTCTACCAGCATTTTGCTTTCCGGATGAAAGACTCTGACTTTATATCCCTCAGGTACTTTTGAAACGATGTAATTGTAACCGTATCGAAGAGGCTTTTCACTGTCATCAAACTTTACAGTGTATAATTTGCGATACTGGTCATCATCACCTGTATAGTTCTTCTTATCTGCGAGGCTGGATTGTGTCGAACTACAGGAGCTAAGAATACCTGCTATGGCAAACATGAAAATGAGCAATGGATTAAATATGGAGGATCTGGCCATGTAATTGGTATTTATACCTAACCTTACGTAATAAGACCCCTAATTGTTCACTTTGGAGATGCGATCGTCATTTGCTCACGGATGCCAAACAGACCGGCTCCGACTTATGCTGAGCATCATCTATGTTTTTGATCATCAATGCTGAAGAATAAAGCATAGAATCCAGTGCATAAAGGCTATCATATCTCAATGGGGATCTGAGAAGACCCAGAAGGCGATCCGGTTTAGGTTTTTGTTCTGCCCAGACTTCATAGTACTGTCCTTCGGCCAATTCAGGTAAATCAATTACACTTAGCAGCATCCGCCCTGACTTCTTGCACTTAAATATCATCGCTTCTGCATCCGGAAAATTCCCTGATCCTTTCAGCCTGATTTTTTCAGTCGTAGCTGAATGAAGAAATTTAGCTCTTTCTGAAGCAGAATGAACCGCAGAATCAAACCGCACCAACATCACCTCTTCCATCGCCAGCTTCCTGGACTGCTCGGAATAATCGGCTTTTAACGAAAAATGTTCGCGACATAAAAAACAAAACCCAAGAGAAAATATGGTGACTCCTAAAATCGTCAGGAACATCATTTTACGTTTGTTCATGAGCGTATCCCGAAGCGCAGGTTGCGTCAGGTTTCTGTTAAACTTACCACAGATCTTAAGCCGGGCATCGTTGATATTATCCTGGATTTCGGGATATAAGTTTGCCAGACGTTCAACTTCAGAGCTCTCTTCCTCCGAGGTCAGACCCAGGACGTATTTTTCGACCCAGCCGTTTTCTATAATTTCGTTTCTGGTCACTTTTATGATGGTTCTTTAAGGAGCATTCAAAGTTAAACACAGAAATGATCCACTTGTTGCTAATTTAACACTTCACTATTATTATATCTATTCAATTCAACTGTCTACATCCTTCGTTTAAACAATGTAAGTTCCCTGAAGATGATAAGCGCAAATAAGTTGTAAAAAATTAGTTAAAAATCAAATTCAATCGTATCCCCTGCATGCAGATACCCATCACCCTTTCCATTTTTACCTGATTTCTTTGCAGGTTTTTCAGGTGTTTTTGATTTGATATCTTTTTTCTGTGGCGTTTTAAACAATTCAGCCTGGATGGCTTTGGCAGGTTTCGTTTCTTCGCCCTCATCAGGATCTTCATCATCATCTGTATCCTTTGCCGCGCCGGAAGCGGATTGATCTTTTATGCTGATCAGTTTTTTATCCACCAGCTTATTGCCGAGCGCCTTCCATCCTTTCACTTCAATGAACTCAGCGGGCTGTACGATTTCATTTACTTTTTGTCGTTGGCTCATGTATCCATACTCTACTGTCGGATCTTCTTCCAGTGAAGCCCAGTACAATTTTGAATCCTTATGCTCCGTCGTAAAGCGAAAACGCTGTCCGGTCGATGTGGTCTCTATCAAAAACCGCTTGACCATCGTCCATTGTTTCTC
>JBBSAQ010000105.1:0-8078 GCA_038252065.1 Chitinophagales bacterium
AAAGGAAATACTGACTTTCAACAAGGCAGGGGCAAGCCCTGCCTCTACTTTGTCTCTCGAGATTTGAGGAAAAAAGAGTTTTAGGATAGTTGGGGCATTGTAGATGCAGGGCTTGCCCCTGCATTTCGAAAAACTAAAGTTCATTGTAGATGCAGGACTTGCCCCTGCATTTCGAAAAACTAAAGTTCATTGTAGATGCAGGGCTTGCCCCTGCATTTCGAAAAACTAAAAATATTTCCCAGGTCCTCTACACGAAATGTTTTAGCATCCTCACCTCTTCATTCGTTAATGGTCTGTAACGGCCACGGGGAAGATTTTTCTTTGTCAGGCCCGCATAATATGTTCTGTCCAGTTTGATGACTTCATAGCCAAGATGCTCGAAGATTCTGCGGATGACGCGATTTTTTCCGGAATGGATTTCTATGGCCACTTCCCGTTTTGACTCACCTTCGACATAGTGAAGACTATCTGCTTTTATGTCACCGTCTTCAAGTGTAACACCTGAGCGAATCGTTTCAAGATCTTTCAAACCAAGATTTTTGTCAAGCGTTACCTGGTACACCTTAGGAACATTATATTTCGGATGCGAAAGTTTTTTTGTTAGCTCACCATCATTCGTCAACAACAATAATCCTGTTGTATTTCTGTCCAATCTTCCTACAGGATATACGCGTTCGCTTATTTTACTTTCGAGGATATCGATGACAGTTTTTCGTCCCTTTTCATCTGACGATGTAGAAAGAATATTTCGGGGTTTGTTCAATAGGTAGTAAACAAATTTATCAACTGTCTTGATGGGCTTGCCTTTAAACACAACCACATCTTCCTTTTTTACTTTGTATCCCATTTCCTGCACGACAACACCGTTGACAGTGACATGTCCCTGCATGATCAACGTATCTGCCGCACGACGGCTGGCGATGCCTGCGTGTGCGAGATATTTATTTAAACGCATTTCTTCCATAAATCAATAGGCAATTAGCAATGGGCAATTAGCAATAAGCAATAAGCAATAAGCAAAATTAAAAGAGGACGCAGATTTAATAAGAAAAATTAGGATTTACTCAGATTTGATTTTCCTAAAGAGTGATTGAGCGCCTTTGTTGAAGACCTCTACTTAAACTGGCAGCTAAGACCAATTCCTACGACTTCTTTAAAATGGAATGGGTTCATCTTCTTCATTAATTCTGGAAGGTCGTGTGATGATCGCATTGTAGTTATCAACTGGTCCTTTGCCTGAAATATCATTGAAGAAGTCATCACCCGGATCTGTAAACTTAGCAAATTGGCTGATGAATTTCAGATTGACAGTTCCTAATGCACCATTTCGATGTTTGGAGACAATGATTTCAGCCTGATCTTTTGAGATCGTCGGATCAGATTCCATCTCGTAGTAATCGGGACGATAGATGAACATGACGATATCTGCATCCTGTTCGATAGCACCTGAATCCCGGAGGTCCGAAAGTTGTGGACGTTTATTTCCACCTCGTGTTTCAACTGCACGACTGAGCTGTGATAGTGCGATGACAGGGACATCAAGTTCTTTGGCCATTGTCTTGAGCGCACGTGAGATCGAACTGATTTCCTGTTCGCGCGTACCACCTCTTTTATTTGAGTCAGGACCTGCAGTCATGAGCTGTAAGTAATCGACGATCACAAGCTGGATATCATGTTGCATCTTGAGTCGGCGACATTTCGCACGTAACTCAAAGATGTTGATAGCAGGTGTGTCATCGATGAAGATCGGTACATCACTGAAGCGCTCCACTGCTGTATTGAGTTGTTGCCATTCGTAGTCTTCGAGTTGTGCATTACGAAGTTTTGAGCCCGGAATTTCGGCGACCATTGACATCAGACGATGTGTCAATTGCAGTGCTGACATTTCCAATGAGAAAAAGGCGACTGGTTTATTGAAATCAAGAGAAGCATTTTTTGCCAGTGACAGCGTGAAGGCTGTCTTACCCATACCTGGTCGCGCAGCCACAATGATAAGATCTGATCGCTGCCAACCATTCGTAAGCTTATCAAGCTCAGTGAAGCCAGCGGGAACACCATTGATACCATCTGCTTTTTTTGAGAGGGCTTCAAGTTCTTTTTGTGCTTTAACAGCGAGATCACCGAGTCTGCTGTATCGGCGGTTAAGATTTTTCTGCGTGATGTCGAATAGATTACTTTCCGCTTCGTCAAGCATCTGGAATACATCCTTTGTATCTTCAAATGCATCGCCGATCGTAGAGGTACTCACTCTGATCAGCTCACGCTGAATATGTTTCTGTGCGATGATTCTGGAGTGAAATTCAAGATTGGCTGCACTTGCGACTTTATTCGTCAATTCGGCCAGAAAACCTACGCCACCTGCCATTTCAAGATTACCTGCTTTTTTCAGGGCTTCATGAACGGTGAGGATATCGACCGGTTGTGATCGTTCGAAGAGGCGGATCATCGCCTCAAAAATGACAGAATGAGGTTTTTTATAAAAACTGTCCGGTGTCAGGATATCAAGGACGACGGCCATGGCGTCTTTGTCCAGCATGAGGGCTCCGAGGACGACCTCTTCGATCTGAGTGGCCTGTGGTTGTAGTTTTCCATAGACCAGATTGGTCAGGTCATTGTCTGAGCGTATAGGTTTTAGCCTTGTGCCTGAAGATTGAGGGGAGTATGTATTGGGCTCAGCCATAATTAAGGGAAAAACGAAGATTTAAAAGGGAAAAGTGAACACTTCGACTCATCTTCAAACAAGTTTGAATTGATGGGGCTCAGTGCGAGAAACAAAAAATTTCAATCGGGGCTCAAAACTAAACCGCTGTACATGCATTACAAAATCGTGTCAAGTGTTTTGGTTTGGGTAATGTTGATAACCTTCAGAGATTCAGTGGAAAAGAATGTTAGAAAATAAATTTCCGGTCTTCTAAATCCTGAATATACGCATAATAACAATACTTTATTTGATAAAGTTGATTCACCCTAAGCCTAATTTTCAATAAGATTGGGGTCTCAGAAATGTATATTGTTGAAAAGAAAATGTATAATAGTGAGATGAAAAAATGATGTTAAGCATTTTAGATTTTGCCAAAACCGGGGTAGACATGTGAGAAAATAATATATAAAATATTTTTTATCTGAGGATGAGTGACAAAGGTGATGATGGGTGAAGATATGTGAGGAACCAGGTAAAAATTTTGTCATCCATTGACAATGAAAAATTAAAATCAAGCAAATCGAGCAAATATTTCATACGTTTCCACCGCTGCCCTATCCCACGAAAATTCCTTAAGCCTGAGAAATCCTTTGGCAATTAAATCATCCCGCACACTTTGATTCACTGAAAGTGTGTTCAAATGATGCGTCAATTGCTCTGCATCAAGCGGATTAAAATAAAGCGCAGCATCTCCTCCCACTTCCGGCAATGAAGAAGTATTACTACTGATCACCGGAACACCACTTGACATCCCTTCCAGCAATGGCAAACCAAAACCTTCATAAAGTGATGGATAAACAAGTGCCTCTGCAGAAGCTACCCACGCTTTCGTAAGATCCCGATCGACAAACCCGGGCATATGTATACTTTCTTTCCACTTACTTTGCTCCACAGCTTTGAATACATCATCTGCATCCCACGATGCTCTTCCGGCAAGTACCAGTTGGTAATCATTTCGATTCATCGATTTAAATAATTCGAATGCGCGTATAAGTGTAATCACATTTTTGCGCGGATGAATCGCACCGAGATAAAAATAATAAGGTTTGCCTTGTGTATGCTGATCACGAAACTTTTGAATTTCTGTTTTATCAAGCGGAATATATCCTGATGAGACACCATTATGCACGACTGTAATTTTATCAGCAGGGATCTGATAGGCATCAATCAATTCATTTTTTGAAAATTGCGATACGGTGATGATGTGATCCGTACGCTCCAGATAAACAGGCATCCATTTTTTATAAAAATTCCTGATCCTCGGTACAAAATATTCCGGATACCGGTAGAATGCGACATCGTGCACGACACTCACTTTCGGAATTTTCATGTTCAATGGGACAAACCCATCCGGGCTATAATAGATATCTGATTTCCTGAGCTTCACATCCCGCTGTACCGGATATTTATTCCAATACCGGATCAAAACTGGCAATCGCGCAGGTGGACCAAAAACATGAGGCATCACATTGGGACCGTGTACAAACCGATTGTCATATGGTCGATCAAAATAATAATCAAAGCGATCTTCCGGATGAGTCTTCACGATACGCTGCATGATCTCATGCGTCACCGTACCGATCCCTTCGAGACGGTCCTGCATCATGTGCCTGGCATTCACAGCTATTCGCATAAGACACAAATGTAAGACAGTAAGAGGGTAAGACAGTAACAGAGTGAAAGAGCGTGAGAACGTGAGCATAAATGACTTATTCGGGAATCTTCAATGCCCAGAGGGGCACAAGGCTGGTAACAACTGAGTCTCCTAAATCTCTATTTGCCCCATCAGGGCAAAACTACGTCGAATACAATCTGTAAAATGCCTACGAACCTGCCCTCTATCCAACTACCTTTAACTTTTCCTCTTTCCAACAACCTTCAAACTAAAACTCACTCATTATTCTGATCTTTGATTGATAATAAATGATATTGAATTTATGCGTGTAGAAAAAAGGACTGATGTTCTCATCGTGGGTTCCGGTGTCGCCGGTCTTACCTGTGCCATCAAGTTAGCTATGGCGAGGCCCGATCTGAAGATCACCATGATGGCAAAGGCGACAAAGGATGAAAGCAATACCCGGTATGCTCAGGGTGGCGTGGCGGCTGTATGGAACATAAAAGCAGACACACTCGAAAAACATATTGCGGACACACTCGATGCCGGTGATGGCCTCTGCAAAGAAGACATCGTCAGGATGATCGTCACCGAAGGCCCCGTTCGTGTTCAGGAACTGATCGATTGGGGAGCCCGGTTTGATAAAGAACTGAGTGGTGAATACGATCTGGGACGCGAAGGCGGACACAGCGAGAATCGTATCCTTCATTACAAAGACATCACGGGTTGGGAGATTGAACGAACTCTTCTGGAGAAAGCAGCATCGATAAAGAATATCACAATTCTTGAACAATATTTTGCCATTGATCTCCTCACCCAACATCATCTCGGTTACAATGTGACACGCATGACCCCTGATATTGAATGCTATGGGGTGTATGCATTAGACAAAGAAAATCTCGATGTAGAAACACATCTCGCGCGCATCACCATCTTAGCTACAGGTGGAGCTGGTCAGATCTATCGTGCGACGACGAATCCCATCATTGCTACCGGCGATGGCATGGCGATGATGTACAGAGCCAAAGGCCGCATCAGCAATATGGAGTTTGTTCAATTCCATCCGACTTCACTTTATAGTCCTGCCGTAGAGAGCCAGGCATATCTGATATCCGAAGCTGTACGTGGTTTCGGCGGTGTACTGCGCACATTGGATGGCGAAGAGTTTATGGAAAAATATGATGAGCGTAAAAGCCTGGCACCCAGAGATATCGTAGCCCGTGCGATTGACAGCGAGATGAAGCGTCTCGGAGATGAATATGTATATCTCGATTGCCGTCATCTGAATGTAGAAGAATTCAAAATTCATTTTCCAAACATTTATGAAAAATGTCTCTCCACAGGAATTGACATTTCAAAATCGATGATCCCTGTTGTCCCGGCATGTCATTATTTCTGCGGTGGTATCGTGGTCGATCGAGATGGCAAGACATCATTCAATCGTCTCTGGGCTGCCGGAGAATGCACAGCATCAGGTCTTCATGGTGCAAATCGTTTAGCATCCAATTCATTACTTGAAGGATTAGTGTACGGTCATAACATCGCCGAACAGGTAAAGACTGCTATTGACAAATTTGATTATAAGGAAGGAATACCAGCATGGAATGCCAGGGGCACAACGCATCCAAAGGAAATGGTATTGATCACGCAGAGCTGGAAAGAATTGAAAGACATCATGAGCAGCTATGTCGGGATCGTCAGATCTAACGTCCGTCTTCGCAGAGCTCTTGACAGATTATGGCTTCTTTATCAGGAGACAGAGACCCTATACAACTCATCTACATTATCTCCACAACTTTGTGAATTGCGTAATCTGATCACAATTGCCTACCTGGTGACAAGATCTGCATCTATGCGGCATGAAAGCAGAGGCTTACATTATACGACAGATTATCCGGAGAAGCTGGATCACCTTGAGGAGACTCTTTTGTAAAAACGGTATTCGGTATTCGGTAAACAGTATTCGGTAAGCGGTATTCGGTATTCGGTAAACAGTAAGCAGTAAGCAGTAAATGGTAAATGGTAAATGGTAAATGGTAAATGGTAAATGGTAAGCAGTAGGCGGTATATTGATTATTGATATCCGGATTTACTTGACCACTTTTTATGGCAGATTCGCTTTTTGACAGAAAATTGATGCTTTGTTCATCATTGAATTGAGCATTTTTCCAATTGAAGAGCATTTATTTAGCAAGTCATCTGCGAGCTCCTTTGAAACATATAAACAATCGAATGCAGTTTCGATCCAATGTTGTGTTTCCAATTGTTCACCATCTGCATCTGTTAGTTTGCTCACAAAATGCTTCTCATATTTTCTTTTGCCCCAAGCTTCAGCGATCTGTCCACCAATAGATCTTGACGATCTTCTCACTTGATCAGTCAGTGAATACATTTCTTCTCTTGGAAATTTTTTAGAAATCTCAAATATTTCCTTTGACAATTGTCTTGATAATTTATACACCTCCAGATCCCTAAAGTTCTTAACAAATTCCATATAGCGGTTTTTAACTGGTTACTCCTGAATATTCAAATTTAACCATCAATCACCAATCGTAGGTTTTCAGATTGCCAGTTTTCAAAAACTTAATACCTAATACCGTTTACCGAAGACCTTTTACCGCTTACCTCTTACCGTTTACTGCTTACCGTTTACTGCTTACCGTTTACCTCTTACCGTTTACCGTTTACCGACCACTAATTCCTCCCCATCACATCCACTTTTATCCGCTGATCCCGATTCGCTAATTCCCAGGCGGTATAAAACGCCAATTGAGCGATTGTCTGCGCTTTATCATACATGATCTTATCAGGCGTATCTGTAGGTCGATGATAATCAGCATGAACACCTGAGAAAAAAAAGATAGCCGGTATACCATTCTTCGCAAAATTGTAATGATCAGAACGGTAGTAAAAACGATTCGGATCATCATCCGCATTGTAGGTATAATCAAGATCGAGATGAGTGTATTCCTTATTCATCTCTTCATTTATTTTATGAAGGTCCGTACTCAAGCGATCTGATCCGATGACATATGTGTAGTTAGTATTCTTGTGAAGTGTATCAACTCGTCCGATCATATCAATGTTGACATCTGCTACAGTATTCGCCAAGGGAAATACCGGATGCTCCGAATAATATTGTGACCCCAGCAAACCTTTCTCTTCACCCGTGACCAACATGCACAATACGCTTCGACGGGGACCATCTCCTTTTTGTTTTGCTTTTTCCATCGCTTGTGCGATTTCAAGTACGGCACTGGTGCCCGATGCATTGTCATCTGCTCCGAAATAGATTTCATCACCTCGTTTTCCAAGATGATCATAATGCGCGGAAACCACCACAAGTTCATCTTTCAACAGCGGGTCTATTCCTTCAATATATCCCAGTACATTCTGACTCACCATTGCCTTCACCTGCTTGACAACTTTCCACCTTATATCGACAGGGATGTCAAGTTGTATGGTTCTGCCGCGGTTTAATAGTTTCATGATTTTGTTTTTCTTCTTTCCCATGATCTGGTCACCGAGTGAGGAAGAAATAAATGCATGATGAATGAATGGAGAAGACAAGAGCTCAGCAGAGCCCATCAGCATTCTTTCATTGAGATAATTTCTCCTTGAATAGGCCACAAAATTTTTGAAATCATCTTCAATGATCCAGATGGATGCTGCTCCGGCAGATTTAGCGGCAGCAATTTTTCGCAATGGATCACTTGTCCATGTCGATGCACTATCTGTTCGTGTAATTCTGAAATTACCATC
>JBBSAQ010000106.1:0-7811 GCA_038252065.1 Chitinophagales bacterium
TATTCAGCAGGACCGACACGTTACTCATTTCGTTATGTGAAGCAAGTGGAGGGAATCGTTTGTTCAGGTGGTATCTGTCGTCTCGAACCGGCATTCAGTGGTTTCAAATTTAATATCAGCTCAAATTTCTAATCATGAACATACATAAACTTATATACTTCGGTCTTCTGTCCTTTGTCCTTTGTCTTCTTTCCTGTGACGAACAGAAAAGAATCATCGAGCCTTTTGTTCCCACTGGGAACCGGACAATCCTACTTGAAGAATTCACCGGCAAAGCCTGTCCGAATTGCCCTAAAGGAAGTCGTGAACTTGAAAATTTAATCCAACAGTTTCCTGATAATCTTGTGGCGGTTTCGATTCATGCCGGATTTTTTGCAAAGCCACAAGTGCCACCTCTCGGACAATATGATTTTCGAACACCTGAAGGAGATGTTCTGATTGACTATTTAGGACCGCCACTTGGATATCCTGCTGGCGCTGTCAATCGTACACCGGTAAGTGGCGAAATGTTATTAAGTTCCAATGCCTGGGCATCAGCTATTACAGCACAGATTCAAACTGCTCCTGCAGTTGAACTTTCGATTGATCAAAACTATAATGCAACGACCCGAGAACTTACGGTCACTGTAAATGGAATTGGAAAAGAAGCCGTCAGTGGAGACATTAGATTGTCGATCATGATCACAGAGAGTGGTATTGTCGATGCGCAGATTGATGTAGAAGCAGGGGGCCTTGTTCCTGATTATGTGCACAATCATGTGCTGCGTGGGATGTTGACTCCCGCTACAGGGGCTTCGATTTCAAATGGGTTGACGCTTGGCCAGACCTTTAGTGAAGCGTATACAAGAACGTTGGATTCGAATTGGGATACACAACATATGCATATCATTACATTTGTAACGGATGTGCAGGGGAATAATTTTCCTGTGTTGCAGGCGGCTGAGATACAGTTGATTCCATAGGAGGGATTGGGATTAATGGAGAATGTGCCTGAGTGGTAAATTGATTTCCGGAGTTTATGGAGGTTTGTCTTATGTTTTAGGAAAACACCCTTATATTTCAGGAAAACACAATCATGTTTCAGGAAAACATCATTATGTTTCAGGAAAACATTATTGTATTTTAGGAAAACATGAAATGATTTTGAATTCACCCCTTCCCGCCCCCCAAATCACCTCCCTCAAATTAAACTTATCTTTGCGTCCCTGAATTTTTCATTTTGAAATTCAGCGGCAACAGATTAAAGAAGAACGTACATGACCTTATCCCTTCAATGGCTTAATGATTATTTAAAGACTAATCTGGATCCTCTCCAGACCGCGGAAGCACTTACGTCTATTGGTCTCGAAGTTGAAAAAATGGAATCATTCGAATCCATGCCCGGAGGTTTGAAAGGTGTCATCGCCGGCAAAGTCCTCACTTGTGAAAAACATCCGGATGCAGATCGACTGAAAGTGACCACTGTTGATATCGGTGGTGATCGTCCGTCTTCAATAGTGTGCGGAGGTCCAAATGTTGCCGCAGGACAGAAAGTTTGGGTAGCTATTCCTGGTACAACTCTATATGATAAAGATGGAAAACCAAGAGCTATCAATACTTCAAAAATCCGAGGCACTCTTAGTGAGGGGATGATTTGTGCTGAAGATGAATTGGGATTAGGCGAAAGTCATGAAGGTGTATTGGTCTTACCGGATGATGTCAAGATCGGTACGCTCGCAAGTGATTATTATCACATTACTTCCGATACTATTTTGGAAATTGGCCTTACCCCGAATCGGTCTGATGCAACTTCCGTATTAGGTGTTGCAGAAGATCTTGCAGCTTATCTCACTGTTCAGAATGATGTTGAATACAAAGTTCAGTGGCCATCAATTCCGGAAATCAAAAAAGCTGCGAATCCGGAAACATTCAAAGTAAATATTCGCAACAGTGAAGCATGTCCACGGTATTCTGGAATTCTTATTTCGGATATTGTCATCGGACCTTCACCGGATTGGATGCAGAAGCGATTGCAATCGATTGGTGTGAAATCAATCAACAATGTAGTTGACATCACAAATTTTGTTTTGCACGAAATGGGCCAACCCTTGCATGCATTTGATGCTGATAAAATAAAGGGCCGGGAAATCATTGTGGAAACGAAAAAAGCAGGTACACCATTTCTTGCGCTTGATGGAGTGACCTATAAACTGTCAGAGGAAGATCTGATGATTTGTGATGGAGAAGGAAATCCGATGTGTATAGGTGGAGTGTATGGTGGTTTGGATTCAGGTGTTTCAATCACAACGAAAACTATATTTCTCGAAGCTGCTCATTTCAATGCAGGCTTTGTGCGCCGAAGTAGTATGCGTCACAATATGCGTACAGAGGCTGCGCGTAGATTTGAAAAAGGTTCTGATCCGAATATCACTACGAAAGCGCTTGCCAGGGCAGCAGATCTTCTCTCAACCTATGCCAATGGGAAAATAGCATCTGAAGTAATCGATATTTATCCAAAACCAATTTTACCTGCACGAATACAACTTACACTCCAGAAAATAAATGAAACTGCAGGTGTTGCATTTACGATGGCACAGGTTGAAAGGATACTCAATGCACTTAATATTAAGGTGGTTGAGAAATCAAATGATCAACTTGTAGTGAATGTGCCAACGAATAAAGCAGATGTGATTCGTGAGATTGATGTGATCGAAGAGATCCTGCGGATATATGGGTACATCAACATTCCTTTGCCCGGAAAGATGAATACATCAGTAGCGATGGAATCAAGATTTGCTCTTCATCGCATGCGCCGATTGATCGGACAACTTCTTTCTTCAAAAGGATTTTTGGAGTGTATGAATATGTCGCTAACTTCTCCCGCCTATTACAAAGGTCTTGATGCTCCTGATGCTCATTCCTGGGTGACGATTCACAATACGTCCAATGAGTCTTTGAATCTGCTTCGTCCAGAAATGATCATTCCGACATTGGAGACGATCAGACGCAATGTCAACCGCAAGCAGGATGATCTGCGTCTTTACGAATTTGGGAAATCTTATTTGCAAAAAGATGGACAGCCCTATGAAACAGAACATCTGGTGATATCGCTTGTAGGCCAGCAGCAACCAGTTCATTGGCAAAGCGGGAATACAAAATCGGTAGATTTCTTTACGATCAAATCTGAAGTACATTCTTTTTTTGCAAGACTTGGCATTTCTGATTGGACAACGCGTAAAATTGAAAATGAATCCGGTTTGGAATATGGAATGGAATATAGTGATGGTGAAAAAGTCTTAGCCAGGTTTGGAAAAGTGGCATCTGCCTGGTGTGACAGATTTGATATAAAGCAACCAGTTTTTCTTGCTGATGTGATGGTCGAATCTACAATTAAAAAGGCATCTGAATTCGCAGCGATTTATGAAGAATTGAATCGCTTTCCGCAGGTACAAAGAGATTTGGCAGTCGTGATTGATGATAGCACTTCTTTTGATGAAATAAAAACTGTTACCATTAAAGCCGGTGGCGAATGGCTGACGAATATCCATGTATTTGAAATTTATACAAACCCTGAAAAACTTGGTACAGGGAAAATGAGTGTGGGTCTCCGATTCACTGTCGAGAACAAAGATGCAACCCTGTCTGATAGAGATCTTGATCAGTGGTTTAGCAAGATGCAGAGGGCGCTTGTCTCAGGAGTGAAGGCTGAAATCAGGAAATAAACCTGCGGGAGCACTTGCGGGAGCATCGTAGTCTTTGACTACAATATGGAATCTCCTTCTGCAGTCTTTGACTGCTGGCAGCAATCATACATCCGGGTAAAACGCTATCATAAGTTATCAAGTCTTCGAATCTATATTCAAATCGTTATTCGAAGTTTTCAACTTCGAATCCATATTATGAATCAACGTCTTCTTCGAAAATCATCTTCAAACAGCTTGTAACTGCGAGCGAAAATCTCCGCCATCCGCTATTCGAAGTTTATCAACTTCGAATCCATATCATGAATCAATGTCTTCTTCGAAAATCATCCTCAAGCAGCTTGTAGCTGCGAGCAAAAATCAAAACAAAAGCTCAAAAATATTTTCAGAACTCACCAGTTTTGGTGAAACAACCTATCTATTCCAGGATTATATTTGAAATTGTTCAGAAACTGATATCGAAGGGAAGAGTAATTTTTGATTCCGTTAAAGTTTAACAAAAATTATTATCCAGCGTCGAAATATTTTTGTATATTAGTCTCTACAAAGTCGGCACCCAAAAATTAAACTTTTGAACTCTGTGCTATGGCCGACATGAAAAGAAATCTTAACAATCTGCTCCTTCCTCCACAGATGAAGCCCAAATTATACCTGACGCCTCTCGACCAGGTTACCACTCTGATCTGTCTTGGGGTCAGGGTGTAGATGTATAAGGATTATTCAATCCTACCAGGACTGTAAAAGCACCAGCCTCCTTGACCTCGACAGATTTCAGAGGCCGATGCTCGCCTATAATTAGTTCAAATATAACCACAATGAAAAATACCATTTTTTCTATTATATTTATCTGTTCCATATTCATGATGATGATTTCATCTTGCGAAAGAACAGAGATCCAAAAATCTACCGTTAAAGATGATGGTAGGATTATACCCCGAACTGGATTTTGTGACAACTGTGCTGTGGATGATTGTTGTTGCAGCATAGAGTTAAAGGATGTAAATAGTCATGCTACATTAAGGTTATGTGGCACAGATGATGGAATTGGTTCATGTTCAGCAACTCCTCCAAGTCCCTGTGTTTCAATTAGTGGTGGTGCCAAGTTCAAAATTATAAATTCTAGTGATCCCAAACTCGAATTTTGTATGGTAAAAGGAAATTCTTTTTATGTACGAAATGCAGGTATAGATTCTGCTTTTATAATAATTACTTGTCAACATGATATTACTACCCCGCAAGTAATTAATGCTGCCATTGCACCGGGGTCATATTACTATGTTGGAACCAATAATTCCTGTGAAGTGTCCCATTGCCAATGATATGGGTAATAATTAGTATTTGTTAGGTAATCCAAAAATTTGGATTACCTAATTTTTGATAAATTTGATTAGTTCATGTAAGAATTCTTACGATTTATTTGAATGAGTAATAAATAAATGATAGTGACATATCTTAAATATTCTTATCTAATGAGAATTCATTCAATAGGTTCTAATTTTAGTGTATTAAATATATTAAGATTCTCCTTTTGCCCTTACTTCATTGCCACAATTATTTTGTTTAATAATGGTGATTTGTTAAGTCAAACAATATATATGGTAAGTGGTCAAAATTTATTTCATAAAATTGAATTAAATGGACTTTGCTCTTGCAGTATCCAAACGATTGGATCAGCCTGCGCTCATAATTCTGGGATTTCTTTTAGTCCGGATGGAAATCTTTATTTTTTAGGTGATTTGTCCATACGCCAAGTTGATATTTCAACAGGGGCTTGTAGCGCACCAATTTTTACTGGACCTGCCTCTCTTCCCCACATGTTTGGTTTCGTAAGTGTAGGGGGAGGTATTTTTTTTTCCAAACCATGGGTTTCAGATGCATCTGATCTAATCTACAGATGGGATATTAATGCTGGTATAGTCACGTCAATCGGTGGAACAGGTTATGTAGGAGAAGATGAAATGACAATGGCTGGGGGAGAAATATATTATGGCGCCATTAATGTAATTTCTGGTATGCGATCCATAATCCGATTAGATACTTTAAATCCCGCTAATAGCGAGGTCGTGGTTTCTTACCCTACAAGTCACCTCATTACAGGACTTACTGCTTCCCCGTATTGTAATACCTTATTAGGAACTGAAGGGTATACTAACGATCTGGTGTTGCTCAGTCTTATTGATGGAGACATTACAGCTATATGTGATTTCGGTTCATATTTTGGGTTTGTTATATCATCTCCACTTGAGTTTGCACCGCCTCCGCCATGTATGGTAACAATAGATCTCGATTGCGACGACAGCTCCGGAGCCACCGATGCAGATTACAATTCTCCTGACTATGATTGTCTTTCAAATGGTGTAGGCGTCGCTGATGAAGACATAAAAATGCTCTATGACGCCATCATCAGCGAAATGAAAATTCAGATCACTGGATTTGTCCCTGACGCTCCATTCGAATTGTTATTCATGACCGGATCAGTCGCAGGAATTAATGTGTCAGGATCAGGTACAGATATGATCACATTATCAAATGCAGGTGGTGCCAAATCAACTGATTTCAAAGATGCACTTCGACTCATTGTCTATAACAATATCTCAAATTATCCCACAGGAGGATTGCGCACAGTTGTAGTACAATTTACAACTGAATCTGGCGCAATGAGCAATATCGCAACTGCATTTATACAGGTGAATGAACTACAGCGTGTCCCGGTTGATCTCGGCCCCGATCAGCAACAATGCGATGGATTGACCACTATATTCGATGCAGGAAATCCCGGTGCAAGTTATAGCTGGTCCACAGGACAGCACAGCCAGACGATCACTACAGGAATGTCAGGTCAATACACCGTCACAGTCTCTAATGGCATCCTGTGTCCAAACCAGGACACCGTCGAACTTGACATCATACCCGTCATTCATATAGCCCTCACCGGAGAAACGGATATCTGCGATAACGAACAAGCGAATATGACGATCGAAACAGATACTCCATATCCACTCGATATCGAGATCACTCCTGACCCGGGCTCTCCATTCACCCTTAGCGGTATTACGGGCAATTACAATTTCTTCGATCTGCCCGGAGGCACAACAGTATACACGATCACAAATGTGACTTCATCCGAACCTGCATGCGTTGAGGTCACAGATTCCACTCAGGTGGTTTTTGTTTACCCTACTTATCACACCATTGCAGATGTCAGTCTTTGTCAGGGCGATAGTATTTACCTCGGATATTACTGGGAGGATCAGGCCGGACAATATGATATTCTGTTTTACTCTGTCGATGGTTGTGACAGCACTGTTCATTTCACCATTGATGTGCTACCAGCCATACAGCAATCATTTCAAACCACGACCTGCGATCCATCAAGCGTCGGAATATTTATCACGCACCTCAATAATCCAAATGGATGCGATACGGTCGTCTCTACAACAGTGACATTATTGGCATCAGACACAACTTCCATTGCATTCAATACGTGCAATTCTTCTGCTACCGGAATACTCATTGATACATTGACTAACATACAGGGTTGTGACAGCTTCATCATCACGACGATCACTCTGATGCCGCCACAGGATACAACGATGTTGCTTCAGACGACATGCGACTCATCACTACTGGGTGTGTTCCAACAATTGCTGACGAATCAATCCGGATGTGATAGTCTGGTCATCACAACAATTGATTTTGCATTGAGCGACACGGTGCTTGTCAATACATCATCCTGTGATCCTACTCAGATTGGTGTGTTTATGCAATCACTTATCGGACAGAATGGTTGTGATAGTATTGTTTTCACGACTGTGACTGCAGGTATTTCGGATACGACTTATGCATCTGCTACAACTTGTGATTCTGCAAGTCTTGGTGTAATTGAAACACATTTTTCAAATCTCCTTGGTTGTGATAGCACGGTATTTACAACAGTGTCTTATTCTGCTCAGGATTCAGTTTTTATTTTTAGCACTACATGTGATCCCGGCGAGGTCTCTCTACAGGTATCTCAATACACAAATCAATTCGGGTGTGATAGCATCGTCACCGAAACGGTAAGCCTGTTGCTGTCAGATCAAACATTTCTCAATTCAACAACCTGCGATTCATTACAAGCGGGTGTTTTCA
>JBBSAQ010000107.1:0-7067 GCA_038252065.1 Chitinophagales bacterium
ATAAAACTATATCAGCTATGAACCATACAAAATTCAACCAGGCGCAACCATCAGATACGGTAAGCAAATGGATTGACACATTATTCAACACGACGTTGAGTGATGCTATCGGGATGGATTATTCCGTCTCCAATCCGGCTGTCAATGTCACAGAAGAAGATGCAAAATATACTTTGCAACTAGCGGCACCGGGTCTTACCAAACCGGATTTTAATATCCGAATCGAGAATGATCATCTGATCATCTCCGTGGAAAAGAAAAATGAAAAGGAAGAAAGTGTTCCCGGACGTTTTACACGACGCGAATTTAATTACAGCGCGTTTAAAAAATCTTTCCAGCTGGATGATAAAATAAACAGGCAGGGCATAACTGCCGCTTATGAAAATGGTATCCTCCATGTGACACTTCCTAAAAAGGATGTGACGCAGGAGAAGTCATCTTCGCATGTGATAGAAATCAGTTAGATTGGTTTTCGGTTCAGTTTGAAAAGCCACCTGAATGGGTGGCTTTTTTTATTTGTACTTTATCTAATCCCCATGTTTTCGCATGGAAAATACAGTCCTGTCAAGACGAGGTTCATCAGCAGGATCGTATCCATAAGCCCGAAGAGATAAATGATATGCAGCTCTTATTTTATCTGCATCAGATTGAGTCCTCCAGTAAGCCACCGTATTAGACGCCTCCTGAGCTGTCTGACGTTTAAATGCAGTCCGGTCCAATTTTTCTTCCATAAATAATTCCAGAGGTTTATTATTTTGTTAGATTCTCTACATCATCCAAATCTTTGTTTCTTCCTGATGCGGCTTTAGCTTTTAATAATTCTGACAAGGAGATTACTTTTACTTCCAGTCCTTCCACAATCCTTTTTTCCAAATTAGAATATACCTCTTCAAAATCCATGCCCTTCACCGAAAGCATCACATCAATACTGACCGGTGGCCTTCCAAATGTAAACACATCCAGTTTCGAATTTTCCAGGAAATTACTCATTGACATATCAAAAACAGGCATCCCAAATTTTTGAAATGCCTGTATAAGTTTATGATAATTTTCAACACTACGTTCCACCCATATATCAAGATCACCCGTGGTGCGATTGTAGCCATGAATAATCACAGCATATCCTCCCACGAGAATATACTTCACATCTGATTCATTTAATGACCTGATAAAGTCCTGGAAATCCGGATTGAAAATATTTTGCATCTCTGGATACAAAGCTAATGCAAAACTTCTCTTCCATTTTAACCAGCCATCCGCTGACTATACGTAGCATAATCAGTTTTCGCAGGAACCGTAAATGCAAAGACATCCAAATTGTCCTCATGCGGATGAAGATCAAGATCAGCTCCATCGTCGACAATGATAAAATCATCCTGTTCAATCGTCTTTCCATTGATTGTACCCGAACCACCTACGACATACAGAGACCTGATTTCATCTTTATTGCCCTTCCATTCGTAAGCCTTATCATGTATTTTCAATCGCCTGATATCGACTTTAGGTGTGTCGAGTTGCATCAATCCTTTTTCACCTGCATAGTGAATGATGGTCGTGTTGTCTGATTCTTCTTTTTCAAAATCAGATTCTTTGTAATCGTCATAGGTCGCTTCTTTTGAAAGTGTTTTTGAAAGATCAGGATCCACCCAAATCTGAAAGATGACACCACCCCGTTCAATATGCTCAGCGTGTGATATACCATTGCCGGCCCGAATGATCTGTACATCACCGGCCTGAAGAGGTTTCCATGCATTCATTTTTGTATCAAAATGCCGGATGTTCCCTTCCAGTACGAATGACATAATCTCAAAACCCTGGTGAGGATGCAACCCAATCGTGCTATCCACCATACCAGCCGCTCTGGCCCAATAAAACAATGATGAATATGGCCGCACAAACCCATGGTCCTGAGGGAACCCAATGGGTTTGTTTTCGAGGATCTGTCCATTATTGAATGCACCCCTCGCTTGTTGTGATTTAGATATTATTCTCATGATGTGCAATGAACATATTGTGTTTTTATTAGTTCAGATAAAAATGTTTGTTATGACTTATTAACAACCATGAACCATAGAGGAATATCGGATAACAGGATGCCGGATACCGGACTTTACTATTAGCAAAAACGATATTTTCTGTTTTTTCTAAGGAGGTACAAAAAACAAGTAGAAAACACAAAATTGCGCTAGTAAACTAAGATTAGAGTCCGGCATCCGGCATCCTTTTGTCCGGCATCCATCTGTCTATATCAAACATTGCCCTTATTCACTAAATTTGTCATCCAATTTCAAAACCACCAAATCTAAATGATTATGTATAAGCTTATCATCTCCTTTATTCTGCTGGCTTTTGTCATCGCATGCGCTTCAAAAGAGAAATCATCTTCAGGATCACCCAGTGTAGCTGAGGGCGAACAAGTCTATAAAAAATATTGCATCCTATGCCATGGCGCGGATGGCAAACTGGGCATCAACGGCGCAAAGGATCTCACGGTTTGTAAGCTTACTGTGGAGGAACGTGAAAATCAAATCAAAAAAGGAAAAAACGCCATGACTCCATTCGAAGGCATCCTCAATGAAACGCAGATCAAATCCGTTGCTTCGTATACAATGACTTTAAAATAATCTCATGTCCACCCACGTCTTAGGAATAATGTCAGGCAGCTCGCTTGATGGTCTTGATATCGCATTGTGTCTATTTGAAGAAGAAGGAAAATCTTTAGAATGGGAAATAGTGGATTCAATCACAATTCCTTATAGCGATCAGTGGTATGACCTGTTGAAATCTTCTCCGAACCTCAGTGGCAGAGATTTAATGCAACTGGATGCTTACTACGGAGATTTTATAGGCGAACAAACAAAAAAATTGATTGACACCCGCGGATGGAAAGCAGATTATGTTGCATCACATGGGCATACCGTTTTCCATGAACCTGCTCTTGGTTTTACAACACAGATCGGAAGTGGGGCGCATATTTCATTAAAGACGGGTCTTGATACAATTACAACGTTTCGAAATGCTGATGTTGCTGCAGGGGGACAAGGTGCTCCGTTTTCTCCGGTTGCTGATCGTTCTTTATTTACCGGTTACGAAGGATTTCTCAACCTTGGTGGTATCGCTAATGTCACCCTTATCAATGAAAAAGATAATTGGTTTGCATGGGATATATGCCCTTGCAATCAGGCATTGAATTTTCTGTCGAAACGGGCCGACCTCCCGTTTGACAAAGGAGGTCAGATGGCATCACAAGGTGCTATCCTTGATCAAATCTGTCACGAGCTGATAGCGATGTATCCATTTGAAGCAGGTCTTCCACGTGGATTATCAAATGCAGAAGTAGCATCTACATGGATAAATTATCTTGAATCAAGAAAAGAAAATATTTACGACCTGCTGGGTACAACTACACAAGCTATAGCGGATGTGATCAGTATCCATATCTCGTCGCTTATTAAAAGACCTGCTAAAATATTGGTGAGCGGTGGAGGTGTATACAATGATCATCTTATAAAATTATTACGCAGAGGCGGACAGGATTTCGGTGTAAACTATGAACTACCTTCTCCGGAAATAATAGATTTTAAAGAATGTCTTCTCATTGCCTATCTCGGCTACCTGACAATAAAAGGGAAACCTTATAACATTAATTCGCTTACCGGTGCAACTCAGAACATGGGAGGTGGAGCTTTGTACAGAGCTGTATGAATGATCCACAAATTCTTGTCACCGGTGGTTCGGGATTACTCGGATCATATCTTCTTAGATGGTTTAAATTTAAAGGCTACAAAAAATTAACAGCCACATATCATCGCGAAGGGACAATTCCTGCGGATCTTAAAGACGGAATAGATTGGAAGCCATTGACACTGCCGGATATTCCAAATGCATTTGATATCGTTCGGGACAAAGATTGGGTAATACATACGGCGGGACTCGTGTCTTATAATCATGAAGACAGGTATCGTCTGCTGGACATCAATCGGACCGGAACTGAAATCATGGTGAATGCATGTCTTGCTCACAATGTTGGTCATCTCATATACATCGGATCGATAGCAGCACTAGGTAAAGAAATGAATCATGAGATACTCAATGAGTCGAAAGCCTGGACTCAGAATGAATATAGTACGCCTTATGGTCTTTCAAAATATCTGGCTGAACTCGAAGTATGGCGCGGAGCAGGTGAAGGATTGAATGTATCTGTGGTGCTTCCTTCTATTATTTTAGGGACTGGCGACTGGCATAGTACGAGCCTTCAATTATTTGATCGCGTAGCTAACAAGTTGCCCTGGTACCCGGGTGGTCAGACAGGCTATGTAGATGTCCGGGATATAGCCCAATTTACGGGTCATCTTCTTGAAAGCAATCATATAGGCGAACGATGGTTATTGAATGGAACAAATATGAGCTATGCAGATATCTATCTTCTGATCGCTGATAAACTTGGGCTAAAAAAGAAATACAGAGAAGCTCCGGAGTGGTTGGCCAAAACAATTTTGTTTGCAACAAATCTAAAAAAGGGAAGATTTTCTATACCTGAACTTGTGCACCAGGTTTACGGAACATTTAGTTATGATGCATCAAAAAGTTTGACTGTAGAAGGTTTCAAATACAGACCGATTGAAAAGACAATTGAAGGGATTGTTGAAGTGTATTTACAAAGAGGGGTGTCAAATGTTTTGTCGTATCGTGAGGTGTGAGATGTGGTGTGAAACTGGACGTGGGTCGTGGGTCGTGATATGTGATATGTGATATGTGATATGTGAAAAGTATTACGTGAGAAGTGTTACGTGTGAAAACGATAAGTAAAACTCGAGGAGTGAACCATGGGGCTTTATTAAATTTGATCCTGAAGGGATCTTACATTATTAGCCCCGGGTTGCAACCCGGGGAATAATGGAAAAGAGAAAATTCCCAACTCTGGAGGAGTTGAATGATGATTTCGCTGGCTATCGACATTAATTCAATCATTCTTAATACAACCTTCAATGTTCAAGATAGAAGATGTGAGACTCACGTTTGACGTTTCCCGCTTCACGATAAGGATGAGCGTTAAGGTGTTATATTCCCCCACACGAGTTTTAAACCTGTTGGCGCCTTCGAGACTTTTGGCCTGGTTTTTGTCTATATACCCTGTTGGTTAACAAAGTATTAATCAAGGTAGTACATACATAAAATTGTATTAACTAACCGTTTACATATTACATATAGTTGATCAACGTTAATGTTAGCCCCTTATGACTGAAACCTTTTGATTTATTGATGACCTTTGCGATCTTACAGCTCCGGAAGACAACAAGGTTCGTTTTTTTCTATTGCCTATGAACATAAAATTCGTCTGTCGCCTCTTTGTTTCTACTCTCGGACTTCTGAGCGTAATAGCCTGGACTAATCCCTTTTACCTGGACAAAGTAGCCGAAAATCATCTTGACGAACAGGAAGAAACCATACGAGAACGAATTCCCACAGTTGTCACCATTGTCAGTCCTACATACAATACAGTCGTCAGATCTTATCTGAATACATACATCTATCGTCGCCCAGAACAAACAACTGCCATGCTAGGCTGGGCAGCTTACTACTTTCCGAAATTTGAAAAAGCACTCACTGCTGAAGGACTCCCTACAGATCTGAAATACCTGGCTATCGTAGAATCTGCATTGAATCCAAATGCAATATCAAGATCGGGTGCAGGTGGCCTTTGGCAATTTATGAAACCCACCGCAAGAGAATGCGGTCTAAAGTGCGGTACATATATAGACGAAAGAATGGATCCAGAAAAATCGTCAAAAGCTGCAGCGTCTTATCTCAAGCAACTTTACACCATGTTTGGCAATTGGGAACTTGTCATGGCTGCATACAATGCAGGACCCGGGCGCATACGCTCTGCTATCAAAAGAGCCGGCACAAGTGATTATTGGGAAATGATGAAATACCTGCCTGCAGAAACACGAAATTACGTTCCCGCTTTTATCGCCGCCAGTTATATCATGAATTACCATTACGAACACAATCTGTGTCCTGAAATTCCTGAACATGCGATGGGTGAATTGACAAGTGTAATGCTTTATGAAGGAATGTCCATTTCTGATATTGCCGTGAGATCCGGTATGACAGAAGATATGGTGAAGGGACTCAATCCTTCATTTGTACGCAATTTTATTCCTGCATCAAACACAGGAAATATGGTATGGCTACCGGCTGCAGCAGCAGAACTATTCAATGCCGGTAGAAATATGGAACCTCCAGCCATGAGTATTGATGCCGATGCAAATGCGGAAATAAAAACTGTGACTATTCACGGCACGCTGTACAATATCATCACAACAAGGAAAGAATATCGTGTTCATTCGGGTGACAACCTCTATACCATCGCACAGCACAATGATTGTTCAGTCACTGACCTGATGTCATGGAATAAATTGCATAGCAATCATCTTTCAATCGGACAGCATTTGGAGATCCGTCGCGTGACGCGTGAAATCGCTCCGGTTGCCATCGAACAAGCTGCCCCTCCCGAAGTAATAGCAGAAGCATTACGTAATGATCTTCCATCTGATGCAGTCCCTTCTTTGGATCTCACAGCACTTTGGTATGATGAAGAGGAAGCATCAGTAAATTTCAGTATGGAACCCAATTTACCTGAGCAAACCGCAGAACACATAGTCCTCAAGAGACGCCAGAGTGTACGACAGGCACTGGATGCTTATCAATTCTCTTCATCTGTCCGCACATCCCAGGTCATCATGCCGGGTAATGCTGTAGCGGGAGATGTCATTCGCCTGAAAGCTAGGACGTAAGCAGTCCTTTACCCCTAAATCCCCTAAAGGGGACTCTTGTCGCAGTTTATTATTTGTATTAGAGAAGGATAACTTCATAATTTATGTTTAACGGTCTTGACGTTCGAGTGTCTCTGCCTCGAATGTGGGTAAATCATACGACGCGTTTTCGAGATCGGTTCGAGGTCAGAGACACTCGAACGTATCCAATTTCGAAAAAGGTCCCCTTTAGTGGATTTAGGGGTAAGGGCGTTTTTGACCTCGATCAGGGGTAAATCATAGGACACG
>JBBSAQ010000108.1:0-6220 GCA_038252065.1 Chitinophagales bacterium
AGACATGTCGCCCCTCTGGGGCTAAGGTAGTTACTTGCACTTTTGGTGATACAGATATTCCGCCACCTGTGGGGCTAAGGTAGTACTTGCGCTTTTGGTTATACAGACATGTCGCCCTTCTGGGGCTAAGGTAGTACTTGCGCTTTTGGTGATACAGACATGTCGCCGCTGTGGGGCTAAGGTAGTTACTTGCACTTTTGGTGATACAGATATTCCGCCACCTGTGGGGCTTGATATTTTCTAAGACCGGTGATACAGACATGTCGCCACGCTGGGGCTAGGGTAGTTACTTGCACTTTTGGTTATACAGACATGTCGTCGCGCTGGACTTGAGACACTAAGGTCTTCTTGAAATGATAGCCCCAGAGGGGCGATATATCTGTATCTGAGGAAAAGCTAAATTTTTTTTAAGCCCCATCGGGGCGACATATTTTGAGTATTGGTGAAATAGCCTCAATTCTTGAAATTACCGTTCGGAGTTCTTTGCCAAATCAACGGCTCAAAAAACATTATTTTAGAGACCTTAGGGCTTGTCCTCAATTTAAAGTCATTGTACATTTAACGATACCCAATAACCTTTTAAACTCTTAATCCCTTCAATGGCCAATCTCTCCTCCAACCTCGCCGGCATCAAATCCCCCAATCCCTTCTGGCTGGCCTCCGCACCGCCCACAAACAGTGGCTACCAGGTGATGAAAGCCTTCGATGCAGGGTGGGGTGGTGCTGTATGGAAAACACTAGGGGTACCTGTAGTGAATGTATCATCACGATACGGCTCCGTCAACTACCGCAATAGCCGGATGATTGGTTTCAATAACATTGAGTTGATCACAGATCGACCGTTGAGAGATAACCTTCGTGAGATCACAGAAGTCAAAAAAAGATTTCCCGATCATGCTGTGATCGCTTCACTCATGGTGGAGACAAAAGAACAATGGCATGAGATCATGCGTCAGGTCACAGATGCAGGTGCTGATGGTGTGGAATTAAATTTTGGTTGCCCACATGGGATGTGTGAAAGGGGAATGGGTAGTGCTGTAGGTCAGGAGCCTAAGGTTTTAAAAACAATAGTGGGCTGGGTGAAAGAGGTCGCTACGATTCCTGTGATTGTAAAGCTCACGCCGAATATTACAGACATCACTCGGCCTGCTATTGCTGCAGTAGAAGGTGGAGGTGATGCAATCTCATTGATCAATACCATTCAAAGTTTAGTGGGTGTTGATATTGACAATTTTGTTCCTTATCCTGTCGTCGATGGGAAGAGTACGAATGGTGGTTATTGCGGTCCTGCTGTAAAACCCATCGCGATGAACATGCTGAAAAATTGTGCACAAAATCCAAATGTGACGATTCCGATATCAGGAATTGGGGGTATTGAAAACTGGCGTGATGCGGTTGAATTTATTTTACTTGGTGCGACCAATGTGCAGGTATGTACTGCGGTGATGCATTATGGTTTTGGTATTATTCGCGAATTGACAGAAGGTCTTGAACGATATATGGATGAAAAAGGATTTCAAACGATAGACGATATGCGAGGCCTTGCATTGCCAAATATTAGGCATTGGGAGGATCTCAATCTGAAATATAAAGTTGTCGCCAGTATCAATGCAGACAAATGTATAGGTTGTCAATTGTGTTACACCGCCTGCGAAGATGGTGCGCACCAGGCGATAGGTTTGTCAACAGATCTATCCGATCGTATCCCTGAGATTATTGAAGAGAATTGCGTTGGCTGTAATTTATGCTCGCTTGTATGTCCTGTTGAAGAATGCATCACCATGGAGCGACGTGATGATGGTACCCAGACAAAGACATGGGCAGATAGAACTGCTGAAGGAAATATCCCGGTTACTTTTAATGATGAATTAGCAGGAGGTTTGCATCACTGGGTGCCGGAGCCAGGAGATGCATTAAAGACAAGGAAACCGAGACATTATAAACGTGAGGTGTGAATTGGCCCCGTCACATCGCCACTTCTCGTTACACTACGAAGTCTCAGTTTCTCCTGCATCGACTCTGCTCAGCATATCGCCTGTGTGCTGCGCAACCCCGGGGAATTGTTAAAATTAATTTGCGATAATTTGCGAAATTTGCGGCAACCTTATATCCATAATCAGTAATCAGTTGAAATTTCTCATTATCCAAACCGCATTCATCGGTGACGTTGTACTCGCTACATCGCTTATCGAAAAGTTGCACAGCCATTATCCATCTTCATCCATTGATTTCTTATTGCGAAAAGGAAATGAAACATTGCTGTATGATCATCCTTTCGTGGAGAAAGTCTTAATTTTTGACAAAAAGTATCGTAAATACCGGAATCTTCGCTTCATGATCCGATTCATCCGATCACAGAAGTATGACTATGTCATCAATGTGCAACGGTTTTTTACGACCGGATTGATCACTGCATTGTCCGGAGCTAAGCATACGATTGGATTTGACAAAAACCCACTGTCCTTTTTGTTTTCCGAAAGAGTACCCCATGAGATTTCTTCCAAAGTTGATGGAACACATGAAGTGGAGCGAAATCTGAAGTTAATAGAGAAGCTGACAGACACCACTTTCTCCAAACCCAAATTATATCCTACGCTTGAAGACTTTAAAAAAGTATCAGGAACAAAAGATTATGTCTGTATTGCACCTGCATCAGTGTGGTTTACAAAACAACTACCTACACATAAATGGACGGAGCTGATCCATAAATTACGTGATGATGTTACCATATTTCTTCTTGGAGCAAAAGGAGATATTCAACTTTGCAAGGAAATCACATCGCAAATCACATATCGCAAATCACACATCGAAATCCTTGCAGGTAAGCTCACTTTCCTCCAGTCCGCGGCTTTGATGAAAAATGCTAAAATGAATTATGTCAACGACTCTGCTCCATTGCATTTTGCTTCTGCCATGAATGCACCTGTGACAGCATTTTTCTGTTCGACAGTTCCTGCATTTGGATTTGGTCCTTTATCCGATGATTCCCATATCGCAGAAATTGATTACAATCTCAACTGTCGCCCCTGCGGTCTTCATGGCTACGACAAATGTCCGAAAGGACATTTCAAATGTTCGGAGATTGATGTGTCTGGCAAAATAAATCTTAATAGATCTTACTTCGACTAACGCTCAGCACAAGTAAATTTTCTTAACAAATACTTCGACCTGCTTTACACAGCCTTGTGCGACAGCTCAGCAACCGTCCGGGTCCTTATTTATTTAAAGAAAGGAATTTCATAATCAAATGAAAAAGAGGACGCAGATATTATAAGAAAAATTATGATTTTTCATGATCAACTTGCCTAATCAATCATGACAGATCATGATGATCATGAAGATCTGCGTTCTTTTTAAAAAAACTAAATCCATCTTCGTAAAATTGCACCATGATTGTCAATGAAATCATCGCTCGCCGGCTGCTCAACCAGCAAATAGCAGAAACGAAATTCACTAAACCTGAAGAGATCGTTTCTTGCCTGGGCGCTATGCAAGCACAGGACTGGCATATGGCAAAATGGGCGATTGGATTGAGACTGCCGGGTTCGAAGGAATCAGATATTGAGAAAGCTTTTCATGAAGGGAAAATTTTGCGTACACATATGATGCGTCCCACGTGGCATTTTGTTTGCCCAAAAGACATTCGTTGGATGCTTGAACTGACCGCTCCTCGTGTACAGGCATTCAATGCCAGTTATTACCGCAAGCAGGATCTGGAACAGAAAACATTTAAAAAATGTAATGCCATCATAGCTAAAGCGTTGCGTGATCATCATTATCTCACCAGAAATGAACTCAGGGAATTATTTGCAAAAGCAAAAATCAATACCGACGATCTGAGATTGACATTAATCATGATGAATGCCGAACTTGAAGGATTGATATGTAGTGGCCCACGCATAGGAAAACAATTTACCTACGCATTGCTGGATGAGAAAACACCGACTGCTGAACATTTTAAGAAGGAAGAAGCACTTTATAAATTGACGACCTTATATTTTAAAACCCGTGGACCTGCTACAATTTCAGATTATACCTGGTGGTCAGGGCTCACCGTGAAAGAAGCTAAGGAAGGAATCCGCTCACTGGATAAAAAATTCCTTCATGAAGCGATCAATGGTAAAGAATACACTTATTATGATCAACAGTTAAAAGATATCAGCAAGTTACAGACCACATTTTTAATTCCGGACTTTGATGAGTATGGAATAAGTTATAAAGACAGGAGTTTCTATAATCATCCAAAATGGAATACAGAAAAGCCGGTTGGCAATTCAGATTATTTTCACACCATCTCCATTGAAGGATATTTTGGAGGAACATGGAATAGACAACGTATGAAAGGTAAGCCCGTTATCGATTTGCGTTTCTTTGAAAATTTGCCTGAAACCAAAAGGCGAAAACTGAAAAGTGGATTGAAGCGATATGAGGAGTTTTTCAATAGTTGAGTTTTACTTTGATCTATATAGGGTTAGCTTTAATTCATCATTTAACTTATTCCCCATTTCGCTTCCGATTCTTATACATCCAACTTCTCCGTATTCGATACGCATCAAATTCACCTTTTTGGGTGAAGACCATTCATGACCGTTATGATAATTTTAGGGCGTTATCTTCTTCCTTTGGCTAAATTCTATGATATTGAATACTTTAAATTTTCGAAAAATGAAAAAGCAGAATGTTTTTTGTGTAGCAGTTTCACTGATATGCCTGTTGTTCACCGCCTGTAAAGAAGATATTACAAAGCCTGATTTTGTATTGGGTAAAAACCGGTTTACAACTTCAGTAGATGGAAATGAAAGAGAATATTTTGTCCATGTTCCGGTCCACTATACAGGTAAGACAACTACACCAGTTGTTTTCATGCTCCACGGAACGTCAGGTGATGGTGAGGAATTCTATAATATCAGCGGCTGGAAAGAAGTAGGTGATGACCAAACTATTCTCACCGTTTATCCTTCCTCGCTCAAATATTGTATAACTGATGAAGATGGCATTCTGAAAATGACCACAAAATGGAATTCACAGCCTGCGGTTTGGCTGCCCTGTCCGGGTGTGCAGCTTGCAGATGATATTCATTTTTTCAACATAATCATTGATGAACTGGAAGCCAGGTACAATGTCGATGCTAAGCGTATTTACATGGTAGGTTTTTCTAACGGAGGCCAGATGGCGGCAAAAGCATCCGTATTTATGAGTGACCGGCTGGCAGCTGTTGTTGAAAATGCGAGTTCATTCCCAATGGATACGACATGGATTCCTTTGCGTAAACTGCCCACGGCTTTCCAGCTTGGTAATAAAGATTATGGTCCCGGTAATACAGGTCCAACAATTCCTTTGTCAAAAATTGATGAAGTGATGGCCAGTCCTGCTAATAAACCATACAAGGCAATCCAGACACATATAAGGACTTTTGGACTTTCGCCGAATTATACCATTTCAGGGGATACAAATACAATTGTAGTAGCCACCTATCCTTCACTTACTTCCGGCTCAATAAATGATTTCAAATTCATTTTCGTGAATGGGCTTGACCATCATTATCCGAACGGAGTGAATCATTGGATGTATGGTGCGGAAGTCCAGTGGGAGAATATTAAGGATTTCAGGTTGCCTTAGAGATGATTATACTTCGCGGAGAGATTTGTGGATTTATAACTGATATCGAATGTATTTCTTGGTTATTATTCGTGAGTGGAAAGACATGAAGTCGGGGGTTAAACGTATTCCGATAATTGTTAAATAATTTTTGACAAGCTCCGTAACTGCAATATTTTTTAGTGGAAACATTTGGTGAAGCAGTGTCGATTTTCCTCCAAAACATGTTTAAAGAAAACATGAAATGATTGAGAATGAGGCTATTAACAGCTGCAAAAATGTTTAAGGAAAACATTATCGTATTTAAGGAAAACATGTAATGGTTGAGAGTGAGGCCATTAACAGCTGCAAAAATGTTTAAGGAAAACATTATCGTATTTAAGGAAAACATCATCGTATTTAAGGAAAATATGAAATGCTTGAGAATGAGGCCATTAACGGCTACAAAAATGTTTAAGGAAAACATTATCGTATTTAAGGAAAACATCATCGTATTTAAGGAAAATATGAATGCTTGAGAATGAGGCTATTAACAGCTGCAAAAATGTTTAAGGCAAACATTATCGTATTTAAGGAAAACATCATCGTATTTAAGGAAAATATGAAATGCTTGAGAATGAGG
>JBBSAQ010000109.1:0-5956 GCA_038252065.1 Chitinophagales bacterium
CAAATGGTCCGGTAGTTCTTAATTTTTCAAATGATCTCAATAATAATGCACTTGATTTCACAGGACCCATATCCGGGGATATTGTGAGTTCATTGCTGAAAGGTGAAATATATATCAATGCCCATACTGCTGCATTTCCCGGTGGAGAGTTGAGAGGACAAATGTTCAGACTCGCCCGTGATGGATATGGATTTGATATGTGTACTAATCAGGAAGTATCTCCTATCAATGCACCTGATGCACAAGGTTCTGGTCTGGCTTCTATCGACAGGCTTCATACTAATCTCAATCTTTCGATTGCCACTGATGGATTGACAGGTGATCTTACAGGTGCACATTTACATGCCGCACCGATAGGTGTCAATGGAGGAGTCATATTGCCACTTACAACATTCTTCGTGAATGGTGCTGTATTTGGAAGTGGAGTACCGACAGATACCTCTATTCTCAATGCCATCATTGCAGGAAACGTGTATGCGAATGTTCATACTGCACAACATCCGGGCGGAGAATTGCGCGGACAAATAGTGAAAGACTTTTTATGCTCTATTGAAACAAGTGTTGAACCCATTGATGAGATTACAGGAGATGTCTTGCTAAGTCCAAATCCGGTAACAGACGAACTCAATATTCATCTGGAATTAAACAAGGCGGCTACCTTATCCATGAATGTTTTCGATGTAACAGGTAAAATGATTTCTACACATCCTTTCAGATTGACAGAAGGTAAAAATGAGGTTCAGGTTGAGACGTCAGGTCTGAATCCGGGCTTTTATCTCCTGATGATCACAGATGGGAATAAATCACAAGCGTATAAGTTTGTCAAATAACAGATAACGAAATTGTGGGCAAGAAGCCGCATTCCATGGTTTGGAGTGTGGCTTTTTTTATGTGCAATTGAAATTCAAAAATATCGTATCGTATTTGTATATCTAATTTTTTTGGAGTATGGACTGATCCCATTCCCATCCATTACCTAACTTAATTTTAGGAGTACGGACAGGTCGCAATAATATCCATTATCTCACCCCTCTCACTCTCTCACTGATTTAAGATTTCATTAATAGATCAGCAACTCACCTTAACAGAGGCGGAGGCGTCATTTACACATATAATTGATCTAAAAGACTGAATCATGAAAACTCAAAATGGTACTCAAAAGAAAAGTCTCCAATGGAGCTTTGGCGTGCATGTGGCAATATTGCTTCTTGGTTTTCTTCCTTTCGCTCATCAAATGGCAAAAGAGGAACCTAAGGAAGTTCTTGTGGAATTAGGTTTTGTTGAAATGCCTCAAATTGTGGAAGCAGGTAGTCAGGGTCTTCAGGCAAGGAGTCCGATCTTCAACGAACAACCCGAACCTACGGCTGACAAGCCTACAGATAATCCTATCCCTGTAGATGAAACAAATCCTACTACAGAGACGACAGTAGCTGATGATGTAAGTCTTATCCCAAGCGATGTCACTTCTAATGATGATACTAAAGTAACTGCAAGCGAAAGTAATACCACCGGCACTGATGCTGAAACACATGCTGATGGTGGCGGTGAAGGCAGTCCGATAGAAGGAAATCAACAAGGTGCCGCTACAGCTGGTGATGGTGGTGGTGGTGACGGTCTTGAAGGAAATGGTATCATCACACGTCGTGTAATCTATAGAGAAGATATTTCTAAAGCAGCGAAAGTCAATGGCAGGATCACCTTAAATATATGTATCAACAGACAGGGAAGAGTAGTATATGTAGCTTATGATCCTGAGAAAACAACGATCACTGATCATGATGTCATCAATCAGGCTTCTCACCTGGCAGCGAAATACAGATTTGAAGAAAAATATTCTGGCCCGATAAAAGAATGTGGTCAGTTGACATTCATCTTCAGTATCGAAAAACCTTTAGTTGCGGAGTTCTTTTAATCTGATTATATATAAATTAAGTAAGCCTGAAACGAATTTACGGTTTCAGGCTTTTTTGTTTTACATGTTTTACCCATGGCCCCTTTTCTGCGACCGGCTATTCACTTCCTTGTTCAGCAGCTCGGCTGCCAGAAGAAAGAATGATTTCTATTTACGTTTTATTGAATCGAAGTAAATGTTGAAAATTAAAAGATGATTCCTGCCTCGAATGAAAATCCAGATAAAAGTGATTCTGTTCGTTTTCGGATTTGTTCGTGGAGGGCATGATGGTATTTTACATCAACTGTGATCAGCGATAAAATTTCAGCCTGTATGAAACCTGTCAATGCCGGTGTAACCCCATAAAGCTCATCAACCTTGAGACCGATATCATTGGCATCTAAATCAAAAAAGAAAAAAGATTCAGCGCCTGCAAAAAGAGAAAGATCAACTATTTTAAAATCTAAAAATTGATACCCAATGGTAAGCGGAATGCTGAAATAATGGGCATGATTTCCTTTTGAAAAATTATATTGAAACCCTTCCTGTTTATTCAGTACCGATATCCTGTGGTAGTGAAAGCCCGGAGCAAAAATTAGCCGGTTTTTCATGATACGCATGTCAAATCCGACAGTCTGGCCGCTGTGATGCGACTCCCCGACAAGATCTTTTTCATCCCTGACAGACCAGGACTCGACACCTGTCTTGGCATTGAACAGGGGCTGGGAATTTCCATTATCAGAATACGTAAGGCTTAAAAGCAAAGCCAAATACGCTAAGAAGCGTTTGGTGTTCATTGATAAAAAAATTTTGGGGGAGCCTTGCACAACAAAAGTAGGTTATTTTCGCTTCTGATTTCAATTTTGCTCACTGACGATTTCAACCTATGTATCCTGATCTCTCCTATTTCTTTCATGATCTCTTCGGCAGTGATCCTGACAATGGCTTAAGTGTCTTAAAAACCTTTGGCGTACTTCTTATTCTGGCTTTCATCGCCAGTGCTTATGTCCTGAAACTTGAAATGAAGCGAAAGGAAGCAGAAGGACTGATACAGGGTTCAATAGAGAAAATCAGAATTGGTTTTCCGGCTACATGGCAGCAGATAGCGCAGAATGCTTTTTTCGGTTTTATCATTGGATTCAAACTTCCCTATATCATCCAGCATTTTGAACAATTCAAACCTGATCCTGCGTCAATATTACTTTCGGCTAAAGGGACTTTGATATGGGGATTGTTATCAGCAGCATTTTTTGGTTTTCTCAAATATTGGGATCATAAAAGACAACAGCTTCCAAAACCACAGATCCAGGAAGTATTAATCAGACCTTACCAGCGTATAGGAGACATCACCATACTTGCGGCGATATCAGGTCTTGTGGGCGCAAGATTATTTTCCATCATTGAGAGCACAGAAAACATAAAAGCGTTTATAAAAAATCCGCTTGATCAATTGTTGAGTGGTAGTGGTCTGGCTATCTATGGTGGTCTCATCCTGGCCTTCATCATGGTCTATATGTATGTCAGGCGCAACGGGCTTAAGCCTATACATATGATGGATGCGGCGGCACCTGCGATGATCATGGGCTATGCTGTAGGAAGAATTGGATGCCAACTTGCAGGTGATGGTGATTGGGGGATCGTTAATACCAATCCGCAACCTTCGTGGTGGTTTCTGCCGGACTGGATGTGGACATTTGATTATCCACACAATGTATTGAACGATGGGATTCAGATCGAAGGATGTGTGTGGCATTATTGCAAGCATCTAAGTGAAGGTGTTTATCCTACACCATTTTATGAAACAGTTTTTGCGTTTATCATTTTTGGAATCTTATGGTCACTGCGAAAGAGAATTAAAATACCAGGGATTATTTTTTTCATTTATGTATTGCTGAATGGGATTGAAAGATTTTTTATTGAAAAAATACGGACGAATCCGGACATTGACATATTTGGAATACAAGCTACACAGGCAGAGTATATCGCGTTCTTGTTGATTGTGATAGGGATTGTGGGGATTGTGTGGTTGTATGTGAAGCGTGAGAAATCAGTGATCAGTGATCAGTGATCAATATTCAGTATTCAGTATCCAGACGTTGGAGTGTCACTGACCTCGAACAGGCGATTATCAGAGGTATATGTGAGTTGTGACTTTTTGTGCCCATTCTTTCTGTAAAGTGTCAGATTTGAGACGTGAGTTAAAATTTAATTTGCGTTAATTAGCGAAATTTGCGGCAATAGTTTGGATGTCCTGATCCTATCAAAAAAATTATTCCTGTTTTATAAATTTCCGTGTGGCTATCAAATGATTGCCATCTGAAATGTTTAGTATGTAAAGACCATTTGGAAGACTGGATAGGTCAATATTATTTTTTGCTACATAAAAATGAGAAGACATTAGCTCTCTTCCATATATATCATAAATACTGACTAATGTATTTTTTGGGATTTCATCTGAAAATTGAATAGTCAATTCATCTCTTGCCGGATTAGGATATAAAAGGATTTTTTGCTTCTGCAATTTGAACAAATCTTCAATGGCTGCAGTGGTGCAAAGGGTATCGATGCATCCATCTCCGGAGATTTTAAGGATCAGTCCTTCATAGAATCCAGAGCTCTTGTACGTGTATCCAACTGCATAAGTACTATTGCAGGATGAGGCAGCGATACCTTCCATAAAATTGAGAGATTCCCCACTATTTTGGACAATTCCAGTATCTCTTAATTCCCATATGATTTCACCATCAGGACAAATCTTCAAAATTCGCTGCATGACATATTTTTTGCTTTCATCCAGAATTTGACCAGTTAACAGTAAATTACTATCTGGTGCTATAATAAGATCACCAAGACCATTGTAATAGTTATCAGGTGCTCCATATGGTTTTCTCCATATTAGATTAAAATCCTTATCACGTCTTACTACCTGACCAGCCTGGAAGTATCCAAAACCGTACTCTTCCCCCAGTAAATTAGTTGTATAAATATAGTCACCATTGAAATTAACAAGGCTTCCAGACCATCCTTCCTCATGCGTCACTTCCTCCTTCCAATCATTTTGGATGATTCCGCTGGTGTCAATTTTAATGAACCGTATCCAATAACGTGTATCATTTTTGACGGTAGGGGTGTTATCAAATGATTCAGAAATCATAATTGTCAACTCACCATTTTCAATGATAGCTGCACGACCAGTTTCATCCCTGGAAGGCACCCCATATGTTTTCTCCCAAATTTTATTTCCAGTAGAATCAACTTTTTGAACAAAAGCGTCAAGATCAAAATTTTGAGTCTGAACATATCCTATGACATAATATGCTCCATTGAATTCTAATAAAGATTCAGTTAAGCGTACGATAAAGGGAGCGTTGTATTCTTGATATAAATGCTGTCCTGTTTTTTTATTATACGTAATAAAATAATTATTGCTTTTCCACAAAAATTCCCCAGACAAAACTAATTTATCAGTATCATTAATTATTGGACGAGATCCATCTATTAGCATCTGATCTATTTGCTTTGGGTCCTTAAAGATTTTGACTTTCCCAAGATTTCCAAGTGTATCTGACCACACAATGAATATACCTTGGAGACCTGAGGAATCTGATCCCATTTCACCAGTAATAATGAGACTATCCTTTTCTACACTAATATTCCTTAGAATTGTTGATCGATTTTGAAGAAATAAATGTTTGTTAAACTCAATTTGCTGAGCAGAGCTAAAACCAGCGCTAATTAGAATAATTAAGATACAAAGGATTAGTCCAAAGTAAATTGAAGATAGTCTGTAATTTATTCTAATTGATATCATAGTAGTATAACCTGACCATAAATCCTTTTTCCGTTATTATCCTGTGCAACAATCATACAACAGATTGCAATGGTAAATATTTGCCCTATTCGACCTTATAAAGATACACCTTCGCCTCTGCCGGTTGCTGAGCTGTAGCCCAAGGTTGTGTTTAGCAGGCGACGCACTGAGCGCTAGTCGAATGTGTCGAAGCATAGCCTCCGCCTTTTTTCAAACCCTTTTCACTACCTTTACTCCCCTGATGAATAGAATAA
>JBBSAQ010000110.1:0-5698 GCA_038252065.1 Chitinophagales bacterium
CAGGTTGTCGTGGCGGTGTAGGTTCTGTAAATCTTCCCAGTGCTGGCTGCATAGCTCAAGATATTCAGCCTTTGTCATGGTTAGATATAGGTTTGGTTGCCTAAATTTACGCTATACAAGCGAAAAAGTGAAATGCACCCTACTGACCTGGAAAATGTATTACGTGATTACGATGTGCAGGATGAAGCCACACTCAAAAAAATATACGGAACACTGGCACATCTCGATCTGCAGGAAGGAAATTCGAGTGCAGCATTGGAAAAAATAAAGAAGGTTCACGAACTGGAATCAAAACCTGATCTGAAGCTCTATACGTTTCCTCTTTTTGAAACAGAAGCTATTGTATTCACTCAAAAGGAATTCGGAATATCAATCAATGAAGACTTCAAAAATTCATTTCGACGGATTCTTTCTGAAAGATATGCAGCACTCCCTAATTCATTCTATGAACAAATTCGATTTAAAAAAATAATGACCGATTTCATGGGTATAAATTTTGTGGCCACTCTTGTGGAATCTATTGAACCAGATGTGAAAAAGAATGGAAACAAGATCTATGGAGACTTAGCCATGGAGCTGGTGGAACAACAAACGATGTGGCGCTTTTTTGTGCCCTTGCTAAATGAAATCCGGCAATCTGCAGAAGAATATCTTTCTACACATTCAGCTCCTGAAAAAATTAATATCTGGACAGAGCGAACTGTCACACTTTCGGGTGAGAATAGTCTTAATCCTGTGACTGTTGCTATCTGGGATACGGGTCTTGATTATACCGTTTTCCCAGAGCAACTTTTTCTGAATCCTACCGAACAGGCAAATGAAAAAGATAATGATGGCAATGGCTTCATCGCTGATGTACATGGCATTGGGATTGACAACACGGGTAAGGTGAATTCGCAGGCGCTTTTTCCACTTTCTGATACAGATGCAAAGCAATTTCCTGATTGGAAAAAAGACCGGCGTTTAGGCGAACAGTTTGTGGCAGGTGTGGACAATGAAGAAACACGTGCATTCATGGCTGAAGTACAAGCAGAAACACCAAAGGAACTTATGGAAGATAGCAGAAAATACGATTTGTATTCCTTTTATAACCATGGGACACAAGTAGCATCAATCGCTATCGATGGTAATCCTGCTGCACGCATCCTGAATGCCCGTTTTACCTGGCGGGATAATGCCGATCCAATCGACACCACCCAATCATACGAACAATGGGCCGATGCTTTCGCAATAAATGTGAAAGCATTCGTTGAGTATTTCAAAAATCATGGGGTCCGTGTTGTCAATATGAGCTGGAGCATGACAAGAACCGGAACTGAAGAAAATCTGGAAAACTGGGAGCCAAAATTATCTGCAGAGAGACGTAAAATGAAAGCGGATAAAATTTTTGCAATCATTAAAAATGCATTAAAAGAATCGATTGAAAATGCACCTGATATTCTGTTTGTGGTCAGTGCAGGGAACACGAATAGTGATGCTGATTTTAATGAAGCAGTTCCTTCATCGCTTGAATTATCAAATATAATTACAGCAGGAGCAGTAGATGAAACCGGATCAGCATTAAAATTTACCAGCTATGGAAAAACAGTTTCGCTGTATGCATTGGGGATTGATATTCCGGCTAAGATTCCTGGTGGCGAAACTTTAAAATTTGGAGGCACTTCAGCAGCGGCTCCCCAGGTAACTAATCTGGCAGCGAAACTTTTTGCACTCAATCCAAAGTTAACCGTCCATCAGGTCATTCAACTTATTCGGAATGGGGCGGATGTGAGTGCATCTGATGATCGGTTGAATCTGATAAATCCGGTGCGTTCTGTGAGCATGTTAAGTACGACCAAGACTAAATGAATGCAGAAGGCTTAACTACCCAAGGAAATCAAATAGTCAGAATCTATATTGGCATAGTATTTTTATTAGCCGCCATATATGATTCAGCCTATAATATATATTTTGGGATCACAGGGATGTTTAATGTTAATTTCGAGAGTTGGGTATTCAAAAATTATAATAATATTTATGGAAGCAGGGGTTTTGTCATAGCCGGTATTATTTTAATAGTATCGATTATGATTTTCATTTTTTCAATCAAAAAGATCCGCTTTAGAACTCGTATTTATGATCAGACTATTTCAACAATACTTTGTTTCTATTTGTTTTTTGTGTTTTTTAGTTATGGATTCGCCAAAATATTTGGCAATCAGTTTAGCATGGATACCTATTATGCTGATAAACCGTTTTCTGAATTGAACGGGTTTGTGTTAACCTGGCTATACTTTGGTTATAGCACTGCTTATGGATGGTTTATTGCGCTCTCACAGTTCGTTGGAGCAATGTTGCTGGTGATCAAACGCATGAGATATATTGGTGTTTTCCTGTTAATTCCTGTCATCACAAATATTATCTTAATTGATTTTTGCTATCAGGTTGGGAATGACGTAAAGGTGATTTCTGTTTTTTATTTTCTTGTATTAATCTTTATAGGACAACCGATATTTTTCTCTTTGATTCGACATCTTGTATCCGCCTCAACAGGCACAAATCTAAACCATCTTGCCTTTAATTTGAAAAATCATGTATTTAAAATATCAATAATTGCGACCATTATTTTCTATACGTATTATTCAAATGAAAAACAATGTATAAAGTATCAATACACATTACCAGTAACCGGAATCTGGAATGTGGAATATGTTTCATTTGATAACCAAAAAACGCTGTGGAATTGCAAGACAGACTCGATACCGCGAAAAATTTATTTTGAGAAAGGAGGTATTTACTATACAGTATATAATGATACTGATCAAATGGGAATGTACAGAACCACTGGAGATAGTATTTATCTGGGGAAATCTAAGGCGGATAAGCCTGTATTTTCAGGTATTTTTCAATTAGCAGATTCAGTACTGGTACTGTCTGGTATAGATCAGAAATCAACACCTATCATTTATAGGATGAGATTGTCAGCCAAAGTGAAGTGAAAAATTTTTCCCTGGGCCTTACGATTTAGTTTTCTTATACTCCTTAATTATTAAATTTGGTGCTAATTCGTTCTTCCTCTTTAGCTGTCGTATATGCCCATCATTCGTCCTGTCCACAACATTCATCCTAAATTTGGAAAAGATTGTTTTCTCGCAGATACTGCAGTTATCATCGGCGATGTCATCATGGGTGATCACTGTTCAATATGGTGGGGAACGATCATCAGAGGGGACGTCAATTCCATCCGGATCGGTGATCGAGTCAATATTCAGGACGGCGCTGTCCTACATGCTACTTTTCAAAAATCGACAGTTCAGATAGGCAATGATGTTTCCATCGGGCATAATGCCATCGTTCATGGATGTACTATTGAAGATGAAGTACTTGTAGGTATGGGGGCTATCATCATGGACAATACTGTTGTTCAAAAACATGTCATCGTCGCAGCAGGAGCTGTAGTACTAGAAAATTCAGTTTTAGAATCAGGCTGGATCTATGGAGGAACGCCTGCGAAGAAATTGAAAGAACTCGATGAGGATACGAAACAGTTTTTCATCACGAGGACGGCAGCGAATTATATTAAATATGCATCCTGGTTTAGTGAAGAATGAAGAGTGAAAAGTGAAGAATGAAAAGTGAAGAATGATGCTTCGACACATTCGACTTGCGCTCAGTTCATCGCCTACTGAACTCATCCTTGTGCCATGGTTCGACTTCCTTTCTCTTATCCTTGTGCCCAGCTCACCAACCGCAGCTCAGCAACCGTGAAAAGTGACTGGATTAATTGTTCTGTGAAATTTAGAGATAACAAATATACTCCGTGACCTCCGTGCACTCCGTGCGATATTTTAGATTCCCTTGCGAAAATATGATGACAATTTAACATGCCATTCGTTCAGTAATAGATGAAACTAATCACATGGAACTGCCAGGGCGCATTCAGAAAAAAGGCTGAACACATCCTGAAGCTGAATCCTGATATTCTGGTCGTGCAGGAATGTGAGCATACGGATAAAATGGATTTTGATGCATTTACTCATAAGCCTTTTGATTTTCATTGGTATGGCGATAATCTTCATAAGGGTATAGGAATATTCTCTTTCGCTGATTATAAGTTTCAATTATTGCCTCAATACAATTCTAAATTCAGATACATACTACCTTTTCGGGTCACAAACAAAAATGAATCCTTTTTGCTTTTTGCAATCTGGGCCATGGACAGCAAAGAAAATTATAAAGAACGATATGTCGGACAGATCTGGCTTGCTATAAATCACTATTCTGAAATGCTTTCCGGACCATCAATCTTACTTGGTGATTTCAATAGCAACACCATCTGGGATCGTAAGGAAAGGGTAGGAAATCACACAGATGTGGTCAACAAATTGGCCGAAAACAATATTCACAGCATTTATCACCGTCATTTCAACTGCGAACAGGGGAAAGAAAAACATCCTACTTTTTATCTTCATCGCAGTCAGCAAAAACCATATCATCTTGATTATTGTTTTGCATCAACTTCTTTTCTGGATAAAGTACAAAGTATTGGAATAGGCAAATATGAAAACTGGATAGCACATAGTGATCATTCGCCTGTGATGATCAGCTTTGGAAATTCCTAAGACGCAAGGCACAGCCTTGACAACACACAGACGTCGGTCAACCGACGCCTAACGACATATATTATGTGAATAATAACTTAGCCAAAGTTATGCAGGTAATCTTTTCTTGACGCCTCAATCACTTTCATCGCCTCCTCTTTACCATAAATATTTGGGATCTCGACAGGCTGCGTTTTTCCGGGATTTAATTTGTAGGTCAGGAAATAATGTTTCAGCCGTTGTAAAATTGAATCGGGAAGTTGAAACAGATCTGTAATGTGTGCATACATCGCATCTTTCTCCAGTACAGCGATGATCTTGTCATCAGCCTGATGATCATCAATCATTTTTAGTCCACCTATTGGAATGGCTTGCACAAGTATATCTCCTCTTACAATTCGATGCTCGGTCAATACAAGAATATCAAGAGGATCGCCATCGCCTTCGATACCTTTCATCCCGGTTTGTTCCATACACAACTTAGCAATTTCATCTTTGCAATAGGTCTGCGGAATAAAACCATATAGTGCGGGCACTACATTCGAGAACAATTGAGGGCGATCTACTTTGAGTATGCCACTGGCTTTGTCAATTTCATATTTGACCGTATCAGAAGGTGTGATCTCAATGAAAGCCGTCACCACCGCAGGTGCCTGATCACCGATCGGGACACCGTGCCAGGGATGAGATTTGAATTGGTTATTCATAGAGTTAAAATAAGTCATCAGTGATCGGGTGATCAAGTGATCAAGTGATCAAGTGATCAAGTGATCAAGTGTCTTGTAAAATAAGAAACATTTAATAAGAATAAAAAGTATTAACAGAATTCTTTAAACTAAAAAGTCTGAATCAGGTAGACTGAAATAAATAGTATTGACAGGGCTTGCCCCTGTCTTCGTAAAGCAACTGTCCCTGTCTTCGTAAAACACTTGCCCCTGTCTTCGTAAAGCAACTGTCCCTGTCTTCGTAAAACACTTGCTGGTGTCTTCGTAAAGCAACTGTCCCTGTCTTCGTAAAACACTTGCCCCTGTCTTCGTAAAGCAACTGTCCCTGTCTTCGTAAAACACTTGCTGGTGTCTTCGTAAAGCAACTGTCCCTGTCTTCGTAAAACACTTGCC
>JBBSAQ010000111.1:0-5666 GCA_038252065.1 Chitinophagales bacterium
AGCATAAGCACCCTGGAAGCCGGTAACTGAACCCCCAATTAAACAATCTCCGGTAGTAGGTACAGTATAGCTAAGTATAGCTGAGCAAGCACCCGGATCTAGTGTAACTGTTAAATTAGCTGGACAAACCAGTGCGCATGGCACAAATGGTATTGCCTGAGCCAAGGTGAGCATATCAACATCAGTTCCACCGGATTCACCTTTACTGTTAAGTGTTACCACCATAGGTCCAGTAAAGTTGGCAGGAACGGCAATATTGACCATCAGGTTTTGAGCACCGGCTTGCCAGAAACCACAGAAGGAATTTGACATTGCGCCGAGGCCACAAACAGCGCCAGTTGCTGTGCACCATGATACTGATGGTGAGCATATGGACATTACTCCTACCTGAGTGGCACATCCACCTGCTCCATTTGGAGCTGCAGAATTGACTGTAACACCTGCGGGGAAGGTGATTGTCAAGCGATCAACCCACTCCGAACCAACGCCAGTGACCTGGAAGGCTAATGCATTGTTCTGCCCTGGCGTATACATTGTACTTCCCGTATTTGTGAAGGTAAGCGCAATAGCTGCCTTAGCACCTGTAACGCTCCCCAGACAAAGTATGCAAGCTAACAGGAGATTCCTGACAAGCCCATTAGTTAAAATAGTAAAATTTTTCTTTTTCATGAGATTACCGTTGAGGATTTTATTCAAGATTGGCTTCTTTTGATATGTTATTAAATTCATTAGTTTGTAATCAAGGCCATTAAGTTCGTCCTTGCCGTATTGATTATAGTTACCCTTGAGGCTGGTTGGCCTTGGGTATTAACTATAGCATCAAGGTCAATAACTCCCTGAGCAATTGATTGAGCAAGTTTTACTTTCTGGATAAATAAATCGAAATAGGCTAGATCGAAAGTCTTCTGATGGGCCGTACTTGCCTGATTAGGAGTCAATGCACCGGTTGTGGCCTGTCCGTTTCCGTTACTGCTTTTAACAACAGTTGCTTTTACACTACTTTCATGTTGTAGAACATTAATAGCACTTGAAACTGAAGTTACAGCCTCATCGAAGGGCTTGTAATTCTGAGCTTGTGTCCTTGTAAGCCCTATGCTCAGAAGCACAAGTATTATGGGGAGCACTTTTACCCAGAAGGATGATAAATGAGAAAATGTACTTTTCATGAGATGGTATTTGTGTTTATAATGAATTTAAAATGCTAAACTTGCGTTTCTCCTTCTCACCCTTATAAACACATCCAACGTTTCCTGAGCAGGAAATCATGGAATAAACCCAACACTTATAAGTTGGTCATTCTTCAGGTTGAGATCCATATTAAAAAATAATAATATGGTAATCATAAATAGGTTCTAAGGCAAAATTAATTATTTACCCGGCAAATTGGTATTCTATTTAGAAAAACTCAATAAAAGAAGGCAACATATGTGCCAAATTTTATTAATAATATCATATTAAATATTTATCTAACCTATAGCGTGCTAATTTTGAAGGATAAACGATTTGTTTCGAATTAATACCCCTCAATTTTTATTTTCTAAATAAAAAAATAAAATGAGAAAATCGCTTTAGACCCATAAAACAGGGTAGCACAAAATTCTGACTGAACTATCTAAATATCTCTTCCGCGCTTTCATGATCTTTGGGACTTCTGTTTAGCAGTCAAAAAATCAAAGACTTTGGCAATCGTAAGCAATGAAATGATACACTTCCCAATTTATTAATGCAGGTTCAGGTACATGCTTTCATATAATTCGATATCATGGTGGTCTCGTCTATTTTTTAAACTCAAATAAACTACACCTGTCATTATTCCTCGCCACAAATAAGCTAATTCCTGATGATGATTTCAAGGGGAGGATACTCTTGACATTTCCTGGAATACAAAAACCGCTATCTGCCGGGCCAGCAACACGGAATTGACCTTTTCCGTTACCGATTAAAACAGCACCGACAGAAGCATCATAGCGCCCAAACTGAGCGTCAGTACCATAAAAATTTCCACCCACTACAAGATCCATGATTTCGTCATGATTTACATCCATAGCTTTGATAGCCCGTACAGTGGATATCTGGGTATATATGGGTAGTGCCTGAGCAATAAAACGCTTACCCTCCTGACTTATGAAAAGTGTGTGTGTAAACGCATTCGCTGTCAAAGTTTTAACATCCTTGAGTTGGCTTGGAGTAAAAATATCATCAATTGTCGCATTGGCATATGTCTGATATCGTGTAAATCTCTTTTTTAGGAAGATCATTTGATCCACCATCCTATCCCTGTATTGTAATGGAAAGCTGGTATCTCTATTAAAATAACATATCACAGGATCAATAGTGCCATTGTTGTCGAAATCTTTATAAAACATTGTAGCCGGCTTCTCAATAGTAGCCTGGATATGCGAGTTTAATCCAAGATTACCCGCAACGATATCAGGGAAACCATCATTGTTGATGTCCGTAATTTCAAGTGAGTACCACCACCCTGTCAAATCAGAGATACCGAATTCAGAAGTTGCATTGACATATTTATTATTTAATTTCCTGAAAATGGTCACTGGCATCCACTCTCCGGCCAGGATCAATTCCTGTGTGCCATCTTTATCCAAATCAACAAATCGTGCGTCGGTAAGCATCCCGATATTCATTAATCCTTCAGACCATTCCGCTGTTACATTTGTAAACTTTCCATTATCATTTCGTAAAAGGCTACTTTCCGGTGCCAATGGATATCTGCCTGGACTTACCCTTGCACCAATAAATAAATCCAGATCTCCATCATTATCAAGGTCAGCGACAGCTACACATCCTCCACTGGAAAACTGCTCAGGTAAACCATCTGCTGATTTAGAAAACTCACCCTTGCCATTATTCATGTAAAGCCTGCTTTGATATAATTTATTATTCATTGGTTGCTCACTTCCTCCACTGATGACGATCAGGTCTTTTGATCCATCACCATCAGCATCAAAGAAAGCTGCAGCAACATCCTCAAATAGAGAATCTTTTTTGAATGTGGTTGTTTGAGATAATGTAAATCCACCATCACGTTTTTGAAGTAAAAGTTTTCCTGCAAAACCAGCAGAGCCTCCAAGATAGACATCGTCGAGACCGTCACCATTTACATCCCCTGCGGCTGTCGCCGGACCTTCTTCAGAATATTTTTGATGCAATAAAGGCAAACGTTTGAAATCGATAAATTCATTTTCCTTGTGCTCAGCTTCAGGAGGAAGCTTCGCTGAAATATCTTCGAAGAATAATTTTTTAGGTGGTTCGGGTAAGTATTTCGAACCTGTAGCTTTCTTTGATATGTGATGTACTATATTGATTTCCGGGTTTAAAATAACTTGTACGGTTCTATCAGGCCAAACTATTTCCGCAGAAGCGACGGAATCTGCTTTACCAATGCCAAAATGCAAAATGGGTTCAACACTTGAGAAAAATCCACGGGTGGGATAATAAACCTGATCCTGGAATTTACCATCAGTTGTATATATCCGTATGCGGGTGCCGTAAGAGGTTTTACCTTTTTCATTTTCAAGAACAAACCGGATGAAATTGTTGGTCCGGGAAGATTTACCATCATTTTTTAATATAAAAGCAGGTTCATCAATATTATTCACGATGATGTCGAGATAGCCGTCATTATCCAGATCTGCATAGGCAGCCCCATTTGAAAATGCAGGTGTACCACTATTCCAGGTTTTAGACTCATCACTGAAATCCATCCCGTTAATGTTCCTGAATAAGTAGGATTGCGTTTTTACACTTGGCATTTGTTCTACCCATTTCACCATGCTCACCTTCCTGGCGGCGTATTCTTTACGCAAAGAATCCATAGCATACTTTGCATAATCCATGTTTGTCACGTCTCTTTTATATCCATTTGAAACGAAAAGATCCTTCCATCCATCATTGTCAAAATCAGCAAAAAGTGCACTCCAACTCCAATCTGTAGATGCTGTATTTGACATATATGCGATATCACTAAAGGTATTATTCCCATTATTTAGTTGTAAACAATTCTGCACATATTGTGCTCCCAATCCTAATTTGATCATTTGATCAAATTTGTCATAATTCTGAATCATCATCAACATGTTCTGTCTATAATGATCACGCGGCAACATATCAAGCGTAATCAGATCCAGGTATCCGTCATTATTAATATCGGCGAAATCGGAACCCATAGAAGAGAGGGAAGAATGTTTGAAAAAGTCTGAGAAACTTTCAGTAAATGTCTTATCTCCATTATTAATGTATAGAAAATCAGGTTTTATGTAATCATTACAGACATAAATATCTGGCCTGAGATCATTGTTAAAATCGCCGATAACTGCACTAAGACCAAAGGCAGAATTCTCAACACCGGCTTTGTGGGTGATGTCGGTAAAATGTTGACCTGTATTTTCATAAAGCCTGCCACTGACATAATTGAAATCCTCCGTTTTCCTTTCTGCAATTTCGCCTTTCGCATTGTACTCTACTTTAAGATTACTTGCTTCAGACAGATCCCATGGGTGATTGACAAGATAGAGGTCGAGATCACCATCCCCATCCATATCAAAAAAGTAAGCCTGAGAAGAATAACTAGCATCCGCAATGCCATAATCTTCTGCTCTATCTGTAAACGTCAAATCACCATTGTTGACATATAATATATTCTTACGGTATTTCGGATCGCTAACCATAGATTTACACATATAGATATCAAGTAGCCCATCATTATTGATATCAACCATTGTAACACCTGTTTTGAAACCATATCCTCCTTCGACACCCGCAGTCGCAGTGATATCCCTGAATTTAAAATTTCCTTCATTGAGATACAATTTGTGAAAGACCATTCCTCCACTGAAGTATAAATCTATCAATCCATCATTATTAATGTCCCCCGCAGCAACCCCTCCACCATTATAGAGGTAACCATACAAATTGATATTCATGTCTTCGGTTTCGCTGATGAAGTTCGCAAACGAGATACCTGTGACTGTTGAATCCAGTTGGGTAAATAGACCCTTTTCTTTTATTACCGGACTGGACTCGTGACCAGATGATCCAGAGATTTCCTTGCCTTTCCTCTCTTTGTTACAGGATAAAAGGAATGTTATCGCGGCCAACACAAGCAAATAATTCTTCATTTTACAAAGATATAAGATAAATTTTCCATATTACTATTTCCCCCTAAGGTCGTTCCGGATAGTTTATTCAGAAGAAATAGCATAACGACTACTTTATACAAATAGCTTTTCATAATGGTCCAGAAATGTGTTATGAATCAAGCCCTCACTATACTTTTCAAAAGTAAATTAAGAACTAATCGTAATTCCTCATTTTCATTTTAGGAAGTCTTCAAAACCTATCATCAGATTATTAACTATTCATTTCAGACTAATGAGCAGTTTATAGATTATTGTCAAAAAAAAAAGAGAATGGCCCCTATCATGTCAAATGATAGAGGCCATTCCTTAAACCGATCTATATCTCTATAAACCCGTCGCTATTTTTCAGCTTCTTATTCGATGATTACCATCTTCTTCGTTGCTGTATACTCGTTAGCGTCGAGTCTGTAGTATAGTACTCCTACTGATGGAATCGATTTGCTGCTTACAGATATTGTGTTATATCCTTTCACAGATTCCTGATCCTTCACCAATAGTACTTTTCCT
>JBBSAQ010000112.1:0-5643 GCA_038252065.1 Chitinophagales bacterium
AAGACCATAAGCGCACATTATGTAAAGTACGCTTCCGGTGGTAGAGGGAGGGTTTTTCCTGGCGCGCCTCGGTGTATTTGCTTTTTTCTGCAAATACCGTGAAAGGAAAAAGCACATGGAGCCAACCGGCATTGGCTGCTTGGTTGGACAAAATTAGTGTTGATTAACTTCCATTAAAAGGAAATAAGACATTATCCAGGATAAATGGGAAATCAGAACATGCTTATATGTGTGAATTGTCTAATTCTTTGGCTAAATTGTGTAACGAAATCCATTAAGAAAACACCAATCTTTATATTGTCGTAAATAATGCTAGATCATACATTAAAAATATCACAAATGAGTACTTCAGAATTAAATGAAAGTTGGGCTGATAGCCTTAATTTTAGTAACGAACGTCGGATGACTGGTTTCATTTTTTCGCGAATGACCCCTTACGGAAGCTCACATTAAATGTGTGAATTATATAATTTATTACCGGAATTGTGTAACACAGACCGGTATTAAAATATGCAGTTAGTTGCATAACTAATTCAATTAATAATAATTTAAAAAAAATAGAAATCATGATGTACAATGGTTATCAATTCTGGGGAATGGATCTTATTTGGTGGGTCATTTGGTGTATGTTATTATTCTGGATTTTCGCTATGCCTTACCGCATCCCAGGTCAGCGTCACAGGTTGGATTCTCCTCTTGATATATTGCAAAAACGTTTCGCTTCCGGACAAATAACAAAGGAAGAATATCAGGAGGGAAAAGCAATTCTTGAAAAAGATGTAACCCAGCGTTAACGAGGAGTTCCTTAAGAGGATGCAACAATAAAGCTGGATGATTATTCCGTAAAGAACAACTTTCGCTATTGCTTGAGTTGTTTAATAATTGAATATCCGACGAAAATTATTGCACTATGGCATGGCATTGCTGACAACGCGAAAAAAACTATATCAATCAACGTTGATAGCACTTTCATCAGCTGAAAATGCCCCTTGGATTTCCTTGCAAATACTCTTTCTCAAAGTCTTTCATGAACTATTAATGAGAAATGGGAATTACAAGCGCAATAATTACCCTTGCAACAACTGGTGAGAAAAATGAACGTGTAGCGAACAGAATTGCTTCAGGTACAATCATTCATTTCAATAAAAATGAAGATATGTTAAAATCTGATCATTGAGGAACTCCGACCTTTCAACTTATATGTTCTTTTTGATCCCACCCTTCAATGTGTGAATTATGTACAATATTTTCAGAATTGTGTAAAATATACATGGGCATGGGATATTACCTTTATACAATGTAAAATTAACTGCAACCTGAGTGATCTATCTTAAGTCCTTTTGCAAATATCCAGAGAGTTCAGGGAGTTTAATTTTTTACTCTCATACCTATTATAATCGTTAAAAAAGAAGGCATTATTTGAGAGAAAACACACCTTGAATTTGAAAACAAAGTTTCTGGAAGAGTTGATTAATAATACATTGAAAGATGAAAAATGAAATTTTATTTATCACCTCATATCCCCCAAGGGAATGCGGGATAGCAACTTATTCACAGGATCAGATCAAGGCACTAAACAATAAATTCAGTAGTTCATTCTCAATAAGCGTCTGCGCTTTGGAATCCGGGAAGATGAGCCTTAACTATCCTGAAGAAGTAAAATACACGCTCAATACATCTTTTGCTCCGGGATTTCAGAAGTTAGCTCAATCCATAAATCATGACAAACTCATCAAACTGGTATTGATCCAGCATGAATTTGGTTTTTTTCACCAGCAGGAAGTTGCTTTCCTGAAATTCATTTATGAGGTTTCGATGCCGGTCATTATTGTTTTTCATACAGTGCTACCCCGGCCGGATGCACGGTTAAAAGCAAATGTTCAGAATATTGCAGACGCCTGCGGATCCATAGTGGTAATGACCAACAGCTCTGCTCAATTGTTAAAGGATGATTATAAAGTACCGGTACAAAAGATTTCAGTTATTGCTCACGGCACCCACCTCGTTCCTCATATGGGGAAAGAATATTTAAAAGAAAAATATGGGTTATCAGGCAAACGGGTTCTTTCCACTTTTGGGCTTATTAGTTCAGGGAAGGATATTGAGACTACTTTAAAAGCATTACCAGCCATCGTAAAAACAAACCCTGATGTAGTGTTTTTGGTAATCGGCAAAACACATCCTGAAGTGGTCAAAACAGAAGGGGAAAAATACCGGACCATGCTTGAAACATTAGTAATTAAATCAGATCTTCAGAACCATGTAAAATTTATCAACAGGTTTCTTGCATTACCTGAACTGCTCGAATATCTGCAATTGACAGATATATACCTGTTTACTGCCAACGATCCTAACCAGGCTGTAAGCGGCACTTTTGTCTATGCCATGAGCTGTGCCTGCCCCATCATTTCCACCCCTATTCCTCATGCAAAGGAGCTATTAACTGAGGAAACAGGAATTATTTTTGATTTTAGTAACGCACAGCAACTCGCTCAAAGTGTCACCCGGTTACTCGACGATGAACCATTACGAAGGAATATCAGCACAAATGCCTTGCAGAAAATAACTTCCACAGCATGGGAGAATTCTGCCGTTGCACACGCCATGCTATTTGAAAAACTTGCCGGAGATACGATTACAATTCGTTATAATCTCCCGGCCATCAACCTGGATCATATAAAAAAGCTGACAACCGACTTCGGAATCATCCAGTTCTCAAAGATTAATCATCCCATAATTGATTCGGGTTACACCCTGGATGATAATGCGCGGGCCTTAATAGCGATGTGTATGCATTATGAACTGACTTCCGATAAAGCTGATCTGGTTTATATCCAAACATATCTCGATTTCGTGGAACATTGTCTGCAGCCTGCCGGAGATTTTTTAAATTATGTTGATAACAACAAACAGTTTTCAGGTCAAAATGATACGACTAATTTGGATGATGCTAACGGAAGGGCAATATGGGCATTAGGATACGTCGTATCTCTGATTGACAAAGTACCCGAAGATATCATATCGCAGGCAACTATACTTATGGATAAATCCATGCGTCGCTTAGTAATGGTTCGTTCCACGAGAGCTATAGCTTTCTCCATTAAGGGGCTGTATTTCAATTACAAAACATTTAAAGATTCTGAAAGTATAGCACTGTTAAAAACATTCGCCAATCGATTGGTACAAATTTATAAACATGAGTCGTCAGAGAATTGGGAATGGTTTGAACGTTATCTTACCTATGCCAATAGCACCCTGCCTGAAGCCATGTTATATGCCTGGATGGTAACCGGAGAAACAATTTTTAAAGAGATCGCCCTGTCTTCGTTGAATTTTCTATTGTCACAAACATTTAAAAAAAATGGGATAGAAGTCATCTCGAACAAAAACTGGCTGCTAAAGGGAAATGAGGCAGGTCAATATGGAGAGCAGCCAATAGATGTGGCTTACACCATCATGACCTTAAGTAAGTTTTACGATGTGTTTCATGACAAAGAATACTTACATAAAATGGTGATCGCTTTCAACTGGTTTTTAGGGAATAACCGCCTTCATCAGATTATTTATAATCCTTGCACGGGAGGAAGTTATGACGGATTGGAACAAAACTATGTCAATATAAACCAGGGTGCGGAATCCACATTAAGTTACCTGATGGCTCGGTTAACCATTGAAAAGCATAAAAAGCAAGTAGTATCTGAACGTAAAGTCAGGCTCATTGCGTTAAAAGCGAAATATTAATAGTCCCTATCATAGAGTGAGGAATGATATCATGAAAGTTGCTAGTGATAGCTCTATCTTGACGGTTAACAAATAATAAACAATGAAGACTACAAATGCAATCACCTGCCTGTTTCTGGATGTAGGTGGAGTTTTGCTCTCCGACGGTTGGGATCATAATGCGCGCAAACGGGCAGCCACGAAATTCAATCTGGAGGTGCCAGAAATGGAGGCCCGACATCATCTGATATTTGAGACTTACGAGGAAGGGAAAGTCACGATGGAGGAATATTTAGACATGGTGGTATTCTATAAAGACAGGCCTTTCACCAGGCCTCAATTCCGGAGTTTTTTGTTCGCACAAACGGAGCCCCACCGCGATATGATTGAGTTGGTAACTAAACTCAAAGTTGAGTATGGATTGAAGATAGCCGTGGTTAGCAACGAGGCACGCGAATTGAATGATTTTCGCATCCGAACGTTCAATCTGGATGATTTCGTGGACTTTTATATTTCGTCCTGTTTTGTTCATCTGCGCAAGCCCGATGCGGATATCTTTCGTTTGGCGCTTAACGTAGCCCATGTGCCGCCGGAACAGGTTGTTTTTATCGATGACCAGCCATTGTTTGTGCAAGTCGCAGAAGGCTTGGGTATTCGCGGCATTCATCACAGTGATTACAAGTCAACCCTCACTCAACTGGCATCGTTCGGTTTACACCCTAACGAGAGGGCCATCCCATGACACACACGAACTCAAATATTCTAACCATCAACGGCGGTTCGTCGAGTATCAAATTCGCGATATACAAAGCAAGTGAACCACTGGAAAAAACACTTTACGGAAAAATTGACCGTATTGGTTCGTCGGGTACAAATCTGACTTTCAATGACCAATCTAAGAATAAGCAGGAAAGCATAAGTTTAAAAGCTTCCGATCATAATACGGCGGTGAATTTTCTGATTGACTGGCTCGAGGGGCAACCCGATTTTACTTCAATCAGCGCCATAGGACAAAGAGTAGTTCATGGCATGAAACACCAGGAACCGGAGGTTATCACCAAAGAATTGCTGGATGAATTGCATAGCAATGAACTTTATGATCCGGACCATTTACCCGGTGAGATTGAACTGATCAAGGGATTTTTTCAGCGATATCCGAAACTACCCCAGGTCGCCTGCTTCGATACAGCGTTTCACAGCACCATGCCCCGGATTGCAAAAATATTACCCATTCCGCGACATTACGAAGATAAAGGAGTTCAACGATATGGATTCCATGGTTTATCCTATGCTTATCTGATGGAAGAACTCACGCGTCTGGAAAGTGCGAAAGGATGTGTCATTCTTGCTCATCTTGGCAGTGGAGCAAGCATGGCAGCAGTACTTGAAGGGCAAAGTATTGATACAACAATGGCATATACTCCCGCTTCAGGCCTGATGATGAGCACCCGTTCCGGTGACGTAGATCCCGGATTGATTTCTTTTTTAGCACGAAGCGAAAATATGACCGCCTTACAATTTGACAAAATGGCGAATCACAAGTCGGGACTGCTTGGAGTTTCAGAAACCACCTCCGACATGCACGATTTACTGGGAATGGAAAAAGAAGATGCCCGGGCTGCCGAAGCTGTGGACTTATTTTGCTACCAGGCAAAGAAACAGATTGGCGCTTATGCCGCAGCACTCGGTGGACTCGACACATTGGTATTTGCCGGAGGTATTGGCGAAAACTCTCCGGAAGTGCGCTCAAGGATTTGCAAAGGCTTGGAATTTCTTGGGATCGAACTTGAAGAAAAACGAAACACGGCAAACTCCCCGATAATTTCAGCAAATAAGGTAAAGGCTGTCATCGTTCGGGTCATTCATACTGATGAGGAATGGATGATTGCAAAAATAGTAAGTAAAATAATAAATATTAATTAA
>JBBSAQ010000113.1:0-5298 GCA_038252065.1 Chitinophagales bacterium
GATACAAAGATGATCAAAAAAATAATTTTAGCCTGTTAACAATACGTAAACCCAATATATAATGGACTTTGGAGGGTCATTACCGAAAAGAACATGTCAATCCATACTGAAATATCAATACGAATGATTGATCAGTTTCTGACCCTAAAACAACCTTCTGAAGGATATTACATGGATCGTGGCAGTAAGTTCATGGCCTATGCGTTTCCTGTGGAAAGCGAACCGGATGTAGTTGCTTTAGTACAAAGGATCAAAAAAGAACATCCGAAAGCACGGCACTTCTGCACAGCTTTTCGATTGTTTCCTGATGGTTCACTGGAGAGATCAAACGATGATGGTGAGCCCACGGGTTCGGCTGGAAAACCTATTCTTGGCCAATTGGTAAAACATAATATAACGAATGTCATTGTCGTAGTTGTTCGCTATTTCGGAGGCACGAAACTGGGTGTACCCGGATTGATCGAAGCGTATAAGACAAGTGCTGCAAATGCAATTGAAACAGGCGTTATAGTTCAACAACATGTTTTTTCACAGGTCCGAATAAAGATGAGCTATGAAACATACCCTCATTTACTCAATTTTTGCAAACAGACAGGAATTCCAGTCTCGGAGGAGACCTTCGGTGACAAAGCATCGCTCATCCTTAGTTTTTCAAAGACAGCGATTGCAGAAAATTTAAAGCACACATTTCACCAGTACAGCAAAATGGATTTCAAAACTCTTGAGGAATATATTGAGCATTTAGAAATCAATGTTGAATTCCTTCCGGGAGAAATCATTGTGTAAAAGCTATTCGAATATGATCTATCCATATTTTATGTAGAAATTTACCGGCGAATGAAACTTATCGGACTTACAGGCGGCATAGGCTCGGGCAAATCAACTGTCGCCTCCATTTTTAATACGTTAGGCATACCTGTATACAATTCAGATCTAAGGGCCAAAGTCCTGATGAATGAAAATGAAGAGCTCCGAAAAAAAATAATTGAACTGTTTGGCAAGGAAGCTTTTTCCGCTGACATGGAATTGAATGCTGCCAGGATAGCTTCTAGTGTTTTTAATGACCGTGAGCAGTTACTCAGGTTGAATGGAATTGTTCATCCTGCCGTCTTTCTGGACTTAGAGAAATGGTCAACGCAACCTGAACAACTTTCTTCGCCTTATTTAATACAAGAAAGCGCAATTCTTTTTGAAGAAAATCTTACTGAACGTTTTGAGCGAATCATTCTCGTCGTTGCTTCAGAAGAAATCCGGATATCAAGAGTGATGAAGCGAGATAATGTCACGAAACAAAAAATTATGGAACGAATCAACAATCAATGGACTGACGAAAAGAAAATCCCTTTGTCTGATTTTGTAATTTTCAATGATGGAGTGAGATCATTGGTTGAACAGGTACGGGATATAGATTTTATGGTAAGAAGTTGATTTAATAAATACAATGATAATCAAATGAAGAAATCCATCTTTTGGGCAACTCACCCCCTTCCCCTCTCTCCCGTTGATACGGTTGAAGTGTAAACCTATTTTAGGACAAGTCAGATAGCGGATACATAAGTAATTTTTACGGCCCAATGGCAGGAGATGGAATTTATAAGAATATTATTTCTTGAATTCCGCCATCACATCCTCAATAATATCACAGCATACATGCAGTTGATCTTCGGTCATCACAAGTGGTGGTGCAAAGCGAATAATATTCCCATGTGTAGGTTTTGCCAATAATCCCTTTTCAGCTAATGCAAGACACATGTCCCAGGCCATATGACCATCTTCATCATCATCTACCACAACAGCATTCAAAAGCCCTTTACCTCGTACAAGCAACACGATTGGATATTTGTCTGCAATAGCCTGCATCCGTGTTCTGAATATTTTTCCAAGATGCATTGCGTTCGCATCAAGTCTTTCATCCTTTAGCACTTCAAGAGAAGCCTGAGCCACCGCACACGCAAGCGGATTTCCACCATATGTAGAACCATGTTCACCAGGTTTGATACTCAACATGATCTCATCATTGGAGAGTACCGCCGAAACGGGTAACACGCCTCCGGAGAGCGCTTTTCCAAGGATAATAATATCAGGTTTGACTTCAGGTTTATTTTCACAAAATCCTTTACATGTACAATTGCCACACGTTGCTAGTAGTTTTCCTGTCCGACATAAACCGGTTTGTACTTCATCGGCTATCAGGAGAATATTTTTCTCCTTGCAGATTTTTTGAATAAAAGGAAGATAATCATCTGCAGGAACTACTACACCTGCTTCACCCTGGATTGGTTCTAATAATATTCCTGCTACATTCGGATCATTCAAAGCTTCAGCTACAGCATCTTTATCATCGTAGTTAATGATGATATAACCCGGCATATAAGGTCCAAAATCACCGGTACTGGATGGATCCGTAGAGGCAGAAATCACTCCAAGCGTCCTGCCGTGAAAATTACCGGATACAAAAACAATCTTAGCGTCCTGTGATGACACACCTTTTTTTGTATACGCCCACTTGCGGCAAAGCTTGATAGCTGTTTCGACAGCTTCAACACCCGAATTAGCCATCAGGACTTTGTCATAATCAAAATACTTCGTGATGTACTTTTCAAATGGCCCTAACTGATCATTGTAAAAAGCCCTCGAGGTAAGTGTCAACTGGTCCGCTTGATGCTTTAGAGCCTCAATGATCTTTGGGTGACAATGTCCCTGGTTGACAGCGCTGTAGGCTGAAAGAAAGTCATAGTACCGCTTCCCATCGACGTCCCACAAAAAGACACCCTCACCTTTGTTTAAGACTACGGGCAATGGATGGTAATTATGAGCACCATACTGGCTTTCAAGATCCATGAAAACCTGAGCCTGATTCATTGTTGTCGTAGTCATCAAAAATTATATTATGTCATAAAATTAAGCCTTTTCAACCAAAACGTATTGATAGAGAATAACCTAATCTTCCTCCCAATTCAATGACAGACTTGAAATACTTACTTTTTGCCTCTTCTGCCTTTTCTACCCATTTTGCCTCTTCTACCCATTCTGCCTCTTCTGCCGGTTGCTGAGCTGTAGCACAAGGTTGCGCTAGAGCAAGTCGAAGCCTTCTACCCATTCTGCCTCTTCTACCCATTCTTCCTCTTCTACCCATTCTGCCTCTTCTGCCTCTTCTGCCTCTTCTGCCTTTTCCGCCTTTTCTAATGTCAAAATGGCAGACTTTCCTTATCTTTGCATCCTTTTTAGCACATGAATCCTACAGAAAACATAGAAAAATTAATGGATGAATCCCGTCAGGGTGAAGCATTTTATGTTTCTGATAATGAGCCTGTTATGGATGCTTATGTAAAGCGATTCTATATTGAGAGCTATGGTTGCGCTATGAATTTCAGCGATAGTGAAATTGTGGCATCTATCCTCTCCGACTGCTCTTATGTTCCAACGAAGGATATTGAGCACGCTCATCTCATTCTCCTCAACACCTGTTCGATAAGAGAAAAAGCAGAGGATACAATCAGACAGCGACTTAAAGTCATCAATAAGCTGAAATATCGTAAGCCTGACACAATGGTGGGTATCCTTGGGTGCATGGCGGAACGATTAAAGCAAAGCCTCCTCGAAGAAGAAAAACTCGTTGACCTGGTGGTGGGCCCTGATGCATACAGAGACTTACCAGGCCTGATCAATCGCGTTGAAGACGGCTCAAAAGGAATCAACGTCCTTCTCTCCCGCGAGGAAACATACGCGGATATCAGTCCGATAAGACTTGAGAGCAATGGTGTGACTGCATTCATTTCCATCATGCGGGGGTGTGACAACATGTGTTCGTTTTGCGTAGTCCCTTTTACACGTGGACGCGAACGATCTCGTGATCCGTTTACCATCATAGCAGAAGCCACCCATCTTTTTGATAAAGGTTTTCGTGAAGTCACTTTGTTAGGTCAGAATGTAGATTCTTATAAGTGGCAACATCCGGATACAAAACAAGATTATTCTTTTGCCAATCTTCTTGAATTAGTGTCACAGGTTCATCCTGATTTGCGCATTCGTTTTAGCACTTCACATCCAAAGGACATAACGGATGCTGTATTGCATGTGATTGCTAAGTATGAAAACATCTGCGACTACATACATCTGCCTGTTCAATCAGGTAACAGCAGAATATTGTCAATGATGAATCGTACCTATGATCGAGACTGGTACATGAACAGGATTATGGCGATCAGAACCATTTTGCCTGAAGCTACCGTTTCTTCAGACATTATTACTGGTTTTTGTTCAGAGACAGATGATGAGCACCTTGACACCCTATCACTGATGTCATGGGCTGATTTTAGTATGAGTTATATGTTCATGTATTCCGAAAGGCCGGGTACCCTTGCAGCGAGAAAATATAAAGATGACATTCCTGAAGAAGTCAAAAGATCTCGTCTGAGTGAAATCGTAGCCCTTCAAAACAATATTGCAAGAGCCCACAATGCAAGGGATATAGGTAAGACATTTAAGGTACTGATAGAAGGAGATTCCCGTAAATCTAATGATGAATTTAAAGGACGCACATCACAAAATAAAATGGTGGTCTTTCCAAAAGAAGCTGGATTTAAACCTGGCGACTATATTCATGTTTATATCGAATCAAGTAATAGTGCAACATTGAAGGGCCATATTGTAATGGCATAATTACATTTTCCAAATGAGTGATGCTGCATCCATAAAACAACGATTTGGCCTTGTCGGCAGGTCACTGCTTTTTGACAGAGCATTGAATACAGCAGCACGTGTTGCCGGCACTGAACTGACAGTCCTGATCACAGGCGAAAGCGGTGTCGGTAAAGAGGTTTTTAGCCACATCATTCATGCACTGAGTCCACGCAAGCACAACAAATTTATCGCTGTCAATTGCGGCGCTATTCCACAGGGCACGATCAACTCCGAATTGTTCGGTCATGAGAAGGGAGCATTCACCGGAGCTACTGCTGACCGGAAAGGATACTTTGAATCTGTTGATGAAGGAACAATATTCCTCGATGAAGTCGGTGAGATGCCGATGGACACACAGACTTATCTGTTGCGCGTGCTTGAATCAGGAGAATTTATGAAAGTGGGTTCTTCTCATGTTCAGAAGACAGATGTACGTGTCATCGCTGCGAGTAATGTTGATCTCAAAGAACGTATCCGGCAAGGACGCTTTCGGGATGATCTTTATTACAGGTTGAATACCGTCCCCATTCATATCCCCAGTCTAAAAGAAAGACCGGAAGACATTAATATTCTGATCAGAAGATTTGCCGTTGATTTTGCAGAAACATATCACAC
>JBBSAQ010000114.1:0-4937 GCA_038252065.1 Chitinophagales bacterium
CGTATTTGATACGCTCAGCATCGCCGGTTTGAATTGTAATATTCTTTACCAGGAAATCACGTCCACATCAGGATCGCTATGTAATAATCTCACCGTAACCTATACCTATTATGGATGGCATGATGTGATAGCTAACGGGATCAGAGACATCGGAGAACAACAATATTCATGTATTGAAACTTTTTCTATTGTTGACCAATCGGCTCCTACAATCACAGCATGTGCAATGCCTCGTATAATAGACGGATGTTCTACAGGGGTGATCACGAACCCTCCGTATTCAGAGAATTTGGTTGCATCCACTGAAGGGGTATTTGAAAGCACACCAAATAATGGGAACACAACGGATAATTGTGGGATTGCTTTGGTGACATACATAGATGTCTCAGCGGGCTCATGTCCGATCGTGGTGACACGTCGATGGACAGTGAGTGATGCCTGTGGGAATTCATCGACATGCAACCAGACGATCACTGTCAGAGATATTACACCACCGGATGTAACCAGTGGAACAATAGCCACATGTTATCCAACTGTCGCTGCTGCAGAAGCGGCGGCGTTAGCTGCAACAAGCGCAACGGACAATTGTAGTGGGATGATAACAGAAACAGCGAGCACTACAGGCGCCTGCAATGCCATCGTGACTGTCACAGAAACGGATGCATGTAATAATGTGAATACAGTAGCCTATACTACAAGCATAGATAATTCGCCACCATTGATTACGCAATGTGCAGCTACCCGAACTATAGAAGGATGCAACACAGGAGTGATTACAAGTCCACCATTTTCAGCTATCTCGGCAGCTTCCACTGAATCGGTATTTGAAAGCGCTCCAAATAATGGCAATACATCGGATGACTGTGGTATTTCAACGGTGACATATAGTGATGTTGCTTCGGGTTCATGTCCGATCGTAGTGACACGTACATGGAACATCAGTGATGCATGTGGAAATACATCAACCTGTAATCAGATCATAAATGTAAATGACACTGCGGCCCCAATTTTTACATTCTGTCCCGACAATACGACAATTAATTGTCTTGTAAACCCGGTCTTCGGTACACCTATCGCTTCAGATGCATGTGATCCATCGGTATTGATTACTAATGTAGATTTTACAGTCCCGGGCACATGCCCTGCAGAATATACTGTGACCAGAACCTGGACCGCTGTCGATGACTGTGGTAATTCAGCAACATGCAGTTCGACCATAAATGTGGAGGATAACATTGCGCCGCAAATCCATTGCCCGGCAGACCTGGTATTAACATGTAATTCAGGCCAAAATTATGTAGCAATCATCAATGCATGGATCGCTACCGCTACGGCTACAGATGCGTGCGATGCGAATGTCTCTATCACAAATAATTATGATGGCTCGAGTATTCCTGATTTTTCCTGCCAGGGCGGTCTGAATATAACTTTTACAGCGACGGATGAATGTGGTAATACTTCTACTTGTATAGGTATTGTTACTAAGCCATGTTTTACGCTTGAATCATGGGTTTATCTTGAGGGTTCAGCAGTTAATGCGAACGGGGCGAATACCTATACTTTGCCAATGCGAACCACCCTTAATGACCTGAGGGTGTTGCCCGGGCAATTACTTGTCGATCCGTTTTTTGGTAATAAATATTCACCTGCGGGTCAACCTTATGGCATTGCACCTTGGAATTATTTGGGTACTGAAGGAAGTTTGTTTGACTCTGGAGGGAATCCTTTGAATGCCACTGCAAGTTATCCGGCCACAGTGGTGGATTGGGTCCTGGTAAGTTTGCGATTGGATTCAGCTGGTACAGTAGGCCCGGTTTGTCAGGCTGCTGCCTTATTACATAAAGACGGAACGATCCAATTTGTCAAACCGTTAAATTGTTGTGGCGTCAATGAGAGTACAAGTTATTACGTAGTGATTGAACATCGAAATCACCTCATCGTCATGTCACACGAGAAAGTTTCTTTTATCAGCCATAAGCTTTCCTACGATTTTCGTTTTCAGCAAAGTTGGGAAGATCCTTTATTCGCAGGGCTTGACATTTTTGCCCGCGAGAAAGAAATCCTTCCGGGTAAATTTGCCATGTTTTCGGCAAATGGAAATCAATCCGGTTCATTGAATGCGGATACTGACCTCAATTTTGATGACCGTTCGTACTGGGAATTACAGAATGGTGCTGTTGGTTTATACCGTATAGGTGATTACAATCTCAACGCGGATACGAATTTTAATGATCGTGTAGTCTGGGAAAGAAATAATGGAAAATTTACGAGTGTACCAAGGAATTGACAAAGAAGATTCACTCATGGAAGCTTAATCTTTCTTTTAGAGGACCTTGAGCCGGTCAAATCCAAAGCCGGGTACTCTATTCTCTGATAGGAAACGATGCTATTTTTTAATTCTGATGCCAGGTTTTTGAAAGTTTAGGGTGATATTCATAATCAGGCAATAAATAAATATATATATAGCTACTGTTCAGCACATTAGGTATTATACTTAATGCAAATTAATAAATAGGATTAATAATATTCTTACGTCAGGATAAAAGATATTTTATAATTTAGCCGACTATTTTAAACACCCCATTTCTTTTGACACTTGCAATAGCCATTCATTTCCCTCATTTAACCATTTTAGAATCGCAAAGTAATGATGTAGAAGTATTTTAACCTTCAAGAATATCTCACTAAGATTCCTGACGGCACTTCTCATTAATGATTCTGTTTCTGCTATTTCATTAGATTAAGGGTCCAGTTTAAAAAATATTTCAGAAGAATTTTAACTTTTGAAACGAAGTGTACACTGAAGAGTAAATTCCTCACATACTTTTCCTCGCGTACTATTCAATTCTTCAGTTAAAGTCAAACTGTAGTGCGAATTTATTTAAGTGGTATCTGATTTCACAACACGTGATAAAAAGTTACCAAAGAGAGATTGAAAAATGTATTACCCAATTATCACCCCTTTAGAACCTCAACTAATGAAAAATCAATCAGCACCAAATTCTGCAATTTCGGTATTGCATAAGATCCTTTTCCCAATTCCAGTTTTTCTCGTTTTTATTCTTGTGCTTCTAAGCACATGTCCATCAAAAGCGCAGGTTCAAGAATTGGCAGTTGAAAAGGCAAAAATGGACGAACGTGTCAGGAATACACTGAAAGAAAATGCGCAAACAATCCGTTTTATGGAAAACAAAGGACAGATTGATAACAAGGATGTCCTTTATTATTTTGAAAGCGGTCATGGATCTGTCTATATTGAAAAGGACAGGATTCGGTTTGTAGCTATTAAGGATACGATGGTGAAAGAGGAATTTGATGAAGAAGGGATCAATCATCAGATGGTACTTAAGGAAGCAGAAGAGGGAGAAATGGAACATGTAGTTCAGGCCACGCATACATTTTCATTGTACATGGATGGTGCGAGATCTTTGCCTAATATCAAACTGGGAGATTCTTTTAGTACGAATTATAATTATTACCTCGGAACAGATTCCAAAAATTGGGCAACCAAAGTTAAAGCGGCTAAAGATTTAACATTAGAAGATGTTTATCCCGGAATCAATCTGCGTTTGTATAGCAATTCAGACGGAACAATGGAATTTGACTGGATCATTGATGCCGGTGCAGATTTCAACAATGTAAAATTACGTTTTGAAGGGCAGGATGGATTATCTATTGATGACAATGGTGGTCTGGATGTTGGGTTGAGATTTACAAATATTAAATTTCATATTCCTGAATCTTATCAGGTTACTGAGCAGGGCAAATTGCCTGTTATTGTTGCTTTTCAAAAGTCAAATGAAAACACTATAAGTTTTTCGACTGAAAATAAAATTGATCCGCGGTATCCATTGATTATCGACCCAACGCTTAGCTGGGGTACATATATGGATGGAAACAGCACAGATTTTGATCAATATCTTTTTTCAATACAGGTTGACGATGTAGATGGTATGGTGTATTGTGCGGGTGCTACAAATCTTAATATTCCTACAGGTTCAGCACCATATGATGCTGACGGATATCTTAATTCGGTGACAGGTTTGAATGGTGGAACCCCTCGTGTAGCCATTGTTTATCGTATTACTTCTTCAGGAACGGATCTGGTCGATCTCACACTATACGGTCCGTCATCTGTATCAAATGGGAATAACACTGTAGCCTATTCTCTTAGCCTTTCTACAAACAAAGTTTTCATCGGAGGATATACTAACATAGCGCTTCCCCAAACAAGTACGCCATCTGTTACACCTTTTGATAATACATTGAATAGTGGTGATGGATTTGTTGCGGTATTTACAAAAGATCTGGGGACACTAAACTATGCGACATATCTCGGAGGGACAGGTAATGATTTTCCAGGTGTAACGTCCATAAGAGCATTAAGCGATAATTCATTTATTGCCGGTCTTACCGTTACTGCTGCGCTACCTGCAGGGCCGGCAGCTCCTGACTATATTATTGGATCTCCCGCAGATGCGACATATGGTGGAGCAAGTGAAATGTATATTGCCAAATTCACAACGAACAATGTTTTAAGTTGGGGATCCTATGTGGGTGGATCAAGTGATGAGGTCTTTAATGATCTTGAGGTATTTGCAGATGGGAGAGTAGCTTTTGCAGGTTATGGAAACGGATCGTTTACTGAAACAAATCCGGCAGCAACAAACTCTACAAATACAAATAATACGGATGGTATCATTGGTGTATTGAATCCCACAGGAACAGCATTCAATTATCTTGATAAAATAGGTAGTGGTAGTAATAATAATGGTGCAAATGGTCAGGATGACAGGATCAATGATGTCACAATAGTAGGTGAAACGCTTTATTTTACAGGATCCGCATCTGCCGGTAATAATGGAAATCCTTTTCCGACGACGGCAGGAGTTTATGATGGAAGTCATAATGGTGGATTGGATGTAGTAGTTGGAAAA
>JBBSAQ010000115.1:0-4917 GCA_038252065.1 Chitinophagales bacterium
ACTGTCCCTGTCTTCGTAAAACACTTGCTGATGTCTTCGTAAAGCAACTGTCCCTGTCTTCGTAAAACACTTGCTGATGTCTTCGTAAAGCAACTGTCCCTGTCTTCGTAAAACACTTGCCTATGTCTTAGTAAGATGCTTGCCTATGTCTTCGTAAATCATCTGCCCCTGTCTGAGAAAAACACCTAAATAAATATTAAGGTGCTTAGCGTTTACTGTTTACCTCTTTCGTTACCATTTATAGTTTACCGTTTTTACCGCTTACAGATTACCTCTTGCCGTTTACTGAGCACTTCCCACTGCTTTTTCAAATTCGGGATTTCAATGCTCAAGATTACCTTCGCCCCCACCTTCGCCTCCTGTCAACTCAATCAAATACATTTTTTTCAGTTTGGTGTTTCTTGTCGCAGGGTTCAAAAATTCCATGCTCAATAGCGTCACCCTATAATCATCAAATATGTGTAGGATTTTATATGTAGGCATTTGACTCAAAGCTTCAGCTGTCACATAGATCCAACTGCCTGTCATCACCGTATCTATTTGCTCTCGCGTGATATTCGGAATCGTGTGTCCACTGTAATAGTCAAGTGCAAATCCCGATTGATCATACCAATAGATATGTACTGGTTTTTCGGCAGCAATATATTTTCCGGCCGCACTTGAGGATTGGTATGTTAATAAATGCGGATAAAAATGCAGACTCATCACCAACTGAAAAAAAATAACACCAGCCAAAGTGGGCAGTAGCCATCGATCAACTGCATTGCCTGATTTTTTTCTATACCACCAAAAAAGAAAATAAAAAACAGGGAATAAAATTAAGATCCGAATCGAGTGAACAGGAAATACCCAAAGCAGGATCAACAACGCAGCTGCAAATAATATATGAACAATAAACATTTGAAAATAGTCCAGCCATCGCGGTAGTCTCTCTGCTGTTCTGATCAGATAATCAGCTGTGATAACAGCAGCAAAAGGGAACAATGGAAATATATAGTGGGGTAATTTATATCCGGACATCGATAGCGCTATGAAAGTCAATACAAATCCGGAAAGTGAAATCCACTCTGGTTTTTGTTCATTCCATTTATTTTGTTTCCACCATGATACTATTTTATGCACAAGGGCGGGAAAGAATAAAATGATCCACGGTTGAAAATCCCAAAGCATGGTTTGCAAAAAATAATAAACGGGTGCGTTATTGTGCCATTGGCTGGCACCTGTAATCCGGCCAAAGCTTTGTGTCCAGAAATAAAAGAGCAGACCTGAAGGTCCCTTCATTCCGTAGACTTCTTTTTCAGGATGGAGATCAAACTGCGTGTAGAGACCATAACACATCGGTGCTAAGACCATCACGACAGGAATGATAAGAAGTAACCAGGCAGGATTAAATAATTTTTTCCATTCCTTGTTTAATACCAGATGGCCAAGTATAGCCATAGCAGGAATAACGATACCAATCGGTCCTTTGGCAAGCATAGCAGCACCAGTACAAAATCCACCTAAGAGAAGATGGCTCCATTTTCCATGTTTTAGATACAAGGACAAAAGCCATACAGCCAGAATGACAAATGCAGTCAGCAGTCCATCCGTACGTACGTCATTTGTCATCAAATGATAACCCTGCGTTGTACCCAGGATTAAGACAGCTATTATACCAGTTCGCCGGTCATACCATAATCGTGCAAAGGAAAATGTGGCCCACAGCGCAACAATCAACATTAATACAGCAGGTAATTTGTATCCGATGTTTGAATTTCCCAAAACTGAAATGCTCAAAGAAGACAGCCAAAACAACAGAGGTGGTTTGTCGAGATAGTCTTGTCCCCGTTGCATGACATGGAGATAACTTCCACTGCCCGACATCTCCAGAGAAATGGATGCATATTGAGCAGCATCTATCTCCATGATATCAATCGTCAGGTTGATGGCGGCTATGAGCACAATCATGCCCAGAAAGATGCGGTATCGGAACTTAAAAAATAAAGAGGTGAACGTAGTTTCCCTGGTATCTTCCATGATCATGCAAGATAATCTCCGACTGCCAATCGTTTTTCAACTTTTCTTTATTTTTTGTGTTATAAAATCTTCCCTCAGGTTTATGCCAAAATTAAACGTCCTATCGGTTGAAAACAACTTGATAGTGCAATGTGAAATCGTAATTTTATAAAAAACCAATATAATTCATCATCAAATCAAACTATATGAAAAACGTATTGAAATTTAAGTTCATTGGGTTGTTTTTCTTCTCAATGTTCCTTTTTAGCAACCTTCAGGCTCAAAATGAACCCAAAGTGGGAATTCGAGCTGGGGTATTGATTTCGAAACTGGATTTTCAAAATGGAAATCTTAACCAGGATACTAAATCCAAATTTGGTCTTGATCTTGGTTTAGTCTCTGATTTTCCTATTGGCTCTGTAGTGTCTATTGGCCCTGAATTCCACTGGCTGCAGAAAGGTTCCAAGATTGAGGACATCACGGGTGGTACAGTAGGAGAGATCACAAGTACACTAAACTATCTCGAACTACCTGTTCTGCTGAAATTGCATTTTGGTGAGGACGTTGGTTTTATGTTGTTTGCCGGTCCAAGTTTTGGATACCTCTTAGACGGAAAAGATAAAGATCATGATGGCAATACCAATGACATTGATCTTGATTTTTACAAGAGGGTAGAATTTGGATTTCATGCAGGTGGAGGAATCGTGCTGGGGCCTCTTGTGATTGACATCAGATACATCTATGGGATATCTAACATCTCAGACAGCGAGATAGATTTAAGGAACCGGGGATTAGGTGCAGGTGTGAGCCTGATATTTTAAAAGATTGCAAGAGACATATAAAATTTTGGAAGTAGAGACGCGATTTATCCAGGCTCTGCTTCCAAAAATCTACAATTAAAAACGAAGCCGGGGCACTGTCCCGGCTTCGTTTTTAATCAATACCTTTGCCGACCTTATGGCCTCAGCAAAAGAACAGATTAATCTATCCAGATTGCCGCAGCATGTGGCCGTCATCATGGATGGTAATGGTCGCTGGGCTAAAGAACACGGGAAACCCAGAATATGGGGTCACCGCAACGGCGTGAAATCAGTCCGAGAGGTCACGGAAGCTGCCACAGAGTTAGGAATACAGTTCCTCACGTTATATGCTTTTTCCACAGAGAACTGGAATCGTCCGAGGCCGGAAGTCAATGCCCTCATGGATATCCTGGTGTCCACGATCAGGGAAGAGCTGGCTACAATGAACAAAAACAATATCCGCCTCAAAGCTATTGGAGACCTGGACCGGTTACCCCCAAGGACAAAAAAAGCACTGCTGGAAGGAATAGAGAATACGAAGACCAATGACCGGATGACCCTGACCTTAGCGTTGAATTATTCAGCCCGGTGGGAAATAACCGAGGCTATGCGCAAAGTTGCCATGATGGCAGCTGAAGGCAAGATTAAGCCGGAAGATATTGATGAAGCCAGCGTGAGTACATTTCTGGCTACCTCCGACATACCTGATCCGGAATTATTGATCCGGACGAGCGGAGAACGCCGCATAAGTAATTTCCTTCTATGGCAGATCGCATACACAGAACTGTATTTTTCAGATGTGTATTGGCCTGACTTTGAAAGAGAAGACTTCTATAACGCGATATTAGATTATCAACAACGGGAACGTCGCTTTGGCATGATCAGTGAACAACTCACCCACCAGTAATATTCCAAACAACACAAGACCCCCGCTAATCGTTTTTGACCCAGATTAATTGATCACCCGCATGAAGATTTTGAAATATACTACCTCTATACTTTTTTGCCTTTCATTTTTCCTGTTGCCCACGACAGCCATTTTCGCCCAGAAAACGAACGTGGAATATGGAGCCGTAGAGGAGCTCGAAATCGGCGGCATCGAAGTCACCGGTGTATTCTTCTCAGATCCTACGGCTATAAAGTCGGTAGCCGGCCTTAAAGTCGGCCAGACCATCAAAATCCCCGGAACTGATATCACAAAAGCAATGCGCAACCTCTGGAAACTTCGTCTATTTGATGATGTCCAGATCACCCAGGACAAACGCATCGGAAACATCGTATTCCTTTCCATTCACCTCATGGAACGTGCACGACTAGCCAACTGGTCCTATAGGGGAGTCAAACAAGGCACCCATGATGATCTAAATGATATCATCAAACCTTTCCTGATCAAAGGACAGGTAGCCGGCGCCGCTATGCAAAACAATGCTAAAAATGCAATTCAAAAGTTTTTTATTGAAAAAGGATTTCTGGATGTTTCCGTCAAGGTCAGCGAAGAACCCATATCAGATCGTACGAATGCCGTGAACCTGATTTTTGATATTGACACCAAAGACAAGATCAAAATCGACCATATCACCTTTGTCGGGAATAATGAAGTAAAAGATAAAAAGCTTCGTAAACTGATGAAGAAAACCAAGGCTAAAGCTGCCTTGTTGAAAAAATCAAAATATGTAGAGTCTGATTTTGAAAATGACAAACAAGCTATCATTGATTATTATCATACGTTGGGTTTCAGAGATGCTGCCGTTGTCAAGGATTCGCTCTGGCGAAATAAGGATGGAGAATTGGATCTGTCGCTGACCATAGATGAAGGCGACAAATACTATTTTGGCGATATCACCTGGAAAGGAAATACTATACATGAAAGTGATGCTTTAAGCAAAGTCCTGGGTATCCGCAAAGGAGAAGTGTACAATGAAAAATTACTTGATTCACGTCTTCGCTTCAGCATCGATGGAAGAGATGTCAGTAGCATATACCTGGATGACGGGTATTTATTTTTCACAGTAGATCCTACTGAAATCGCAGTGCGAAATGATACGATAGATCTTGAGATGAGAATCTTCGAAGGCCCTCAGGCTACAATTGATGAAGTGATCATCAAAGGAAATACACG
>JBBSAQ010000116.1:0-4609 GCA_038252065.1 Chitinophagales bacterium
AAGCATAGAGCCAAAAGAACCCTGATCATGACCACTGATAGTGCCGGAGGCCATCAGATCGCCTACACAAACATTGCATCCGTTAGAAGTGTGATGCGCCAGTTGCTGGTACATGTTCCAGTACATGTATTTAAAATTGGACTTTGTCACAATGACTTCTTCATGCCCGGCAGGTGTAATCGCAACTTCTAATGAAACATCATAATTTCTTTTTCCTTCAAACTGGAGATAGGGGAGAACCTGAGGTTCCTGCATAGCGCCTGAAACTCTGAAATCATTGAGCGCTTCAAGTGTTACTATCCATGGGGACATCGATGATGCAAAATTCTTAGCTAAAAAAGGGCCCAACGGAACATACTCCCAGGCCTGAATATCCCGTGCGGACCAATCATTGAAAAGTACAAGTCCAAAAATATATTCTTCTGCAGCAGCAGTTGTGATACTTGAACCGAGATAAGAATCTTTACCAATGATAAAGCCAATTTCAAGTTCGAAATCAAGACGCTGAGTGGGGATGAAAACGGGTGATTCAGCATCCTTGGGTTTCACTTGACCTAAGGGACGATGAATAGGTGTGCCACTCACAACTATTGAAGAAGCTCTTCCATGATATCCCACGGGCAGATGCCGCCAATTGGGAAGCAGCGCATTTTCAGGATCGCGAAACATTTTACCCACATTCGTTGCATGTTCGATGCTGGAGTAGAAATCTGTATAATCTCCCACATGAACCGGGAGATGCATCACGACATCCTCGAGCGGAATAAATAATTGAGGCATCTGTTTTAAAGGCGAATGATCATCAGACAACGTATTTTGAAGTCTTTGTCTTACTTCATTTGTCACAGATTTCCCGAGGCGAATAAAATCATTCAACACAGGTTTGTCAAAAACACCTTCATCACTTACGATGTCTTTAAAGAAACCTGTTGAAGCGAGTGCACTAAGATTAAGCACATGATCTCCGATCCGTGTACATGCAAAATGCCCGCCACCGGCAATCGTTCCAATACCGAATGGAATATTGTGAATAGAAAAATCAGAATTTGGAGAAATTGGAAACCAGGTGTTCAAAGGAGTTACGATTTTAGATTTTAGAATTTAGATTCGTGATGCGTGATATGAGATATGAGATATGAGATATGTGATATCGTTCACTTCGACACATTCAGCCAGTGCTCTCATCAACCTCAGCTCAGCAATCGCTAAATCGCTAGATCACCCTATCACGAGATCACGAGATCACGAGATCACAAGATCACTCGATCACCCGATCACCCGATCACGAGATCGCCCGATATTTATTCCAGCCACGATTGAAAATATTTTCCATCATCAATAGTCAGCGCATGTTCCGTGATCATGAGTGGAGCAAAAGTATCAATCATCACAGCAAGTTCTTCAGTGGATTTTACCCCAATGCTACGTTCGTAAGCACCGGGAGCAGGTCCATGTGGAATACCAGCTGGGTGCAAAGTGATGTAACCTTGCTGAATATTATTTCTGCTCATAAAATCACCATCGACGTAATAGATCATTTCATCTGAATCAATATTGCTGTGATTGTATGGAGCGGGAATAGCTTTCGGATGATAATCAAACAAACGAGGAACAAAAGAACACACTACAAATGCTTTTGTTTCAAAAGTCTGATGTACCGGGGGCGGCTGATGAACTCGTCCTGTAATAGGTTCAAAATTATGAATGGAAAAGCCATAGGGGAAATTATAGCCATCCCAACCGACGACATCAAAAGGATGTGTAGCGTAAACAAGTTCATGCATGAATCCCTGTTTTTTGATTTTGATTAGAAAATCACCTTTTTCATCATTGGTCACCAGACCTGATGGCATTTTATAATCGCGTTCGCAAAATGGTGAATGTTCCAATAATTGCCCAAACCAATTGCGATATCTTTTTGGTGTGTAGATAGGATGAAATGATTCTGCATATAGAATTTTATTTTCTGTCGTATCAAAATCCATTTGATAGATCATCCCTCTTGGAATCACCAGGTAATCGCCATATTCGAAGGGAATATTACCAAGGAATGTGCGAAGTGTGCCTGAGCCTCTATGGATAAAAATTAATTCATCGCAATCTGCATTTTTATAAAAATAATTACTCAATGATGTGGTAGGAGCAGCGAGACCAATATGGATGTCTTTGTTGACCAATAGGGGATGCCGTGAATCGACGATATCTCCTCCAGCAGGTACTTCGAAGCCTTTTAAGATGCGGGCAGTGAGGTTTCGTTCGACAGCTATAGTAGGTGTTACGTCTTTTGGTGCACCGATGCTTCTAACCTGTGTGGGTCTGTGAACATGATACAGCAATGAGGCCATTCCATCAAATCCCACTGTCCCGAAAAGTTGTTCGTAATAAATTCCGCCCCCGGGCTTCTCAAAGATGGTATGACGCTTCGGAGGTATTGACCCGAGTTTATGGTATATCGGCATGCTTTTTTGCTCAAAATTACAAGTTTTGTTGGGAAAATGGTGGGGGAAAGGTGGAGGGACTTGCCGCTGGAATTCATTTAGCATTTTGCCTAAATGAAATAGCCAGGAAGTCCGTCATTATTATGTTGTGGGGTTAAATACAGGCACTATTTTATTCAAATCTTACCTGGCCAGAGAATTTTCCGGGCGTTAATTTCACGTAAAACTAGCTGGTAAAAGCTTATAAAGGATCGTCGAGCACTTCTTCCAATATCTGGAACTATCCCAATTGGAATATTCAAGATTCCCTGCATTTAATCGATTTAGATACCCTACGGTTGAAATGAGTGCAGTATCAAAAAGGTCAAGCCAGGTTTCGGGGAAGTCGAAACAAATTAATCTCAGGGAAAAATAATATTGAATGACTTTATTGAGTCTTAGTGAAGAATAATTTTACCACAAATCCAACTTCGGATAGTTTGTACTTGATAAAAATAAATTCCTCTTGGTAAATTTAAACAATCCCATATATAAACTTCACCACTTCCGAGATTCTCTTTTCGACCGACTGTGGAACCTTGGCAGTCAAGTACTGAAATACTAATATTACTGCCCTTTACAAATGAAAAATTTACTTGATCAGTAGCAGGATTTGGGAATATGTTTACATTAATGCTTTTCTCTTTTCCAATTTCTTTGTTTTGGACTGTTCCACAGAATAAAGTATCTACACATCCATTCCTGTCTACCTTGATTACCCAGCCCCAATCTTTTATAACGGGTTCCCTTGTTCTACTATAACCACAAGCAACAATACTCCCGCTTGAAAGCTCTACTGCATCGTAAAGGTTATTATCAGAACCCGAGATATTACTCCAAAAGGCTGTATCGACAACACTCCATACTTTGTCTCCATTTTCCTCGAATCTCGCTATCCACCCAGAAAGTGAATTAATGGGTTGAATTTCTGGAGGTCCTGGATAAAGTACAGGTTTCACCCCTACCGTGAGCCAATCTCCATTTTGAAGTTTATGAATATTTACAAAATTATGGATTACACCAAGCAGATTTCCAAATGTATCTCGTTTTACTATTTTATATGATGTATCTCTGAAAATAAGCAATGGTTGTGAGAATGTTTGGTTAAACTCAGCATTGTATTTGCCTGTTAAGCTGTTATAAAAAATTCCTCCCGTAGATGTAAGAGATAAATTTCCAATTCCTAATTCCTCTAATGAATAATCACTAAGCCAGGATTTATGAATATCGCCCAAGGAGTCAATTTCAATAATCCAACTGGAATATTTTCGTACAGAAGCTGGAATGTTTCCCAGGTCAGTTTTAAGACCTCCGACAATGTAACAATTATCACTTTTCCTTAAAATGCTTCCTAAAAAATTGATTCTAGTAGGATCTTTATATTTTTTTTCCCAGACCAATTCTCCCTTGTCATCAACTTTGAGAACAAATCCATTTGTGGTATTGAGTGATTCATCTGCTTCATTTCCGCAAATAAGAAATGAATTATCCTTAACTTCAATTATTGCTTTAAAATTATTAAAAATATAAACTGTATCAATATACTCTCTGAAATATTTCACATTGCCATCGTTGTCATATCTTACAAAATAACCATTTGTTCGATGAAAAAACTGTCCAACGGCTGCATAACCAGACCCGTCAGACAGTTTAATCAAGCTATTTTGATAGGGGCGAGTGAAGTTGTCCCCCTTGTCATCCAAATAAATATTAGATGAAATAGTATTTCCTAATGTATCTAGCTTTAAAAATAATAACCCTGTGGAACCACTTCCGGAATCTACAACAACGCCGTAAATAATTAAGGTATCATTAGATAAATCTATACTACTAAAGCCAGCGGAGGTGTTCGCAAGATCATAAGACTTGTTAAATCCAGTTTGAGCGAAAAGAGGTGCCAAACAAAGAAAATAAGGTACTAGGAAATTCCATCTCATATTAAGAGAATTACTTGATAAGTGTAAATTTTCCTTTGCTTATTGTTCCATCCATCATTTTCCCCAATTCTACATTCCCCACCATGTGATCTACAAATTTCAACCCTGTTGATTCGGGATTGTAATTTGTTTTCCACTCTGTATATCCGGGAAGAAAGGGACCATTATAATCTTTACGTTCTACGAACATGTGAA
>JBBSAQ010000117.1:0-4585 GCA_038252065.1 Chitinophagales bacterium
CTTGTAACTTAACCTCTAAATGCAAGAGGCCATGCTTAGAATAATATTAGCATCACTGACGAATTCTATTATTTCGGTTTATCGGTTTATCGGTTTATCGGTTTATCGGTTTATCAATCCATATCTGTTTCAAAGTCGTTTAAGCTATCCTTCGACAGGAGGAATCTACCACACAGGATCAATGAGTTATGTACCTGCTCCAAAAGCAAGTGTTTAAGGATTGGAGCAGGAACAACCGTGAGAATACCACTCGTTTCACTAAATTAACACCTACATGACACGCATAAAAAGTTGCCGCTACGGACGGTGAGTAGAAGGGATTGGAGAAACGAATCTTTACTTAGTCGGGAGGCGCCCAAGTGTTCGGGTTCCAAACGGCGATAACCCCATTCTCTCTCATTTTTCTCTCACTCTCTTTTTTCTGAACACCATTGCACGATACACCAAAAATACTGCTACAACGGATGGCGGCAGAACTATATAAGGGATGATTGTACTGGAATTCTCATCGAGAGGAAAACAAAAAACTTTATCGGACTGGAAACTAATTTACGGTTGGTCCAGACTCTTGGCTGGTAGGTTGAGGAAACGAAACCGGCAAGAGCCAGGCGGACTTGGATTGCCGGTTTTTGAAATAAATAAAACATGTTAATCTATGAAAAACATAGAATTCTATAAAATCCTGATTTGCTTCAGTTTCCTTTGGCTGACGTACAGCTGTGAGAAATCTGCAGATCAAACTACTACTGGTAATATTGCACATGATGAGCAGATAACGGGCAGGGAGGTGGCTTCCTGTGATCAATGTCCTGTTGGTGCATGTTGCTGTTCTGTTGAACCTTTAGTTCATAGCAACTCACTTACACTTAGATTTTGTGGCACTGCTGATGGGAATCCGGGATGTACGGATACAAATGGTCCAAGTCCATGTAATTCGATAAGCGGCGGTGGACAAACCATCTCGCTAAATTCAATGGTTGGATACAAAAAATCATACTGTATGTATCCCGGAAATTCATTTTCAATAAGAAATCTCAGTGGCTTTACTGTAACAATTATTCTTTCGTGTCAATCTGATTTGACAAATCCTCAAAAGGATACGATTTCAATAGTTAATAATAATACAGTATGGTTTTCTACGGATACTGGTTGTGCGGTTGCGCAGTGCCAGTAGTGAATTGATTTAGAGTTAATAAACGGCAGGATCACTAGCGATCCTGCCGTTTATTAAATAAAAAATCTAACGTAATTCTTTTAGTGACAAAAATAATATTAGGATTTCTATGATTAGAATATTCGCTTTAAGCATAATATTACTTGACGTTAATTTAAATATTAAATTGAACGCACAGTCATATTATGTTTCCGCTGATTTTCTCTACCACCTTGAATTAAATAATGAGATGTGTGGATGTGACTATACAACTATTGGATTTTCACATTACGGTGGTGGGGGCTCAACTTTTTCACCTGATGGAAATCTTTACGTAATAGCGGATGATACAATTTTTCGGGTCGATCTTACTACAGGGGTCAAAACCCTATTTTTTATCAGTCCATTTTCGCTTCCAAATATGTATGGCCTTGTTTCCCCTGAAAACGGAATATTTTATACGATGCCGTCCGGTCTGAACCCTTCAGATTTATTATATAAGTGGGACACTAATTTGGGTGTTGTTACAGTAGTAGGACCAACTGGGTTTACTCAGGGTCCCGGTGGAGGAGGCGAAATGGCCATGCAAGGCGGAAAAGTATATCGCATTTTCGCAGAAATCTTTCCCTCATTATATACGATTGTCGAAATTGACCTTTCTGTTCCATCAAATAGTCACATAATCCTTTCATATCCATTGAGTCATTATATTGACCAAGGAATAACAGCTTCACCTTTTTGTAATACTTTGCTAGGTATTGAATTTAATACGGCACATCTTGTGCTCATAAGTCTTATCGATGGAGCTATAACACCTATATGTGATGGTATTAATATTATAGAGAACATTTCATCTCCTCTTGAACTAGCGCCAGAACCTGATTGTGTTCTTAATCTTGATCTTGACTGCAACGACAGTTCCGGAGCCACCAACGCAGATTACAATTCTCCTGACTATGATTGTCTTTCAAATGGTGTAGGCGTCGCAGATGAAGACATAAAAATGCTCTACGATGCCATCATCAGTGAAATGACTATTCAAGTCACAGGATTTGTTCCAGACGCTCCTTTCGAATTGTTATCCATGACAGGATCAGTCGCCGGAATTAATGTGTCAGGATCAGGTACAGATATGATCACATTATCAAATGGCGGAGGTGCCAAATCCACCGACTTCAAAGATGCACTTCGACTTGTGGTTTATAATAACATCTCAAATTATCCGACTGGAGGTCTGCGTACAGTAGAAGTTCAGTTTACAACGGAATCAGGTGCTATGAGCAATGTCGCAACTGCATTTATACAAGTGAATGAACTTCAGCGTGTCCACGTTGATTTGGGTCCTGACCAACAACAATGTGATGGATTGACCACTATATTCGATGCAGGAAATCCCGGTGCAAGTTATAGTTGGTCCACAGGTCAGCACAGTCAGACGATCACAACAGGGTTGTCAGGTCAATACATCGTCACAGTCTCTAATGGCATCCTGTGTCCAAACCAGGACACCGTCGAGCTTGACGTCATACCCGTCATTCATATAGCCCTCACCGGAGAAACTGATATCTGCGACAATGAGCAGGCGAATATGACGATCGAAACAGATACTCCATATCCACTCGATATCGAGATCACTCCTGACCCGGGCTCTACATTCACTCTAGGCGGTATCACAGGCAATTATAATTTCTTTGATCTGCCCGGAGGTACCACAGAATATACAATCACAAATGTGACTTCGTCCGAACCGGCATGCATTGAAATCACAGATTCCACTCAGGTGATTTTTGTTTATCCTACTTATCACACCAGTGCAGATGTCAGTCTTTGTCAGGGCGACAGTATTTACCTGGGATATTACTGGGAGGATCAGGCCGGACAATATGATATTTTGTTTTATTCGGTTGATGGATGTGATAGCACTGTTCATTTCACAATTGATGTTTTGCCAGCCATACAACTTTCATTTCAAACCACGACCTGCGATCCATCAGACGTCGGAATATTTATCACTCACCTCAATAATCCAAATGGATGCGATACTGTATTGTCCACAACAGTGACATTGTTATCAGCAGACACAACTTTAATTGCATTCAATACATGCAATTCATCCGCAACTGGAATATTCATTGATACATTGACTAATATACAGGGTTGTGACAGTTTCATCATCAAGACGATCACTCTGATGCCGCCACAGGATACAACCATGATGTTTCAGACGACATGCGACTCATCACTACTGGGTGTGTTCCAGCAATTTCTGACGAATCAATCCGGATGTGATAGTCTGGTCTTCACAACAATTGATTTTGCATTGAGCGACACGGTACTGGTCAATACATCATCCTGTGATCCTGCGCAGGTCGGTGTGTTTATGCAATCACTTATCGGACAGGATGGTTGTGATAGCATTGTATTTACGACAGTTACAGCAGGTATTCCGGATACGACTTATACATCTGCTACAACTTGTGATTCTGCAAGTCTTGGTGTAGTTGAGACACATTTTTCAAATCTCTTTGGTTGTGATAGTACAGTTTTTACAACAGTGACATATTCTGCTCAGGATTCAGTTTTTATTTTTAGCACTACATGTGATCCCAGCGAGGTCTCTGTACAGGTATTTCAATACACAAATCAACTCGGGTGTGATAGCATCGTCACCGAAACGGTAAGCCTCTTGCCATCAGATCAAACATTTCTCAATTCAACAACCTGCGATTCATCACAAGCGGGTATATTCATTTTTAATTTGATGAATCAAAACGGATGTGACAGTGTAGTCACAGAAACAATCACAGCCCTTCCCCATGATCATATCTTTTTACTTTCATTTACCTGTGACCCGAATGCTGTCTCAGTACTCACTACTCACTACTCAAATCTCTTCGGTTGCGACAGCGCAGTCACATCAACTGTTTCGCTATTGCCTGCAGATACTACGATCCTTTCATTTAAAACATGTGATCCGGATGGGGTCTCAATACTCACATCTCACTACTCAAATCAAAATGGTTGCGATAGTGTGGTCATCGAACAAACCACTTTATATAATTTGCCTTCGCTGTATATCTCTTCTACTTCAGATTACAATGGATATGACATCAGTTGTTTTGGAGAAAGTGATGGCAGTGTGAATGCAAATATTACAGGAACCTCACCATTCGATTTCATATGGAACACCGGAAGTAAAGATCAAAGCCTTACGGGACTGCCTGCAGGATCATACGGTGTGACAGTTACTGATGCGAATGGTTGTATCGCCAGTGATGAAATCACACTTGTACAATCTGAACAATTCATGATTGGATTCACCATCACCGGTCCCGATTGTTTTGATCAACACAATGGAGGCATCATAGCTGATCAAACCGGTGGAGTTGAACCTGTTCGATATTCGATTGATGGAGTCAATTTTCAGCCATC
>JBBSAQ010000118.1:0-4430 GCA_038252065.1 Chitinophagales bacterium
CGTATTTGATACGCTCAGCATCGCCGGTTTGAATTGTAATATTCTTTACCAGGAAATCACGTCCACATCAGGATCGCTATGTAATAATCTCACCGTAACCTATACCTATTATGGATGGCATGATGTGATAGCTAACGGGATAAGAGATAACGGAGAGCAACAATATTCGTGTACAGAGACATTTTCCATTGTTGATCAATCGGCTCCGGCCATTACAGCATGTGCATCACCACGTATCATAGATGGATGTACTACAGGAGCGATCACAAGTCCCCCATATTCGGAGACAATAGTGGCATCTACTGAAGGTGTATTTGAGAACACGCCTAATAATGGAAACGCATCAGATAATTGTGGGATTGCTTCGGTGACATACATAGATGTCGCCGTGGGCACATGTCCGATCGTGGTGACGCGTCGATGGACAGTGAGTGATGCCTGTGGGAATTCATCGACATGCAACCAGACAATCGCTGTCAGAGATATTACACCACCAGAAGTAACCAGTGGAACAATAGCCACATGTTATCCAACGGTCGCTGCGGCAGAAGCGGCGGCGTTAGCTGCAACAAGCGCAACGGACAATTGTAGTGGGATGATAACAGAAACAGCGAGTACTACAGGCACCTGCAATGCCATCGTGACTGTCACAGAAACGGATGCATGTAATAATGTGAATACAGTAGCCTATACTACAAGCATAGATAATTCGCCACCGTTGATTACGCAATGTGCAGCGACCCGAACTATAGAAGGATGCAACACAGGAGTGATTACAAGTCCACCATTTTCAGCTATCTCGGTAGCTTCCACTGAATCGGTATTTGAAAGCGCTCCAAATAATGGCAATACATCGGATGACTGTGGTATTTCAACAGTGACATATAGTGATGTTGCTTCGGGTTCATGTCCGATCGTAGTGACACGTACATGGAACATCAGTGATGCATGTGGAAATATATCAACCTGTAATCAGATCATAAATGTGAATGATACGACATCTCCCATTATTACATTTTGTCCCCCTGGCTCAACAATTAATTGTGGTGTAACTCCGGACTTTGGTATTCCGATAGCAATAGATGCATGTGATCCTTCTGTGTCAATTACAAGTTCCGATATTACGATCCCTGGTTCATGTCCAGGTCAATATAGTGTGATCAGAACATGGACAGTTGTAGACAATTGCGCTAATTCAGCAACATGCAGTTCGACAATAAATGTAGAGGATAACATCGCGCCGCAAATCCATTGCCCGGCAGACCTCGTACTAACATGTGATGCAGGCCTAAATTATGTAGCACTCATCAATGCATGGATAGCTACCGCTACAGCATCTGATGCATGCGATGCGAATGTTACCATCACAAATAATTATGATGGCGTGAGTGTTCCTGAGTTCTCTTGCCAGGGAGGATTGGTCATTACATTTACGGCAGTAGATGATTGCGGCAATTCATCCACTTGTTCTGCAACGATCACCAAGCCATGCTTTACAATTGAATCGTGGGTGTACCTGGAAGGTGCTGCAACGAGTCCAACCGGAGGGACTTCCTATGCCATACCAATGAGAACAACATTGAACGATCTGCGAGTTCTTCCGGGTCAGACGCTTGTTGACCCGTTTGCCGGAAATAAGTATTCACCTCCGGGACAACCCTATAGCGTTGCTCCATGGAATTATCCGGGAACTGAAGGAAGTTTATTCGATTCCGATGGAAACCCATCAAATGCAAGTGCTGGCTATCCGGCAACAGTGGTGGACTGGATATTGGTAAGTCTACGATTGGATTCAGCCGGTACGGAGGGCCCTGTTTGTCAGGCTGCAGCCTTATTGCATAAAGACGGAACGATCCAATTTGTCAAACCATTAAATTGTTGCGGTGTCAATGAGGGCTCAAATTATTATATAATGATTGAACATCGAAATCACCTCATTGTCATGTCGCACGTAAAAGCTTCTTTTATCAGCCATAAGCTTTCTTATGATTTCCGTTTTCAACAGAGCTGGGAGGATCCTTTATTTGCCGGATTGAACCTGTTTGCCAGAGAGAAAGAGATTTTGCCTGGTAAATTTGCTATGTATGCTTCCAATGGTAATCAAACGCCTTCATTTAATGCGGATACAGATATCAATTTTGATGATCGCTCTTTTTGGGAAGCCCAGAATGGGGCTGTTGGCTACTATAGGATAGGTGATTACAATCTCAACGCGGATACGAATTTTAATGATCGTGTAGTCTGGGAAAGAAATAATGGAAAATTTACGAGTGTACCAAGGAATTAATTGTAAGATTTTACAGTAAAGTCTGCCATCTTAGGTTAACGGCTTTTAAAAAAGAAAGGTAATTTAAATGCCATTGATTGTTTTTGTCAGACGATACTTCCATATTCAAAATTTATTTTTAAATAGAAATAAAAATTATTTATAATGTGTTACATACTTGGTATGTATATATATGCTCATAATTGCATGTAAAATACATTCTGATCAGAATTGTCTAATTTTGCCCCAGAACTAAGCAATAAGCTCGCGCTTGTTGTAATGCATAACCCAAATTTCTAAATGGAATTATCTATCCTCACCCCAGGTAGGTTTAATGGTTTCCGTTGGAAGAGTTTTTATTTAATAAACTCCTCTGGAACCTATTTACCTAAAAGCATTCAAAATATAGTAAGATTTGAAAGCTTTTCGGATCAGGTTTCACAAAAACCTGAAATTTCAAAATCGCTAATTTTTTTTTCCTTACTGTTTAGATTGACTGAAAATGATAAAGTGCTTGAAAATTTCAGGCACCTTCAAATAATTCATCTTCATCTTTTTACAGAAATAATTACCTCAGGTAATCGTTCAAGCCTGATGGTAATGGTCGACGCCCCAAATCAAAATTAAATTACCCTTTAAATGCACCCCATGAAAAATGCACCCTTTTTTACAAGAATACCATCAGCTTTTAAATTTGCTGTCATCGGAATATTTTTTTTGCTAAATATATTCACAGCCTCCGGACAGTGTCCTAATCCTGTCTCTCCTTGTCTTCCTGCACATCAAACTACAATCGATTTATCTACAGTTCCGCAGTGTGGAGTTTCGACAATTAGTATACAGGGGGATATCCAAGGCAATCAATCAGACTGTTTAGCGTCTGCAAATTCAAGCTGGAAATGTCATCAATTTACCATCATCAGACCAGCAAATTCATTGACGCAACAATTCGCACTGAAGATAGGCCAGGGTGCGGGTTGTAATGGAGAGCTGGACGCTACCTATGCCATCATTAATGGCGTATGTACACAGCTGTCAGCAGGAGGTAGTCAGACTTCGGTTACGTTTTCTTTTCCTGTCGGTGTAAATTCGATTGTTCTTGATCTTTGTCTTAACTCATCTGCATTTGTAACGATTTGCAATCTATGTACTCAGCCGCCCCCATGTACCACATTACCCCAGTGTAATCTTGCCAATATCAACATTAATGGTTGCCAGGCAAATGTTCCGGTGGCCTTTACTAATCCTTCAGATGTTTTTACAAATACGGGTACATGTGGTATAATGCTTCAATTGACGCATACGGATGTGGGAGATACTAATTTTTGCGGTGCTCCTGCAGGTGTCAATTTTACAAGGACCTATACACTCTCTTTTCTGGATGGAAGTACCTATGTTCCATTCAGGACATGTACACAAACGATTCAGGTTACACCCCCATTACCACAAGCTATCTGTAAAAACCTTACAGTACCCTTGAGCAATGGTGGTGCAACCATCACGGCTTCACAGATAAACAATGGCTCTGCTCTGGGATGCAACGGAACATTATCAGCAACACCCACAATTTTTACATGTGCCAATGTCGGGGCAAACGCAGTCACCCTGAAAGTCACTGATGAATGTGGAAATACCTCAACATGCACGTCTACAGTTACCGTGACGACGACAACGCCTCTTGCTGATGCCGGTCCGGCCAATGCAGATGTATGTAATGATGCAACCTATACAGCAGCAGCAACTGCAACCAATGGAACGGTTTTATGGACTACATCAGGAACCGGAAGTTTTAACGGATCACAGACAAATGAAGACGCCGTATATACACCAAGTGCTGCGGATATTATGGCAGGAAACGTGGTATTAACGATGACGGTGACAGGGTCGTGTACGTCTGTATCGGATACGATTACACTGCACTTTATCCAATGTGCCTGTCTGATTGTGCTTACTTGTGACAATTCAGTTTTACGAGGTGGTACAATCAATGGATGCAGCACTGCAGATGCCCCTGCACCAATTAATCCGCCAAATAACGTATTTGATACGCTCAGCATCGCCGGTTTGAATTGTAATATTCTTTACCAGGAAATCACGTCCACATCAGGATCGCTATGTAATAATCTCACCGTAACCTATACCTATTATGGATGGCATGATGTGA
>JBBSAQ010000119.1:0-4395 GCA_038252065.1 Chitinophagales bacterium
GAAGAGGATAAAGGCTGTTTTCATGACATTATTCCTGATTGATTTCGAATATTTATATCTGTGGTGATGCTTTCTTAGCATGCCTTTCAATTTATTTTCCGGGAATAATCAAAAAAACTCCCCTCCTCTTGCCGGGTAATGAAAAAAGCATTTACTTTGTATTTCAAAGTACTTTGTATTCTGAACCAAAATCAATTACAATCATGGAAACAGCCACAAGCAGTGAAACAGAATTAAAAAAATGGCCTGACAATCCGCTCCTGAAAGTCATCATCATTGGATTTCTCATCCTCATCCTGATGATCCCCGGCATGATGATCTCATCACTGGTACAGGAACGCTCGACAAGAAAAATGCAGGTGACGAGTGAAGTGAGCAGCAAGTGGGGACAGCTTCAGACGGTCACCGGTCCCTATGTCGAGATTCCTTACCTGGAAGAAATAAAAATTAATAGCAAGCTACCTTCAGAATGGAATGAGCACAAACTATATTACTTCCCGCATGAGCTGGTGACTAATGGCACGATCACGCCGGTGATCAAGAAGCGAAGTATTTTCAAAGTCATACTGTATGATAGCAATCTGGATATCAAAGGAAATTTTGATTATCCTGATTTGACCGCACTTAATATAGCTTCGGATAAAATCATGTGGGACAAAGCTACCGTGCATGTGGCTGTCACTGATTTATCTGGCATCAGTTCGCAGGTAAATTTTAAAATGGGCGACACACTTATTCCGATGACAGCTGCAGCGCCTGCGGGTATCAGTCTTTCGAACGGGTTGATGTGTCATCTGCCCGAACGTATTGTCAAAAATGAAAAACTGGATTTTAGCATCACTCTCCACCTTAAAGGAAGCCAGGGCATTTATTTCTCTCCCGTAGCTGGTACCAATAAAGTAAAACTGTCTTCTTCATGGCCTTCTCCCAAATTCGAAGGTCAGTTTCTGCCGGACACAAGCACGATCAGTGATAGTGGGTTTGAAGCCAGCTGGACTATCCTTGATATCAACCGGCAGATCACACAACAATGGACGGATGTCAATCCGCAGTCGTTTCAGAATGTAAGCATATATCGCTACAATGATCCAAATGGATATGAGAACTCAAACGCTAAAACACCGGTGTTCGGTGTTGAACTATTTGATACCGTCGATCAGTATACAAAAAATGCACGTACGGTTAAATATGCTTTTCTTCTCATCACCCTCACCTTTGCTGTTTATTTCTTTTGTGAAGTGCTGAAGAAACAAAAGGTACATCCACTTCAGTACGGGCTTGTAGGTGCGGCGTTAGTGATTTTTTTCATTTTGCTACTTTCCTTATCAGAACATCTTGGTTTTGATCCGGCTTATGGTGTGGCTTCGATAGCCACGATACTACTGATTACACTTTACAGTCGAAGTATTTTTTCTGAAAAAAAATATGCGACACTTGTGGGCGGCCTGTTGATACTATTATTTGGTTTTATCTATATCATTTTGCAACTGGAAGACTTTGCATTACTCGCAGGTAGTATAGCATTATTCGTCATTATAGCCTTGGTGATGTACCTGACCCGGAAAGTAAAATGGGCATAAAAAAAAGCAAAAAGTGGCAAAAGAAGTAGAATAGGCGGAATGGGTAGAATTTTTAATACTTCTACCCATTCTTATCCTCTGAACTTGGATTATTGCGCGCAATATGGTGGGCAGGCTCTGACTATATTTTTAGTATCTCCCGAAACAAATGATGTTGAAGTCGATGGATGATCCGATGAAGTACGAAAACGGGTATAGGCAAATTGAATATCCTTATCTGTTTCCGTACAGGGATTATTTAAACTGAAAATATTGAGCGTGTCTTTCGACGCACCATGTTTTAATCCTACATAAAAATAATTATCCATGTCCGCGTTTTTTCCGGATTCATGATGGATATAATATCCTTTGAACACAGGTGCGTGAGCAGGATCCTCATCATACAGATTCGAAACCCATTTGTCAATAATAGATTTATCCATAGGTGACCAAAGTCCGCTTCTGGTATTGTATGAATAATAAAGTGGGATAGTATCCATTTTCGCCGGCTGGAAAGCTACCTTGCAATTTTGGCTGTCTACTTGTGTGAATTCTTCCTTCAGCATCATCAGATAAAGTGTCACAATATTTTCGGTAGGCACCGGTTTTCCAAATCCGATCATGAGGCCTACTTTATCACCCATACGACCGAATGAATCCAGTAGATCGTTTGGTCGTTCAGTGGGGTCGATGCCCAGGTGATATGGAGTCTGGTGATATGGATTAGGATTTTGTGACGCTGACATTTCTCCCTTCTGATAGAGGGTATAGTTTTGGTTGAAGGCGGAGATCTGCGCTTTGAAATCGGCTTCTCTGTTGTCGCCTCCTTCAGCTAAGCCTGCAAAGAATTTGCAGTTAGTTGATTTTGCTTCTGTCGTTGACGAACTATTCTGACAAGAGGCCATCAGACTGAACAATATTGACACGCTCAGAATAAAGGTAAAGGATTGAGCTAATGGAGATTTGAACAATGTTTTCATTGAAATATTTTGAACCTGCAAGGTAAATAGATTAGGGTGTTCTGTGGTAAACTAAGCTGCGACATCTCTTTTTAAAAAATAATATGTGGGCACTGCCTGAATTACCTGTTATGTTACAGGGCATCTGTATATATTTCACCTTAACTTTAAACTATATCATTCAACCAGCTTAGTTTATTATTGTTCTTATGCACAGTATAAAACCACTGCCATGAAAAAACTCTGCCTTTTTATTGTTTTATGCCTCCCTTTTTTATCAGTTGATCTGCAAGCTCAGTCCAATATTTATTCCCAATCGATCAACCAACCCGCACTTAACCTTAGGACGGGTGTAATCACACTCGGATCTATCAATGCGACATTTCCCAAAGATGGCTATGTAGTCGTTCATTTTGATGGCGAATGTTATGCTTCTGTCGGTGACCTGATTGTGGTGGCCGCCAGCAATAGCGGAGACTGGCAATCTAACGATGGCAATGTATCCATCGAGACATCAAAAGCCGGGTTCGGAAGACCATTTTCGCATACGCGTGTTTATTCTGTCACTGCCGGAGCACAAACGTATTCTGCGTTAGCCCAAAATTATGTTGAAACGGATGGTAGCGGTATCGCTTCAATCTATGGAACACTCACGGTAGAATATTTTCCTGACGGAGGTCCTGCAACTGTAAAATCCAATGGTTTTGTTTTCAATGGTGATGTGACAAATTCCACTGTCGTGGGTCAACAAACTATTCATGCTAATGCTGCAGGAAAAATTTTAGTTCGGTTTGACGGATGGATTACCAGTGCTCCGGGTGATCGCATCGTTCTCGCGGCAAGCAATACGACGAACTGGTCTTTCAATGATGGTAATGTGGCTGTGGAAGCCGTCAATGATGGTGATGTGGATGAAAATTCATTTTCGCACACACGGGTGTACGATGTCCCTGCTGCAGGCGACTATACTTATTATGCTTTAGCCCAGCAGTATGGAGAAACTGCAGGTACAGGTATGATCTCGGCTTATGGAAATCTTCTTGTGGAATTTTATCCGACTACAGGTCCGGAAAAAATTCTATCCAGTGGTTTCACGTTACCGACTATTGATCTGAATGGCAACTCCACCACACTGACTTCTCTTTCACTGACTGCACCAGAGGCCGGAAAGGTAATGGTTAACCTTGATGGATATTTAACAGCCAATGAAGGTTATGATATCGTTCTCGCCGCAAGCAACAACGGGGATTGGACTCCTGCTGATGGCAGTATCACTCTCCAGGCTCTGGATAATGATCAGAATCGCTATTCATTTTCACACACTCGAGTATACACCATAAACGCAGGCATCAATATGTTCTATGGTGTAGGACAAATATTTGGTGGGTCAGGCAGTGAAACAGCCGATCTTTTTGGACAGCTCACCGTAAAATATTTCCCGGCTTCGGCAACAGCAACTAATGAGATAACCGCAACGAAAAATACATTTGATCTTTATCCTAACCCTGCACAAGATGACGTTCATCTCTCTTTCAAAAATCCTGGTGATCAGGTAATGAATATTCAATTATTGGATTTGAATGGACACACTGTAAGGGAATTTAGGAATAATGGAAAAGAAGAAATGAATATTGATATTTCAACTCTTCCCGCAAATGTGTATTGGGTAAAGGTGGGCGAAATTGTAAAGCGTGTGGTGAAGATGTGATCCATGTCGTTTCGACTAACGCTCAACGACCCGCGGTCTATCTAGTGGAAACAACTTTGACTAACGATCAACAACCCGCGGTCTATCTAGTGGAAACAACTTTGACTAACGATCAACAACCCGCGGTCTATCTAGTGGAAACAACTTTGACTAACGATCAACAACCCGC
>JBBSAQ010000120.1:0-4292 GCA_038252065.1 Chitinophagales bacterium
CCAGTAATATCCCAGGTAAATACTATCGCCCTGACAAAGACTGACATCTGCACTGGTGTGATAAGTAGGATAAACAAAAATCACCTGAGTGGAGTCTGTGATTTCAATGCATGCAGGTTCGGATGAAGTCACATTTGTGATCGTATATTCTGTTGTAAAGCCGGGCAGATCGAAGAAATTATAATTGCCTGTGATACCGCTCAGGGTGAATGGAGAGCCCGGGTCAGGAGTGATCTCGATATCGAGTGGATATGGAGTATCTGTTTCGATGGTCATATTCGCCTGTTCGTTGTCGCAGATATCCGTTTCTCCGGTGAGGGCTATATGAATGACGGGTATGATATCAAGTTCGACGGTGTCCTGGTTTGGACAAAGGATGCCATTAGAGACTGTGACGATGTACTGACCTGAAGTGCCAGTTGTAATTGTCTGACTGTGCTGCCCTGTGGACCAGCTATAACTTGCACCGGGATTTCCTGCATCGAATATGGTAGTTTCTCCATCACATTGTTGTTGGTCAGGACCCAAGTCAACAGGGACACGCTGAAGTTCATTTACCTGAATAAATGCTGTAGCGACATTGCTCATCGCACCCGATTCGGTTGTAAAATGAACTTCTACAGTGCGCAGTCCTCCTGTTGGATAATTTGAAATGTTATTGTAAACAACAAGTCGAAGTGCATCTTTGAAATCAGTTGATTTAGCTCCACCTGCATTTGATAATGTGATCATATCTGTACCTGATCCTGACACATTAATTCCGGCGACTGAGCCGGTCATAAATAATAATTCGAAAGGAGCATCTGGAACAAATCCTGTGATCTGAATAGTCATTTCGGTGATGATGGCGTCATACATCATGCGGGTATCTTCATCTGCAATATCTACACCGATTGTGAGACAATCAAATTCGGGAGAATTGTAATCGGCATTGGTGGCGCCGGAACTGTTGTTGCAGTCAAGATCAAGATTAATATTACAAGAAGGCGGTGGACTAAACTCTAACATTGAAGTAATGTTAGATAAATACTCATCTGGAGAAGTACAAATCTTGGTAATAGCACCATCAAGTATATTTATTAGGATAAGCTCCGGTGTCTGATTCGCGTAGCTTGCTATAGCTAAAAAAGAATTACATACATGTGCAACAGTTAATCCATAAACAAGATAGGCGGGTGGAAAATTGACTACAATTGAACTATTGCTAAGGTTAGTAGTATCCAATAAAACTATTCCACCGATGGTAGGAAAGTGAATATTTCCATTATAAAGGGTTAAATCTCCTCTTGGGCTGAAGCCTGTTGCGCCTAAAAGAGTTACTGTTCCATCACTGAAGTTAAATCGGTATAATGCATCATCTGGAAAATCCATTGAATAAAAAATGCCGTTTCCAACACAAACTAATGAGCTCCATCCCTGATCAGTTCCGGGTGGGGGAGTAAATATAATAGTTTCATTTCCGGTTAGTGTATCTATCTGCGCCAAGTTTGCTCCTCCTTGTGCCACGAGGCTTGTATCAGGATTAAATGTCAATCCACTTGGGTTGATTAATGATGTAGTACCAATGTAATTAAAAGAACAAAAGCATGCTGATTCATCAATTTCAACTTTATATAATGTATTAATCCCCGTAGCAAAATATGATTGAGAAAAACAAATGTCTGTTACAAATAAAAATGCAAACAATAAAATATTAATAATATTTTTCATCGAGTAATAAATCTTCAATATATCTTCCAATTTTTTTTGAAAAGAAGGAAGTGCATTCTTTTAGTTGAATACACTTCCTTGATTAAATTATTTATGTTGTTAATTACAGCCTGCCGCAATGCATGATCCGTCATTATGAAAAAACTTGAATTCGTCGGGTTTAAGTGTTACATTTATATATGTAGGAGGTGTCTCATCTGGCCGACATGTAAACCTGAATGTTACGGTTTGACCACTTGTAGTGTTGAGTATCCTAAAGGACCCTCCCTCCGGAACACAAAAGACATCTCGTGTATGACTAGAAGTAAAGTTAATTGACTTCACAACTCCAGAAAAAGTCGAACATGGTGATGCTGGCGAAAATGGTCCACAAAGCAGAGCACCATCGTCACATGTTCCACAAAAGGAAAGTGACATAGGAAGTGGATTAAGAGCTTCGATTGAACAGCAGCAACACCCAACAGAACAATCTTCGCAATCATCTGCCCGAGGTGATATCAACCCACTTTGATTAGTGGATGATTTCTGTATATCAGTTCTTTCACACGATGTAGTCATCAGGATGAATATTGAAACAGATAAATATAATAGAAAAATGGTATTTTTCATGATTAATTGAATTAAAAATTGTTATTAATGAAGGTGCTGGCCTCGAAAAGCTGCTAGGCAACAGAGGCTGGTACCTTTAGTGATTTCGTCTGATTAGGGCCTTGATGTAATTCACCTGATTCCAAGGAAAGTCAGGAATAATTTAACTTTATCACTTTGGATCTGATCTGATTTAACTCAAAAGATAGACTGCTTTCTCCTCCTGATCCCCAAAAGGATCAGTAGATAAGAATAAAGGTTTATAACGGTTAAGAAAAATCGTAAAGCACGGCTATTGTTTAATGAAAACCGAAGGAAGTCAGGGTCGGCCATAGCGTAATTGTTAAAAGTTTAATTTTTGGGTGCCGACTTTTCTTGGAACAGATAGGTTGTTTCACCAAGACTGGTGAGTTCTGAAAATATTTTTGAGCTTAAAGATTGATTTTCGCTCGCAGCCACAGGCTGCCTGAGGGTTGATTTTCGAAGAAGACTTTGATTCGTGATATGGATTCGAAGTTTCAAATCATGCCTCTGGCTTGATGGCGCCTAAAAGCGCTCACTTCGAATAGCGAAGGAGGGAGATTTTCGCTCACAACTACAGGCTGCTTAAGATGATTTCGAAATAGACATTGATTTATAAATATGAATTCGAGGTTCAAAACATGCCGATGGCTTGATGGCGCCTAAAAGCACTCACTTCAGATAACGATTGGGCGTCACTTTAACTCCCTGTTTCAATTCTTTTTCACACTCGTTTTAAACCCCGTTGATGACATTCGTTGTTGCTCCACATTGACATCAGATTCTGAATTGTAAGTTTTTGAAATCACCCGATAAAAAGTACTGCCATCCTTTTGCACGTTTTCAATTTTAAAATTTGCAAATCCTTTTGTCTTCAGATCCCCAACTAACTTTTGTGCATTTGTTTCAGACCCAAAATAACCGGCCTGCAAAATATATCCACCAGAAGTTGATGAGTTATTTGTTGCCATTGTAGTTGTCGATGCAGGGGTGCTTTCCTTAGGCTTACTTTCAGGGTATTCTTTTGACGTTGGTGTATTTTTTATAGTGGAGGACACAGAAGAATTCTCAAAGGGAGTGGTTACTTTCTTTTCTTCTTTTACAACAGATTGGCTTACACTCGGATCAAATGCTGTTGGATTACCTGAAGCATCTTTCCAGCCACCGTTCCACTTCTCTTTGACCTCAGATGATGGAGAAAGGATCACCCATGATGGCACCTGTTTTAATTCATACAGATCAAAACAAACCCCGCCATCAAAATCCTCAACATCCATACGAGTAGATACGTATTGATGCGCACCACTCACGTCTTTTGTAAAGGCTGACCATGCAGATTCGCAATTATTACAGGATTTGCTGGTGAAGAAGATCACCATTTCTTTTTGACTTGCCTTAGCGGCCTCCTTGGCTGAAGTATAGCTATCATAGTAATTGGGAGTCTGAGCATTTCCAAAAAACAAAGCCATGGAGAGCGAAAGCAGATAGATAAGCATAATATGATAATTTATAGTTATTTATAATATCCTTTTATTCAGCTAATTGAACAGCAATAACTGTTCCAAAATGGCTCGAAAAGATTGGTTAGGCTACTTATTGAGGGAAATAAGAGAGTTGATGGACCTGTTGAAGGTTGCAGGACTCATGGGTTAATAATGTTTTAGGAAAACACAATTATGTTTTCCTAAAACATAATGATATTTCAGGAAAACATTAAATGATTGATTTCGAGGACATTAGCAATATTTTTTTTCACTGAGGTGATGTCTCTCTGGAAATCAAAAAGCCTTCTCCAGAAAAAAGTACTTCAGTCTCAATAGAATCAACTCACTATGTCCGTGACTGAAATAGGTTGACCAAAAATAACATATAAAAATGGTCAAACTATGAAAAGTAAATTTCAAAAGAAAACCACCTTATTACCTCGCAGGACTTTCTCTGAGACGGTTAAAAAGCAAGTTGTTCAAGATATC
>JBBSAQ010000121.1:0-4213 GCA_038252065.1 Chitinophagales bacterium
CTGATCAGACCTGCAGACAAATCCTGCATCCCCATTTCACTGAGCTTCATAATTTCATTCATGGATAGACCTGAAGCCATAAGGATCAGTCCCGAAACAAGTGTGGTCACCAACATCCCGAATAAGGCCAAACCGATCAAAACGACCAGCCTCAGGAAATAATCATAGCCCCTCATGTTATACTTTTGTGCAAAATAGGCATTCCGTCTATTGCAGTGTATTCCGGACCATGATAAATGAAAAAAGATGTCAGTAAGATTAAGTGTCAATATCAATAAAATAGCCCTGATCAGGAACAGCAGGGGAGGGAATATGCCTGACCTTATCCAGATAGCAAAAGACCTGGAGTCCTTCGGTGCTGAAGGCATTACGATTCATCCCAGACCTGACGAACGGCATATCAGGTATTCCGACATTCCCGTTTTGAAAGAGGTAGTTACCACTGAATTAAATGTTGAAGGCAATCCCACAGACCGGTTCATGTATGAAGTCCTTCAGCATAAGCCGCATCAGTGCACATTGGTTCCGGATAGTCCTCTTGCATTGACTTCAGACAGAGGTTGGGATACGGTGAAGGAAAAATCTTTTCTCATGGATGTGGTGAGTACGCTACAGCAAAATGGTATAAGGGTTTCGATATTCATCGATGCTTCAGAAGCTATGGTTGAAGGTGCAGCAGAGATCGGAACAAACAGAATTGAATTCTATACCGGACATTACGCAAGTCAGTACACTCTTCATCCTCAAGCAGCAGTCGCTGACCATATCATTGCGGGAGTATCTGCTCAGAATCTCGGTATTGGAGTTAATGCAGGTCATGATTTGAATCTTGTCAATCTGAAATATTATGCACAGCAGGTTCCGGGATTACTTGAAGTGTCGATCGGACATGCTTTGGTTTGTGATGCGTTGTATTACGGATTGGGGAATTTGGTGGGCATGTATAAGAATCTGCTTAGATGAATTTTGTGTTTTTTTCTTAAGCATGGATAGAAATGTCCTATGATTTTCTCATTAGGTTATAAGAAACAGTCATGTCAAATCTGTTCTGACCAGCCGGACTGAAATGCGCATCTAAATTAGAAATTATTCTGATGTAGGTAATTTTGAACCCTACCCGCTGAAGGACAAAGATTACATTGCTATTCAGCCCAAAGAAAAACTTATTATGATAAAGTAAAGTATTTTTATCATCATATATATCATTCCAAGTTTCCCATTGTGCAAACTTTCTGATGGCAGATGGCCCCAAACCAAAGTTTAGTTTTTCATATTTGGTATAAAGAAAAAATACATCAAAATTCAAATCTGAATGCCTGAATTCCTCACCTTGATATCCAGGACAAGTGCAAAGATCTCTCCAATGTATATCATGTCTGTCAGAAAAAGAGATTCGAGAACTAAATCCAAAGTTTTCATGTAATGGGATCAGCACAGTTATTCCAATTAAATAATCCACCTTATGTGAGGTAGTAGAAGTATTAGCAGTAGTAAAAGTAAAAGGAACATAACTGAATCCAATTTCAGGCAAAATATTCACCTGACACAATAGTACGGATGGTAGACACAAGAGAATAAAATGAATGACCAAAATAGACTTTTTCATAAGCTATAAAATAAAGAATGGGGACTGGTTTTGCCAATCCCCAATATTTTATTATCAACGCAAAAATATTCTCTTTGATTGAATGAGTTCACCGACCTCATTCCAATAAGTAACGACAACAATTTGTGGAGTATCAAAAGTAAAATTCTCTACCTGGCCATCAAATATTTCAATCATTTTACCCAATAAATCAAAAACTACCGTTTTTGCAACATGCGACTTAATACTATCCGAAGAAACTTGCATTACTCCCAAATGCAACGCATCGTCATATTCAACAACTTCCGTAGGGATAGCATAATTGTCCAGATCATAGTAGTCCTCACAAGTGGGGTCATCTCCATCGCAATCCCGTATGACTATTTTTATAGTTATTGTTTGACCAATTGAAGAGTGCCAATACTGTATTGTTAAAGTTTGAGGGTAAAAGGGCATTGTTGGAATTTGATCAATTTCCAAACAATCGCCGCCACTTTGTGAATTACCCACCATACCTCTAACCGAATGAAAGTTAACCGAATTCCTTCCAATTATTGCCCAAGTACCGTAAAGGGTATTGATACCAGTATTTGATGAAAGGCAAACAGTGAAGTGATTACTTTCCTCGCACGGAAATAGAGATGATTGATCACCTGTTAATATCGCACATGGAACTTTTGGATCAGCCATTCTATGATTGGTGGGAACACAAATTTCCTCCCAAGATCGCAGTATTGTTAAAAACTGATCTGAACATGTACCGTACAAACTTTCGGTTAAATCCAACACAGCTCTCATTAAATCTGGATAATCAGGATTATCGCCAAGATTTGGCATTGCCTCCAAGACTAATAACAATACCTCTTTTATATCCATTGCAGGAATATGATTAGCTGGATCACCATTAACGCATAAATAGAACCAGTGTCCTAATGCTTCACTTCTATCATGCGGATCATCTAAAATACCAACTACTTCGTCGTAACAATCGAGAGTTGTATTTTCCAAATCCCTTACAACGAAAGGAATATCATCACCCATGACCCAATCTAATCCATTAGGATCAAGGATGGATTCCATAAAGGTTCCAAACATGTCGGCAATACCTTCATGGAGCGCTCCTCCTTCGATTTGAGAACTTGAAATAAACTCACGGATCATCGTATGAGCAAATTCATGAGCGATGACATCAAATTCAACTACAGAACTTCCGTCAATCTGTCCAAAAACAAAATTCGCTCTATCATTAGGATGCGCAGGACCAAAACTAGTTGCACCAAAGGCGGTAGGATGAATGCCGATATGAACATTATCAAAAACAACTCCAAATTGTGTTTGATATTGAGAAAGAATTTGGTCAGCCATCCAAAATGCTTGAAAGATTTCTTCTGATGCATCTTGTACAAACCAATCACTGTTAGCAATTGGGGAAGTTGGAATTTGATTGTCGTCAAAACTATCACCTAGTTGATTAGTTCCAGTTACCGGCTGATCCCCAAATAATGGATTATGCCATGTCAGTACATCTTCCATATTATGCGCTGTTAAATGACCATTTCGTAAAACTGTGTTTTGCCCAGTCATCTGATCTTCCATATTCTGAGATCCAAAATCAGCAGTTGGAGCACTTTTATTGTTATGTTGAGTAGCATCGTAATAAATTACTCCTGTATTCGCATCCATCCATGCAATTCGTTCGCCTTTAATACTGTCATTGTAAAATACTTGATAGGCCAATTTGTATGCACAATCCCTATTTAAATTATTAACCACCCTCAACTTTGTGGTATCTATTCGAATGTTATTTGTTTGCAAAGCAGTCTTCACTGCTCCATCTACATTAACTATATTTGGTGTGACACTGAGTGAAATGCCTTCATATATATTAGGTGCAATCATTGAAATACGATCACAAGGACCAACAGGGCCTGGACAACCTAGGCACGGCGGAGCTATACCATCCAAAGAGTCATTTGGATGAACTAGGATTGTAAATCCACCATCCTCCACTGGCACACCTTTATAAAGTTGTTGATATCGGTAATACACTCCTTTAAACAATCGACTGGTTACTTTCCCTTTAAGAATAAATGATATATTCGAGTCTGTCTTTATAGCACTTATTAAGTTCTGCCATCCTCCAATTTCACTAATTGAAAATGGATGCAATTCTATAACGCCACTTCTATCTTCATCCACGATAAATGGGCGTAAAGGGTTCTGCGTCCCCATTGTTGTAAACGTTACATTAGTACTAGAGCATTGATCTTTGCTCTTGGTTCCCCTTTCCTGAGCAATCAAATTGACCCCAAGAAAAATCAGAATACATGTTAAGAATTTAGATCTCATAATATTAAAAATTAAGGTTAATGTTATACTTTAATTACAGGAGTTTTCGAGCGAATTATTCTCCTTTTACAACCATGCAAATATTCAAATATCCATCATCTAGTTTTACTTTTACTTTCATGATGAATTACTATTTTGGTAACTATTCAGCTCAAATCTAACGAAAATACTGACAGGTTGTACATATTATAAATAATAAGTATATTTGGACCACAAGGTCTATAATCATTGACACACGAGGAACGGTACGAAATATATGAGCGGCGTATAGCGGATATA
>JBBSAQ010000122.1:0-4207 GCA_038252065.1 Chitinophagales bacterium
CAGGATGGATGTGACAGCCTGGTGATCGAACAAACAACTTTGTATCCATTACCTTTTCTTCAATTGCAGGTCACATCTGATTTCAATGGATATGACATCGGTTGTTTCGGAAATGCGGATGGCAGTGCGATTGCAAATGTTTCAGGTATTTCTCCATATTCCTACATCTGGTCTACCGGAAGTACTGATCAAAGTATAACAAACCTTTCTTCTGGTTTGTACACAGTCACGATCACAGATGGAAATGGATGTAAGACTGATGGTGAAATCACATTGGCAGATCCAGGTCCATTGATGATCAGCTTCATAGTTTCCCAGCCAGATTGCTTTGATCAGAAGAATGGAAGTATTTCGGTTGTTCAAGCAGGAGGAGTTCCACCGGTTAGATATTCGATTGATGGAATTAATTATCAATTTTCGCCTTCATTTACTGGATTAGGCGGAGGTACATATCAAATCACAGCCTTTGATGCTAATGACTGTGAGAAAAAAGAAATTATCCTCATCAATGTACCTCTCGAGGTAAGTGTAGATTTGGGCGATGATCAGATCATCAAAGCCGGGGACACAGTGATTATTCATGCGATTGTAAATGTTCCTTATGATTCACTTACATCCATCGTGTGGACCGGACTTGCAAATCCGAATTGCCCGACATGTCTTACGCAGCCGGTTGTGCCGATTGTAACGACTACCTATTCAGTTTCTGTTACAAGTGTTGACGGATGCAAGGATGAAGATGCAATGACCATATTTTTAGAAACTAATACAGACATCTATGTCCCGAATATCTTTTCTCCGAATGGTGATGGCATTAATGATAAGCTGATCATCAGCGCAGGTTCGGATGTAGAAGAAATCTCCTCCCTCATCATTTTTGATCGGTGGGGAAATATGGTTTTCTCCCGCGATCATTTCCAGGCAAATGATCCGAACAATGCATGGGATGGAAAATTAAAAGGGAAGGATTTGAATTCTGCAGTATTTGCGTACAGATTAATTGCAAAATTTAAAGATGGGAGCCAGTTTATTAAGGAAGGAGATGTGATGTTGTTGCGTTAAAAATTATCTTCGGATTCATACCTCACTCGCTATTCGAAGTTTATCAACTACGAATCCTAATCTCGAATATTCTCCCACATGTACGCTATTCGAAGTTTGTAACTTCGAATCTATATCCAAATCAATGTCCATTTGAAAAATCATCGTCAAGCAGCCTGTGGCTGCGATCGAAAATCGCGCTCTCATCATTATTCAGGTTTGGACCTTTGATTCAGCATCCTGAGTTCAAAACTCTAACAAAAAAAACTTTTTTCCAATCAGCATCTTTCACCAAAAACAATTAAATTGCAAGTGCGATTACGAGTTGATCATACAAATTTGATTCCAGGAAAGAAGTAGTCTTTAATTTAACCTCTAAATGCAAGAGGCCATGCTTAGAATAATATTAGCATCACTGACGAATATCATTAATTCGGTTTATCAGTTTATCGGTTTATCGGATTATCAATCCATATCTGTCTCAAAATCACTTGACCTATCCTTCGATAGGAGGAATCTACCACACAGGATCAATGAGTTATATACCTGCTCCAAAAGCAAGTGTTTAAGGATTGGAGCAGGAACAATCGTGAGAATACCACTCGTTTCACTAAATTACCACCTGCATAACCCATAAAAAAAGTAGCCGCTACGGACGGTGAGTAGAAGGGATTGGAGTAACGATCCTTAACCAGAGGTTGAAAACATGGAAAAAATGAAAAGGTAATTCAGAATGGCTCTTTCGGAAAAAAGAAACCGGCAAGAGCCAGCTTGCGACTGGATTGCCGGTTGATGTAAGAAAAATTAAAATCAAAAATCATGAAATACTCTCATATATTCAATAGAATGATCTGCTTTTTTCTATTGACGATTGCTTACAGTTGTGAGCAGGCAGATGTAAAGAAGTCTTCCACTAATCCAGATGGAGTGATTACACTCAGGGAAGATTGCGAAGATTGTTCTGTTGGTTGTTGTTGCTGTGCCATCGAAGCAGTTACTCCAGCGGACATTAACCTTCGCTTATGTGGAACATGTGATGATGGTGATATGCCGTGTGGACCTTATTCGCCCCCATCACCATGTTCTACTTTTTCTGGAGCTGTGAAGCCTCTTGCATTTGATGCGAACCATCCACGACGTCTCTTTTGTGTTCCGGAGGGAGGATCGTTTAGGATACAAAATACTTCGAGTACTCAAACTGTATCATTCAGGTTTACATGCCGTCCTGATGTAACACCTCTTACATATGTAAATGTAACGCTTGGACCAACCGATGCACAATTTTTTCATAATGACGGATCCTGCATTGCGGCAGGCTGTAATTAACAACATTAATTTTTTAATAAAGGAAGTGTATTCAATTGAAGGAATGCACTTCCTTCTTTTCAAAAAATAATAGGAAAATATATTAATGATTAATAAGTCAATGAAAAATATTATTAATATTTTATTATTTGCTTTTACGTTTGTAACAGACAATTGTTTTTCTCAATCATACTTTGCTGTAACCAATTTCGCAATATATAGGATTGAAATTGATGAATCAGCGTGCTTTTGTTCTTATAATTACATAGGTCCTACAGTAGTCGCAAATGGTTTGACATTAACTCCTGATACTAGCCTTGTGGCCCAAGGAGGTGCAAATTTGTGGGAGATAGATACACTGACTGGAAATGAAACTATAATATTTACTCCACCACCAGGAACTGATCAGGGATGGAGCTCCTTAGTTTGTGTTGGAAATGGTATTTTTTATTCAATGGACTATCCAGATGATGCTTTATACAGATTTAACTTCAGTGATGGAACAGTTACTCTTTTGGGCGCAACAGGCTTCAGCCCGAGGGGAGATTTAACCCTTTATAATGGAAATATTTACTTCCCCACTATCGGTGGAATTGTTTTATTAGATACGACTAATCTTAGTAATAGTTCAATCATAGTCAATTTTCCACCAGCCTATATTATTTCTGGACTAACAGTTGCGCATGTTTGTAATTCGTTCTTAGCTATTGCGGGATACGCAAATCAAAATCCAGATCTTATCTTAATAAATATTATTGATGGGGCTATTACGGTTATTTGTGATGTTCCAAATGGAGTTGGGAATTTAACACACATTACTTCCATGTTGGAATTTGGTACTCCACCAGATTGTGATGTATATCTGGATTTAGATTGCAACAACAGCTCCGGCGCCACCGACGCAGATTACAATTCTCCCAATTATACTTGTTTGTCCAACGGCGTAGGTGTCGCAGATGAAGACATAAAAATGCTCTATGACGCTATCATCAGTGAAATGACTATTCAGATCACAGGATTTGTTCCAGATGCACCTTTCGAATTATTATTTATGACCGGTTCAGTCGGCGGAATTAATGTATCAGGTTCAGGGACAGATATGATCACATTGTCAAATGCAGGTGGAGCTAAATCGACAGACTTCAAAGATGCACTCCGACTTGTGATTTATAACAACATATCAAATTATCCAACCGGTGGACTGCGTACAGTAGAAGTTCAGTTTACTACTGAATCAGGTGCGATGAGCAATATTGCTACCGCATTTATACAAGTGAATGAACTACAGCGTGTCCCGGTTGATCTCGGCCCCGACCAGCAGCAATGTAATGGATTGACCACCACATTCGATGCAGGTAATCCAGGTGCAAGCTACAGCTGGTCGACAGGTCAGCATAGCCAGACGATCACAACCGGCATGTCAGGTCAATACATCGTCACTGTTTCAAATGGCATCTTGTGTCCAAACCAGGACACCGTAGAGCTTGACATTATTCCTGTCATCCATGTCTCTCTCACCGGCGAAACAGATATCTGCGACAATGAACAGGCGAATATGACCATCGAAAACGATTCGCCGTTCCCAATGACGATTGAGATTACACCTGATCCCGGTTCACCATTTACACTGACCGATGTTGAAGGCAATTATACTTTTTTTGATTTGCCCGGAGGCTCGACGGTCTATACGATTACAAGCATCATTCCATCACAACCCGCTTGTATCGAGATGACGGATTCGACACAAGCCATCTTTGTCTTCCCGACGTATGTCACGAATGTAACTGAGAGCATTTGCGAAGGTGACAGTATCTGGCTGGGATATTATTGGGAGAACCAGGCCGGTCAGTATGAGATATTA
>JBBSAQ010000123.1:0-3975 GCA_038252065.1 Chitinophagales bacterium
CGTCACGCCACTAGCTAAAGCTAGTGGAAACTCAAAAATGGATGGGGTGGAGACGCCACTAGCTAAAGCTAGTGGAAACTCAAAAAAATAAGGAGTGAAAGTGAATGAGTTGCCACCACTTTTAAGTGGTGGGAATTGAAAAGTGGAATGAGTTGAGTTGCCGCCACGCCACTAGCTAAAGCTAGTGGAAACTCAAAAAAATAAGGAGTGAAAGTGAATAAGTTGCCGTCACGCCACTAGCTAAAGCTAGTGGAAATTCAAAAAAATAAGGAGTGAAAGTGAATGAGTCGCCGTCACGCCACTAGCTAAAGCTAGTGGAAATTCAAAAAAATAAGGAGTGAAAGTGAATGAGTTGCCACCACTTTTAAGTGGTGGGAATTATTTGAATTCCTGAAATCCATGTTCATTCATAAATTCATTGTACTCGTCGTTGAATGATTTTATCTTATGATGTTCTTCCTGGTTTTTAATGTATTCTCTGACATTGTCAATTGCTTTTGGAGAGACGGAAACACCATAGTATTCATCTTGCCATTCAAATTTTGTATAATCTGTGTGCTCTAGGAGAAGATTGTTTTTATTAATCCAACGGGAAGATTCCCCTTTAATGAGCTGAATGGTTTTTTCAATCGTTTGATTTGAATTTAAAGAAAGCAGACAATGACAATGATCACTGTAGCCGTTGATAAAGTCAATAAAAATCCCTTTATTGGTTGCATTCCGGAGCATGTGACGCCAAACCTTTTCCCGCAGTTTTGAGGTAGCCAGATATGGGGTTCTGTATTTTGTGGTCCACACAAAATGAATATATACCTTTAAATAGGGCATAATGTTTTCAATGGATTCCCGGTGAAGAAATATGGAATTAAAAATAGGGGAATCACAAATGAATTCCAAATTTTTATTCAGGTATTTTCAAAATCAAATATTATTTGCTACCCTTATTTCAATTGTGTTTAAAGATTTTCTATTGTAGATAAACCATTTTCCATCTTTTGATACACAGACTCTGGCATCTTCATCTTCGCCCGTAACGCTAGTGAGTTTTGTTTTCATTGTTCCATCTGTTTTAATCCGGTAAATACAAAACGAACCGGAATCATGGGATGAATAGTATACCCAATGATTGTCATAGGAGAGCATGGGCCATCCGTCCATCTCAGTTGGTGTGTTTGTTAAATTCCTGATTGTAAAGCGATCAACATCCATTAGAAAGACATCATCGCTTTTAATGCTGTTTTTCAGAAAAACGATATGTTTCATATCGGGAGAATATCGCGCACAGGTTTCATCTTCTGGTGTATCCGTTAATCGTTCTAGTAAATCGTGATCAATTGAATACCGATAGATGTCAAATGAGCCATTGCCTCGGGTCGAACTGATCAGGATAAAATGACCATCGGGACTGAAATAGGAATGAATGTCTCTGGCGGTATCCTTGGTGATGCGTTTCAGACCGCTGCCATCGCTGTTCACAATATATATTTCTTCATTTCCATCGCGATCGGTGGTGAAGGCTATCTGTTTGTTGTCCGGGCTCCAGTCGGGGAAATTATTGTTGAAAGTATCTTCAAGGACAGGTGTTTGATTTTTTGTTGCAATATCCATTATGAATAATTGCCAGTTTCCGGTTTTATTTGATTGGTACAGGATTTTGGTATCATCTTTTGAAAGTCGGGGATAGGCAGATTCTTTTCCTTCAACGCGGAGAAGGAGAGAGGAGTCGTCTGATTTTGGGGCGGAGCAGGAAATAAGAACTATTGGAAAAAAAATGAGTATGAATAATGCTTTCATGATCTTACGCATATCCGGTTTTGCTTTAGATGAAAGGATATAAATAAGAATTAAAAATCAAATTTCAATCCTTTAATCGATAAAGCCTCTGGACTAATCGACAGTGAAGTATTTCAATATTATTTATTCAACAGATCACCCAGAGTTTTTATCACATACTCTATTTCATCCGCAGTATTATAGACACTTATACCCATCCTTGTCACCCCACCCTGATTGAGAAGCCCCATGACTTCAACCGCCCGCAATGCGTAGAAATGTCCGTCCCATGCACAGATGCTTTTTTCAGCCAGCATTTTACAGATTTGTTCAGGAATATAATTTTCAACTGTAAATGCGAGTGTTGGTGCGCGTTGTGTTTCTTTGATAGGTGGTCCATAAATATCAATACCGTTGATATCACGAAGTCCGAGATAAAGTTGTTGGGCCAGGCCGCGTTCATGAGTTTGAATGATACTCATTGCACTGACGATACGATCACGTTGTGTATTTCCTTCGCCTAATGATTCAATAATGGACACTGCGGCGGCTACACCTGCGAGTGCTGCGTGATTGAGTGTGCCTCTCTCTATACGATAGGGTGCATGTTGTTCTTGCGTCCGTAGCCGATCAGTGTCAAGCCTGTCGAGAGCCCCATGACGTGAATAGAGTATACCTACGTGAGGTCCATAAAATTTGTAAGCTGAGCACAGAAGAAAATCGCAATCAATCATCTTAACATCTGTCAAAAGATGCGGTGCAAAATGAACTGCGTCAACAACAAGCAATGCTCCTGCTTCATATGCCATTTGCCGAACGCGTTCGATTTCATTGGCTGTACCAAAAATATTAGAGGCTAAACCCATGGCAATGACGCGGGTTCTTTCATTGATTTTTTTTTCAAAATCAGCATAATCTAAACTTCCGTCCTCATCAAGGAGAACTTCGCGGACTATAATTCCATGTCTTCGTTGCTGGAGCCAGGGTCCACGGTTGGCTTCGTGATCGAGTTGTGTGATCAGGATTTCATCTCCGGGTTGTAATGATCTTGCAATGGCATTGGCGAGTACGAAGTTGAGGCTGGTCATATTTGCGCCAAACGAAATATTATCGCCACTTTCTGCACCAAGAAATGCGGCCATTTGATTGCGGGTGTGATCGATAAGTTGATCGGTCTCCATTGATGTGGCAAATTGGCCATGCGTATTGGCGTTGCTGTTGCTGTAGACGGAGGAGATAGCATCTATGACAGATTGGGGTACCTGGGTGCCTGCGGGGCCATCGAGGTGGACGATTGGACGTCCATTGACGATACGTTTCAGAGAAGGAAACTGACTGCGAATGGAGTCATTCATTGTGGATCAGGTTGGTTAGTACTGCAAGATAGGAAAAAGGCGAAGGCAGAAAAGGCAGAAAAGGCAGAAGAGGCGGAAAAGGCAGAAGAGGCAGAAAAGGCAGAAAAGGCAGAATGCTTAGATCCGGTGAAATCATTCATGGTTCGACTTCTTCCTTTCATCTTCATGAAGTACAGCCACTGGGCGGAATTGGAATAATAGGCTTAAATGTGAAATTCTGGACCTGATTTCTTTGAGCAGTGAAAACCTGAATTTGATGTCCTTATTTGATCCTTATATAAACTTAATAAACCTATAAACCTTTATAAACTCATGGTCATAAGTGAATCTTTCCAGCCTTCGTAAATCGCTTTCAAAAGGTTTTCTGTCGAATCGGGGTTGAAACTTTACCTTTGCCAACTTCGTTTAAAGCGCGACGGATGCTGAGTTGAAGCACAAGCCTTTGAAACAGCAAGTCGAAGCAAAGATCTTTGAAATCGGGGGCTGACAGGAATCGACAGTAGAGTGTATCATGTCAGTAAGCATGCCGGGGAATGGTGATTCACCCCGTTAACAAATGGTCATCGACCAATAATTGGCGAGAATTCTTTCGCTTTGGCTGCCTAGTTCTAGGTAATTAGATAGCCTTTATGCCGCTGGTTTGAAACCTGCTATAAACCGGCCGCGTATAATCCAATGCAGGGTAAGCTGAGGGGATGTCCTGACCTGAGGCCGACAAATAAAGGGAATCGGTTGGCACCGCGTTGTTACAGTACCTGGTGTCAGCTTAAATCCGATCTGTAACTAAGCATGTAGAAGGCTGGGGTGAGCTTTAGCTGGACGGGGGTTCAATTCCCCCCAGCTCCAC
>JBBSAQ010000124.1:0-3870 GCA_038252065.1 Chitinophagales bacterium
TCGCATCTCGACTTGGAGAAATTTTGGTTTGGATTCAATCAGCTGACTCTCAATCGTCACTTCTTCCATCAATAGTGCCGGCCTGATGTAGGCAATCTGATTCTGTGTTACCACCCATCCCAGCCCGGTGGTCCGGCTGTAATCATAGATATTGAAATCATAGGCTTTCCACACCTGATCTTCACGGGCATTCATGAAATAATCAAGATATCTGCCGTTGTTGAGATGCGAATACGGATCACAATCCTGAAAACGAATGATGGCTTTGCTGGAAAGAAACTGCGGCGGATTTGCTTCTGCTGAAATCATAAAGCAAAGATAAACAGGAAAGATGCCTCCTCTGTACCCCCCCGCCCCCTGAAAGGGGGAGTTGACTTGATAGTCTGTAAACTTATTTTAGGACGGGTCAGTCCCTTTTCAGGGGGCAGGGGGTCAATGAAAACAGTTCCCCCTTCCAGGGGGCGGGGGGTTGAATGCAATACTTAACTTCGCCCCGGAAGATCAATATCAAAATATGCGCTACACGGACGAACAACAGAAAATATTTTTCGACGAAACAAAAAAATACCTTGCAAAAAAAAATGCAGGCGATCTGTCAGATGCTGATATTCATCCCCTGGAAGACCTCGTTCGATTTAATGAATACCGATATTATGTACTCAATGATCCACTGGTCAGTGATTTTGAATATGATCAGCTCTACAAATTACTAGAAGCGCTCGAACATAAATTTCCTGCTAAAGCATCAGCCAATTCACCTACCCATAGAGTATCAAGTGATCTGATTGACGATTTCATCACAGTGAAACATGTGATACCCATGCTATCCCTTGACAATTCATATGATGCGGATGACCTGATCAAATTTGATACACAGGTCAAAAAACTGACCGAACGAAATACAATTAATTATACAGTAGAACCAAAATACGACGGAGGAAGCATCGCTATCATTTATGAAAACGATGAGTTAGTCAGAGTAGCGACCCGAGGCAATGGCGAAGAAGGCGAAGAAATCACAGTTCAGGCGAGAACCATCAAATCACTTCCACTAAGCGCCGCATTTTCGAAACATGGTATTTATAAAGTTGAATTGAGAGGAGAAGCTGTGATCTCCAAATCAAGATTTAAAGAAGTCAACAAACAGCGCGTTGATGACGGTCTTCCATTATTGGCCAATTCAAGAAATAGTGCTTCGGGGGGATTGCGTACAAAAGATCCTTCTGAAACCGCCAGGCGACAATTGGATGCTTTCATTTTTCAAATGGGTTATGCAGTAGATAAAAATGGCAAAGATGTCTTGCCTTCCATCAAATCTCATCATGATGCCATTGAACTTTTGGGAACGCTAGGCTTCAAAGTTTCAAAAGGTGATAAACGTTTTTGCAAAGACATAGAAGAAGTCATAGAGCAGATCAATCACTGGGCTACGATTCGGGATGATTTTCCGATTGAGATCGATGGTATGGTGGTGAAAGTAGATTCTTTCGATCTTCAGGATATGTGTGGCTACACAAGTCACCATCCAAGATGGGCTATTGCCTATAAGTTTCAGGCAAAACAGGCTACGACCAGGCTCCTTGATATTGAGTATAACATTGGTAAAATAGGCTCTATCACTCCGGTAGCAAAAGTAGAGCCGGTGTCTCTTGCTGGTGTCACCATATCTTCTATCTCCCTCCATAATGAAGATTTTATTATATCAAAAGATATTCGAATAGGAGATCAGGTACTCATCGAACGGGCTGGTGATGTGATCCCGTATATCGTTAAATCTCTTCCTGAATTGAGGACGGGTAAATTAAAACCTGTTGTCTACCCTACGCACTGTCCTTCATGCCTTACACCGCTGGTCCGGGAAGAAGATGAATCCGCCTGGCGATGTCCAAATCCGGATTGTGAAGCCCAGCTCATTCAAAAATTAATTTTCCATGTATCAAAAGATGCTATGGATATTGATGGCTTTGGTGAAAAATATGTTGTCCGTTTTTTTGAATTGGGTTGGCTGAAAAATTTCGCTGATATCTACAATCTCGATTATGATAAAATAGCAGCTCTTGAAGGATTTGGAAAAAAATCTGCTGACAAATTGAAAGCATCGATTGAGAAAGCGAAATCAAATCCGATTTATCGTCTGCTTCATAGTTTGAGCATCCATCATTTAGGTCAAAGAGCATCAAAACTTATCGCAGAAAGAATAGCACATGTACTTGATTTAGAAAAATGGACCCTTACTGATTATACATCCATCAAAGACATAGGTCCCGTTGTCGCAGAAAAAGTACTAGATTGGTTTTCCATTAGGAAAAATGTCACCATCCTTCATCTGATGGAAGCCTATGGCGTAAATCTTAATCAAACTGATCTGGATAAACCCAAAGAATTAATTACAGATGGCGTATTGTCCGGAAAAACAATCTTGTTTACGGGTACGCTGTCCAGGATGGGACGAAAAGAAGCACAAGATCTGGCAGAATCCCTGGGTGCAAAAAACATCAGTGCCGTCAGCGGCAATCTTGATATCCTTGTCGTCGGTGATGATGCAGGTTCAAAACTTGACAAAGCAAAAAAACTCGGCACAGTGCAGATCCTTACGGAGGACGAGTATATAGCATTGACCTCAGGATAGAATGAAGCAGGAGAAAACTCCTGCATCGGCATATTGCCGTGGTTGGAGTTTGCTCCAACCATTTGTCCTATACATACTGAGGTTGAGTTTATTGAATTGACTAACTCATACCATTTTTAAAAAAGCATCCGAAGAGTTGTCCGTAGTTTGAGACTACGGACAGCGTTTGCTTATGCCACAGGCGTCGTCTTATCCGGAATGAAATGTCTGGAATGCAGCAATTGCATATGCGTAGCTAATATTCCGCCTTCAGATCTGCCTGATTCTTCAATCGTAAATTCAAAGACATCATCGAGGTTCACATAATGGCGCTCGGGCAATTGTGAGAAGTGAAAGAAAATATCTCTCCAGGTGCGGAGATCGATGTCAAGATATTTCATGAACCCATATCCATCCTGCACAGAATAACAATAACCCCGGGCACGACAACCTATAGCGCCCCAATCTTCAACTCGTTGATCAAGGACAGGAAGCAGATTTGGTATTAAGTAACCTGAAAGAAATTTATCCCCTTCATTGACAAGGTCACGACTGATATATCGGAAGGCTATTATTTCAACGCGAATACCTATGTTTTGAATCGCCTGCACTACTTTTTTAAAGTCGCCATCACCTGTCAGAAGGTATACCGTGTCGAGATGTTTACTCTGAAGAAGGATATCTACAGCCATATCGAGATCCGCATTCGCTTTTCCAATACGCTGTCCATCTTCATCTTCAAACCATTTGATAGCCTTTGTGATCACCTTGAAACCATAACTCCTTACGATACTCAAAAACCCATTTGTGCGGTCTTTGTATTCATAATCGGTTTTCATCCGAGCTTCATCAATCGACATGTATGAGTTTAGCCGGATGGGATCTCCGTATAAAGAAACATAATCTCTCAGTACATCATACCGTATGCCATAACCACCGCTGCGTCTTATGTTCTCAGCGTCAATAAATACACCAATTTTCATCGTTCTTTCTTTTTTACAAATAGTTAAAAATTCCCTTTACGCAAATAAAGGATCAACACATTGCTGTGCATTGCATTAAAGGGTCCTGTTAGTTATCCGTTCGCTTGAGTTGCCAGTAAAATTCAAATGAGGCAACCATTTGTCCAGCCTGATCATGAGCTGTGACGGGTAATGAAATAGTCAAAGTTTCGCCCGGCGTTCTCAAAGAGTCCAATTGAAGTTGTACCTCCTGACCGGAACTGCAAAAATAGTAACTTTTACCTCTTACTTTTTTTAAAA
>JBBSAQ010000125.1:0-3849 GCA_038252065.1 Chitinophagales bacterium
ATGGTCATCTATTTTGATACGCACATCCACATCAAGTACCGGAGTAGCCGTAGGTAGATAACTAAAATCAAAATTGTACGTGAATGAATTTGTTTCTACTAAATCATTCAATCCTGTATACAGGATATTCTGATAGCCTATAAGTTCAGGAGCAGGTACTGTAGGAAGAGCTTCTCCGCACAGTATAGTTACCGGTCGACATTCAATCGTCGGTGGTATTTTATCTTCTACGTGAATTTTTCCCCAGCAGCTGTTTCCTGTTGCAGGATCTGTAACACGTGTTACAATTGTTTGTCCAATGTGTTGTGGGCCTAATATTGCCGGAACCCAATTATTTCCTTGCTGGATTTCGACGATGTAATTATCATAGCAGCCATACACATCACCCTGAAGAATCATTGATGCATCAATAACAGCTGTACATGTTTCATCTAATGAAACCTGAACATCATCATTACATGCAAGCGTTGTGGATGGGTTTGCAAATTCATTTATCTGCACAGCAAAGCAACATGAAGCACTATTTCCTGCTGCGTCAAATGTTCTGAAACAGTTAGTCGTAGTTCCTATAGGGAACGCTGAACCTGATGGAAGACCAGATAATTGTGTTACCGGACCCATTGCAGTAGTGGTCTGGTACGTAACCGAACCATTAAATACACGTGGCGAGAATACACCCCCAAAAGGTGTGTTCGATGCACTTCCGGCATTAATTGTAATTGTGCCATTAGTAAACGTCTGGTTAGTTCCATTTCCGTTTGTGTAATTATTACTAGCGGAGATCGGATTTAAGCCTATTCCATTCAGACCTGGAGCAATTGTAAAGCTTCCGATAGCCGGAGTTATCGTTCCGTTCCCCGGGAATGGCCCTGAAAATGGACCTACCGTTGCATTTGCTACAGTGACTAAAGTCCATGCTGCCATATTTGTTTGAAAGCCTGTAAATGTTCCGGCTTTGCGGTATACATTCACCATTGTAGCATTGGATATATTCATTCCAATCTGCGTAACGGTTATGTTAAATGGGGTGAGATTATTGATCTCAAAAAATACCATACCTCCAACATTGCCTCCATTACCCCCAGCTGTAAGTGTGGCGAGGGTTGCCAATGGCCCTGTGAACGGACAATTGTCTGTAGAGGTCACTACATAATTGACCGTGGCTGAACAAGCTCCCGGATCAAGGGTTAGATTGACGTTACCCGGACAAGTAATTGTCGGTGCAAAGCCATCACCTACTATCAATGTTTGATTTAGTATGACAGGAGTACAGGGCGATGGAGAAAGATCATATTTTAAGGTATGTGTACCCAGAACTGCTGTAACAGCAAAAGTGCCTCCTGAAGGAACATTGGTTGCTATAATGACATTATCAAGTGACACTGTCAACAAATTACCTCCGCATGAATAGGTCGGAGCCGTGATGTTCTGATTGGCTATACCACAAATTGCCGGGTTGGTACCGTTGATGATAAGATTAGGTAAGGAACCTACATTAAATGAACAAGCTGCCCCTGTTGAAAAAGAAATAGACCAGCTTAACATGGTACCTACGTCACCTCCCGCATCATCTAAAATTCTCACCAGCCATGTACCATTTTGGGTCGCCGTAAAAGCACCAAGGGTAGTGATGGTTGGAGTAACTACCACACCACAGTTTTCCACTGTCAATGTGCCTTCAGGTCTGAAATTACCTGTAAAAGGCGCAGCACCTGCAGTGATACTGGCGGCAGCACCGTCACAAAAAACGGTATTGGTAAAGTTGTCACCTCCACCACCATTGTCCGTTGATAATTCTAATGTCTGACCATTCGGAGCAATTAAAAAGATGTCGAGATCACCATCAAAAGTATGTGTGAAATTGAATTGCACACTGGCTACAAGAGAACCTGCAGCCAACCCGGCTACAGTGCAATTGAATACGGTTCCACCAGTAGTCTGGGGTGCTACAGTACAACCACCAGTTCCGGTGGAAGGAATAAGGTTATTTCCAGCAGTATTGTTTACACTGCCATTAAAAGTTTGGGCGCTTGCCCAGGTGAGTGTCAGTAGCAAAAACGCCAAAGACCAACCCACCTTCAATGCAGAAGTTATGCATTGTTGTGAAAGTCGATTTGTATTCATGAGATTGGATTTGATTAATGTTGAAATAAAGTGGGGAAATCAATTCAGCCCTTGGCTGTGCTTATTGTTTTAATAGATTAATGGCTTCCTGCCGGGTGGTCTGCATCATCGTCTTAGAAAATGTGCTGGCCTGATCCGTTCCGAAAAGCGTCAATCCGGACTCAAGTGATTCCTTAGTGGTTTTGCCTTCATTGAGCCTGTCCAGGATAATGGAATAAAATGAATACTTCATTTCATTGTCATCATATGCCTGTGTTCCATGTGTCAATATTTCATATTGACCTTTAAGAAAAAGGATTTTGGTTTCCACGCGTTCGATCGCTGTCTGGGTAGAAACATACGTGACGTTTGGAACACCGTAAAGATTGGTAGTTGTTTGCGCCTGTACATGAGATGGGGCAAGCAAAAACAATCCTGCCAGGATAAAGCTGACAAGCGCCAGTTTAGCTGACAATAAATTCAAAATTGTGTTTTTCATGAGATATAATTTGTGTTTATAAAGAGATTAAATTCGTAAGCCCTGTTATGAATCTCTTCCTTATAAACACACCTTGATTATCCTTCAGTTGGATAATACAAGTCATACGCTCTGGAGGCGTATGTCATTCATCAGGTCGAGATTAATATTTAATTAAATATTAATATGGTGATCTTCAATTGGTTCCGGGTCAAAACTAATACATAATCTTTTATCCCACCTAGACTTTTCACCATTTTCGATAATTATAAATCAATACGTATGCCAAAAATGATTTTAATTCATTATATTAAATATTTTTATTATTCATATATTATTGATTACAAGGGTTAAAGTAAATTGATAGCGCGGAAATTAAACTTGAATTGTTAATAACTTTTTTATCCTGATTGCATTGAAAATCCCAAAATTATCGCTGAAATACGATGAAAAGTGCCCCTATTGCTGTAAAAATAATAATAGCTAACCTGAATTGTTGTTGATGAATAGCTCTGACTAAACGAATGCCCACCCAAAGCCCAAGTAAGAGTGAAGGCAAAAGAATCAGGTCCACATAAAGTGATTGGATATTGATCGTTTTCCATGACCATATGTGGAAAGGAAGTTTAATAATATTGGTAAGGAAAAACAGCCATGCGGCAGTTCCAATAAAGATTTCTTTGGATACCCGAATAGCCATGAAATAGAGTTCGGAGAATGGACCTGCCAGATTTCCAACCATGGTCGTAAATCCTGCTAAAATTCCCATCACAGACGTAAAAAAAAGGTTATCAGGGACCTGAAAAGATCTTTTATGTTCTGTTAATAACATAAATCCCGCACTGACCAGGATGATTAAACCCATTCCAATTTTAAATTTCTCTTCCGGCAAGTCCTTTCCAAACCAAACCCCTATCAGTACCCCAGTGACAACCCAGGGCATGAGCTTCCGTAAATAGTGCCAACGGGCATGTCTGTTATAATAGATGACTGCGAATGTGTCTCCGACAATCAAAAGTGGCATGATGATTCCTGTAGAAGCCTTGCTTCCAAAAACGAGAGCTGTGATAATGGAAATAATAGCTCCTAGTCCCTTGATTCCGCCTTTGGCTATTCCCAAAAGAAAGGATCCGAATAGTGCAAATGCCCATCCCGTTGGCGTAATATTCAGTTGGTGGAAAATATCAAACATCTGTCACCAAGATCGATAAATGTTCAAGACTAAATGCATCCCCCATTTCGAATTGAAAATAATCATACGACGTCCG
>JBBSAQ010000126.1:0-3807 GCA_038252065.1 Chitinophagales bacterium
CTAACTTGTTTATACCTGCACTTCCAGCCTCGAAATATACCCAAAATATGCACTTCTGAGATAGATTGCTGCAAGAGTAAGAAATCTCCAGGTGCAAAACTTTTCTTCAAACTTCATTTTGGATCACACCACCTTACTCCTGAATGCACCCACTTTCCTTAGGTAGAAAAATATGGCCCACTTTGTCACAATATCCGGAGTAGCCATTTGGACCAATGAGGGAAAAGAGATTCACGTTTTTTCTAAATTCAATAAATCCGAAGCCAGGTTTGAAGAGAACTTTTCCGTTCATGTTCATCAATCCCGAGTTGCTATAGTCTGAGATCACGACATAGAATTTGTCATCCTTCTCATCGTCATCGAAGTCAGACAAGAGTGTCGTTAGTTTTATGTAGGCACATTCAAGAATTAAATGGCCATCCAGATCCACAAGCCCAACTTTCTGATACTGGTTGAATTTGGTCATCATCCAGTTCATTAGGAATTGACAATACAGTGGTGCAGAGCGAAAAGTTAAAACGCAATCCCCATTATATTTAAATCCTCCTTGCGCCTTAACTACCGAAGGTTACATGAAATATCGACTTCATTGCTTGTACTTCGCACACAACGAAGTCTTAGATGTTATTTGAGGGAATTTCACTTCGCAGACTGTCTCAACTTAATTTTGAATTGAAGTTCACCATCCAATCCATCTTCGACGATCTTTTGAAGTGTGGAGATACGTACCTCTCGTATATCATTCTCAATCTTTGAAATATTGCCTTTATTAGTACCACATTTATCAGCGAGCTCCTCCTGAGTCAGGCCCTTTTTCAATCTGGCTTGCTGAAGGAGAACACCGATCTTAAATAGCTCATATCCTTTATCCAATTTGTCCCGCTTGGGGGTACCCTTCTTACCATATCGCTCTTCAACGAATTGGTCAATACTTTTTAAATTACTTTTCTTGCTCATATTGTTTCTTTATCCTTAATGCCTTATCAATTTCAGATTTTGGAGTTCGTTGGGTCTTCTTCTGGTAACCATTGGCCAGTACAACAAGTTGACCTTTATCAAAGAAGCAAAAGATCCTGAAAATGTCACTTCCCTGTTGAATACGCATTTCATAAAGTCCATCAGTATCTTCCAGATGTTTAAGATATTCTTCTGGCACTTGTTGTAAGTGTTCAATAATCCAAATAGTCCAAATGATCTTATTCCTTACTTTCAGTCGCTGTCTATCAAAGAAGTCACTGAAGTAAGTCTTATACGCTAAGACCGTCCTTACCTTCAACTGGTTCATTATTGTAAAGATAAGGTAGTTGTCTTAATATGCAACTAATAATTTTCTAATCGGACATTGGTTGGGGAAGAATCTTGTGAGTGAAATCTTTCAAGTAACTTGTTTATCCCTGCACTTGCACCTCCGAAATATACCCAAAATATGCACTTCTGAGATAGATTGCTGCAAGAGTAAGAAATCTCCCGGTGCAAAAATTTTCTTCAAACTTCATTTGTTCAAAGCACCGTACTCCTGAATGCACCCGCATTCCTTAGGTAGAAAAATATGGCCCTCTCCGTCACAAAACCCGGAGTAGCCATTTGGCCCCATGAGGGAAAAGAGATTCACGTTTTTTCTAAATGTAATAAATCCGAAGCCAGGTTTGAAGAGAACTTTTCCGTTCATGTTCATCAATCCCGAGTTGCTATAGTCTGAGATCACGACATAGAATTTGTCATCCTTCTCATCGTCATCGAAGTCTGACAGAAGTGGCGTAAGTTTTGTGTAGGCACACTCAAGGATTAAATGGCCATCCAGATCTACAAGCCCAACCCTCTGATACTTGTTGATGATCTCTACATATTTGATGGCACCACTTTTCTCATAAAACGGTTTGCCCAAAGAATAGTCAGGATAGATAGCAAGGATTTTCTGCCTGGATGCTTCACTTAAGTTTATCATCGAGGAGCTTGATCCGAATTCGCTTTCCGAATCATACATGACATCTATGCCTTCAATATCTTCATGAGGATAGATCTTATTTTCGGAAACCACATGGCCTTCACCATCATAATACAAAAATGTGTTTTTAGAAAATGTTACTTGATACACAGGCATATTATTGATCGTCTTTACATAAGCAACTTCCTGGTAAGGCTGGGTTTCGATAGGCCATGCTTTTCCATGCTCATTAATGACGGTATATATTTTATTTTGAGAATCGAACAAAAGTAAATAGTATGTAATCCCACGTGCTATATGGTTGACTTGTTCCTTGCTGCTTCTATTGAAAGTCTTATGTGTCTTAAGATTAAAGTATGTATCTAAACTGTCACCGGGTATATACGCCATTCTGCCATTTCCATCATACACTAAATACGGGTCACTTATACCGTCCACCACCTTGCCTTCTTTATCGATCAGGCCTTTGACATCATGGTAGAGATATTGGCTGCCGGGCGGATTCGCCACAATCGTAGAGTAGATGGTGTAGTCATTATACTCCTGGTTGAGGAATGGATCAATAAATCCAAATAGGGGTTCAGTAATTTTTTCATTCTCCGCATTGACCAGGCCGTACATCCTGCCTTCACTTGAATTTTTGACAGGACAAAAGTCATACGGATACACTTGACCATACATCGGCAGAGAAAGGATACTGCTGAGCAATAAATAAATATACTTAGGCCTGTAATCTTTATGTCTGATCATAAGGGAAATATATTTTGATCTTCCGTTGATAAATGCTGTGTCTGTTCATTGGTTTTCAAAGTTAAGGAATCCATTATTCATACGATAAGCACTGCTGGCGAGTAGGCCTTGTTATCGGATTTTTGTCTCAATTATACTTGGTTCAAAATACTTTTTACTGTAAGTCTTTAACCACTTAATAGCCTCGTTTTTGATGATTTGATCGCCTTTTTTTGTTATAAATCCTTCAAAATAGAATTTCTTGTTCTCAGCATCCTGCTTCCATGAAATCTTGGCCCAATAGAGAAGCCAGAAATTTCTGATATACTCAGGATAACTATTTTCTTGAGTAATTATCGAAAGGGAAGTTAATGCCTGGTCAATAGCATCAGATTCGGTGAGTTCAATTACAAGGGATTGAATGTAACACCGCAGAGTCGATGTTAGTGGCATTTTTATTTTGGCCATTCCCATCCAATCTCATTTTGAATTTCCTCAAATGTAAAATTACCAAGTTTGATGATTTTGCCTTTTTTATTAATATATCCATGTTTATTACATTCCAGGGAGTAGTGGTTACAATCACCATGATCTTCATGATCTGTTTCTTCATCATCTTTCCAAAATACTTTGTGACAATCTTCAAGAATAATGGCGAATCCATTATTGAATTGGGTTACTAATTCAAACTTTGGCTTTACAACAATTTTTCCTTTTGTATTTGCAAATCCATATTTACCTGACGCATCAATAATTCTTATCCTGTCTTCAACAAAATTATCTGGGGACCATGGCTCTTCCAAGGGAAAATTGCCTATTTTAAATAAGATGTTTTCATGGATATCGATGGCACACCAATCCCTTTCTCCCTTAATTCCGAAAACAGCAAATTTATCAAAGTCGCCTGTGAATCCAATTTCATATTCATGCTTATCTAGCTTCTTAATTGTATCTCCACTGGCATCCAACAAAAAGAATTCTCCATTTGGCCAATTTGTGCCACCAATCTGATATTTTGCCGTCTTACTACTTGTGAGACAGCCAAAGCACGAATAGAGCAATATAGTCAAACGTAAACTGTAATGCATTGATATATAATTTCCAAAGGACGAAAATCTTTTATTGCCACTAAC
>JBBSAQ010000127.1:0-3634 GCA_038252065.1 Chitinophagales bacterium
GATTTCTTTTTTATGTCCGGTGATCTCAACAATGCGAATTCCGGGTGTATCAGACCATTTCCCAATAATCTCATCTGATCGAACATCGATCGCCATACCGAGGGTATCAAAGCCACAGGCCAGGTTAGAGATGGAGGCAGGGGCAACGACTTTTAAGCCAGTATTCATGCAGCAAGAATAAGGGTTTAAGCTGAGTTTTGCCCCTAAATCCCCTAAGGGGGACTTACAACTAATGCGAAGAGCGCCGTATATCTAAAATCTAAAATATCTTAGACCCATCAAACGCAAAACGAAATGCAACGGCAGCTAGATTCATGGTTTAGTCCTTCTCTAAACAAACAAATGGAAATCGCCATTTATGGCCATTTTGGATTTTCATTATTGCTTATTCCTACTGCTGCGGCAGACTATCTCGAATACGAGAGATTCCTTTTATTGGATATGCTTGAACCATATCTGGATGCGGGCAAAGTCAAGGTTTTCTCTATCAACAGTATTAATTCGGAAAGTTGGCTTAATAGTAAAATGCACCCAAGGCACAAGGCTATTCGCCATCAGCAATTTAATCAGTACGTAAACCGTGAGGTGGTTCCTTATATTAAGCACAATACGAGTGAAGACACAGGCATTATCACATGCGGCGCTTCGTTAGGCGCCCTTCATGCAGCCAATATGTACTTCCGAAGACCGGACTTATTCGCCGGAACAATTGCCATGAGCGGTGTTTATGATCTGACCTCGTACACAGATGGTTACTGGGATGAAGATGTTTATTTCAATAGCCCGAAGCATTACCTCGAGCATCTCAATGATGATTATTATCTGCCCATGCTACAGCGATCTAATCATGTGCATCTCCTTACAGGTTCGGGCGATTATGAAAGTCCTGAGGCGTCCAGATCATTTTCGGCGCTCCTCAATTACAAAGGCATCCCGCATGAACTGGATGTCTGGGGACCGGATATGAAGCATGACTGGCCCACCTGGAGGGCTATGTTGCCCCATTACCTTGCTACGAGGTTCTAGGGAGCAAATTCTTTTTTTTAAAATTCAATAATTCTTACTTTTGTTGCGCTCACCCGAAAGCAGCATTAAGCCTGTTATTGCCAACAGACGTACACAAGGCATTCCCCCAACTAAAAATTAATGGAAAAAGAAGAGAATGGTGATTACACAAGGTAGTCCACTCACTCTTGTTCAGAAGCCATTTTGTATGAAGCTAAATCAACAATCCCTCATGAGAAGTTTGATTCAATTAATTCTTCCGCTTATCATTTCATTTTCAGTGAACAGGGCTGATGCTCAGCGATGGACTCCTGTGGATCAGACATTGATCGGAGTACAAGATACAAGGGACATCATTCCTCAAAAATACATCGTCTATAACACGGATTTTGAAGCCACCAAAGATGTCTTATGGACAGCCCCGAGAGAAGCAGACCAGCCGATGTCAACCAGTTCGACTCTCCTGACTGTTGGACTTGCCGATGGATCTTCAGACGTATTCCGGATGATCAGATATGAAATGATGGAGCCGGAGCTTGCAGCAAAATATCCTGAAATCAGAACCTTTAGAGGCGAGTCAGTTTCGGATCCTAACAGAAAGATCAGGGCTGACTGGACTGAGAGCGGATTGAGAGCAGTGATAAATGATGAGAACGGCACGACGTATATCGATCCGTTTCAACGAAATGATCCTGAACACAGGATTGTCTACTTTAGAAAAGACTATATCAAAAATGAACCCTGGATCTGCAGTGTCACAGAAAAAGCGAAAGAAATAATTGAACATGCAGGACAGCGGCAAGGGGATTGTCAGTTCAGGAGTTATCGGTTGGCGCTTGCTGCTGATGGCGAATACAGTAATTTCTTTGGGGCATTTTCGTCTGCTCAATCAGGCCTTGTGATGTCGGCAGTGGTCACAGCCGTCAACCGGGTAAATAATGTATACGAAGCCGATATTACTGTGCGACTCATACTTGTAGCAAACACTGACCAGATATTTTATTACAATCCGGCTACCGATCCCTATACCAACAATAATGGCGGCACGATGCTTGGCCAGAATCAGACGACATGCGATGGGGTCATTGGTACAGCTAATTATGATATCGGACACGTATTCAGTACAGGAGGAGGAGGAGTCGCTTATTTAAATGCAGTATGCACTACAAGTACAAAGGCAGGAGGCGTAACAGGTTCTGGTAACCCGGTAGGTGATGGATTCTATATTGATTATGTCGCGCATGAGATGGGCCATCAATTTGGTGGGGATCACACATTTAATTCAGTGGCCTCTAACTGTGGTGGAGGTAATCGATCCGCATCTTCCGCGTATGAAGTAGGAAGCGGAACAACCGTTATGGCCTATGCAGGAATATGTGGAGTCGATGATGTCCAGCCACATAGTGATGCGTATTTCCATGCCAGAAGTATTCAGCAAATTTCTGCACACATCACGGGCACAAGTTGTGCGGCGTTTATTACGCTCAACAATACAGCACCTATTGTAACTGCAGTTCCTGATTATTCAATTCCTATTTCTACACCATTTGTATTGACGGGTGTAGCGACGGATCCGAACAATGATCCACTTACGTATTGCTGGGAACAATATGATCTGGAGACAACATCAACAGAACCGCCAACTTCAAATGATCCTGATGGGCCGTTGTTTCGAAGTTTTATTCAATCCAGTTCACCCAGCAGGTATATTCCCAGATTGTCAGACCTGACTGCAAATGTGAATTATGCATGGGAGGTACTGCCTTCTGTTGGTCGCGCGATGAATTTTCGGCTTACGGTAAGAGATTACCACAACATCGCCGGGTGTACAAAGGAAGACAATATCATAGTGACATCAGTGGCAGCTGCAGGACCCTTCACAGTGACATCACAAAATGTAGCTACAACATGGTTAGAAACTACAAATCAAACAATAACCTGGAATGTTGCAAACACTACTGCTGCACCGGTTAGTTGTCCAACAGTAGATATCAGAATGTCGTATGATGGCGGATTCACATACCCTACTGTGCTGTCTTTGAATGAGCCTAATGATGGTTCCGCGACGATAACTGTTCCGGTAGGGACTACAACGCAGGGAAGGGTAATGGTAAAAGCATCAAACAACATTTTTTTTGATATCAACAACGCCAATATCACTGTCAATGTCGGTGCTCCAAATTTTACTGTGAGTCTGAATCCTGTCACGGTGACAGAATGTAATGATGGTACAGTCCAGACGACAGTTATTGTCGGACAGATTCTGGGGTTTTCTAATCCGGTTACTTTGTCACTTCTAAATGCTCCGCCGGGTGCCAATGTCAGCTTCTCACCTCAGGTAGTAGTACCTGGTAACAATAGCACACTCACGATTTCAAATCTGTTGGCATTATCAGGAACGTTTATTCCGATAGTAAGAGGTACCAGTTCAACGGGAAATAAGGACGCCAATTTTACGATCAACTTATTGGTTCCTCCATCAAGTCCTACACTTCTAAGTCCTGTCAATAATGGAACTAACATAGACACATCTCCACTTCTTGATTGGTCCGCTATCTCCGGCGCAAGTCAATATGATTATCAAATCGCAACGGATATAAATTTTGCCAATCTAATTCAGACAGGTACC
>JBBSAQ010000128.1:0-3566 GCA_038252065.1 Chitinophagales bacterium
ATCAACATGTCCCAGAAAATCACGTATGTAAATTAGATTAACTCCAGCTTGTAACAGATGCATTGCTTTGCTATGCCTTAGCACATGTGGAGAAACGCGCTCAGGAACGACACGGGATTTTGCGCTTGCCTTCTTTGCATATTTGTCTAAAATATAGGCAACTCCTTCTTTCGTTAATTTATTATGCTGATTATTGACAAATAACGGATATTGATTTTTCCATTGCTTGTTTAGATCTCTTTCAGACAGATACCGCTGAAGCAGGGTAACCACATTTTTCATCAGTGGGACTCTCCGTGTTTTATTTCCTTTTCCGGTCAGTGATATTACTGGTGTTGAATCCAGGACGATATCAACAACTTTAATGTCGATTAATTCCTGTACCCTTGCACCTGTATCATACAAAACGCTTAACAAGGTCAAGTCCCGTCTTCCTTTTGAAGAGTTTTTTTCTGGTTGTTCCAGTATCAATTTCATCGCATCTGGAGAAAGGTGTTCTATTACTTTTTTCCCAGCCTTTTTTATCGAAATGGAGATCACCTTTTGAAAGTGATGGATTCCGGCAGGAGCCTCACCTTGTATATACCTAAAAAAAGAATGAATAGATGCCAGTCTTTGATTTCTCGTGGAAATGCTGCATTTTCTTTCGTGTTCGAGCCAGTCCAGAAAATCTTTTATCAATTCAGCTGTCAATAAATCTATGCTGATACGCTCAATTGCAATGCCTTCGACTTCCTGGCAGTATTTAAAAAGTAGTTTAAAGGCGTCCCTGTAAGAATAGATAGTGTTTTTGCTAACGTTTTTCTGTGCGGCTAGATAATCAGAGAAAAAGCCTGTTAGATACTTGGCAAAATCAGTAGGATTCATAGGTACCTCCTTCTATTACTGGGATTAATTTGGAATATGCCTTTTCAAGTTTCAATGTGATTTCAGGAAACACATCTGCGGTCATTTTTAGATAATAAGCCGTTTCATCAAAAGAATCATGTCCAAGATATACACGTAGTATAGGTAGATAAGTCATTAAATCTTTTCCTTCCAAAGACCATCTTTTCAAACAATGAACAGCAAACGAATGCCTAAAGTCATGAATTCGGGGTCCGAAACCTCTACCTCCATGAGAAATGCCTGCTTTCCATAAAAATTTTCGAAAGTTTTTATAAATGTTGCCACTTGTAAGTGGTCCTCCATCAATCTTGGGAAAGAAGTATCCTTCAGCATTTGAAGAGCGATGTACCTTCATAGAGTATGCCTTGCACCTTCTTGTTAGTTCATCGGTCATTGGGACCAATCTACTTTTGTCATTTTTTGATTGATTAATGGTCAGGATGCCGTTATATAAATCAACTTCCTGAACCCTAAGAAGCCTTGCTTCCGAAACCCTTAACCCACAGCTGTATATCATTCTGAACAAAATGGGCATGATTAGATGACGATAGGGACACTGGCTACAATAATGGCATTTGTCTGTTTCGCTAAAGAAACGTTGAAGTTCAGTTTCTGTATAGATATAGGAAACATATTTCTCGCCAGAACTGAAATGATGCTTTGGGACAACATATGTGTCAATTCCGTGATTGTCTAAATAAATAGTGAACTGGCGCATAACCGAAGCGCGTGCGCACAAGTTCTTCTGTCTTTCATAAGGTTTCCTGGAACACCATTCCATTACGATTTCCTTGGTCAAGATACTGACGGAATTATATCTCTCATATGTAAATTTATCAAAACGTCTTAAGTGTGAAGCTTCCGTAAGGTATTTGTAACCCAAAGCTTGTTTGACTTCTAAAAAGTTTTGGATATGCATTTTGAACGGCCCGTGGTAATTGTATTTATCCATGATTAATCCCCTCCTTTATATTTAGTGGGCACTCTTTCAGTTTTTTTATATCTACTTTTAGATAAATTGCTGTAGATTCAGTATTGACATGGCCAAGAATATCGGAGATAACAGGGAGTGAAGTGTTGTTCTCTAACAATAAACTTGCTAAAGTATGGCGCAACGAGTGCATACCCACTCTTTTTTTTGATGAAACAGGAATGTGTGCCAACTTCATATACTTTACAATAATTTGGCGAAGATGATCATCTTCACTAAAAGGAAGGAATGGCGCTATAAGCCGCACAAAAACACAGGTTGTTTCCACTTTTGGACGTCCGTACTTCAAGTAATCAATAACAGCCCATCCAACATCTTGCACTAATGGTAAACTTATGGAGGTTCTTGTTTTTGATTGAACAAACACAAGTTTATTATTAGTCCAATGGAAATTTTCAAAGGTGAGTTTTTTAATATCGCCGACACGCAGTCCAAGGCGACATGCCAAAAGGATCATTGCATAATCGCGCTTTCCCATAGGGCTACCCCTGTCAATTGCAGAAATTAGTTTTTTTAAATCATCCACAGGCCAAACTGAAGGGATTCTTGTTTGCTTTCTGGATTGGATCATAGGGATCTTCAGCGAGTAGTCCACATTGGTCATGTTGTTGAAAAACAGGTATCTGAAGAATGAACGTAGAGAACTCAATTGCTGTTCTACCGTTTTATAGGCATAGCCAACCAATGTCTTGATGTAATTATTAATTAAAGTATAATTAATCTCTTTACAAGAAACAAGCCCTTGAGAATCAGCATAATCCAGAAACTTTGCAGACTGCTTGGTATAGTGACCTATAGTTGCGGTGGAGTATTCTTTATCAATGCAGTACTGTTTGAAATCACGTATTACTTTCAGGAAATATTGGTTGTGAAGGATTTCCTTATGCTTATAATAACGTCGCAAAACAGAGCCATGAAGTTGGAAATCGCCCAGCATCCTTATTACACGTAAATCCTGAACTTCTCTTTGTTTTAAGCTCCCTTCAAAATCTTTCTCAAGTATGTTGAAGTTTTTCTCGACAAAGTCGATGCCCAATCTTTCAGAATAGAAAACTTCATTTCGATCTTGGGCAAACTCCAGAAGCATCTTCCATCGCCTTGCGTAGAAATCCATACTTCCCTGGGTGTAGCCCAACCTTATTAATTCTTGCTCAAGACTAAGAATTAATTCATTTAATTTTTTTTCATCATTAATATTTTTGGTGTATACTAAATTAAGACACTTTAAATTGAATCCATAACTTTTAGGCATTATGCAAAGTAAATGAAAACGCATATATTGATTATCAACTACTTGAGTGGGCGACTTTGCATAATTACTTTCTTTGCATAAGGAGGGATATGCAAAGCTTTGCATATCCCTCCTTGTGGAGTGCCTTTCCCTACGTTTGCAATTAAATCCCCATTGGCTTTTGCCACGGGTGCTTCAAGCCATCTTTTTACATACATCCTGACCCACTTTTCGTCCACATGCCTATTCAGGGCGAGCATCATCTTTTCATGGTCCACGTTATCAAAGAATGCGGTTATGTCCAGGTCTATAACCCATGCATAATCCCGTACATTTCCGCTAACGCTTGCCAATGCCTGATGTGCACTTTTCAGCGGCCTGTAGCCATAAGAAGAATCATGGAATGTTTTCTCTAAACGTGGTTCCAGATAATCTTTGATTACTTGTTGTGCAACC
>JBBSAQ010000129.1:0-3342 GCA_038252065.1 Chitinophagales bacterium
CCGCCACCACCCCCTTTGTCGCTCCCATGAACGAAGTGAATTGAGCGGACCCCCTTTCATGTCAATCCTGTTCAACAATTTGTGTAATATATTTTCAAATAATCGAGCAATAAGGGAAATTTCTTCTGGCGCCTAAGCCATAATTAAACTTTCTTCTAGCTCCAGAGGAGCGACATATCTGTTAAAAGCGAATCCATCCCTACCCACTTTTGTCGCTCCAATGAATGAAGTGAATTGAGAGCGTTCCTTTCCAAATACAGAAATCGCCGTCCTATTCATTCAGTGTGTTTGAAAAATATCCAGCAAATTTTGGACAAAATAAACCTCCTCAATAGAGTATACTTTGCAGTTAAGAAGCCTTACGCTCAATAAGAATCTGCGCAATCTGCGTAATCTGTGGTGATTTATAGCTAATTTTGCAGTCCCTTGAATTCAATGATATAACCATGTCAAAATCAGTAGATTATATTGCCATTTTGATACAGTTCTGTGTAGCAGCTGGATTTGTGGTGACCACAATGCTGGTTACTCACCTGGTAGGGCCCAAGAGAAAGACAGCTGACAAACTGGTCAATTTTGAAAGCGGGATTGAGAGCATAGGCAATGCCCGTCTGCCTTTTTCAATCAAATACTTCCTTACAGCTATCCTTTTCGTCATGTTTGATGTCGAAGTCATTTTTATGTACCCCTGGGCCGTCAATTTCAAGGCATTAGGCACAGTAGGCTTCGTAGAAATGTTGGTATTTATAGGAACACTTCTGCTGGGTTTTGTTTATATCATCAAAAAGAAAGCCTTGACCTGGGATTAGCAGGTCTATAATTTCAAAAGACATGAATAGCGACATAACCATTGCAGAAGCCCCTCCCGGAATTGAAGGGCAGGGCTATTTTGCCACTTTGCTTGAAAAAACCATTGGATTAGCCCGTGCCAATTCAATCTGGCCACTTCCTTTCGCCACTTCTTGCTGTGGCATTGAATTCATGGCGACCATGGCTTCTAATTATGATCTGGCTCGTTTCGGATCAGAACGGATGAGCTTTTCGCCCAGACAAGCTGACCTCCTGATCGTAGCCGGCACTATTGCAAAAAAGATGGGCCCTATATTGAAACAGGTGTACCTCCAGATGGCTGAGCCTCGCTGGGTACTTTCAGTCGGAGCCTGTGCCAGCAGTGGAGGCATTTTCGATACGTATTCCGTTTTGCAGGGCATAGATCATGTCATTCCGGTAGATGTCTATGTGCCCGGATGTCCTCCTCGTCCCGAACAGATCATCGATGGCATCATGAAAATCCAGGAGTTGGTCAAACATGAATCATTGCGCAGAAGAAATTCCCCGGAATATAAAGCACTCCTTTCATCATACGGGATACAATAAAACATGGAGTTAGTCACCAACGAATACCTACTGGAAAGATTGAATTCACAATTCGGCGATGCCATCATCTCCGCAGAGCTACCATACAATCTGCTCACGCTCGTCATTGATCCATCGAGGATACTGGATATGTTGAAGTGGTTGCATACAGATGAAATATTGAAATTCCGTTTTCTCACGGATATATGTGGAAGTCACTTTCCGGATTTGAAAGACAATGAATTGTGTGTGATCTATCATGTACAAAGCATGGAGAATAATGTTCGTCTTCGGCTCAAAGCATTTCTACCCATCAGTAAACCTGAAATTTCTTCAGTTGAATCACTGTATAGTTCGGCGAATTGGATGGAACGGGAGACATATGATTTCTATGGTGTCATCTTCACCGGTCATCCCAATCTGAAACGCATTTTAAATGTAGATGAGATGGATTATTTTCCATTGAGAAAAGAATATCCGCTTGAAGACGGCACGCGAACAGATAAAGAAGATCAATATTTTGGACGATAACGCTATGAGCGAACTAAGCATTCAGGAAAAAGAATTGAAAAACCCTCCTGTTCTGAGGAATGGAGAGGATTATCATTCGGATTACATGACACTCAACCTGGGTCCTTCACATCCTGCTACACATGGTGTGTTTCAGAATGTATTGACATTGGATGGAGAGATCATCGTAGATTCTGATCAGACCATCGGTTATATCCATCGTGCATTTGAAAAAATAGCCGAACGACGACCTTATTACCAGATAACACCTTTAACTGACAGATTAAATTATTGTTCTTCCCCCATCAACAATATGGGATGGCACATGACTGTCGAAAAACTCATCGGTGTCGATATTCCAAAGCGCGCTCAATACATGAGAGTGATCATCATGGAATTGGCCCGGATAGCAGATCATCTTGTATGCAACTCTGTGATCGGCGTGGATACAGGAGCCCTTACAGGTTTTACCTATGTATTCCAATGGCGTGAAAAGATATATGACATCTTCGAACAAATCTGTGGTGCTCGTCTCACAACCAATATTGGACGTATCGGCGGCTTAGAGCGTGATTTCAATCCTGAAGTATATCGTCTTCTGAAAGCTTTCCTTGCTGATTTTCCTGCAAAGTTTACTGAATTCAGAAATCTGCTTGAACGAAATAGAATATTCTACGACAGGACAGTTGGTGCTGGACCGATCAGTGGAGAACGTGCATTGAATTATGGTTTTACTGGTCCTAATCTTCGCGCTACAGGAGTTGATTATGATGTGCGCGTGGCGAATCCCTACAGCTCTTACCAGGATTTTGATTTTTCAATCCCGGTTGGAGAGAAAGGAGACACCTATGATCGATTCATGGTGCGTCAGGAAGAGATTGTAGAAAGCCTGAAAATTATTCAGCAGGCGATGGACAATATGCCGGAAGGAAAATATTTCGCCGATGTGCCTGAATTTTTTCTTCCTCCGAAGGAAGATGTGTATACAAAAATGGAAGCCCTGATCTGGCATTTCAAGATCATCATGGGTGAAACCGATGTTCCTAAAGGTGAAATATATCATGCAGTTGAAGGCGGAAATGGGGAGCTTGGTTTTTATTTGTTGAGTGATGGTGGACGAGCTCCTTATAAATTACATTTCAGAAGGCCTTGTTTTATTTTCTATCAGGCTTATCCCGAAATGATCAGAGGAGGCATGCTATCAGATGCAGTAGTGACATTGAGTAGCTTGAATGTGATTGCTGGAGAGCTGGATGCGTGATAAACGAGTAACGAGTAACGAGTAACGAGTAACGAGTAACGAATAACGAATAACGAATAACGAATAACGAGTGAATGTCCGTGACTGAAATAGGTTGACCAAAAATAACATATAAAAATGGTCAAACTATGAAAAGTAAATTTCAAAAGAAAACCACCTTATTACCTCGCAGGACTTTCTCTGAGACGGTTAAAAAGCAAGTTGTTCAAGATATC
>JBBSAQ010000130.1:0-3335 GCA_038252065.1 Chitinophagales bacterium
AAAGGTTAATCATAAGACTTGAGAGATTGAATGATTTTTAGCTCCATAGAAAAAAGGTTAATCATAAGACTTGAAAGATTGAATGAATTTTTAACTCCTTAGAAAAAAGGTTAATCATAAGACTTGAGAGATCGAATGGATTTTTAGCTCCATAGAAAAAAGGTAAATCATAAGACTTGAGAGATCGAATGGATTTTTAGCTCCTTAGAAAAAAGGTTAATCATAAGACTTGAAAGATTGAATGAATTTTTAACTCCTTAGAAAAAAGGTTAATCATAAGACTTGAGAGATCGGGTGGATTTTTAGCTCCATAGGAGCGACATATCTGTAAAACGAATGTGTCCCTCCCCTTTTTTAGTCGCCGTCCCTTAGCGCAGCTAAGCAGGCGGATGGGAGATTGCTCAGATAAAAAGCTTCTGATGTCTCGAATACACGAACTTTTAATTAGCGCTAATTGGAGGCGAATCTCATCCTTAAAATTCATTTTGAAGAATTTCCTGCATCACTTTTTCAAGAGCATCAAGATCTTTCGTAGCAAAATAGATGCGGTCCATTTTTATGCCATTGTATTTATGAGTGATAAAATTTCTGAAAGACCTGGGTATGTGCCATGGATATGCATATCGGTCAAGAATGGTTCCATCCACATGACGAATTGCCTCGCCAATGATCAGGAATTGCCATAAAACAGCACTTTGCAGCTTATCATCGGTGGCAAATACTTCCGCACTGCTTCCGTCTGTAAATTCATGAATATTGCTGATGGCTTTTAGCACATGCTCAATTCTTTCTTTGGGTGTGGGTTTATCCATAAATAGTAATTAAATCTTTTTCAGCTGTTTTCCTTGCAAAAGGCAACAGGACGCCTTCTTCTACAATGTCTATTTTCCTTCCTGTTTCTTTTCCAAGCACTTCAGTAATCTCCAGGACATCAAAAAGTGTAATTCGTTTTGAATGATCAAATCGAACCAGAAGATCTATATCACTTTGAGGTGTATCATCTCCCCTCGCAAATGAGCCAAAGATCCAGGCCTTCGTGACAAGCTTTTGTGATTTGAGATAAGCCTGCATTTTTTGGATGATCGCTTTTTTTTGTTCTTCCTTTCCTTTGGCAGGTAGTCTCAACCGGTATTCGATTTCCGCTTCGGCTGCTTTAAGGGCTGACAGCGCCAGAGGTTCTTCACTTAGCTCAAAAAGTACTCTGTCGCTCAGATAGAGGATCATTAATTCTTCAAGATCGGCCTTGTAGATACTGGCCAGTTTCCCAATGATTTCTTTCGTGAGTCTACGCTCACCGCGCTCCATTTTGCTGAGGATGGCTACATCGATGTCGGCCAGGGCTGCTACTTTTCGCAATGGTAGCTTCCTGTCCAACCTTATTTCACGGAGTCGATTACCAAGTTTGTTTGTTGACATAATTGTTGTTGACAAATTATGTCAAATTTATAATTTTTTCCATTAATCCCCAGGGAACCTTCTTTTTGTTTATTGATTTGATGGGTGGAGACTTTGCCTAAGATTAAGCGTCAGCAAAATTCTGAATAGAAGAAGAGGATGTTCTGGATTCTCTGTTATCCGGAAGCCATTTCTATACTATATTAAACCTAATTGGTTATATCGACTTTCAAGCACCTCCGTATAAGCTGCTTTCATTTTTTTCGATAAGAAAGATCGATCTATCCAGTGAAACGTAATTGATCTGTTCTTTTTCATTCGGTTGAAAGCTCCCGTGATTTGTCTTGGATTCAATTTCAATCCTTCTCCTAATTGTTCAAAATCTTCTCGTTTCAGTTTCTTTTTCTTTCCGGCTAATGTCAATGCAAGTTCTTCGGGATCTTCAGGGAATACAATGGCAACATTTAACAGATCATAGGCAGGAGACAACACCCAACCGTATGTACTTTCGATCATAGAGAAATTTTTCAGGTGCATATCATTATTGCCGGTGAGAAAAGAGACAAGAGCCAGGTCGAAATAAAAAGTTTTATCCAGCAATGTGTTACCGGAATAATTATCCAAAGCCCTTCCAATTTTCTCCATGGAACTTTTATACTTATCCGATGCCTCCGTGATCTGAAACATATCGAGCATGTGGATCTTTTGTCCGCTTTCTGTCCGGTCAATTCGTTTTGTGATATAGGACAGTTCTCCGGATCGCAGGCGAATCAATGATGACATTGCTACCCGGATTCCGAAAGCTTCTGCTATTCGCATGGTTACATGTTCGTTCCCGGGCATTTCAGGAAATCGATCAGAAGGTGGTTTGAAAATATAGTGTCCACCCAGAGCTCCAACGACTGTCAGTCGTGTATCTGAATTCTCCCTGTTTTTTTTGACAATGGACATAGATAATTTTGGCTGAACTCCGGGTACTGCAACACTCCGTTCTACAATATTTTTCGCCAGCTCATTCATTTGATCAAGCGAATATTCGAGTTCAGGTGGTGTAGGTGTTCCAAAGAACGACATCGAACACTTCTCGTGAAAGTCCGTTTCGTCATCAACCGTTTCGTAACAATATAAACACTTACGCTTCATCTTCTTCCGGTATTGGTTCGACACCCACTGCACCTATGCAGTTCTGACAGCAGGCCAGCAGTAAACCCATGCGATCATTTTTATTGATCTTCCAGTTTTCGGAGGCTATATCCAGCAGCCATCCTTCAGGGATCAGTCCCTCAAAAAATGGAAAGAGCCGATTCTCCGTATAGGGTTGATCTGTAACCGGCATGGTAAACGTAATGAAGTCATCGGGATGTTCTTTTACATATTGATGATCATAGGTAAATACATATTCACCCTCATTCGTTTCGGTGAGGATACCGGCCAAATGATTTTTATAAAACACCTTTCCCTTTCTCATGAAGGGAGATCTTTGCTATTGACAGGAGCTAATTCATGTCCAAACATTCGAAGGACCAGGTTCACCTTATCCATATTCAGATTCGTTTTACCCTGTTCGATTTTACGCACTACCGTCAGGGCGACACCTGCCCGTTCGGCGAATTCTTCCTGGGTCAGATTAACTTCTTTTCTCCTGTGCCTGACAAACTCTGCTAATTGTGCCATTATATGCTTTTGAATATAATATTGTACAAATATAGTGTATTATATGTAATTAGATATAATTATTGTAAATTATCAATTTTTATATGTTTAAGCGTATAATTAGAATAATGCGAAAGATCACCTGTTCAATTTTCTGGTTTCACGGCCTGATATGACGATGATTTTCATGGATGGAAGAGTTGCTACTTGAATGGAAATTCCACTAAATTGAGAATGAGAGATCCTGGCATTGGTTTTACACCTTCCTTTATGGGTAGGTTTGATCC
>JBBSAQ010000131.1:0-3324 GCA_038252065.1 Chitinophagales bacterium
AAAACCATCAAACCAAAAATAAAAGAATATGAGGTAGAGGCAGAACTCACATACATCTTGTCAGCCAATGGATGTCAACACGCTTTTGAGCCTATCGTTGCATCAGGCAAGTCTGCCTGCATATTGCATTATATCAAAAATAACCAGGTGATCAAACCTGATACCCTGGTGCTTCTTGATTTTGGCGCTGAATATGCCTACATGGCATCAGATATGTCGAGGACGATTCCTGCATCCGGAAAATTTTCCAAACGTCAGCGACAAATGTATACATCTGTTTTATCCGTGCTGCATGAAGTGACTGAAATGATGAGTCCGGGCATGACGATCAGTCAGCTTAATAAAGAAGCCGCGAAATTGATTGAACAGGAATTGATCAACCTCAGGATACTCAGGAAAAGTGATATCCGTCGACAGCCAAAGGATGCTCCCTTGTGGAAAAAATATTTCATGCACGGTGTTAGCCACCATCTTGGTTTTGATGTGCATGATATCAGTGACAGGTCATCTCCTTTTAAAGCCGGAATGGTGCTCACATGTGAACCCGGAATATATGTACCGGAAGAAAACATCGGAATACGGCTTGAAAATGATATTCTCATCACTAAAAATGGTCACCGTAATCTGATGGCCTCCATTCCTATCGATCCGGATGAAATCGAATCTTTAATGAACAAACACCCATACTAAACTGTATTCCAAAACAAGAATTGGCAAAACCGGCTGATTTTCCGGATTGAGATGGTTTCGGTTTAGCCTGATTTTTTTCTCACTCAGTATTATTAAACCTTCAGAAGTCACTTGATGTGGCTCAAGACCGTATTTTGGTTATTGAGATTCACTCTATGACCGATTGCCAGAGATATTTCTCCTCCTTTTTTGAAACCCTGTTGAATTAATTTAATTTAAAAAATAATAAAAAATGAAAAGAACACTTTTACTCCTAATCGTAATTCTCTCAGCTTTCTGCAACATTTCGTTCGCAGGGCATCTCTCATCCAGTTTAATCCTTACAGCCAGGATGAATGGCGCCACAGAAGAACCAGCAGTCACATCGGATGGACAAGGCCTTGGCATTTTTACATTCGACGAGAAAAAATCTACATTATATATTAATGTAAGCCTAAGTAATCTCAGTGGCTCAATATCCGGTATTCACATACATGAAGGAAATCCAGGAGAAAATGGTCCTGTAATCATAAACCTTACTCCTTTTTTAATTGGCAATCGTGTCAAAGCCACTGTCCGCGACGTCACAAAAGAAATGATGGCTACCTTGATCAGAGGTGGTTATTATATCAATGCACATACTGAATTGAATCCGGGTGGTGAGATCAGGGGACAGATAGGACTTGAAACGGATATACGCATTGCAGCTTTATTGAATGGCAATTCAGAAGTTCCGGAAGTGACTACAAATGGCAAAGGACTTTTTATTGCACACTATTCTGCTGATGGCAATAAAGTCGATTTTAAAATGATCTTCGAAGGATTGACAAGCCCTGTCACCGGTGCACATATTCACCAGGGGGCGATAGGCAGTAACGGAGGTGTCCTCTATGATATGACATCTTTCATCGTGGGCAATGTATTGAGTGGCTCGGGTGATGCAACGGGATTCCTGGATTTATTATTGACAGGTGATCTATATGTCAATATTCATACTGTCAATAATCCAGACGGAGAAATCCGTGGCCAATTATTGGTACAGGAAGGTCTCTCGTTTGATGCAAGTCTTGACGGCACACAGGAAAATCCGGCTGTCAATACGCAGGGAAAAGCTCTTGCTATAGCGACCATACGTCCTGATCTTTCTGAAATAGAATACTATGTTGTGTTTGATAGTTTATCAGGTCCTGCTACGGCCGCACATTTTCACTCGGGTGCACCAGGTACAAATGGTGGCGTTGTGATCCCCCTGACAAGTGATATCAGTGGAAATATTATTACAGGATCTCAACCAATCACAATTGACCTGTTAAATAAAATGCTTGAAGGGGGCCTGTACATGAATATTCATACAGCTGCTCATCCGGGTGGTGAGATCAGAGGGCAGGTATATAAATTTGCACGCGAACCTTATGTATTTGATTTGAATGGCGGGCAGGAAGTTCCACCGAATAGCGGCACTGCGACAGGCGTGGGCATGGCTTCGATCGACAGAGATGAAACCAATGTGCATTTTACAATTCTATACAGTGGTCTTCAGGGAACATTTTCCAATGCACATTTTCATTATGAAGAACCTGGTGTTGCAGGTCCTGTAATTTTTGGGCTGGCTTCTTTCTTTGATAGTTTTGGATTCGCAGATGGGTATTGGGATCAGCAAAGTTCATCGACATTTAATGGTGTATATGCAAAATACTTTGCTGACGGTGACGTCTATGCAAATGTTCATTCCAGTACATTTCCAGGTGGTGAAATACGAGGCAACCTGATTCGTCCAGGTTCACTATTCACTGAATTACCTTTTGATCCGAAATTTAAAGATGATCTTATATTCTCCGCTGAACTGACAGGTGATGATGAGAATCCTGCTGTGACGACGGATGGTGTAGGTTTAGCAACTTTTTATTTTGATGAAGATAAATCGACTGCTTATGTCAATGTCACCGTGCATGGATTATCTGGTCTCCCGACAGCGGCTCACATACATGATGGAGTCTCAGGTGTGAATGGACCAGTGGTATTTCCGTTGACAGTAGTAGGGAACAGGATCCAAATGGAAATACCGGGTATTACGCCTGAGCAATTTGGAAAATTCGTGGATGGCAGCTACTATATTAATGTACATACTGCTGCTCATCCAGGTGGTGAGATCAGAGGACAAATTTCACCGGAACAGGACGTGACATTCGTAGCTAACCTTAATGGTCTTCAGGAGAATCCGGTGAATACTTCGGATGGAAGAGGATTAGGTGCATTTCATTATACAATTGGACAGACGACACTTGATGTGAATGTTCAATTGACAACTCTTTCAAGTGCTATCACTTCCGCACATCTGCATGCAGGTTTTCCCGGAGAAAATGGGGATGTGATCGTTGACCTGTCGAACTTAATAGACGGTAATCGTATCCGAGGCACAGTGAACCTGACAGCGACTGATATTTTCGCTCTTGCAGTCGGAGATGTTTATGTCAATGTACACACTTCAGATTTTGCTGATGGTGAGATACGCGGACAACTGGTATATCAGAATGGATTGACATTTGACGGTTGGATGTCAGGTGTACAAGAGAATCCTTTTGCAACAACATCTGCAAGTGGATTGGCAGTGGCTACCGTTTCGCCTGATCTCTCATTTGTCAATGTATGGATGAC
>JBBSAQ010000132.1:0-3265 GCA_038252065.1 Chitinophagales bacterium
CGATGAGAAAAGGCAACATGTAAAAAGTGTTGCCTTTTTTATTTTGTCTACACCTTCATCCCAATGTAAATTGATATTCGTTGCTATGTAAAGTGATATTTGCCCTATTCATTGGGATTTTCATTCTAATGTAAAGTGATGTTCGTTCCAATGTAAAATTTTAGCATAAATAAATCCAATGTTTAAACGGCATATTAGGTAGTTGAATCGGTATAATTAAATATTTAAAAGTTAATAGTAGCAAAAAATTAGTTTCAGCCAATTATATAAGTCATTTTTGCAGTTCGAAAGGGGCCACCAAGAACTAATGAGCCTTAGGCCCTTCTCCATTTTTTCGGTATTGAACTTTTGGGGTCAAACGCAACCGTCTGACACTGAAGGATAATTTTATTTTGTCATATGGACATCATTTGTAATGTACAATTACAAATGCAGCATCCGTATTGCTTCACCCTAATTCGTAAACCGCATGCTGCGTTTCTTCCCTATTATGTTTATGATTTTCCTGTATGGAAATGTGTTTAGTCAGGCTTTTATATCAAAGGAGATACAAAATCTAAAATCAACAGGTCAACATTTGAAAGAATTTGACCTGTTGAAATTTCAGGCCAATAATGTTCAGAGTAGAACGTACAATATGGAAGGTCTTAAAAAGGGAGCGATCCTGAGTCTTGACCAGGATATTATCCAGGACATCTTTCAAGGCCAAAATGATTTTATTCATATTCCGGTTCCATTGACGAGTTCATCATCGATGATGTTGACGTTGAAACGAAACCAGATTTTCACTGAAGACTTTGCTTTATATGCAAGTAATGATCCTGGACATCCTATTGAATACAATCCCGGTCTTCACTACAAAGGAATTGTTGAAGGGATGCCATCATCAGTTGTTGCTCTTTCCGTTTTTCAGGACCAGATCATGGCCGTCATTACGACTGACGAGGGAAATTTTGTCCTCGGCGCTATAAAAGACAATAGAGAAAACGGTTATGTTTTTTACAACGATAAAGATCTCGATCGAAAATCTGATTTCCTTTGCGGTACTGCCGATGATGGATTGACCTATACAGAGGAACAGCTCAAACAAGTGAGTCATAAGCGTGATGCAGGAGATTGTGTTCGCCTGTATATTGAAATCGATGATGATATTGTGACTGATAAAGGAGGAGCTATACCTGCAGTTAATTTCATTACAGCTCTCTACAATCAAAGTTTTGTATTGTACAGTAATGAAGGGATCACAATGATGATCAATCAGATTATGGCATGGACTTCGAACAGCCCCTACACAGGATCGACCTCAGCCACCATGCTTTTATCTTATCAGGCGAATACAGACGCTTTCAATGCTAATTTATCTGCTCTGGTTTCTTACGCTGGCAGCGGAGGTATAGCAGCAGGATTTAATGGGATATGTAATGCCAATCCTGATCTGAGTAAATGTTTTTGCAGCATTGCACCTACTTATTCAAATGTACCTACATACAGTTGGTCCACCATGGTGATTACCCATGAAATGGGCCACCTGCTCGGATCACATCATACCCATGCCTGTGTTTGGAATGGAAATAATACAGCGATTGATGGATGTGCAGGTGCGGTAGAAGGATCATGTCCTCTTCCCCCTAATCCTGCTGCAGGAGGCACAATCATGAGCTATTGTCATTTACAAAGCTGTGGAATCAATTTAAGCCTTGGATTTGGCCCACAACCCGGAAATATAATTCGTAATACTGTCAATGCTGCCGGCAATTGTCTTACACCTGCCGGACCGCCACCACCGCCACCACCACCTGCTCCCTATTGTACTTCAAGCGGAACGAGAACCAATCATGAATACATTAAAAAAGTTGTTTTAGGCTCAATTGATAATCAAACCGGAAGCAATAATGGATATGGTAATTTCACACCACTTAGTACAAATCTGATTGCAGGTACTACATATACCATCAACCTGACTCCGGGTTTTGTCACTTCGGCTGCCAATGAATATTGGAGAGTTTGGATCGATTATAATAATGATCATGACTGGACCGATGCCGGAGAACAAGTTGGACAAGGTTCGGGTACGACAGCCGTAAATGTGACATTTACTGTCCCGGCAAATAATGCAACGATGATCACCAGAATACGTGTCTCAATGCAATACAATGCCTATCCTCCGGTATGTGGAACATTTACATATGGCGAAGTAGAAGACTATACATTGATGATCATTGGAACGGGAGGACCGACATGCACCGATGGAATTCAAAATCAAGGTGAGGCAGGTGTAGACTGTGGTGGCCCGTGTACTCCATGTCCTACATGCAATGATGGAATACAGAATCAGGGGGAGACCGGAATAGATTGTGGTGGACCATGTGCTGCCTGTGCACCTCCTCCAAATCCAATTTTACTTGCCAGTTATTTTGAAACAGGATGGGATGGATGGGTAGATGGAGGCATCTATGCAGAAAGGGTCAGGGGTGCAAATGCATGGGAAGGGTTATATTCTATCAGACTTGCAGCCAATGGAGGCGTGCAATCTGCCATGACATCACCTACATTTAATCTATCAGAAGCTACCGGTTTACAAATCACTTTTCATTTCTATGCTGTCAGTATGGAGACTGGAGAGGATTTTTGGGTACAATATAAAAATGGTTCTGGTAGCTGGGCGACCATCGCAAGTTATGTGAGAGGTACTGGTTTTAATAATAATACTTTTTATGTCTCGACGATCACTGTCCCGAATTTCGTTCCGACTACCGCAGGTACATTACGAATCCAGTGTTCTGCCGGAGACTATACAGATCAGGTATTTATTGATGGCGTGACCATCACCATGCTTAATGATTCTTCAATAAATCACATTTATGGTGATACACTTTTAGCAGAGGATCCTGGAGTAAAACCATCGTATTTGAATCTGGTTGAAGCTGAAAAAGTATTGACCGTATATCCTAATCCTGCTCAGGATATTCTGAATATTTCATTTGACGGAACCATCCAATCAGTCAGGATTTTCTCACTTGAAGGAAAAGAAGTCAGCATAAATAAAATAAATGAGACCGGCAGGAATGTTGATATCAGCCAATGTTCACCCGGCATTTATTTCCTTTTTGTTCAGTCGGAAGGTGAATGGTACCAAAAAAAGTTCTGTAAAATATAAGCTCCTTCATGGATTTTAATCATAGAGAGGCAACATGAAAGTGTTGCCTTTTTTGTTTGTGCGCCCGGCAGGGCGCAAACACTAGAGGGTGCAAGTCCCTTGTAGGCC
>JBBSAQ010000133.1:0-3265 GCA_038252065.1 Chitinophagales bacterium
ATACCTGGATGACGGGTATTTATTTTTCACAGTAGATCCTACTGAAATCGCAGTGCGAAATGATACGATAGATCTTGAGATGAGAATCTTCGAAGGCCCTCAGGCTACAATTGATGAAGTGATCATCAAAGGAAATACACGAACACATGAGCATGTCATACGACGTGAACTCAGAACTCAGCCAGGTCAGAAATTCAGCAGATCTGATATTATTCGTTCACAGCGTCAGATCATCGCGCTTGGTTATTTCAATCCGGAGAAACTCGGCATTGAAACTCCCGTGGATCAAACAAACGGAACGGTGGATATCATCTATAATGTGGAAGAACGTCCATCGGATCAATTGGAATTAAGTGCAGGATGGGGAGGCTTCGGACGGAGTAAGGTGATCGGAACATTAGGGGTGACGTTTAATAATTTTTCACTGCGCAATATTTTCAACAAGGATGCATGGAGTCCATTGCCACAGGGTGATGGCCAGCGTCTGTCGATCAGGGCACAGACAAATGGTGACTTTTTTCAATCCTACAATTTCTCCTTCACGGAGCCCTGGTTAGGTGGTAAACGGCCAAACTCATTTACTCTGGGTGGTGTTCTTACGAAATTCAATCAGGAGTATTTTAAGGGAGGGCGGCTTGCGATTGGAAGGGCATTCATAGGTCTTGGTTCGAGATTGAAATGGCCTGATGATAATTTTGTTTCCAATACAACACTTAATCTTGAATATCTAAATCTCGTTGATTATTCAACAGGCGATTTCAGAGATAAGAATGGACAATTAATATCAAACGGATTCTTCAACAATTTTTCTATACAGCAAACGATAGCACGTTCTACAATAAATGAGCCTACCTTCCCAAGATCGGGCTCTTCGATCAGTTTGACTTTGCAGGCCACATTACCGTATACCACTTTATTTGGCCGAAAATTCGATGGGGCAGATCCGCAATCAACGTATCGATTTGTAGAATATCACAAATGGCGTCTTGATGCCGAATGGTTTACACCTATCGTCGGAAAATTGATATTGAAGACTGCAGCCAAAATGGGTTATCTCGGTTACTATAACAAGAAAATCGGTGCACCACCATTCGAGCGTTTTGAAGTCGGTGGAGATGGTCTGAGTAACCAACAGTTTGGAATCACAGGAAAAGATATCCTTTCCATGCGTGGATATGAAGTAGTTGATATCCCTGCTAATGCCTCTGGTGGTGCTACGGTATTCAATAAATTTACAGCTGAAATTCGTTATCCACTTTCACTCAATCCAAGTTCGACTGTATTTGGTCTGCTGTTTCTTGAAGGTGGCAATGCATGGAAAACATTTGATGAGTATAATCCATTCGACCTGAAACGAAGTGCAGGCGTCGGTGTTCGTGCATATCTGCCGATGTTCGGATTGCTTGGTTTTGATTTTGGATACGGATGGGACAATCAGGCAAAGATCGATGCAGGAGCGAAGTGGACACAGTTTGGCAATTTTAATATTATCCTTGGATTTGAACCAGATTAATGACCAGGATCTTTTTTCTTTATTTTTTATCAGCGTTACTCTTATGTTCGGCAGAGTCTTGCGCATCGCTTTCCAAAAGTCAATCCTCAGCCAATACGCCGGCACCACCTGATTATTCTCTAATAAAAAATTGGGCGGCACTACCTACTATTGTTGATAGTGCCGATGTAGTACCGATCGCCAGTTGGCATGATCAACAATCTACTGCACAGACCGATGTTTTTTTTATTCATCCGACGACCTATACAGGTAAAGTAAAAAATCATCAATGGAATGCTGATGTAGCCGATAAAAAATTAAATCTGGCCACCGATAAATCCACTATAAGATACCAGGCAAGTATATTTAACGGTGCCGGAAAAATCTATGCACCCCGATACAGACAGGCTAATCTGAAAGTGTTTTATGCACCAGATAAAACTCCTGAATTAAAAAATGCTTTGGATCTTGCCTATGCAGATGTAAAATCTGCATTTCAATATTATATCGATCATTACAATCAGGGCCGTCCATTTATTATTGCTTCACATAGCCAGGGGTCACTTCATGCCAGCCGATTGATCAGGGAGTTGATCGATGGTACACCATTGCAGGATAAATTGATTGTAGCCTATATGCCGGGATGGCCATTGAAGAAGGATGAATTCATCTCTGTGAAACCGTGTAAATATCCGGATGACACCGGATGCTTTTGTACATGGCGAACTTTCAGAGAAGGATATATTCCTCCGAAAATACATTACCCTGATCAGGATATTGTAGTGACAAATCCCGTGACATGGAGTTGTGATCAACCCGGATGTTCTCAGGATGCTCAGATAGGAGGCGTGCTACGCAATGTCCATGTGCTGATGCCCAAACTTGTACACACAGAAATCCATGAAGATCTTTTGTGGGTCAACAAGCCTGTTTTCCCGGGAAGTTTTTTATTCACGAGGAAAAATTATCATATTGCTGATTACAATCTTTTCTATGGAGATGTCAGGAAGAATGCACAGGATCGTGTCCGTGTTTACCTAAACAGGCATTGAGATGATGGATATTTACAATCAAAGGTCACGCTGGAAAATTTACCTCGCCGCCGCCGGGATAGTCATTCTTTTTATTTCTCTTTATTATACGAATTACCTGGCACAACGTCTTCGCGAAGGAGAACGGAATAAAGCATCACTTCTTTTCTATGCGTATGATGCCATCAATAATGCCAATGATCCCGCAGCACAGGATCTCGAAACCGATCTCTCATTACCGTTGAGTATTCTGGAATCGAATAAGGATATCCCTATCATGTGGGTTAAATCTGAGAGCATAGTGGTTTCTGCTATAAATTTTGGACCGGGCCTTGATTCGAATAAAGTTTTTTTACAGCAGCGTCTTATTCATTTAAAGAAGAAAGGACCAAAACCAATTGAGATTTCAGGTGAAGATCAATTTCTCTATTACCAAAACTCGCAGATCCTTGATCTGCTGACGTATTTTCCGTATGTACAATTATTATTATTGGCTGCTTTTGTTTCTGTGGGCTATTTCAGTATAAATAATGCGCGACGTGCAGAACAAAATCGCGTATGGGTGGGCATGGCAAAAGAAACTGCACATCAGTTAGGCACTCCGATCAGTGCGATCATCGGATGGATCGAACATTTGAGAGAATCGCATTATCACCGGCCTGAAGAACTTGAGGTCCTGGATGAAATGCAGAATGATGTGGCAAGGCTTGATCTTATAGCTGATCGCTTCAGCAAGATCGGA
>JBBSAQ010000134.1:0-3068 GCA_038252065.1 Chitinophagales bacterium
AGGATGCCATTTGATACAGTGACGATGTACTGACCTGATGTGCCTGTTGTTATTGTCTGGCTATGTTGTCCTGTGGACCAGCTATAACTTTCACCGGGATTTCCTGCATCGAAAATAGTGGTCAATCCATCGCATTGTTGCTGATCGGGGCCGAGATCAACCGGGACACGCTGTAGTTCATTCACCTGTATAAATGCTGTTGCGACATTGCTCATAGCCCCTGATTCCGTTGTAAACTGAACTTCTACTGTGCGCAATCCTCCGGTAGGATAGTTTGAGATATTATTATAAACCACAAGTCGAAGTGCATCTTTGAAGTCGGTGGATTTGGCACCACCTGCATTTGATAAAGTGATCATATCTGTACCTGAACCTGACACATTAATTCCGGCGACAGATCCGGTCATAAATAACAATTCGAAAGGAGCATCTGGAACAAATCCTGTGATATGAATTGTCATTTCACTGATGATGGCATCATACATCATGCGGGTATCTTCATCTGCAATATCTACACCGTTTGTGAGACAATCAAAGTCGGGGGAATTGTAATCTGCATCGGTGGCACCGGAACTATCGTCGCAGTCAAGATCTAAAGTAATCATGCAAGGTGGAGGAGGCGCGAATTCTAAAGGTGATGAAATCCACATTGCAATAACTGGTGCAAGATTACAAATGAATGTTCGAGCACCATCAATCAAATTTATAAGGACTATTTTATGTGTATACGTCTCTATTCCCAGTAATGAATTACAGACTGGTGATGCAGTGAGTCCGATTATAGGATCAAAAAGATCATAGGTAATCACTTCTTGACTGTTGGAAGGAGTAATAGGATCAAGGTGAATGATAGACAGAGTTCCAGATAATTGATTTTTAGATTGGTAATAGATTTCGCCTCCGAACATAGTCAATTCACCTTCACTATTAAATCCAGTTGCTCCTACAACAGACACAATTCCAAGTCCAATATCCCATTTGTAGAGCAAGTCTGAATTTGCATTTCCCCAAGGCATAGTATAAAAAATACCTCCTCCAACAGATAAAATACCCGTCATCAATGGAATTGGTGTCGGACAAGTAAAGATTGGAGCACCCCAATTACCTGTTGAAAGATCGATTTGATAAATAGAAGGAGGAGCAAGTAAATAAAGATTACCATCTGGACCAAAAGAAAGTCCATCACCCGGATAGGAAATACCACCAACTGGTGCTAGCGAACATCCACCACACAATTGATTGTTTAAATCTAAAGAGTAAAATGTACCTGGTGCGCTTGTTAAATAAAAAGTCTGGCATGCTAATTTATCTTTAAATAAAATAATTGTTAGTAAATATACAATGATAAATAAATTAATTTTATAACCCATATGAATTTCGGTATTATTTTATATTAGATTTAGTATAAAATTCATCAAATCATTTTCAAAGGACAGAATTCCTTATTTTATTTTTTTAGGAATGTAATAAAATGAGGTAACCCTTTTCAGGGTTACCTCATAAATGCCAAGCAGTAAAATAGTACTATTCACACACTGCAATTTCACAAGCGTCATTTGTTCCATAGTAATAAATTCCAGGTGAGGGTATGGTGACAAAAATGATTTGCGGACTGGTCACATCATTTTGACAACTGATTTTGATCACGGCTGCACCAGCACCTACATTTTGAATGTAAAATGCATTTCCCTTAACCATACAAAATCCCTGCTTGGGGTTCATAGGACTGAGGGAAGCTACTTTTCCACCGCCACTAAATGAAGCACATGAACTCGGAGGAGTTCCAGTACATGATCCAAGTCCATCAGCAGTGCCACACAATCTTAAACTAGCCGATGACATACCGGGGTTTTGCAACTCTACATAACAACAACAATCGTCTTCAGCGCAATCGTTACAAAATTCTGAACGTGGTGTTATCCTCTCAGAGATATTTGCGGAGGATTGCTGTAGTTCTGTTCGTTCACAACCCACATTGAGGGCAATGATAAGAAAACAGAGTATAATGGCAATAAAATGGTTTTTTTTCATTTTTTTTGTATTTATTATTGTTTTTAATTCAACCGGCAATCCAGTCTCAAGCTGGCTCTTGCCGGTTTCGTTTTTCCGAAAGAGCCATTCTGAATTACCTTTTCATTTTTCCATGTTTCAAAACCTGGAAAAGGTTCGTTACTCCAATCCCTTCTACTCACCGTACGTAGCGGCTACTTTTTTTATGGGTTATGCAGGTGTTAATTTAGTGAAACGAGTGGTATTCTCACGGTTGTTCCTGCTCCAATCCTTAAACACTTGCTTTTGGAGCAGGTACATAACTCATTGATCCTGTGTGGTAGATTCCTCCTGTCGAAAGATTGGTCAAACGACTTTGAAACAGATATGGATTGATAAACCGATAAACCGATAAACCGATAAACCGAAATAATGATATTCGTAAGTGATGCTACTATTTTCCTAAGCATGGCCTCCTGCATTTAGAGGTTAATTAATAATGCTTCTTTCCTGGGCTCAAATTTGTATGATCAATCCGTAATCGCACTTGCAATTTAATTGTTTTTGTCGAAATATGCTTATAGAGAACAGTTTTATTTTGTAAATCTTTTACTCAAAATGTTGATTCAAATGTCCAAAATTGAATATGATGAGGGAAGATTTTCGCTCGCAGCTACAAGCTGATTGAGGATGTTTTCTAAATAGACATTAATTCAAAATATAGATTCGAAGTTGCAAATCATGCCTCTGGCTTGATGGCGCCTAAAAGTGCTCACTTCGAATAGCGATTCATAATAGAAGATGATTTTTATCTCAACAACGTCACATCTCCAGTTTTAATAAACGGACTCCTATCTTTAAATTTTGCAATTAATTTATAAGTAAACACTGCCGAATTCAAATCCCTTCCTTTCAATCTTCCATCCCACGCATTGTTCGGATCATTTGCCTGAAAATGATCTGCAGAAAATACCATATTTCCCCATCGATCAAAAATGATGAATGAAGAAATCTCTTCTACATCCGATCCTGCACTAATGATCAATTTGTCATTAATATTATCTCCATTCGGTGAAAAA
>JBBSAQ010000135.1:0-2968 GCA_038252065.1 Chitinophagales bacterium
AAAAAATAGCATGATCATGCTATAACAGTAAGTTAATTTTCCATCTAAATTCACGCAAAACATCCCATATTCATGAAATTCTTCTCCTACCTGTTCCTCATCATTGACATTTTTTTTGGTCTTAAGATCCTATTCTTTGGAATTGGTGACAAATACAATTCTTCCATCCTTGTAAGACTGCTAACCGCTGTTGTATTAGTAGCAGCAGGTGTAGCCGCGTATTATTTTATGCGCTACAAACAAGAGAATGGGTATGCACTGCTGTGCAGCTTAACGCCTGTCTTTCTGATAATACTTTATGTGGTTTTCTTTTTGATGACGAACAACAAATGGAATTAAAATAATCTCAAATGAAAATCCTTGTCATACTTTTCGCTCTCGTTTTATTCATCATTCTTCTTGTAACTTTCTCGTTACGAAGTAGAAATAAAAATGACACCATTTTGGTTTATGGTGCTTTTACTATTAAGGCTGATATTTCTACACATCGATCAGTCAATATGAATTTTGGAATGGGAACGCAAACCACTATTTCATATTCGGTTTGGTATAAAGGCAAGGTGATCCAATACCCAGATGATCTACAAGGAAACACAGGATACACGCATTTGTGGCGAGTCTATATTCTCGAAGGCGCACCTACACCAACGCTCATTGCCGGAAGCCAAAGCCTCTTCTTAATTAAAGAAGAAAATGAACAGGCTGTTGTTACAATGTTGCACACCCAAAGTAGCGACTTTGCTGGTATTCAATTTTTAGATGAAGTAAACGAGCAACCAGGAAAACCAATTCCAGTCTTCATGGATAATGTTACGGCTCACGTTGACACGCTAAAAGGTGGCCATTACCTTCTGGTGAATCAGCAATTGTTGCTACACGTTCCTGATCTCAAGATGACATCGTTAGCCACCCAGAAAAGAGAGGTAGGAGGTTATTATTTTGTTTCAATCGGAGGTGCTGTGGCACTCTCGCCTGATAAGCAAAATATTGTCTTCATGGGTGGAAAAAATATTGGAGGTTCCTCGTATATCCATAGTATGATTGTGTATGATGATTACAATACTGAAAACGAATATGTAGTGCCGTATGATCTTACCCTTACCCGATCCATCGATTCAAATTATGATGATCGGGAATGGTTTAAGACGTATTTTGAATGGGTAATCGATAAAGACAATCATTACAAACTACAATTACGTCACCATGATACATTACCTTTTTGGCAGGGACAATATGTGGACGAAAATAAAGTGTATCAACTCCTACCAGTAAAAAATGAAATGCAACAACTCTTTGCCGATTTCATTTTGCAACAACTTAATTTAACATCAGAAGCTGTTCATCCCGGTAGTCAATACAGTACCAATATGATGGTGATTCACTATAAGGAATTAAAATTCAAACTTTGGTTAAGACCAGAAGACAAGATTGTGGTGCTGATGGCAAACGATCCGTGGGGGCCAGAAGCAGGAGAACAAATTAAGATTATCCATCAATTGGGCGATGCGTTTAATAAAGAGCTAGTCGCAGGTAAACATCAATCGTATTTCACAGAATTCTAATACAGAAAGTAGATGAACATGGATGAATATTACGGTTTCATTGAGATAACGTCTGTTAATAACTATACAACTGATAAGGTAAATCCAACAGCAGCGCTAGCCGTTCATGATGTTCGCTTTGTGCATTATCCGGATTGCCAGCAACTTACTATATGGCTGCCACAACACGGTGATCATTATAACACACTTAAGATCTGGAATAAAACGAAGAACTCCGTTGAAGAAGAATGTCCGATATCAAAATGGCAAAATGGTGCTATCCAATTGTTAAAAGATACACTCTATTTATCACCTGGAAAGTATACTATTGAAATTAATACCAGCAAAGGTATTCAGCATGAAGTCTCCTTTACAAAGTTTCATCATACTGATGTTCGTGTTAATACCGGGCCGGTTTTAAATAATATTGAATCCAATACTACTGACTTGCCTATCGTTTATAAAAATGGATTTGGAACCATAATTCCCAATGAAGACCTTGCTTTGGCTGACGATCTCAAAAAGAAAATTCCTGAAAATTTGCAGAGAAGAATTGAATACGAAGGGAATGCAAGAGCAGGAACCATTACCTATATAGAAAACGATGTTCAAATTAAATTCAGTCATGAAATGGGAGGAGGAGACTGTCTCTTTTTTATTTTTATTCCTACCGAAAATGAATGGGAGGTAAAAACGAAAGTACCGCAGAACAAGCGAAGTGAGATCATTCAATTTATTGCCGAAACCGTAAGAAGAGATCAGGCAAGTTCAAGCCGTGTTGCTATCAGCGATAACGAAATAACGTTTTATAGTCGTTAAGAAAATTATAGAATTATTTTTATTTTCTCACAAGAAACAATTTCCCTTCAGGTCTCGAGCTTAAACTAACGTACATCTGAAATTATTTTTTTCGCAAGAGTATCATAAAGTTAGCAGAAATGACCGCCCAAGGATATTGACTATGGCTGTAAAGAAAAGGATGGCAACTGGTGTTCAATGGCTAATTACAGTCATTTTATTTAATTCTATTCTGTTGGCTCTGTATCAATCCCGTGTTGCTTCAACCATTCAACAGCCTTAGTAAATTCAGTTTCCATAACGATTTGTTGATCTTTAGCATTCTTCCGAATCATACGCATAATGAGTTGCAGGCTATTGCCATTTGACGTAACCCGATAGTCACATTTAGTTTCCTGCAAAAGATAGTTCACGAATTTCCATACTGCATTCCATTGAGAACTTGTTTGCGCATTGCTTGCAATAAACATCACGAAAGTTATTCCATCATCATTCGTTGCATTTACATCAGCGCCATGTTTTATCAATAGCATGGCAATTTCAATTTCGCTCTCTGTGGCACCGATCGCGTCAAACAGAATGGGTCGAGTGTAAAAGTTACTGCGTACGTTCGCATCAGCACCTGCATC
>JBBSAQ010000136.1:0-2949 GCA_038252065.1 Chitinophagales bacterium
AATTATATGGCGAAGTATGCGACGGTATATGATTTTTTAAGACAAATCATTCTCATCGGCGATACCGAAATAGAAGAAGTCATGACCGGATGGCAATGTTATATCGATGAAGGCATGGCCAGTGTATGGGTGCCATATGAATTTTTTTATGATGGAAAATTCAGCCATTGTGGTGTGAATAGCATGCAACTCATGAAAGTAAAGGGGGAATGGAAAATCACACAAATATCAGATACGAGACGACAAAAGGACTGTATCAATGACAAAAACATGATACAGGTCATTGATTCGCTGATCAATGAATGGCATCATGCAGCTGCAGTGGCAGATGAAAAAACTTTTTTTGGAACAATGGCCGAAGATGGAATTTATATCGGTACAGATGCAAGTGAAAGATGGAAGCGAGATGAGCTGATGGAATGGTCAAAAAAATATTTTGATCGGGAGACAGCATGGGTCTTTAAACCATTGAGTAGAAATATCAGGGTTGCACCTGGTGGTCATATGGCATGGTTTGATGAACTATTGGATACGCGGATGGGTACTTGTCGAAGTACTGGGATCATGGAGCTACGGGAAGATGGATGGAAGATCGTTCATTATCAGCTATCGATAGCTGTCCCAAATGATAAAATTGATGAGTTCAAAAAATTGATTGGAAAGAAATGATTTTTACCGTTGAATTGCATTGAAGTTTCTGTTTTCCTCTAATAGATAATTTCTAAATCAAGGTGAATGGGCATATTATCTCGATTTTATTTTTCATTTAAACACCGGTTGCGGATAATATTTATTATTAATATCCATAAACACCACAAATACAGTATTATGTATATGTAATATCATTAAATATTAAATGTTGTTTTCGAACTTTCTTTCTATTTTTGACGATTAGGCAAGCCCCCAAGCCCAACTATCTGATTACATAAACCCAACTTGTCAATGACCCGCCCTTACCTCACTCCTAAAAGTAAGATATTTTCATCATTCCGAATTTTTTCAAACTCCTCTAAGTTTGGAATTTCTGTGGACGGATTCCGGCAGAAAGTGAAATATCTGTCTTTAACTTTTGCAATCGCATTATCTGTCCTAAATGTAACTTACGGACAGATCCAGGAAAAAATCGATGAGAAAGCGAAAATGGATGAACGTGTTCGGAGTACGCTCAAAGAAAATGCACAAACGATACGCTTTCTTGAAAATAAAGGACAGATTGATAACAAGGATGTTCTTTATTATTTTGAAAGTGGTCATGGATCTGTCTATATTGAAAAGAACAGGATTCGTTTTGTAGCTGTCAAGGATACGATGGTGAAGGAGGAGTTTGATGAAGAAGGGATCAATCATCAGATGGTACTTAAAGAAGCTGAAGAGGGAGAAATGGAACGTCAGGTACAGGCAACCCATACCTTTTCGTTGTACATGGATGGAGCAAGATCGTTACCTAAAATTAAGCTGGGAGATTCTTTTAGCACAAATTATAATTATTACCTCGGAACAGAATCTAAAAATTGGGCAACCAAAGTTAAAGCAGCTAAAGATTTAACATTGGAAGATGTTTATCCCGGCATTAATCTGCGTTTGTATAGCAATTCTGACGGAACAATGGAATTCGACTGGATCATTGCTGCCGGTGCTGATTTCAACAATGTAAAATTGCGTTTTGAAGGACAGGATGGATTATCTATAAATTCAGATGGTGGTCTTGATGTTGGATTGAGATTTACGAATATCAAATTTCATATTCCTGAATCTTACCAGGTTACGGAGCAGGGCAAATTGCCTGTTAATGTTGCTTTTCAAAAATCAAATGAAAACACAATACGTTTTTCGACTCAAAATAAAATTGATCCTCGCTATCCTTTGATTATCGACCCGACACTTAGCTGGGGTACGTATATGGAAGGCAATGACACTAATTTTGATGAATACCTTTTCTCGATACAGGTGGATGATCTGGATGGAATGGTATATTGTGCGGGGGCTACAAATCTTAATATTCAAACCGGAGCGGCGCCATATGATGCTAACGGATATCTGAATACAATCACAGGGTTAACAGGTGGAACTCCACGCGTTGCCATTGTTTATCGTATCAATTCTTCAGGTACTGATCTCGTCGATCTGACGCTGTATGGGCCGGCTTCAGTAGCAAACGGTAATAATACAGTAGCGTATTCACTTAGTCTTTCTGCGAACAAGGTATTCATAGGAGGATATACAAACGTTAATCTTCCTCAAACAAGTACACCAGCTGTGACCCCTTTTGATGGTACCCGAAATAGTGGTGATGGATTTGTTGCGGTATTTACAAAAGATCTGGGTACACTTAATTATGCGACCTACCTTGGCGGTACCGGTGATGATTTTCCCGGTGTAACTTCCATACGGGCATTAAGTGACAATTCATTCATTGCCGGTCTTACAGTCACTGCTGCGCTACCGGCAGGACCTGCAGCTCCTGACTATATTATTGGATCTCCCGCAGATGCGACATATGGTGGAGCAAGTGAAATGTATATTGCCAAATTCACAACGAACAATGTTTTAAGTTGGGGGTCATATGTGGGTGGATCAAGTGATGAGGTCTTTAATGATCTTGAAGTATTTGCTGATGGGAGAGTAGCTTTTGCAGGTTATGGAAATGGAACTTTAACAGAAGTAAGTCCTGCAGCAGCAAATTCTACAAATACAAATAATACGGATGGTATCATTGGTGTATTGAATCCCACAGGAACAGCATTCAATTATCTTGATAAAATAGGTAGCGGTAGTAATACTAACGGTGCAAATGGTCAAAATGACCGAATCAATGATGTCACAATAGTAGGTGAAACGCTTTATTTTACAGGATCCGCATCTGCCGGTAATAATGGAAATCCTTTTCCGACGACGGCAGGAGTTTATGATGGAAGTCATAATGGTGGATTGGATGTAGTAGTTGGAAAA
>JBBSAQ010000137.1:0-2801 GCA_038252065.1 Chitinophagales bacterium
CTGGACAGGACTTAATAATCCGGCTTGTCATACATGCCTTACACAGACTGTTGTGCCGATCATTACCACGACATATTCCGTAACAGTGACGACAGAGGATGGTTGTTCGGATGAAGATGCATTGACAATATTTTTGGAAAAGAACACAGATATCTATGTTCCGAATATTTTTTCACCGAATGGAGATAATATCAATGATAAATTGATCATCAGTGCAGGATCGGATGTGGAAGAGATTTCTTCATTCATCATTTTTGATCGCTGGGGGAATATGGTTTTCTCACGAGATCATTTTCAGGCAAGTGATCCAACACATGCGTGGGATGGAAAATTGAATGGAAGGGATTTGAATTCGGCTGTGTTTGCTTATAAAATAATTGCAAAATTTAAAGATGGGGGTTCGTTTATTAAAACTGGGGATGTGACGTTGTTGAGATAAAAATCATCTTCTCTTATGAATCGATATTCGAAGTAAGTGCTTTTAGGCGCCATCAAGCCAGAGGCATGATTTGCAACTTCGAATCCATATTATGAATCAACGTCTTCTTCGAAAATCATCTTCAAGCAGCTTGTAGCTGCGAGTGAAAATCACCCTCCATGGCTATTCGAAGTTTTTAACTTCGAATCCATATTTTGAATCAATGTCTTCTTCGAAAATCATCCTCAAGCAGCTTGTAGCTGCGAGTGAAAATCTTCCCTCATCATTATTCAAGTTTGGACATTTAAATCAACATTTTGAGTAAAAGATTTACAAAATAAAACTGTTTTCAATTAGCATATTTCGACAAAAACAATTAAATTGCAAGTGCGATTACGGATTGATCATACAAATTTGAGCCCAGGAAAGAAGCATTGTTAATTAACCTCTAAATGCAGGAGGCCATGATTTGGATAATATTAGCATCATTAAGAAATACCATTTTATCGGTTTATCAATCCATATCTGTTTCAAAGTCGTTTGACCTATCTTTCGACAGGAGGAATCTACCACACATGATCAATGAGTTATGTACCTGCTCCAAAAGCAAGTGTTTAAGGATTGGAGCAGGAACAACCGTGAGAATACCACTCGTTTCACTAAATTAACACCTGCATAACCCATAAAAAAAGTAGCCGCTACGGACGGTGAGTAGAAGGGATTGGAGTAACGAACCTTAACCAGGGGTTGAAAACATGGAAAAGGTAGTTCAGTATGGTTCTTCCGGAAAAAATAAGAAACCGGCAAGAGCCAGCTTGCGACTGGATTGCCGGTTGAATTAATAAATAAATAAAAACAAAAATCATGAAATACTCTCATATATTCAATATAATGATCTGCTTTTTTCTATTGACGATTGCTTACAGTTGTGAGCAGGCAGATATAAAGAAATCTTCCACTAATCCAGATGGGTTGATTTCACTCCGGGCTGATGATTGCGATGATTGTTCTGTTGGTTGTTGTTGCTGCGTTATTGAAGCACTTATTCCTACGACTATGACACTTTCGTTATGTGGAACATGTGACGATGGTACTATGCCGTGTGGACCTTTTTCGCCAAGTGCACCATGTTCGACTTTTTCTGGAGTTGTGAAGCCTCTTACCTTTGCCCCTGGCCATACAAGACAATTCTTTTGTGTTCCCGAGGGAGGTTCGTTCAGGATACAAAATACTACGGCTGGTCAAACTGTAATATTCAGGTTTACTTGCCGGCCTGATGTTACACCTCCTACATATGTAAATGTAACGCTTGGACCTACCAATTCAATGTTTTTTCATAATGACGGATCATGCATTGCGGCGGGATGTAATTAACTGGGTAAATATTTTATTAAAGGAAGTGTACTCAATTGAAGGAATACACTTCCTTCTTTTCAAAAAACAATGACAGAACATATTAATGATTATTTGATCGATGAAAAGTATAATCAATATTTTTTTGTTTGCCTCTATGTTTGTACCAGATACTTGTTTATCTCAATCGTATTATGCTACTGCGGCTAATGCATTGTACAAAGTTGAAATTGATGAATCAGCATGCTTTTGTGATTTTAACTATGTAGGTAATACATCAATGATCACTCCAAATGGATTGACGTTTACTCTTGATACCAGCTTTGTAGCACAAGGAGGAGCAAATTTGTATGAAATAGATACTTTAACACTCAATGAAACTTTACTATTTACTCCACCACCCGGAACTGATTCGGGATGGAGTTCATTAGTTTGCGTTGGGAATGGTACTTTTTATTCAATGGATTATCCGGATGATGATTTATACAGATTTAACTTCAGTAATGGAACAGTAACTCTAATGGGCTCCACAGGCATCAATCCAATAGGAGATTTAACTCTCTTTAATGGTAATATTTATTACCCCACAATCGGAGGGGTTGTACAATTGGACACTAATAATTTGACGAATAGTTCCATCGTAATTTCATTTTCACCAGGCTATATTGTTTCTGGATTAACAGTTGCGCATGTATGTAATTCGTTCTTAGCTTTAGGGTTATATCCAAATCAAACTCCTGATCTTATCTTAATAAATATAGTTGATGGTGCTATTACCAAGATTTGTACTTCTCCAGATGAGTATTTATCCTACATTACTTCTATGTTAGAGTTTAGCCCTCCGCCTTCTTGCAATAATTATCTTGACCTCGATTGTAATAACAGCTCAGGAGCCACCAACGCAGATTACAATTCTCCTGACTATGATTGTCTTTCAAATGGTGTAGGCGTCGCTGATGAAGACATAAAAATGCTCTATGACGCCATCATCAGTGAAATGACAATTCAGATCACAGGTTTTGTCCCCGAC
>JBBSAQ010000138.1:0-2797 GCA_038252065.1 Chitinophagales bacterium
AATAATTCACCTTTTCATTCGCTTTCACTTTTCACTTTTTCTCAGCCTTCGCCTTAGCCTTCGTCTCTTGCCTTCTCTGCGCTTTCTTTTTCTCCTTTATCATTATCCCCCTTTACCGGGAATTTCTCCCAAGAGAAACTACCTCATTTCATCCGAAATAGCCAAAAAGTCTACATTCGCATTAATTTTCACATCAACGAAATCAGGACAATCACGTGATGAAAGCAATACAAAAGTGGAAACAATTTCAGCTTTTGATTTCAGATATTTTCTCCGCAAAAAAAATTCCGGTGGAACAGTTGTTGATAAAGGAAAGAATAGTGTTTGGTTTCAACGCGCGATTAAACTGATGAATACATTTCCATTTTCCATATTGATAGGTGAAGGAGGTCCTTTATACCTGATGAATCTCATCTGGAAAGGGAACACAGCTATACAAAAACACAAGGTCACACATATTTATTCGTCGTTCCGTCCATTTACGGATCATTTTGCGGCATACATTCTGAAAAAAATGAACCCACATATTTATTGGATAGCCGATTTCAGAGACCTGATGTATGATCCTTATTTTAATAAAATCTATTTTAAGAAAATCCATAATAGATTTTTTAGAAATATTTTTTACACAGCCGACGTGGTCACAACGATTTCAGATGGACTGGCTGAAAAATTACGAGCATACAATCCAAATGTGATCACGCTGAAAAATGGAATCTCAAAATTCCCTGACCAATTCTTGCCGGTACGTAATTCGAAATTTACGATTGCTTATACGGGTTCAATGTATCTCGATAAAAAGAATGCAGAACCACTTTTTGTTGCCATCAAAGAATTGATTGACGAAGGAAAGTTGGCTAAAGAAAAAGTAAGCATTGTGTACGCAGGCAAAGATTCATTTTATTGGACAGACATGGCGTCAAGGTATAATCTTCATAAATTGATTGATGATCGCGGTGTCCTTTCGACAGATGATGCTATGAAAATTCAGAAGGATGCTTGCGTCAATTTATTACTCACCATATCATCTGACCAACAAACAGGGATCCTGACCGGAAAAATGATTGAATATTTTGAAGCAGGCAATCCTGTCCTGGCTATTGTCAAAAATCAAATTGATCCTGAACTGGAAATTCTCCTGGGGGAACTCCATATTGGAAAATCATTTTCTGATCTGCCATCTGATTTGTCGGACATTAAAGAATTTATTTTCGAAGAATATACGCACTGGGAAGAATCAGGGATGAACAGGAAAGCAGTTGATCGGGATGTATTGAAGAAAAAGTATTCGGTTGAAGAGACGATGAGGGAGTTGTATGAAAAAATAGGAGTGTATGTTTAACCCTAAATCCAGCCCTGTCTGACCTTAAAGTCCCTGGTTGCTGAGCTGTGGTTGGTGAGCTGTAGCACAAGGATGAGAACAAGCAGGTCGAACCATAGCACAAGGTTGTGTTGAGCAGGTCGAAGCATAGGGGATTAGAAGTAAAAGTATGATTGATCATTTTAAAATACACGCCACAGATCCTTCTTCCTCCGCTCGTGCCGGCACACTTCATCTCCCACATGGTGACATAGAGACACCCATCTTTATGCCTGTTGGGACTGCAGGTACAGTGAAAGCAGTACATCAACAGGAGTTGAAAGATCAGGTCGGCGCCCAAATCATTTTGGGCAATACGTACCACCTTTATCTGCGTCCAGGTACGGACGTAATCAAGGCAGCAGGTGGAATACACAAATTCAATAATTGGGATCGTCCGATACTTACGGACAGCGGTGGATATCAGGTATACTCATTAAGTCAGCAAAGAAAAATAAAAGAAGAAGGTGTAAAATTCAGATCACACATTGATGGATCTCTTCATGTATTTACACCGGAATTTGCCATTGATATACAACGTCTGATTGGGGCAGATATCATCATGGCCTTTGATGAATGCACGCCTTATCCTTGCGAAGAAAAATATGCGACGCGATCCATGCACATGACGCATCGCTGGCTTGACAGATGTGTTGCGAGATTCAATGAGACTGAGGGTGCATATGGATATGATCAGATCCTCGCACCGATCGTACAGGGAAGCACCTACCCTCATCTCCGAAGACAATCTGCCGAATATATTGCATCAAGAGACATGCCCATCAATGCGATCGGTGGCCTTTCAGTAGGTGAACCGGATGTAGAAATGTATTCAATGACATCCGTGGTATGTGATATTCTTCCAAAAGAAAAACCAAGATATCTCATGGGTGTCGGCACACCTGCAAATATTCTCGAATCGATTTCACTTGGTATTGATATGTTCGATTGTGTGTTGCCTACGCGCAATGCACGACATGGATTGCTTTATACGTCAAGAGGCATCGTTCATATCCGGAATAAAAAATGGCAACAATGCCATGAGCCTATTGATCCCCTTTCACCATCTTCTACCAGTCGTGAGCATTCGCTTGCGTATCTCCGCCACCTCGTCATATCCGGCGAGCCACTCGGCGCGATGATCTCTTCTCTTCAAAATCTTTCCTTCTATCTCCAGCTTGTACGCGATGCACGCATACATATCCTGGATGGCACCTTCAGTACGTGGAAGGCTGCAATTCTTCCGACACTGACACAGTCAGCGTAATAGTCAAAAATAAAAAATAAAATTGCCATGTAGGGTAATCCTGTTTTGCAACGGTATACCCCATCGAATTTTTCTTTTTTATGTTTTACGCTTTATACGCAGTCAATTTATTTTGTGAAAAATTCTCTCCCCTGTGTTTCTTAATCTCGCTTCGCATCGTTCCGAAACCC
>JBBSAQ010000139.1:0-2793 GCA_038252065.1 Chitinophagales bacterium
AAACGCTGAACATTTTCCTGGCTTCAGCAACGGTAAACTCATGCTCTGTCCTTATAAGCGGTTTGTCAATCTTGTGTTTGTACCTTATCCATTCGATCATATCCTTGGTAAAAGGCTTTCCTGTTGCGCTTAATATACCCTTGCGTATTCCTGCGATTCCGGACACCTAATCCTGATTTAACCGGACACTCAGTCCTGACTTAAACGGACACCTTGTCCTGATTAAACCGGACGCTCTGTCCTGCGCAAAGCGGACAGTTCTTTCATCTCTTTTTTTCGCATAAATATTTACTCTAAATTAGTCATTTTATGTGTTTCTCTCATTGATTTTTCAGTTTTAAGTTCTATTCGATGGGAACTATGAACAACCCTATCGAGGATTGCATCAGCCAATGTATCCTCCTTAATAAATGAATGCCATTGATTCACTGGTAATTGGGATGTTATTATGGTTGATTTTTTCCCGTGTCTGTCTTCGATTATTTCCAGAAGCATTAATCTTTGATGTCCATCCAAGGGTTTGAGTCCAAAATCATCCAGGATCAAAAGATCCATTTTTTCGATCTTGCTGATCTCTTTGATATAGCTTCCATCAACCTTTGCTATTTTTAATTCATCAAACAATTTGATGCAATTTTCGTATAGTATTTTGTATCCATGTTGACACGCTTGATGACCGAGTGCAGAGGCTATCCAACTTTTTCCGGATCCAGTGGAACCGGTAATAATGATATTCTGATGTTTGGTAATCCAGTCACATGAAGAGAGCCTCATTAGTTGGTTTTTATCGAGATTTCTTCTGACTGTGAAGTCGATTTCCTCAAAGCTTGCCTGATAGCGGAACCGGGCGTTAGCTATCAGTCTCTGCAGTCTTCTGTTATACCTGTCGTCCCATTCGGCCTGGACCAGTTGAGCGATTACTTCATCAGTTGTAAATTCCCTGTTAAGGTTGGTTTCTGTCATTTCCCGATATGCCCTGGCAAAACCGGTAAACCGCATTTCTTCAAGTTTTTGCATCGTTGCTGTGTGATTCATAAGATGTTTTTTTTAATTGGATTAATAGTGATCTGATTATTTGTAATTCTCTTTCCCCCTTATATTCTCGTGGAATGGCAATTTCATATCTCCGGGGTCCTCATCTTCTATTTTATAGGTTTTATTTTTCAATGAGTTCGCTATGAACCTGTGAGATATGCTATTAATCTCAATCGCTTTTTTACATACAAGTTGCATGGCCACATCATCGTATTTCTTTCCCAGATTAAGCACCCCCAGGCATGCCTTGAAAGCTTGCTGAGGGTGCTCCCTTTGATCAAGCATTAACTGTATAAATTCTTTCACTGATCCTCCCATTTTCTCAGCCCAGGAGATCAATTTGTGAGGGTTCCAACCATCAACAAGCTGATGGTCCTGCGGCATGTGCTGCTTTATTGTTGTATACCAATAAGCTCTGCGATTCCTTTGATGGATGGCAATACGCACATTGTCTTTAAAGATCTCAACCACTCTGCTGGTATAGATGGTCTTTACCCTTATTCCGGTATATTGGTACGGAACACTGTAGTAATGCTTATCCTCTTTCAGATATACATGATAATTGAACTCAACCTTGGAGACCTGGTACCGTTTTAATTCATACCTGGCTACAGGCAATGGTAACAATTCACTTTTTTCAATCTCATCGAACAGTTGTCTGCGGGTGGTATCCCTTTTCTGAAAAGGAGTGTTATTGTGTTTTTCTAGGAGTTCCCATGCTGCCTCGTTCAACTCTCTCAATGAAAAGAAGGTCATATTTCTTAGCGGGGCAAATATCCTTTGATACACCAGGTTTACAGCATTCTCAGCCAGTGATTTATCCTTTGGCTTGGCAGGACGCGTGGGAAGTACCACTGTGCCATAATGCCGTGCCAGATCATTATAAGTCTCATTGACCAGAGGCTCATAATTGCAAGCTTTCGTTACAGCAGATTTTAAATTATCCGGAGTGATGCCTTTGGTGACACCACCATAATATATAAATGTATTCTCATTGACCCAGATCCAGTCTTCCAGACTTTGACTGCGAACAAACTCTACATACGTTAACTGACTTGCTCCCAGTATAGATACAAAACTCTCAACTTCCTCGATCTCCCCAGTATCAGGATCCACTATGTGCATTTTTTTACCTGTAAAATCCATATATATAATGTCTCCGGCCTTATGCTCCATGTGCATATCAGGGTCCTGCCTGCGCTCCCACATCCTGTAATGATGACAGAACCTTGAATAACTAAACCCTTCTTCTTGCCGTTGCCGGTATTCCTCCCATAACAGGTACAAAGTCACACCGGTACGTTTTAACTCCTTCTCGATAGTTTCAAACTCCAAAGAGAGATCCTCATACAACGGATTGGATGATTTGTTGCCTTTTTCAAATAGCGCATTGATCTCCGGGTCACTCATACTGGTAATTTCCTGGTATGAAAGACCAGTACGCCTAAACTCTGTGATGTACTCACCCACGGTTGTTTTGCTTACCCCTAAAGCTTTGGCAGCATCTCTGAGGCTGTAATTGAGCTCCAGGCAAAGGCGCAGTATTTCTCTTATTTTTTCCACGTTTGTTCTTCTTTTTGGCATTTGTAAATCCTCCTGTTGATTTATTTGGTTAGAATTAAACCAACAGAAGTACAAATATTCAATGGGAAAAAAGTGATGAAAGATGAAACGCTCTTGCTTCCCGGATAAGTGTCCGGAATCATCAGGAATCGCTGTCCGCTTTGCGCAGGAATCGTTGTCCGGAATCAGCAGGAA
>JBBSAQ010000140.1:0-2616 GCA_038252065.1 Chitinophagales bacterium
TTGTGTTTCCGCATCCATCATCAAAAGTCCATACACGAACTTGCGTATATGCATTTGGACATATACCGGGTGTAGACACATCACTGACAAGCGTTATTGTTGGGTCTGCTGTACAATTATCTGTTGCTGACGGAGTCGCTGCTAATGCTGCTGCGATACCTGCTGCATCAGAACATTCAAGCGCTACATCCAGACTTCCTGCAGGTGTTGTTACAATAGGTGCTATTAAATCTGTTACTAGAATAGTTTGAGTGAATGGTCCACTTGTGTTTCCGCATCCATCATCAAAAGTCCATACTCGAACTCGCGTATATGCATTTGGACATATCCCGGGTGTAGTCACATCACTGACAAGTGTAAGTGTAGGATCTGCTGTACAATTATCTGTTGCTGCAGGGAACAAAGCCAATGCAGTAGCTAATCCTAAAGCATCTGAGCACACCAATGTCGCATCAAGGCTTCCTGCCGATGTTGTCACCACAGGTGCTATTATATCTATTACGGTTATGGTTTGTGTAAAGGCAGCACTTGTGTTTCCGCATCCATCCATAAAATTCCAAACACGGACGCGTACATACCCATTGGGACATACGCCATCAGGTGTGGTAATATCACTTACCAATACCATTATGGGTGTAACTGTGCAATTATCTGTTGCTGCTGGAGATAAAGCCAATGCAGTAGCTAATGTCGCTGCATCTAAGCACTCTACTGTCGCATCAAGACTTCCTGCCGGTGTTGTCACTACCGGTGCCGTAAAATCTACGACGTTTATTGTTTGTGTAAATGGTAAACTTGTGTTTCCACATCCATCGTCAAAAGTCCATATACGCTCACGGGTATAAGCATTGAGGCAAAATCCATCAGGAGTCGTCACGTCACTTACCAGATTTAAAGTTAATGTTGTAGCACAATTGTCTGTTGCTGCAGGAAATAATGCCAATGCCTCTGCCAATCCCAAACCATCCGAACATCCTACGGATGCATCCAGACTACCTACGGGAGTTGTCACCGCAGGCGGTAGATTATCCGTTATCGTGAAATCAGCAAAAGTCGTGTTTGTATTGCCACAACCGTCTGATGCTGTAAATGCGATGATGATCGTCTGCGAACACGTGCCGATCCATATTGCTGTCCCTGCATCATTACTCCATGTCACTGTACCACATAGATCAACGGCAAATGCGCCCCCATTTGCAGCAAGCCATGCTGTATATTCTGTATTCACATCCGGATTCAAACCCTGACATTCGCCTATACCCGGAATTGCAGGTATTGCGATTAAAGGTGCTGTCAAATCTGTAATTGTGAAGTCTGCACTTGTTGTGATTACATTACCACAATCATCAGAGGCTGTAAATATAATCGTGATCGTCTGCGGACATGTACCGGTCCAAACGGCAGTACCTGAATCATTACTCCATGTCACCACGCTGCAATTATCAGTTGCGTTAGCGCCACCATTGGCAGTCAGCCATGTCTGATAATCTGTATTCTGATCAGGAAGCGTACCCTGACATTCGGATGTGCCAGCAGAAGCTGATGGCGCGATCGTGGGTGCCACATTATCCGTCACCGTTATGGCCTGATCACATGCCGTAGAATTTCCTTCTAAATCGTAGATCGTCCAGGTGCGCGTCACGGTGATGGGACATGTACCCGAGGCAACATCCACATACATAACCACATCAACCGTACAATTGTCAGTCACATCACCTAAGTTATTCGCATCCTCAAATTCCGCTTCACTTGAAGCCGCTGTTGTAGATGAATAAACAGGACCAGAAATCGCCGTCACATCGCATCCTATGAAATCACGGGGAACAGCACAAGCATTGATAGTCGGTGGAATTCCATCCTCCCCTGGCGCACACTGCGCACTCAATTTGCCTGTCATTAATGTCAAAAAAAGAAGAAAGAGGGATGCGCTTAAAGTGGTGTTTCTAGCGATCATGTGAAGTAAATTTTTACGTATGGGAATGGATTATGATTGAATTAATTATCTCGTTTACGATATGAATTTGAGAATTCACATTATTTTTTTATCGGATCTAATTACAATTACAGATTTTATAATTACGGTATAGCAAAGCCCTTGAGGCGCATGACACGTCAATTAAAATAAATAACTGCAATCTTTTAAAGCACGAAATAAGGAGTCAGGGAGCGACACCTTCTTATCTGATGTTGATATAACCGGGATTAAATATTATTTTATGCGTATTCTTAATTTTTCATCCCGCGTATCAGGACGAACAAGCCAACGTTCAGATATTTAATAAATATCCAAAGGTTTTACAGCAAATTCAAATGCTGAAATTACCGGGTGTACTTTTGATTTTTCCAGCTCTTCGATATCATTTTAGTACGTATTTATTGTATTCAATAGTTTTTATCAGGTATAAGAATATTTATTTATTATGCTCCGCAAATTGGAACTAATCGTCGAGAATACCATTGTATAATTATTGAAATATATGGTTCTACGCTGTTTTTAGTGGGTGCAAAAATGCCAAAAATTGGAGCTTGAAGAGATATTTGGATAAGCCAATTAAAGGAAATCGGGTAAAATTAGTATGCGTTATGAGGACCGGTTCGAGCATTTATACTTTCAAA
>JBBSAQ010000141.1:0-2407 GCA_038252065.1 Chitinophagales bacterium
CAGAATTATTTTTATAAGTGTGCACATCAGATTAAATATTAGCGGAACACATAACGACTGTATCAAGTACCGCAGATTAATTTGCGTTAATTTTTTGAAATAAATCTCTGCGTAACGGTTGGTGAGCTGCATCGTGCTGAGGCCAGCCGAAGTAAGCGACATATCTGTAAAACAGAGATGCTCCACCTCCTTTTTTTGTGGCACCGGCGATGCGAAGCGAGAGAGGTGCGATTAAAATCTCTCTCTACTAAAGAAAGGGCCGCTGCATGACACGACCCTTCCTGACATCATAGCCATGATTTATTTTGCTTTGATCCATTTTCCTGAACCGATGGAGTGTCCATCCCGAATCAATACATAAGCGTAAAGACCTGTGGGCAAATCCTGAGCATTAATTTCTGAAATTTCCGAATTTATGATTCCCGTCAGGACACGACAACCCTGAATATCATATAATTCAATTTGTGCATCAATCTGATCCGGATTAAGGATACGAAGGGCTTCATCCCCAGGATTGACAATTTGAATTGTAGTTTTTGGAGAAAAGGGTATAGTTGTAGAGGTAAGGATTTCACCATTTGCATCGACATGCATGATATATGCGTATCTGTAATGATCTGTTGAATCTGTTATAAATCCATAGGCCAAGCCATCACCATCATCCATCAATTTTACCCCTGAAAACCAATAAGCTCTGTCGCCTCCAAATTCCTTGTACCAAATCTGGTGTAGTGATAAATCATATTTTGATAAATAAAATCTCTTTATATAACTAAAAACATCTACATGATTTAATGGGCCATCTAGGTGACCACCAATTAATAGTTCATTATTTTTTGTATCAATTGACTTGAAAACAAAAGGATAATTGTCCCTACCATCGATGCCAAATGTATCCGCTTTCAGCACGTGAAATAGGGTATCATATTTCTGTAAAACAAGCCATCGTTTACCATTTCCAAGTCCCTGACTTGTAGCGCCATGAGAAAAGTAATTTTTATTATTTAATATTATAGTACCATGATCAGATGTATGAATATCTCCATAGTTTAATCCTAAATTCTGATGCAAATTGGAATCAAGTTCGGCTACACCATTGTAATAAAAAACTAACATATCTTTCTTTAATGAATCTATTTCCATAGATGTAACCCAAAACATTTCGTGTGGCTCTGATTGCGTTATCTTGATTGGAGGCAATGAATCAGGAAAATCATGATCATACTGAAGATAAAATAATTCACTTCGTGGAGGTCCAAGAATTGAACCCAAAATATTTGTTTTATTTTTGTATGTACTTATAAAACATTTTATTGGATAACCAGATGTATCAATAGAAGATTGACATATCTGTTCAAAATTTTCATTAAGCAAAATGACTCTGAAAGATTGTTTCTCATTAGTTAAATCTTTTGATTGTACAATCAGCCATCTTCTGGTTTTAGAGATATAATCAACAGAATATGTAGCATATTCCGGAAATGGAATGGTTATTACTTCATTTAAACTAAGGCATTCTGGCCCGGAATTATTACAAGATATTTCGAATATTGAAAGCTGATAATTAATACTTGAGTCAGGATACGTAATTACCCCATTGCTAACTACGGCATAGTTTTTATTATCCTTAACTATAATATCTGTTATAACTGAGCCCTTAAAATTATTGAAAGTCCATTCAAAAGATTGTGCCCAAAGAATATTGGGCACAATCGATATTATATAGCTAATAACGAGTTTTAGATTCAATACCATTATAAATTTTATTTATTACGGATGTGGAATTGGTTGACCCTCCTCAAACTCCTCCTCTTCAATTTCAATTTTGGAAGCTTCTAAAACTAACATTGATTGAAATATTGTAGAATTTGAAGAAGCTAATAACTCATATCCTACTTCGATTTGCGCTATTGCTCTATTGCCTACTGGATTGGGGAGTACATCTAAAGCTAAATCAGCCATACTTTCATAATGAAAATTCATTTCATCATCGGAAAGACATTCATGAAATCCCGGCCTGCCGCTAAAGTTGTAAAATAGGTAATATTCAAAAAGATTGTCATTTGCAGTTGCATCAGCCACATTGTGAATATCGTATCCGTAAATTGATTCATCAACCGGAAAATATGCAGTAATTGGAATTTCTTCCTCAAAACAGTCCGCATCAACTGGGCTGAAACACACTACTCGAGGATCTTTAAAATAAAATGAAACAAGAACAATTCTATTCGTCAAATTATTTCTTAAATCCCGTCGAAAAAGATCAGCTGCATCAGCATTTGCTTCTTCTGAACTACATTCTTCACTAACATCTTCCCCATATTGACCGTAAATCCAGGAATCACTATATGGATATTCATCTGTCGTAGTCAATGGGCTCCCAACTTCCATAGCGAATGTCGCTTCA
>JBBSAQ010000142.1:0-2157 GCA_038252065.1 Chitinophagales bacterium
AAGGCTGATAATCACCGCTTAAATATGAATAGCCCGGGGCATCATTTATCAATCTGACACAGATGGGTGCAGTCGTTCCATATTCGGGGTGTGGCGAATTCGACACTGTATTGAGATGAGGTATTTGATCAAGATGATTTCGGACCATTTCATCTGTTAGCATCTGTCTGTTAAACAACCACAGGGAGAAAAATTCCGGTTCAAGATCGGTCAGTGTAATGATGTCAGGAAAATTTCTGTCAAAAAGTAAATGCTTTCTTTCTGCATCATAAAACTTTCGATATTCATCTTCTGCCTTTAGAATGTAGTCATCAGAAATATCAAAGCCCAATTCTTTTACAGTTCTAAGCGCGATGGCCAGCATGCCCTGATTGACAGCAAGACGATCTGTCTTCGGATTGAAATCAACAATATCTACCTGGCTCAATGAGAAGTGTGCTTTACAAATGCCGTCTTTGTCAGCATCAAATTCATTTAATACATAATCAACCGCTTTCTGAATTTTTTCCTTTGGAAGTGTAACATCAAACCGACGTTTATTGAGCATGGCCCAAATCAACCATTCGATGGTAGCTTCATTATCTTTTGCTTCAACCGATCCCATCAGTGGAGTGATGATCGTACCGATACCTCCTTTAGTTGTTTGTGTTTTACCCCATTGTTCCCACAAGGAAAGGTTCAATTCTTTATTGTAAGAGGCAACCGTTGTAAAAAAACAATCCCTGTTGTACATGTCCGGTGCATAATTCATGTTCGGCACATTGAAGGGCGTAAAATTTCTTACATCGGTGATCCATGTAAGCATATTGAAATTGGAGTACAACATTTTTTCGATCTGCGATCCCTTAAAGCCTTTTCCTTCGGCCAATCGAGTCTGGGCTGAGATCATAAATTGTTGATGTGATATCCAGGGCTCAACAAAAATGTAAGTTGTCTTTTCCACCTTTTCGCCAAGTGGTAATATGTTGTATGGCTCTTGTCGTGGTTGGTGTTCTACAAAATGAAGATCTTTTATCTGAAGGTGACATTCCTTTCCGGATTGTGAACCTATGAACATGGATACACTATCATGTTCAATATAAGGGACAAGGATGCTTCCTTCAAAAAGTGTCCATTCGTTTTCAGTAGCCGGAAAATTGTCGATATATTTTACACCATTTTCCAATTCAATGGTTTTTTGTCCATTTTTAATTCTGAATAGTTTTAATGCTACAGGTGTATTGCCTTTGCACAAAAAAGAAATGGTATAAATGTTTTGATCTTTAAACGGGGCTATAAAATCAATACCGGCTCTTCCACCAGGATGGCCTGTCATTGAAATGAGTTCTTCTTTGTATTCAACTTCTGCATTTCCTTCTTTTTGATATGCTGCAGGTGGTTTTAGTATTGTTGATGTGCCTGCATCAAGATTGTACATTTCACCAAATGTTTCTTTGATGAAATGATCATCATGTGACCTGTCAGATAAAGAAGCGATAGAAAATAAATTCGGATCAGGTAATCTGCGCATACCTACAAACCCACCTCCACGACCGCTGAAACGGCGGCGTGTATTTCTTGTGTATTGATTTTTATACCCGGCATCCGTTAAAAATCCAACGACATCATTACCGGGAGTGATAAAGCCCACGGCCGGATACATCTCGTGGACGAGGCCACCTGGGAAACTGTCATATTCAAATGTTATATACCGTTGTGGCGTTTGGGCAGGTCTGGCTGTCTGCTGCATTATATAGTACATTCCGGGCATGGATGGCTGGAATAACTCAACTGTCTTCTTTACGAGATTTGGATTCACGACCTGATAGGTTATGCTTGCAGACAGATTTGCATCAAACTCTTTCAGATATCCATCTCTCTGCAGAGTGATGCTCTTTTCATTGCCGCTCCATGTTTGACCTGTCCAATGGACAAGTGCGGTGGTGCTCAAATCCAGATTAAATAACTGTAAGGAAAACTCTTCGGTCTTAGATACTACTAACTGGCCATCATTATATATATCAACATGAAAACCTGTTTGTTCATCGCCTGAAACTCTAAGTGAAAGTTGTTGGCTGGTAGCGGAAGAATAATAAAGTATGGTGAGGAGAGAAAGTAAGAAACCCGGGAGCCTGGTTTTATGAAAGAGCATTTGCAGCAATTGAAGTACAAAGCTAA
>JBBSAQ010000143.1:0-1999 GCA_038252065.1 Chitinophagales bacterium
GTGTATTACGCATTTTTTCTCCCTGTTCTGAAACAAAATAATCCCTGCAAATTGAACCATACGACATAATATTCTTCATATCTGCATTTACATAAGGATGGCCACTGGGATCCACACAAGTAGTATTTGTATATGTGCATGCGCCATAATTTACACCAGTAGTCAAAGCAGCAAAATCTGGTGCTGCTTTTGTTTCACAGATGTAATCGCCAGCAGTTGTACAATTCGATTCATCAACAAGCTCATTGGCAGATCCACCATTTGCACATGAAGAGCCATTATGGGTATGATAAAGACCTAGTGCATGACCCATTTCATGAGTTAGTGTTTTTGTTGATTCCACCTTTGCGAATAATTTTCTACCGGGAATTCCGGATTTACCGACAATATTACCCGTTAGAATCTGATCGTAAAGCAACAGGGATATCCCATCTTCAAGTTCATCATAATTAGCTAAGGCTGTTTCCGGATCAAGATAAGCATCAGAGTCGTCCCAATACCTTATGCATGCAGTATAGAAGAAAATATTAAATGCTTTGAAGTCGTTTTTCATTTCTTCTAATGCATTTAATACTTGAGCTTCTGTAGCTCCATCTGATCCATTGGTTTCTCTTACTATTACAGGATAAATTTTAATGTAGTAAGGACCGTCATTTCCAGTCTTCTTTTGTGACGGGTAACCGGACAGAATATCATAGGTAGGGGCAATAGTTCCACATTCCTGCGAAAAGATTGTAGAATATGGGAACAAACACAGTATACAGAGAATTTTGAAACCGGCAAAATTTCTCTTTTTCGTTTTGAAAAATCCAGTTTGAAATACTGGTAACTGTAACGGCTTAAAGCTAGAACTGAGTAAGGAAGGGGGAGACAAAGTAACTTGTGTGTTACCATACTGTCTCATGTTAAAAGATTTTAAAGGTTAAATCATACTACTATATTAGGCAAAATATTCTGAAAAATAAAACTTAATGGAAACTTTAACATAGCAGCATCCTTCAATTATTAAATTGATAAACTCGTGAAAGATTGCTATTCAACAAATTGAGGTTGGTTTCTTAAACTATTAATCTAAATGAAAAGATTTGAGATATTAGTCAAGGAAAATCATTATTTACGAATTTTATTTAAAAAATACCTCTATTGAATGTGATTCAATCCTGAATATGAAATCAATTTCCTTCGCCTTTGCCTTTCTTAGTTGTCCACTTTATCTTTTTCGATTAGTCTGAAACCATTGCCATGGATATTCATAATCTGCAGGTTCGTGTCCTTGCTTAGATACTTACGAAGTTTGGTGACAAAGACGTCCATAGAGCGGGCAGTGAAATAATTGTCTTCGCCCCAGATTTTCGCCAGTGCTTCTGATCTTGTCAGGACATCATTTTTATGCTGGCAGAACATCTTCAACAAATGAGCCTCTTTAGGTGAAAGTTTTTCTCGTTCAGGACCGCTTGTACCAGGCCATGTCAATATGCGCAATGGATAATTGAAATGGTAGCCACCGACATGATATTCCTTTACTTCATCTTCTTTATCCATTCCTTTATTGACCCGACGAAGGATCGCCTGGATGCGGAGCAATAATTCTTCTGAATTGAATGGCTTGGCGAGATAATCATCAGCACCTATTTTAAAACCTTCAAGGATATCTTCTTTCAGGTTTTTGGCTGTCAGAAAAATGATCGGCATTTCTTTGTCCTTTTCACGAACTTCCTTTGCAAGTGTGAAACCATCTTTACGTGGCATCATCACATCGAATATGCATAGATCAAAACTTCCTCTCCTGTAACTCTCAAACCCGGCTACCCCGTCTGATGCAAGGGTAACATCATAATCATGCATTTCCAGATAAGGCTTCAGTACATCTCCAAAGTTTTGATCATCCTCCACCAATAGAATTTTACTTGCTGTCATGCCTTTTTATTTTTCAGTTTCTTTAATCGAAATTCTGATTCAGAATCACTTTATGGTTTTTTGCCGGAGGGGAAGATAAATA
>JBBSAQ010000144.1:0-1574 GCA_038252065.1 Chitinophagales bacterium
GATGTACCACATTCAAATATCGGATTAGCAAATCGCACAGTGATCGTAGTATCGGCCTGAGAAGATGCTTTTGTACTAAATCCGGTCATTACTAAATACAATGCCAGGATCATCAACATTTTGGGGGTTCGGCAATTCATTGCTTTTAATTTTGTTTTGAGTGAAACAAAGGAACTGTCCTGAGATGTATGAGCGGCTATTTCACGTTGTCCGTTTTCGCGGAAGTTGTTTAGCGATTTTTCGTCAGGGGTTCTTATTTTCATTTTGTTTTGTTTATTAATTTATTATAGTAATCATGAATAACAATCCATTTGTATTGTCATTCCAGTGAAGCATGCCTTTTCCAACTTAAAGTATTAAGTGGATTCAAAGGACATCCAGGATGTAGCAGGTAAATTTGGGAGCATTCGGAATTAGAGATTGCTGTATAGCAAGCTCTAAAGTTGGTTGGTTGGGAGGTTTTATGTGGCATGAGATAAAAACTCATGGGTTTAGTTAGGGGTAATCGCAATTTATTAGAGGCTGCAAGATCTAAAAATAATCAATACAATCCACGTATTCTAGTACAAATGAGTAGATTAAGTAAAAAAACCAATATGTGTCCTGTGCCTCAATACATATAGGCGGATTTTTCTCTTCTTCCCAATCAATGAAATCGATGTTTCGGTCCATGGAAAAATTTTTTTGCTGTCATATTTGTTAATTAATATATATGTGGACATCTAAATTGTGATTTCCTCCTAAAACCCCCAAAACTCTATTCGGGAGCATTAAAGAGTTAAAAAACAATACCCTTTTATTTATTATTATTGCCATTCATGGAGAAAAGAATCATTGGCCGTTATGAGGGACAGGAGAAAGGCTCTTTGCTTATATGTATCGGCGGGATGCATGGTAATGAACCATCTGGTGTAGAAGCTATTGAGGAAGTCTTTCGTTTGCTGCGCATTGAACACACCGTAAATCCGACATTTCACTATAAAGGTGCCATGACAGGTATTCGCGGCAATATAGCAGCCTTGAATGCCAAACAACGATTTATCTCCAGGGATCTTAATCGAATGTTGACTACTTCAGAGCTGGAAAGGATAAAAAATCTTGATCCTACTCTTCTTGTGGAGGAAGACAAGGAGTGCCTCGAATTAACAGCCGCCATTGAGGAAGAAAGAAAAAAATATAATGCTCCACTTACTCTGATATTGGATATGCATACGACTACTGCTGATGGAGGTATATTTACGATCGCAGCAGCAGATGATCTCAGCCGAATTCTTGCAAAGGGCTTACATGCTCCTGTCGTATTGGGGATAGCAGAAGGGCTTGTCGGTACGACGATTGATTATTTTCATCATCCGTTACAGGGTTGTTACTGTATTGTATTTGAGGCAGGTCGCCATGATGATCCTGAAGGTGTGCAACGCACTGCAGCGGCGATTATCAATTGTATGCGAACGATCGGAGCTGTCGAATCCAGAGATGTGGATCATCGTCACGATGGATTGTTGATCAGCCTTTCTTTAGGTTTGCCAAAAATAACAAGACTGATTTATCATTATAAAATTCAACCCGGAGAA
>JBBSAQ010000145.1:0-1541 GCA_038252065.1 Chitinophagales bacterium
ATTACCTTAAGTTTATTTAGATAAGATGAGATGACGGTTAGAAAATGCACGACCAGAACCCGATTTAAGATACTTCTCAAAAGAATATGCCTGGTATTTGTCTCCAAATACTAGATACATTTCAATTTTGATCGGCAACCTTCCTTTTGTTGACGGAACCCAACCATTTGAATGTCGCTTCAATCGATCTTCTAAATTTGAAGTACAGCCCACATAGTATGTTCCGTCATTACAAGCCAGTATGTAAACGTAGTAAGGTGTAGTAAGCACTGGCTCATTCAAGCCAGATCTCGTCAGATTTAGCATAGCTTATGTTTTCAATTGGTTAATAAATAGTTTAACCAATTTAAGAATTTTATCTAAAAACTGAAAACATTTTCATATTATTTTAATTCAGGAAGCTAGTTTTTCTTTGACAAAGTAATAGCGGATTGTAACCGCTGAAGCTCGCCAAGGAAAATCTTTTGCACAGATTTCAAAAGTAGAAACAGGCTCGCCTTCGTACTTCACTAGCGTATCAGTACTTCGGCGAGCGAAGGCGGAGAGAGAGATTCGAACTCTCGGTGCAGTTGCCCGCACAACAGTTTTCGAGACTGTCCCATTAAACTACTCTCGCTCCATGCCAATATTGGATACCACTGAAGGCTGGTCAGTCTTCAGGTATGACGTTGTTCGTTGTGATCTGAAAATAGATGCTATATTTATTGTATATGAAAAGAGCACCCCATCATCACATCCTGAAATTCGCACTTATCATTAGCATAGTCTGCTTAAGTGCAGTCAGTCATGCCCAGCATGTTTTGTCCCAACTAGAGGTTCAGGGGGGTGCGTGGCATGCTGGTAATGAATATATGGTGAATGACCCTGCGGGTAATTATTATATAGGTCTTAACAATGGTACTTCCAGAATCAGTTTCATTATTGGAGATACATCCGTTCTGAGTTACCGTAGTGATCCATTGAATGATAACCTGAATCTTTCGGATTTTTATTTTTTGAGATTTGATGAGGTTCAACACTTGACAGGTTCTTTTGTCATTGACAATGCTGAATTCGTCAGGGACTTCTATTCTTCCGGAGATCATAGTTTTATCAGTATGATGCTTCATTCCTATCCTTATAAAGACAGCTTATATCCGATTACATTGGGGGGTGAAGTAGTGATTGATAGGGCAGGTAACAGGGGTCGAGGTCTGTTAATCGTCCTGGATGACAGTATGAAATTGCAAAAATCAATCTTCCCCAGTACAGGTGGACTTGGTCAGATCGCTGCAGACGGTGATTATGTGTACATGGAATTATTGATTCCTGATCAGGCACCTTATATTCTTGTAGGACAGGATACGGTACATAATTTTGTACTTAATGAGGGAGGTCTTGAATACGGTTTTCAAACCGTGGTGTTATGCAAGTATGATTATGTAAATGAACAGGTCATCTGGTGGAAACGGATTGGAAATGCCGGTAGTGAAGTATTAAAAGATATGTTGTTAGACAGTAAAGGTAATTTAGTGATTCATGGATGGACCTCAAGCCGGAAA
>JBBSAQ010000146.1:0-1503 GCA_038252065.1 Chitinophagales bacterium
GTCTATTTCCTGGTCAAGAATCTTAGCTACTTTTTTAGCAAAGAGGTTGAGATGGTTTAAATAATCGTCATCCAGATCGAAATAATAATTCACTTCAATCTTTGGTATCACCAGGGTGTGCCCATATACTACGGGTCTGATGTCAAGAAAGGCAAGGCACATATCATCCTCAGCTACTTTGTGACTGGGTATGTCTCCTGAGATAATTTTTGAAAATATCGTGGACATGATAGAATGGTTAAAAGAAAATATCAAGCACTTCGAATTGCATTTCACCACCTGGCGTTTTGACTGTTGCAAACTCACCTATCTTTTTTCCCAGCAATCCACTTCCTATAGGACTACTCACGGAGATTTTTCCTTCTTTAAGATTTGATTCGCTTTCTGATACAAGATGATATGTGAATTCGCTTTTATTTTTTGTATTGCGGATTTTTACCTTGGCCAATACAGTAACTTTTGAATTATCCAATTGAGATTCACTGATCACCCGGGCTGTTGACAATACTTTTTCAAGATCAGCAATCTTAAGCTCCAGCATGCCTTGTGCATCTTTGGCGGCATCATATTCTGCATTTTCAGACAGATCTCCTTTGTCCCTTGCTTCAGCTATAGCGCGGGAAGCTTCCTGTCTTCCGGTGGTTCTCAATTCTTCCAGGTCATGACTTAACCTGTTGTAACCCTCCTGAGTCATGTATTGAATATCACTCATGGTCAATACTAATTTAAATTTTTTTGATTTTTAATCTTTAACTCTGAATTTCGATTCGTATCATTTTTATACGACGTTGACGGTGTAAAAGTTCAGATGGGTTGGTTTGTTGTGTTTATGACTAAGATGAAAAAACGTTCTCAACTGTTACTCCAGCTGAGAACGTTCAATATTTTATTAGGGCAAAGGTAAGCATTTATCATACCTCTGTCAAGACCATTTACATTTTATACCGTATACTGAAATTGTGGGTTCCATTAAATCTGAGCGTCGATAGGTACGCATAATCTATGGCAAACCTGCCGGTTGATTCCTTTTTGGTGGGAACCTCGATCGTAATCCCTGCGGATAAACCTGAATAAAGCTGATGTCGGGGATCATTGGGCGAAATACCAAGATCATATCTGTATCCTGCTCTGGCCATAAACATTTCTTTGAAGGAATATTCAAGACCGGCTCCTAATTGATCTACAGAAAAACTATTGGCCGTAAAATTTCCAACTGCCGTCAGGCGGTGATGTTCACCTGCCCAAAAATCATATGACAGGCCAATATTAAGCATAGAAGGAAGCTCAAAGCCTGCAGCTCTCTGCGTCACTGTGATGACATAGGGATCAGTTGGATCAGGGTTGGGTGTCAATAAGGATAAGCCTTCTCCGCTAAACTTCATAGGTGATCCCATATTCCGTAGCGAAACTCCAAATTTAAAGTTGTCTTTAGCGCCTGAAACATATTGAACACCTGCATCAAGGGCGAAACCAAACGCACCCACGTCAGCTATCGTCTCAGAA